>NZ_JAHKPM010000010.1:0-29417 GCF_018860525.1 Vibrio hepatarius
TAACGAAATAAGAAGCATCGACTGATAAGGCGCTGAGAAGTCACGAGAGGTAAAAAGAAAGTATTTATGAGTGGAGCCAAAGTGCGTCTTGATAAGTTTTCTGTTGAGATGTCAATTTTTGTAAGAGAAATTAGCGAGAAACACAATGTGTATCAAGATAAGTCGTTCTCTAGCTACTTTTAGGCATTATTGTAAACAATGCTTTAATCGATAGTATACAAAAGAGTATGCAACATGCTCTTTTTTGTTAGCACTTTATTACTATCTTATGGCAATATCCTCATCTGACCTGATAGTAGAACCCTTACAGCTAAGAGCAAAAGTTGCACAGAAATGTGATATTGAGCTAAAAAAATAACCTAACTATGTCAGAGTAATGACAAATATCCCCGTTTGAGTGAATATACTTTGATCACATCTGAGTTTCTCTGATAATATCTATTACAGGTTCTAATATAAAAAAATACTCCTTAGCTCGACAGGCTTGCTGTTCGAGATCATGGTCTGGAGCGCACAACATGGCAAACAATCAAAACTCTGTTCATACACTAACATATCGGTACTTCCCACAAGGAAGCTCTACACCTAAGACATCTAAACTCAGTGTCGATATAGGCATACATAAGATACTCAAACTGAACGAAGAGAAGCTATTCTCTGACTTTCAGTACATGCCTGTTAACTCAAAAAAAGACTCCACCAAAGCAGATAGGTGGCTATACGTGTCCGCTGGGAAGAAAAAAGAAGAGAATCCCGATGTACCTTTTGCTAGCTATATGCGTGAGTATCTCTACACCATAATTATTGATCCTGACTTCATTGAAGGTTACGAGATAAACACAGACTACATTAGAGTTATGTGTAGTAAAGATTCAAAATCAAACACGCAAATCCGATTCCCAGCAGCACTATATCATGCACTAAAATCTCTTTTAGGTGAAGACAGTGTTGATGACATCATCGAGAAAACATATGCCAACCTACGCAAAGAGTCAGATGATAAAGGTAACTACTCATACAGACTAAGACACAGATTGCTGTCGCAAGTCTTGAATGCTGACCTTAATGAAGTTGATGCTGAATCGTTCATATCGAACTAACATATCCTGATATACCCAAAAAAGCTGCCTAGCAGCTTTTTTTTTACCTCAAGAAACATCTTCGCTCTTATTGAAATAAGTAAACTAATTGTCTACTTTTTATCAAAAAATCATGAGCGAATCATCACTAAACATATCAAAACACCTTTTGGCAAGTAGCTTCTACTGCCAAGAACTCACCATACCTCACAAAGAGCTGACTTTAATAACCGCAGAACTTGGAGATCTACAGAGACGATTTTCGCAGACATTCTCTAACCTGAATATAGTTTTGAATTTAACAGAATTAGATTTCGGGGATGAGGATATTGAAGAGTTTGTCATGGAGGCCAAAGAGTGTATGCAACAATTAGGGCATAATGTTGTGGGTTCAATTGGCATTAAGTCTACTGTAGCTCAAGCTTGTGGCATAAAGCCCGTTCGTCAACGTATTGATGAAAAAACATCTAGCCTCATGTCTGGCAAGGTTAAAAAAGAACCACAAGTTGTCACTTCTGTCTCAACAAAACAGGAAGAACCTCTTAAATCAGAACCTTTATGCAATAAGCCACTAGAGTCTTTAATCATTGAAGAATCAATTAGAGGCGGACAGTCTATCTATGCTGAAGGAAAGAATCTAGTGATTATTGGAGATGTAAAGCGTGGTGCTGAAGTCGCAGCCGATTACAGCATAACAGTGTTCGGAAAACTAGAAGGGCGTGCACATGCTGGCGCAAAAGGTTCATCTAGCTCTACAATAGTTTGTAAAAATTTTGATCCTGAACTTGTTTCTATAAATGGTATCTACACAGCCAACCAAGATATTAAAGAAGAAGATCTTGGCAAAGGTGCACTAGTTCAACTCAAAGAAGACCAAAATAAAATTATCATTCGTGCATCTTAATAGGTAGAGGCACCAAGAGGAAAATAAAATGAATAATAGAATTGACATTGCCTACCAGTCTTTGAGAAGTAGCAGTATCGACAAAAACATCCACAATGTGATCGCAAACTTTTCAGCAGAAGAATGGATTCAGGTCATTGCACAAAAAGATACATTCGAAGGAAAAGGGAAGTACGAAGTACTAATATCATATCTGATCTACACATATGATGAGCAAAAAATTCAAGAGATTGCAGACAAGTCTTCTGAGCAAGAAATCAGCTTCGCGCTGGTTGACTCATGGTATGCAGCAGTTTACGGCAACCAAACAGAAAAAGACTTACAGCCTTCATTTGGAGACCTAATTAGAACACCAATTCTTCTTCATGTCTTTGAAGGCCATTTACTCAAAAGAATCGAACAAGCCGACTATGGAGAAGATATTTCAAGCTTCATTACTGTTAAATTCAAGATGATGCTAAAAGAGTACCTTGAGGTACTAAAAGCAAAAGAGTCGAATAAGACAGAAGCAAAAAAAGTTTTAATTGGAGCTACATCTAGCGGTTCAGCTTATCCTCCAATCAGCGATTACAGCTTAGACAGACTTGAGTCAATCAATAACTTTGTCTACTTCTTAGCCGCCCTCGATATTTGTGTTAGCGCTTTCAGCATCAGTGGTGATGAAAACTACAATAAGGAATTAATACGTCAAGGAAAACTGTACGACCTGATTGAAAGAAACTCAGAAAACGTAAAGGTAAGATATCAGAATGAGCGCGAGTTTAAAGATGCTTATGCGTATGTTGTCTCAAATTTTGAACAATACGTTGAAAGATTCTCTGGCTACATGTTCAATGAATATGAACAAGAGTTACTGGCTTTAATATTCAGAAGTACAGATCTTGCTCTAGAAGCAGACACAGAACATGACGACGATTTGAAGTTAGACTTAAACCAACTCAATCAAGATGAAGATGACTTTGAATTGGAGCCGTTGCAGCCAAACCGTGACGATGAGCAGAGTGAAATCTTACCAAAAAGAGAGAAGAAGACTGAAAAGGTAACTTTTGTCGGAAAGATAAAAAATCTACTCAATTCACTAGGCGAAACAGATGCGGATAGAGAGGAAAGTCAGGTAGACAGAAAGACAGTAAAAAACTCAGAAGTGAAGAAAGAGGAATCGCCTAATCGAGAGCAATATGAAGACACTTCATATGACTCATTAGTCTTCACTGCAAAAAAGAAGAGCAGTAATTTACCCTTGGCTCTAATTATAGCCTCAATTATTGGTATATCTGTGTTAGTTGCAGTTAACCGTGGGGATTCTGAACAATCAATTATAGATAAATCACAATCAATTTCTGGCGGAGAAAAGCAATCAGAGTTCAGAACCATAATTGAGCGATAAAGGCTTAAGCATGAAGCAGAAATTAAACCTAGAAAGTAGAAAGAAAAAAACTACGAGACGGCACATGTTGCCTCTAATTACGGCATCAATAGTTGTAATTTCTGGACTAACAACCATCGCCTTCGAGATTTCTGATAGCTACAAAAACCATAGTAGTTGCAATATAGAAAATTGCGAGAAATCAATTCCTATATCTATTCAAGTTGAAGATCAATCTACAACACAGTCGAAAAATACGGCAGACCTTGAGGATAAAGCTACTCGAAATCTAAGAATTCATGATGTAGAGCTTGAAAACAATAGACTTCTCCTACAGAGAGACATCCAAAGAGAGATACAGCTTAGCGCAACAATTAAGCCATTTAATTACGACATAGAAGATTTTTGCACTCTCGGATTATCAAAAAACAAAAAGGAAATTGTTATCAACGAATGCTCTAACCATGTATTTAAAAGAGCTATTGAGTTAGCAATTGAGAAAGGAAACGTAAGTAAGGTTGTCTCCAATTACGATTTCAAAAATGAATCCCCAACATTTGAAGTGAGAATTAAATTTTGAACAAAGTTAAGCAGAAACTTAGAGCCATGATAATGGTTGCTGCATTATCAGCAAGTTCATCGGTAGCAGCTCAAGCCGATGCGATCAACATTGTGCAAAGCGGTGGCGAGTCAGCAAGAATAACTGCTGTAGTATCAAGCTCAACACCACTATTCGTTAGTAAAAGGCTTGGAAAGCTTTCTGATATCAACATATACAAAGGTGACTGCAAAGAGGTATCAAAGCAACTTAAACGTCAGACAGCATGCATTGAATCAAAAGAAGTAAGCGAAATTCTTGTCTCTGTTCCAGAATCGCCAAACAAGGTTAAGATCTCAAGAATAAGCTCACCGTACTCAACAGAACTTTCTCCAAAGCAGGAAATTGCGGTGACAAAAGCGATCTATAAGGCACTGACATCTAAAGATGAATCTATTTTTGACACAAAGGTTGCTTACATTAGTCGTCACGATAATGGAAAATACATACTAAGAGTATCTGATTACGATGGAAGCTCTCCAGAGACAATTCACGAGAGTTACGAGCCAATCTTAACGCCAAACTGGTCACCAGATGGGAAGTACCTAACGTATGTGTCTTTTGAAAGTGTTAGGGCCTCAATCTTCATTCAAGATATAAAGACAAAGCGCAGAATTAAAGCACCTACATTAAGAGGGCTTAACGCTTACCCATCCTTCAATAACAGTGAATCACTACTTGTATCAATAAGCAAAGAGAAAGCAACATCTGAGATATATAGATACGATATACCTACATCTAAGCTTACATTGATGAAGTCATCAAAAAGAGCGGATATCTTCCCAAGAAGAATTGATAGTGAAACTTACGTAAAAGTTGGTTTATCACGCAATGATACACCATACGCATATGTGGTTAGGAACGGAAGGCAGAAACCAATATCATCACTTCCTCTGAACGCTATATCTGCATCTGATAATGGCGACATTGTTGGCCTCTCAGGCAACAAACTGGTTCTTCTAACCAAGGAAGGAGAGTCTTGGTCAGATATGCAAGAAATACAGACAGATCCAAACATTGAGTCACCAACCATATCTAGCAACGGCGAAGCCATATACTACTCTACAAAAGAAAATGGTCAGGTTTTTATCAAAATGGCTTCAAATAAAGGAAAAAATATACTTTCCTTTATGATAAACAACGAAGATTTAATTCAAATTTCAGCTTTATAGACGGTGAATATGAACAATAAGAAACTGATAGGTGCCCTAGTGGCGACCATTATCCTAAGTGGATGTAGCGCCACCCAAGATACTTACAAAGAAAAGTCCAGTGATTCTGCATTTAATGAGCCTGTTACTATGGAAACATTGTTTGCCGATGAAACTGTAGTTTACACAGAAGCGGATATAGAAGAAGAAAAAAATTCAATACTTGGTCAAAACCATGGCTACCACTCCACTGACGAATTTCTATATGAACTTGGTGAAAAAGGAGTAGATTTATCAGTAATAGAAACAGGTATTGTAAATTTTGGTTTTGATTCTTCAAAGCTCACCGATAAGTCTAAGATGCTCATCGAAAAGCATGTAAAACTACTGAAAGAGTCTGAAAAACTAAAGGTAATACTTGAGGGACACACTGACAGTGCTGGCGACCGCTCATACAACCTCAAGCTAGGTGAAAGACGCGCCTTAGCTGTAAAAGATTTCGCTGTTTCTCTAGGCGCTAAGGAGCATCAGATCGAGGTTATCTCATACGGCGAAGAGAAGCTCATGAATAAAGAGCAAAACGAAGACGAAAAAAGACTTAATCGTCGAGCAGAATTTGTATACAAATAAAAAAAATAAATAATGAGCAAAGTAATTGTAACTACATCAGGTAAAGGTGGCGTTGGTAAAACTACCAGTTCAGCGGCTATTGCAATGGGGCTTGCCCAACAAGGGCAAAAAACCTGCGTAATAGATTTTGATATTGGCCTACGTAACCTTGATCTAATCCTCGGCGTTGAACGTCGTGTGATCTATGACTTCATCCATGTTATTAATGGTGAAGCAACACTAAATCAAGCACTAATCAAGGATAAACATTGTGACAACCTATTTGTTCTTGCAGCATCCCAGACTAGGGATAAGGATGCATTAACAAAAGAAGGGGTGCAAAAAGTAATTGAAGAACTTAAAGCAAAAGATTTTGATTACATAATTTGCGACTCTCCTGCTGGTATCGAAGGTGGCGCTAAACATGCACTGTACTGGGCTGATGAAGCGATTGTTGTAACGAACCCAGAGGTAAGTTCAGTACGAGACTCTGACCGCATGCTTGGCATGCTTGGTTCAAACACACACCGTGCAGAGAATGGACTTGATCCTGTAAAGCAAAATCTTCTTATTACTAGATACGACCCAAGCAGAGTAGATAAGGGTGAAATGCTTAATGTACAAGACATTGAAGATATCCTTGGTGCCATCACGGTAATTGGTGTTATACCAGAGGACGGAAATGTAATGAACTCATCAAACAAAGGTCAACCTGTAATCCTCAGCGATAGCCGAGCATCTGAAGCTTACAAAGACGTTGTCGCTAGACTTCTAGGAGAAGAGCGAGAGATGAGATTTGTTACTGAAGATAAAAGTTTCTTAAAGAGACTGTTTGGTGGATAAGATGGACTTTTTCAGCAGACTTTTCAGTAAAAAAGAATCCTCGGCAGGAGTGGCAAAGGCAAGACTATCGGTAATTGTTGCATCTAGTTCTGGTGCAGATTGCGAAATTGTAAGAGAGCTTCAAGAATGCGTTAAGGCGGCAGTCCTTGAGTTTTATCAAAAGAAAAACCTTAGCCAAGAAGAAATTGAAAACCTTAACTACAGTCTGAATGACGAGACTGGAATTATGGAAGTCCAAATTCCTCTTCAAAGCAAATAAATGACAAGGGAGGCTTTATGCCTCCCTTTTTAATCACATAACCTTCACAAAACATGCAAAACTCTAAGAATATAAACCCGATCATATTAGTTGCAGCAACGTTTATCATAATTGCCGGACTTAAGGCAGTTGAAAACATGTTAGCTCCTCTTCTTTTGGCTGCATGTATAGCCCTACTATGTAACCCATTTGTTGATAAGCTTGAAAATTACAAAATCCCTAGGAGCTTAGCGTCAATAATTACAGTCATACTAATTTTTTATGGTTTCTTTGTAATAGGTGACATCGTCGCTGCATCGTCAAAGACATTTGTTCTTGATATGCAAGCTTCAGTTGAAAAGTTTGTTATAAAAGCATCTGAGTTAACAGGAGTAAATGAGTCATTTATCAAAGAACAGATGGAGGCTCTAAACATAGGGTCTGTACTATCTTCAGGATTGACAGTATTAACTACAATTAAAAACTCAATATCATTTACCTTTATAGTTGCATTGACAATTTTCTTAGCACTATGTGAAGGTAAAAGCTGGAAGAATAAGATATCAAACTTCATCGGAACAGATAATCTTTCAGGAAGTGTGTCTAAACAGATACAAACCTATATTTCAGTTAAAACAGCATCTAGTTTTGCTACAGGTGTAATTATAGCCACGAGCTTGTATCTGTTCACTGATCATAAATATTGGTTGTTTTGGGGTATTTTAGCAACTGCCCTAAACTTTATACCAAACATTGGTTCATTCCTCGCTGCTGTTCCTCCGCTGATAGTTGCGTTAACTATGGGCGCAGTACCAGCAATAACAACATTAATTATATTCGTTAGTTCAAACATAATAATAGGAAGTTACATAGAGCCAAAAATAATAGGGGATAAACTTGGACTGTCTACTTTAGTAGTGTTTTTGTCGATGTTGTTCTTCGGATGGATGTTTGGCATTGTTGGCACCATACTAAGTGTCCCAATTATAGTATGTATAAAAATTGCCTTAGATGAGATAAACCCAGACAACAAATTAAGCGCCTTGTTAAAGTAAGTGCCTGAAATAAAGTAAACCCCTCACTACAATCATGAGGGGTAATTCGCTAGTTGATATTTTCTATTAATAAACGCTTATGACAAAGTAATTATCAACAAATTATTTAAACTCGAATTAATGTTTTGTTATGATTTTAAATAAAAGTGAAACAAGACGAGACCATCGGAGATCAGGAGTACTTAGATGACACTATATGCAAAAGTCTACCTTACAGAACCTCGAAACCAATATCTGAATACTTCAGCGAGAAGCCAAATGAGACAAAGATCGAGGTATATAAAAGGAACATTAAATTTGATGTAATAATCGTAGGCAATGAGCCGATAATCAGCCTGATCGTTGCAAGAGCCTTAAGTGACTGTGGAATTAAGGTGTGTATTATAAATAGGATTGAGGAGTCAGTGGGTTTTGAGGGGGGGGTTTCTATCCCTAGTTTTATCGGCTTCCTACTTAGTAGTTTGAATATTGAAACTTACCCCTTTGTCGATAAAAAAAGTTTCATTAAAACACTTATTAATCACGCAAAAAAGAAGAGTTTAATTCATTACTACGGAGAAAATTATAGAGTGAGAGATTTCGGCTATGATGGCAACATGAACTATTTCTTAGCAGATATTTCTAGGAGAAAAAAGAGAACTGACGTCGATAGATTCATTGACACATGCCTAGAAAAAAAAGCACACCACCTTACAGCTTATTTACCCAGAGCGCTAAAGATTAAACAGTTGATAGGCAGTGAACTAATTGTGAATCATTGGGTGAACTTTCTTCAAGGATGGACAACAGAAAAAAGAGGCTCACTATTGAGTTTTATTACCAATAGACCAAACACATCCATGTTATTTGGCGGTGACAGGATCGCCACGAAAGTAAAAGACGAAAGTCAGGCTCAAAAGATACTTAAAGAGGAAGTTGAGAAGTTAGTCTCTGTAGTAGAGCAACTCAAGGTAAAATACGGGACTAAATAAAGTCCCGCCAGATAATACTTATTCAAGAAACCGATTTAAACTAGGTGATCAAACCTGATCACTTAGTTCCTGCTCGATACGCAGTTTGGTCAGAATGGGCAGGTAGGCACTACCTTTCCCTTTCTGAGCATGACGATTCAGCATAGTGCTGAGTCTCTTTGATGAGATGTGGTTGTCAACAAGTGTTGTTAGTACATATCAACTAGCGAATTACCCATGGTAATAGTCTTTGACTTCAGTCAGAACCTTTGCATTGCACTCACTCAAATCACTATTTTCTAAAAGTTTCTTAATTGCTAAAATCTGATTATTAGCACTTAATTTTTCTTCTCCAAACTTAGGGGAATTATCAGTATTCCCAAGCATACGTTGGGCAACGTAAGCCTCCCATAACTCGGAATCAACTTCGTTTAGAACTTCAGGTGAGTTTCTTGCTATGACCCTCATAGCAAGAGCTTTAGTGCGCTCTGTTGGAGATTCTGAGGACGTCAAGCCATACCTTTCTTCCCAAGTTAACTTGGAGTGAAACTTCTTAATGAATGCATTTTCTGCTGGGGTCATAAAGCCGTCAGTATACAAACGCATATCGTAATCTGAACAATCATCATATTCTTTAGGGTTTGCCTCTATCGAGCTAACTAACTCTTTCATTTGAGGGACTAACTCAAGCAACTTAAGTGAATTAACCCTAATGGTTTCTCTGATTTCTGACAACCCATTATCACCAGCAAGCTCTTTCGAATATACTGACTTTGGAAATAAATTTGGTAGTGCGTTTATCTTAAGCTTTACCAGACCTTTCTTATCAATTCCAAGTGACTCTAATTCATCTTTTTTCAATGACAGAAGCCTACACTTAACGTCTTCTGGTAATGATAGAACCTTCTCTGGGCAAACCTTGGCATCCCAAGCCCAAAAAATATTTTTATCTTCTACAGACTGAAAGAGTGGTATTATGTAACCAACAAAGTTATGTTGTCTTTCATATTGAGATATATATAGTAATCCGCTTTTGTTTTCCTCTGCCAAAAGCATATTTAACACATAAGATTTATCTCGAACTGATAAGGCAAGATCATAGAACTCAGGGTCTGCCTCCTTGACTCTCTTCATTAGTGAGATCAAAGCATCAACATCTGATAGAGCATCGTGGGCATTTTCATGAACAATGCCATTTACAGCAGATAAATGCTCAAGCTTCATGGAAGCCCTAGTCTCATCTGAATTTTCTGAAATTGGAACATAATGCCATATCAAAAGATTTGGTCTCAAGCCATACACCGCCTGCATCAATAACATTGCGTCGTATCTACTGTTTCCATTCTTAAAATGCCACTCATAAGGAGGAAGCAAATTTCTATAGAAAAGATGGCGATTCCATTCGTCATCAAATCGCAAAGAGTTATACCCAACAACAATTGTATTACGGTCTGAAGTTAGGTAGTTATGAATTTTACTTACGAACTTGTACTCACAATAGGACTTCTCCTCAGACTTAACAGACTCAGGAGTATGCTTTGTTACCAAGCAAGCCTGAAATTCAGGAACTATATCTTGTGAAGGCAAACAAAAAAAATTTTCGACTGAAATGCGGTTAAAGTTGAGGTCAGTCTTTATTGCAGCGTATTGGCTAGGTGCACCACCAAGAGGGGACAGATTGAATGTCTCGTAATCATTGAACACAAGTGTCATAAGCAAACTAATCTCCTAGCTCATCGATTTTTGGGAGGAACTCTATCATTTCATCAATGGTTAGCTCATATGCCATGATATAATGATCATATATAAACTGAACTGCCTCATACTTGTTTAGGTACGGCTGCAACTCCTTTTTCAAACTACCTGCCGCATAGGCAAAATCAGCATTATTTGAGCGCAACTCGCACTTAGCCTTTGCAAAAGCACTCAAAAGATCTGCTGCCTTAACCAAATCTTTTTCCAACTTGGTGCACTCCATCAGGAAGTACGGAGATACAATAGGAGATAGAGTAGGGTCTATTGTTGCTGCGATTTTCCGCGCTATATACCCCTCTGTCTGCTTAATCATCCCTCTAAGCTTCTCGTCACTACTTTTTAAAACACCATTTAAATCCTCACCCAAAGCTTCGGGAGCATCATGAAATAGGCAAAATACAGCTAGATTTTCGGGACTAAGGTCGCTTTCTGGATACTTAATTTTGTGGTATGCGCCAATAAGCAAACCTAAATACGCAACTGATGCGCAATGGTCATTTAAACTTTCTGGCTGGATCGATTGAGATTTTGTCCATCTGGCAATGCTGTTTTGCCTATGAAGAAGCGCCATGAAAACACTTTGCCCTTCGTACTTCACTTTTAAGGATTCAGTATTGATGACTTTTGGAGATATGCAATTCAGAGGTGTGGCCTCTGATTGCTCAGATAGGATTTTGGCTATTTTCTTTCTCGCCTCTGGGTTCTCTAGAAGGAGCAACCAATCTTGTTCGGTATCTAATTGACTCACAGAAATACTCTTTTTCAAATAGTTTAACAATTGAATATTCTACAGTAAATCTAGTGTGCAACAAAGAAATCCTTTTCTTGTGTAGTATCTTAATGACAAAAAAACCTCGCAAGTGCGAGGCTTTTTCTTGTAACCAGAAAGATCTAGTTAACTCGACCTTTCAGTGCCTTACCAGCAACGAACTTAGGCTGATTAGCTTCAGCGATTTGAATCGTTTCACCTGTTTTAGGGTTACGACCAGCACGCGCTGCACGTTTAGTTACTTTAAAAGTACCAAAACCTACAAGAGCAACCTCTTCGCCTTTAGCCATTGTGTCTTTGATTGACTCTAGAATTGTATCAAGAGTATTTCCAGCAGCAGCTTTGCTAATACCAGCATTTTCACTTACTACTTCGATAAGTTGAGTTTTGTTCATTTTCTTTCCTAAATCATTTTTATTGTCTTGTAACGAATTTAATATGCGATATTTTCTGGAAGTGTACAACCGAAATCCAATAAGAAATCAACGTTTTCCAAAAAAGCAAAATTAGAACTAAAAATCAGCCTTCAACACAGCAAGATATTGCTCATTTAGATAATTGATTCGTTCTTTTTCTTTATCTTTAAGCATTTTTAAAGACTTGTTGTGCCCAACCTGAAGGCCACCTCTTCCTCTCTTCAAGATTTTCAATTCCTCTGACTTTATACCTGAATCCAATTCTTCCTTCTTAGCATCAAGTATTTTGCGGTCAAGAGAGATCATTTTCTTTTCATGAAGATTATCCAAATCTTGAGCCTTGTTTCTAAAAAAGACGCTAGCCACATACAGCTTCACTAGGTGCGGCTTCTTATAATTCTGTTCGAAGTCAGTTGGCATTCTACCCGAACGCTCTAGGTTCTTCTCGTAAAGAATTATGTCCCTAGCAACTAGAGATTGAACTTCCTGTGTAGTCATCGTTACGCCAGTGGTAACAACATCCTCAGAGAAACAACCAAGTAAAGAAAAAGAAAGACCAACAACTATAATCCAATTTTTCATTTTTACTAAAAAATAGACATAATAAAGCCGCTCAGTCAAACCTGAGACAGTACATGGGTCCCGCTCGGAACAATCAACTAGGAATCCCATTATCAAAATTGTGGCGGAGAGATAGGGATTTGAACCCTAGATACGCATTAACGTATGCTGGTTTTCAAGACCAGTGCTTTAAACCACTCAGCCATCTCTCCACTTCATTAAAACCCTAAGAATAAGATCCTAATGAAGTGGCGCTCCCTGCTGGACTTGAACCAGCGACAGCCGGATTAACAGTCCGTCACTCTACCAACTGAGCTAAGGGAGCAAAATAAACATGGTGCGACTGACGGGACTCGAACCCGCGCGCCCCTGCGTGACAGGCAGGTATTCTAACCAACTGAACTACCGCTCCAAAACCTCCAAAAAAGGAGGCTAAGAGTTTGATGCGCCAACCCTTATGGCAAACAAAAAGTACCCGTAGGGACCCCAGAATCTAGCATCATAAAAAATGAAGCAAATGAAAATTTAAATCACTTTAAATTCACATAATTAAGTGGATGCGGGAGCTGGATTTGAACCAGCGACCTTGAGGTTATGAGCCTCACGAGCTACCAAGCTGCTCCATCCCGCATCAGAAGATTGAAGAACTTACGTAAGAGTATCAATCTTAATGTGTCGCTATCTTACTACTGATAAGACTTTTGTCAAATGATGTTGTACATTTTTTTAAACAATTAAATTTTGAACCCGAATGAGTAACTCGAAGTTATACCACATATACCCAACAATGAAATGCAACCTTAGTTGCCAGCACTGTTTTCTACACCAAGAGGTAAGAGATCAGAAAGAGAGGATGACGCAAGAGGAATTTCGTAGCCTAGTCGATAACATGGCAAATGACTTTGCATTAGATCCAAGTGCAAAATTTGCTGAAGTTACGATTATAGGGGGAGAGCCTACACTTATGCCTCCTTCTTTCTATACTAAGAACATTCCTTACTTGAGAAAAAAATTTGATGAAACAAATAAGCCAATCTCATTAACTATTGTTACCAACTTCACGACCACAAATGCCCTAAAAAGGTACGCTCATCTCTTTGATATTGTATCCACTTCATATGAATGGGATCGATTTGATTCTCAAAAACTGATATTAGGCTCAAACAGCAGCAAAAAAGAAAATTGGTGGAAAAATCTCAAAGAGTGGACTGGGGAAGGGAGAAAGGTCGCAATATCGCTAGCCACAACCACAGAAACAATTGAAAACTGGGAGGAAATGTTTGAACTCTTGTACTCAAACGGGGTTAGATTTTTTCAAGTTAACCTCATGCACCCTGATGGCGAGTTAATGAAAGGGATTTTGTCTGATGAAGATTATGAGGATTTTTGCAGCAAACGACTTTCAATACTTACAGATCCAATGGAAAAAATGAACCATCACTACAAAGCGAAAGACAATACGTTGTGGCCTAGCTTTGAGAAGGAGGCTGAATTTTTAATCGCATTAACACTGTGGCTAGATAAAAAAGATGACAAAGATCTAGTCATTTACCCAATTAATAGCCACAAAGAGTGCTTAAATGGTGGAACAGGGAATTCTGATATTGCATGCCCCGCTAGTGGTGCACTGTGTGTAACAACAACAGGGGAGGTGAGTGGTTGCACCATAGAGAGCGGTAAACCAAACATGATTTCATATGGCAATGCGTTCAAAGACGATTTTCAAGAAATAGTCAACTCAGAGCTTAGGATGAAACATACAATGTCTTTGGACTTAAAGCCTGTTGAGTGTTTAGGATGCGAATACTACTTTTTCTGTAAAGGCGGATGCTCTTTCAGGGAGTTGTTTTGGGATCGAAGTAACCCAAACGCAGAGTGCCATGGGTTGAAATCTTATTTTGAGTTCATCAAGAATAATTACCAAAATTAAGCGAAAATCATAAGTTATGAAGGATATTTACCTTAACCTAACTCATTATTGCAATATGGAGTGCCCTAGGTGCTACTTGTCCAAATCAATGAGACAAGACCGAAGCATGATGAGCTACGAGACTCTCGAAAAAATTGCATCCATGAGTTGCGTGCAAAATAGCTCAAACGAAGACCCAATAACAATGTGTTGGCTTGGAGGGGAGGTAATGACTCTCCCAATGGAAAGATTAATCGAGTACAGAGAGATCATAAAGAGACTAGTACCAAATGCAAAAAACAGACTGGTATCCAATCTTTTTAGCTTAACAAATGAGCAAATAAAGTTCATTAAAGAGACATTTTACTCGATTGAAACCACATATGCGGCTGGAATGAAAATGTCACTGGATGGCTCAGAATCGAAATACCAAGAGCGATTTAAAAAAAATTTAAAAAAACTCGCTGATGAAGGAATACTCTGTCACGTAAACGTAGAACTAAACGACAAAACTATTGACGCAGGCGTAGACCATATAATTGACCTTGCTAGATATACTGGTCAAAAGAGTTGGGAGTTCGACATATCAGTGAAATTTGACGAGATTCTACAGAATGGGGTTAAGGTAAATGAGTACTCTTACGCAGATGAAGTACCAATTACAATAACTTACCGAGAATGGGCTGACTACATCATTCAATTTATTCGTGACCGAAATTCAGAAATGAAAGAACTTGGTATACGAATTGGTTTCTTGGATTCATGCTTCGCGAAAGAAAACGAACCGTTCTTCAATACAATGAAAACTCATGTGTACCTCACATTCAATCCAAACGGAGATGTTCTTGGAGCACCTGTCTTTTCTGGGATAGAGCCTATTTTTTATGGGAATATAAACAGGAATAGTGAAGAGGAAATCCTGAATCACCCTACGAAACTAAAACATACTGCATACGAACATGTCGGCAGATTCCATAACGAAGAATGCTATACTTGCGAGTTCTTTAATGAATGCAAAGGAGGGTTCTCATGTGTTCCGATCACTGATGGGTCAGGGGAATGCGTAGGCATGAAGTCAGTTAGAGAGTATGTTGAAGAATACAGGAAAGAGTTTGCAAAGAACCCCGAAGGTCTTTGGAATCCAACAAATAGCGAACTCCCTAATCTAATCTTTGAGTAAACCAAATCTGCTCCGCCAGATAGTAAGTCTGGCGGATAATATAATAGCGTTAGCTAACGGAAGAATTCCTATTAAGCAAAATACTTTCTTCTAATGCCTCTGAGTGATGTTTTCGGCAGACTGACACATACAAGTTTCACCACCGATAGCGATTTGTTCATCACCAGTTACAGCTCTCCCACTAGAGTCAATTCTGGCAACCATTGTTGCTTTCCTTCCGCAAAAGCAAACCCCTTTAATCTCTTGAAGATGATCAGCTATTTCCAACAAAGCCTGACTTACCTCGAAAAGGTCACCTACATAATCTGTTCTTAACCCATAAGCCAAAACAGGCATATCAAGCAAATCAACAACCTTTCCCAATGAAGTCACCTGTTCTTTCGTCAAGAACTGGGATTCATCTATCAAAACGCATGCCATGGATAAATTTCTATAAGCCTTGTCACTATTTTACCAACACCTTTCTATATATCCAATTTATACATACTTCATTATTCTTCGTGGTAAGTATAATTTTTTTGAATTTTCTTTGAGTTTGGCTTTAGATTTTGATTCTGAGTAAGCTTTCCAAGCTTTTGATGCTGGAGAGGTCGCCTCACTAAGAACCCCTGTCCTTATACCACCAACCACAAGTGCTGCATCCTTAATTAACTGATCTGTCTCATTATTTACTTCATCAATTAAGACTGAATCATTGAAGTAGGTTGAGTAAAAAACGGCTCCAGAAGAATCAGTGTCACCGACCTTAAAAACAAGAAACTCCAAGACATTGAGGTTGCAATCTTTTGTAGTGATATAACCTGAGTCCAAATATTGACTTATCATCTTACGGTCAACTACACATGAGTTGGGACTAAAGCTTTGCGTATAGACTGCTATGCAGTAATCTTGCCTTCTGATGATGAACTCATTGTGTTTAAGGTCTGATATTTCGACAATATCTTTATCGATAGAAACAACATCATATGATAAAATGACTGGGTAGTTATACAGGTTACTTCTCAGCATTAAGATGTCGGCTGCTATATAAGGTTCAGCATTATTAACGCCGATATCCATCAATGTGGATGCCGCGCCAAATTTGGTGCAAATATCCTTTGCCGCCATTAGTGCTGGTATCTTCGGAGATAGCACTAGGTCAAGATAAGCATGATAAGCATCAAATAGAAGTTTTGTCTGAGCTTTTACGAAGCCATTACCGTTTCTTCTTGCGTAAACATCAGCGATTAGACAAGCCAGAGAAGGTGGTTCACCCTGATAAGAGGAAGCAGACTTCAAAAATTTATCATCAAATTGCCAATAAAAGTCAATTGATGTTCTAAGCTCCTTTGGGACAATGTTTTTTAAACGTTTATTAAACATGAAATTCCTTAAATTTTTCACAAATAACGGCAAGCGTGCTGCAAGAATAATAAAAAAATAGTCAAATGAAAAAAAACAAGATTAAAAGAAAATTTAAAACTTCCTTGAGTGACATATTACTCGTACTGGCAATCATTGTAATAAAGGGAAGTTTCATAGACTGGTACTACATACCGAGCGGATCGATGCAACCAACTCTAAAAATCAACGACCGTGTTATCGTGGATATGGATGCTTACGACGCTAAGGTTCCGTTTACTGACATAACCTTAATGAAGAAGGGTGAGGCGGAAAGAGGTGATGTAATCATCTTTAAAGAAATTAACTCTAAACAGATTTATATCAAGAGAGTTATAGGTCTGAGCGGAGACACTATTAAGGTGGATGGTCACAATACATACATTAATGGCAATAAAATTGAAAGCGAAAAGATTGGCGAAAGTGACCAGTTCACTAAATACCGCCAAACAATCGAAGGAAAGTCATTTGTCGCTCAATACGACAAAAAGCTAGATATTCTCTCTACGATCATATCTAGGGTGAAATCTGGTCTAATTAACCCAGCAACCCCTGAAGTAATCAGCTTACTAGAGCAGAGAGGCATGCTCAGAGAGGGTGAGTGGGTTGTTCCTGAAGGTTCGGTTTTTGTGATGGGGGATAATCGTGACCACAGTCAAGATTCAAGGTTTATCTCTGTATCCTATATCAGTAAAAGCGTAGTGCGCGGAAAAGCAGACTTTGTTCTAGCCAACATGGAGCCTCTTGTGGTTTTTGATACACAAATACCATTCATACCTGCCAGTATCACTGACTTCAATAGAGGCATTTATTCAGTGGAATAGAACTAGAACTTTCCTAGATTACCTATGCGCCGTATAATGCTATATGGCAAAATACTGGCACATAGGGTAATCGCGGATGATTAACACAAGTATTCTAAAAATATCAGACTACAAACACCTCAAGAAAACCGCACCATCAGGCCGATACCCAAAACTCTTCCAATCCAAAATAGAGAATAAAACTTACGACACCATCACCAAGGCTTCAGGGTTACCTGACTTCTCTGAAAACATAGAATATTACCAATGGTATGCATCAGTATATTGTTTCTCTGGAGCATGTGAGTTACGAGATCTATCTGTAGAAAAAAATTAATGGGTTCTAATCCGTCCATGCAGCTACCATACTAGGCATTACCAAATCACACACTTAGATTTAATTTTATAGAGTGTGAAAATATATTAAAAATAAACTTGCCATATATCCAAATAATGTTTTACTTTTTAATTTAATAGTGCCGAAACAATTATGTTAAGGCAAAAGTTTTAAATTAAAATAAAGGAGATGAAATTAAGAAATTTTATTAAGAACCAAGGAATAAAACTTGCTTCAATTCTTGTTCTAACAACACCATTTATCGCATCAGCTAATGATAAAGGCATAGCAGGTGTTACAAAAAACCTTACTGAGGCTGCTCAATCTTTTGGCCCACTAATCACTATCGCAGCATTTATTGTTGGTATGGGTGCTTTATTTAAGGCCGTTACAACCATCATGAACCACTCAGAAAACCCAAGAGAAAACCCACTCAAGAACGTGGTATTCTACGGACTTGCTGCTGCGGTTGGTTTAGGTTACACATTCAGTACCTCAACAGTAATTCAAACATTGTTTAAAAAAGACCAAGACACAAACGTAAACAAAGAAATCTTTAAGGTTACATAACAAGAAAAATATAATCATAAAAAAGGTGTCATTACGGCACCTTTTTTTATTCGGAGAAAACATCCTTCCTCGCCTGACCATAATGTAAGACTCATACAATAATTGAGCCTCAAACGAAAAAAATGGCCTACCTTGGGAGCTAACATTGTCAAAAAATCACCTAGCTCCATCAGCCATTTTTGATTTATCCAATGCCTCAGAAGGAATTTCGCTAAGAATATCGATATACCTTAAATCCCAAGACTGAGAGACATAATTAACCCCATCTACCTCAATAGACACTGGAATCAAATATCCGACAACGAGATTAGATGTGGCGAAAGAAATCAATACGGAACAAATACAGTAACTAGTGACTACAACACCAATCTCATTCCTAAAGGCATCAAACTGACACAAGGCTTCAGAAAAGCATAGCAAGAACCCACCAAACATGAGAAAAAAGAAAGTAAGAAGGAGCACGATCCTGTCAAGCCTGTACTTAGCATAAATAATTTCACTTAATCTCTCTATTTCACCATCCTTTTAAAGGATAATTAGAGATAAAAGAAGCGTCATCAAAAGACATAGTAAACCCACCCCTTCTTTCTTTATCCCAACCGTTTGGAAGTTTCATAAAATTTCTGAAATATTCTTTGAATGCCATATTACCCACTTAGATATTTTCCAAGGATTGCATTCAAAATGATCAAAAAATGCAACTAGCTGTTTTTTTCTTGCACAACTAGAGAATTACCAATAGACTGACCATGTATGCAATGAGTGAGCAAATGATTCTGTCATTGTGAAATTAGACGAATCTGCTTTAGTCGGTACGTTTTAATTATTACATCAACATTAGAAAGGGAGCCTTCGCTCCCTTTTTTATTTATTGCAGATTGCACGGCTCAGCCTTTTTGCTAATCTTAAGTCAAAAAAATAAAATGACAGCAGAACTTCTCAAAGAACTACAAAACATAATTTTCGAAACCTTCTACATCTACCCTCAATGGGTAAGCGCTGCCTTAATTGCCACTATTGGGGCATGCATTGGTTCATTTATCAACGTTGTCTCCTATAGAGCACCCCTGATTCAAAAAGCAAAGGAAGAGCAGTACGTAGTAGATAATTATGGACTAGAGCAATCCAAACCTTTTTTTGACAACAAACTAAGATCTCATTACCCCACATGTATGGAAAAAATTCCAACACTATTGAACATACCTATCTTTGTCTGGTTACTACTGAAAGGAAAGTCAAAATGTTGCGGGGAAACTATTAGCCCTAAATACATACTGTTCGAATTATTAACGGCTGCGTTTGCTACCGGAGTATTCATTATTCATGGGCAAATTGATCTCCAACTAATTCTCGCTTTGGTGGCAATATTTGCCGCAATTACAATCAGTATAATAGACTTTTCAAATAAGCTGATTTTTGATAAGCATGCTGTCATTTACTCTGCCTCTTCTTTGTTTTACCTTCACGTTTACTCTGGTCAATCAGACTTTATCTTTACAGGTGCGCTCCTTACATTGCTTCTATATCTAGGCGTGACTGGTTATCAGGGCATACGCAATACTGTTATGAAGTCTGATATTCAAATGATGGGTGATGGAGATTGGAGCCTTTGGTTCGTTATGTTTTGTATCATCTCTTCACTAGAGCCTGAAGTCAGTGGATTAATCAGCAGGACAGCAGAATCTGTTCTATTAGTAGCTGCGCTTGGGTTCCTGACACTTATCTTAGGGTTTATTCTTGATAAAACATTAAAAGGAAAGTTTACGTTGTCACAGGAGTTCCCTGCCGCACCATCGATTTTGTGTGCATCAATCGGGTTAGTTTTAACAACACTATAGTGACAATATGATGTGACCATTTTAGGTCACTTCATTTTTCATTGACGAAGGATTAGTTGCCGATATACTAATATCATTATATTGCCATTTTGGTTAAGCAAATGGATAACCCTAAGACTTTTTCTACGGTCAATGAAGTACTGTAAAAAGGACTAGCCTCGAAGTTAATCGTAGAGCCGTCAGATGATGAGCTGAATTACCAATTGTTTTGCAATACTTACGAATAACTTAAGTCTATAATTTTCAACGACAAACTAATCGCCAACACTTATCTTAAATCAGTTGAATTAACCACTATTTCAGAAAAAGCAACACTACCTAAATCTGGAATAGGGTTCGGACTTAATAACACAAAATCATTAATAGCCTTAAGCCACTCAGTTTTGGGATATATCGACAGCGAAGAAGGCTCTTATTCAAACCTATCGCCGAAATAAAACAGCATTCTAGAAGATTTATTCAACAGCCTAAGACTAATCAGTAGAGAAATACTATCTCTTACTAAAGACACAAAAATGTGCTCGAAAACAAACGACATTTCAACTTATTCATTTTATGGAATGGTAATGATTGACAGCGAACACATCTCTTATGTTTCAGTAAAAAATATGTACAAAGGCGGGAATGGCGGTGGCCTTCAGTACGATGATCATCTTGAGCATAAAGCAAAATCCATAGCAAAGTTGTGCGACGATGCCGCCAAAGGAACATTCCAATCTTTATTATCAGAATCTTAGTTAAAGGGTTATTTAAATGCTTGTGATTTGTGAGGGTCTCGATGGCTCATTTAAGACAACTTTTTGCGAGAAGTTAACTACTAAACTTCTAGAAGCTGGAGTGAGCGCAGAAATGGGCAGACAGCCCGGAGGCACAGAATACGCCGAAGAGATCAGGAAGCTCATTAAAAGTGAAAGCATTTCAGCTAAAGAAAGACTGACCATATACTCAAAAAGCATGCTGTTTCTAGCAGCAAGCAGTCAGATTTACGAAATGAAGATTTTACCAGCAATCGCTGAAGGCAAAGTTTTTATCTCTGATAGATGTAACCTGTCAACAATTGCGTATCAGTCTTTTAAAGGGGTAAATGAGTACTACTTAACTAAGCTCATTAGGATGGCTCCTTGGTTTACCTTAGCTGACATAATGCTTGTAATCCAAATACCTTCAACTTTAGCTGAAACGAGAATCAAGAGTAGAGGTGATCCTTCTGACTACCTTGAGAAAAGACTGAGTCATTGTGAGCAAGTTTACCGCAACTACGATCACTCAAAGCTATCAAAGAAAACAATCATAATTAATGGTTTAGACGAAGATGGCAACGAGGTTACATCAGATGAAATGGCAGAAACGGCATTTAAGAAATTAATGGAAACACTAGGAATAAATAAGCACCCCCAACATTGAAGAATCACTTCCTGCAATAATCACAATTCTGTGCGCAATTGCACTTGTGATAGCAGTCATTATACGACTAAAAAGCTTCTCATCGAACACAGCACCCGATGACAAAAAAGTGAAAAAGTCGAATAACCCTAAAAAAGAAAAGTTAGTAAGCTCAAAAAGCAACAACTCGCTAAGCAGCAAAAAACTGACTGAGCAACAAAGTCAAAACGAAAGGGAGTCCATCACAGACAATGTAACTACAGCGATTCTGTTAATGGACTCAGATAATGATAATGAAACTAGAACACAGCAGCCAGCCAAGTTCGAAACAAGCAAAGTAAGTTCAACTTAAACATCCAACTATGAATCTACACCGTCACCAGTTAGTCAACCTACTAGCAGTATTAGCTCTGGTGCGAGATCAGGCGGAGATATCGTCGGTGGTGGAGGCTACGGGGGTGGTTCTGAATAGGAAAAAGTAAAACTAAAAGCCGCATCATGCGGCTTTTAATTCATCTAACCTTGCCCAAATAACTGGGAAGCAATAAGCCAAAACCAGAGAACTGAATACCAGCCCAATCACTTCGACACTGACAGAACTAACCCAAACACCAGCCAATATAAGCGTATGTCAGTATATTGCCAATGCTTTAGATAGGTGATATAACTATGGGTGTAATTTTTTGTATATCTAATTCGGGGCTGGTGGCTTTAATATTTTAGAAGCCGCAAAAAATAAAAAAACATCGCCCTAGGACGATGTTCTAATGTAGAAAAAACATGACAGGGAAACTAATACTCGAACAAAGAGGTGCTTCACCAATCGATTGTTATTCTATACACAGCGATCCAGCCTGTAAACATATAAAGATAATTAAACTTAAAATAAATTAAATAGAGACAACAAATTCATGACAAAAAAGTCTCTCCTATACTCATTTAAGGAAAAAGCTTCCCAATATAGCCAATTTTTAGACAATATTGGGAATGATTCACCAAACAACAATGTCGGAAGAACCGAAACTTTAGGAGCGGGTTCTAAATATCAACCTTTAACCAAAACAACGATCAAAGGTCACTTTAACACCTATACTACTCACAAAAATCCGGCGGCTTACATATTAAGATCTCAGCTAATGAATCTTGCTGGTTTTGCGATTTGCGTATACTCGATTTGGTGGTACATGTTTTTGATTCAAACAAAAGAGCAAATTCTTAACCCAGTTGAAATCTTATCGACTCAAGGAAACACCATCACAGCTATCTTCACAGTCCTGATCGCACCTCTGATGATGGTGGTAGGCTCTTTCGCGCACTTTGATATGAAGGTTTGGGATGGAGGCAAGTCAAATATTTCAAACGACGAGACTCTAGGTCAAGCCAATATGTATGAAAGGGCAGGTTTTTTGGCTCTAATCCTAAATCTTTACGCTGGTGGCCTTAGTGGCTCTATTATACTGAACCTTTATGTTATAGATTACTCCATATTCGGTATCGCAGGATTTATCTCCTCTTGGATTGTTGCCCTGTACCTCATCTCTGCTGTCTCTAGAAGAATCAAGCTTTCAATCGCCAAATAAAACGCCTTTATAAGGTATAGTGCTAAACTATATTAGACACCTCCAGCTAAGGAGATGTTTTTGTTTCTCATTAATAATCGCTGCCCCCAAACAAAAGAAGGCAGCGGATAAACCAATACCCACTGCCTTTTACCCTGCTATATACTGCTAAGCGGCTTCTTCCAGAAGTTCTGGTGAAAGCTCCAAGCAGTCAACGAGTTCTACCACTGAAGAGATACGATAAACTTTACCTTCTTCAATCAGATTATTGATTTGTTCGTCATTCTCATTCCATGGACGAGTAACAATGAAAGGAATAACAGATGGCGCGTTCTCTACAGCATCAATGATATTGTGAGACGCATCATCAACAATGATAGCAACCCCATCATTTATCTCATTGTAGTAAAATGACTTTGAGTAGTTTTTCTCTTTACCCATTACTGTCAATGAATCCACTGGAGCACGCTTGCGCTCTAACCAGTCAGCGGTCAATTCTTCAGAGTTTTCAAACCCGCCTCTCGCCGTAACAACGTGAATTCGGAAACCCTTGATAACTAGAGCATGAAGCACGTCAATCGCACCTTCAAATTCTTCTACGTGCTTAAAAACTTCATTCTCCTCAATGAGGGAGCGAAACTTTTCGTAAGAGACATTATGGTAAGAGCCAAAGAAGTAAGTGGCGTAGTCTGAAACCTCTGCGTGATCGCCAACCTCATTCATCAAACTACAAATAGATTGGGCAAACTGAACCAAAACATCATCTTTATCAAATGCAAGGTCTCTGACTTTTAGTTTGAAAACTGGGAGTTTGTTACTCATCAAATGTTCTCCTGAACAAAAAAATAGGCGAGGGCTAACCCCGCCTAGAGTTAAAACTGAAAAAGTTCTATTTCTCAGATTCTGCAATTTGTAATTGCGCCTGATCAATAGCACTTTCAAAGGACTCTTTAGGAGCCAACGCAGACTGCTCTTTTTTAGTGCGCTCTAAAAGCTCATCAGCACCAATAGCGCTTCGTGTGATCGCCATTCGCTCAAGTTCATCCCCAAGGGTGTCTGCCGCATTCGCACTTTGAATTAGACGATTTACGATATCATTAATTTCTTCAACTTCTTTCGGGATATAAGCAACCAAGCTAAATGTTCCATTAGGAAGTTCAGTGATAACAATCATATCAGCAGCTTCAGAAGCAGGGAACTTTGCCTCAATTAAATGCAACCCTTCAGAGACTTCATTTGTAAACTTCATATCAACGAGCGTGTACTCATGAAATTTGTTTGAAACAAACCTCTTAAAGTTATCTTGGTCTTTGGCTGCATCCTGAACAATCATATCAATTTGTTCAGATAGAAGACCCAACATCATCGAACCCTCACGAACACGGGTTTCAAAAGTCCCCGCAGCAGTCTTGCTAACCAAATCAGAAAGACCTTTTACCTTCGCGTTGATGTAGTTCATCTGAGATAGATAAGCTTTATGCATCTGACCGTAATCGATATGTCGGTCAATATTCTTTGTGTCACCATCCTCTATGGCCTTAATCAATTGACCAAGCGATAGTTTTGGTAGATCAGCATCTTGCTCATCAAGATAAACTGAATCCTCTTCTTTGAGAGTATGTACAACGGTATCGGAATTAGACTCTACCCCTGAGATCTCAACTAAAGTATCTCTCTTTGGAGCTTGTGTTAGGTTATTGGTGCTAAACCTAGCTGGATTAAGTGAAATATCAGACTTAGAATCACCCTCAGCTAAAGCAAACATCGGTGTACTAGCAACTATCAAAGCCGCTAAAGCAAATTTCTGCATAAATTTTTTATTATTAGTTTAACTCAAAATTACGAAATTTTAGAGAAGCCCGGATTACAAGCCTTCTCTAAGTTACTAGAACATGAATTTAGCGCCAACCATCACGCCATCTTGAGATTCTCCAGATTCTCTTGGATCGGTTAGCTCAACCACACCTTCAACGTATGCGGCAAAAGAAGAATAAGCATACTCTGCCCCAATAGTCGCTGTTGAATAATCCTCACGACCAACAACATTACCGCAAATGGTGAATGAATCAGTAATGAAGTAACTACCGTCAGCCGCAAATGAGACTTTTTCTTCAATAATACCTAACCCAACCGAAGTCTTGATATTTGAACCGAACACAGTACCTACATCAAAGAAAACATTGTAGTCATCATTGTGCTCGAAAATATGGAGCTTAATATCTGTCTCATTTGCATAAGCAGACACCCCACCATAAAAGTTACCATCAAAATCAAAGGCAGCAGTAAGGTTATAATTCTGTACAGCGAAGTTATACTCTGCAAACCCATCGTAGCTTGATAGACTTTGACCAATCGCATTCTTCGATAATGACGTATCGCCATTCATTTTTATTTTGGCACCAAGAACCTTGTTTGCAAGGTTACGGTCATAGCCAACTTTAAAATCATGGTTGTCTTTTGAAAATTTAAGTGACCCGTCTACTTTTGTCTCAAAGTCATCATCACTAATCTCGTAAATTTCACGAATGCCAGTGCTAAGAGATAGATCTACACCATGAGAAATCGAAGTAGATGAATTCAAGTCCAAGTACGAATTATGAAACCCAATATCTAAATCATCGAAACCATAAACATAGTTTGCTTGACCTGACACAGTGTAATTCATAGATTGACCAGCTACTGAGTACTGACCAACAGACTTAGCCATAACCTCATCAAACATATTTGGAGCTGGTGGAGTCGCAGCAAAAGCTGATGCAGATAGCAAAGAAATAGCTATCGCAGAAAATTTCATTTTAGTATTCATTATTTAACACCGTGGATGTCTAAGTACTTGAAAATTTGTACGTAAATCAGGAACTTTAATAAATGCTCCTCAGTTTCAAGAGGTAACAGGTTTGCATTTATCATAACCCAAGCATTTGGGGTTTTTGCCCTACTGATGGCTTTACTCATGTTTCCTATACCGAAGTTATAAGCCATGATTGCCGTCTCATAGTCATTACCAAACCTTGTCTCTGCTAGCCACTTAATATAGGTGACTGCCGCCTCGGTAGATTTTTTCCAATCTAGCCTTTCATCAACACCCGAATTTATTACAAGTCCATAATCCCTTGCTGTAGGCTTCATAAACTGCCACATACCAACTGCCCCGACAGGACTCTTAGCACTTGGGTTGAATCCCGACTCTATGGCTGCTAATGCAGCAATCTCAAGAGGCACTTTATGCTTAGCTGCTACCTCTCTGATATACGGCACATACTGCTCATATCTAGGATAAATAGCCTTTGCATTCTTTAAAAGCTTATCCTTATGAACACTAGCGTATGCAACCAGCTTATCCCCTGTTTGAGTCCAAGAATAGTTTTTATAGTTGTATACAGCATGTGCGTTAACACTAAAAAATAGCAGCGCCAAAATCATTATGTTGCGCATTTTTTTTGAAAATCTTAGTAATAGTAATTGGCTCGCGCAACTCGCATAAAAAACCCTGAAAAAGTCAGGGTTAAATTCTTAACGTCAACTACAAGAGAGGCTTCTTATCTCAGAATTATACGAGGCTCGACACACCATTTGCATCAAATCCATTGCATAAGCAGTATCTGTCACTGGCATTATTGACACAAATGAACAGAACGAAACTGAACTTCCTGACCAATGATCGTTGAAGAAATCTAGAGCAGAGTCAGTAGCATAAGCAATCGTGGCGCACCCAAAAGTATCTACACCAACAGAAACTCTTAGGCACAACCTTTTTTTGTCTTCACTACCAGATTGCTGAGCAAGCTTTATGAATTTCTTTGATGAAGGTAAATCACGGAATGGCACACCACTTTTGAATTCACAACCAAATGTTGTCTCAACAACAGCAAAGTAAGATCCAAAATCCATAACTTCGTAAGAAGCTATCTCACCAGCAACCCGATAAACACACCGACCCAACTCAAAAACTGTATCTCTCTCTTTCTGACTAAGGAGCCTAGTATCTTGAATCAACTTAGCATCCTCTTCAGAAAACTTAACCTTAGCCCTCTCGGAATTTATACTCTTGAGTAATTTAGATGCATGATTTCGATTTACAGCAGCTCCCTTTTGGCGAGTGACTCCCGACTCTGAGTTACGCTGTATTCTTATCGTAAGATGAGTATTATCTTCTGGTTTCCTAAATTCTTTCAATTCATCCATCGTTAAGGCAATAAGAGAACTTGCATCGATGATCGTTTCCATGTTGATCTCTCGATCTTTTCTGCCTTTCTTGCAAATTTCGTAAATATTTATGGCGCTTGCGTGGTTAGTGCAAGTTAGCCTATTACTCAGCTCAAGGGATGAATCAATAAATTCAGAGACAACAGCCATTTGTTCTGTCATACATGAGCAAGTGGTAAACTCATACTTGTCAGCCTTCGCGGACTCAACGAAAAGAAACTTTTCTGCCACAGGGCTTCGAAGCCAGAGCCGCCTAAAGCACTCAACAACAAAGGGTTGCGCGTTGAATAGGTGAATCAGCTTCCCATCTAGATTCATCAGTACAGTGATATCTTTTTTAGGATCTAATTTGGATGACCACCGAAGCAACTGGATCGAGCAAGCGATTACCTCATCATTACCATGAGCGAAAAACGGGAACTGGGTGCTAAATCGTTTCACACGATAAGATCCTGAACCTGAAGTCCACTTTGGCGTAAAACCAATTAAGTTTCCGCCTAATTTTTTCGGGGTTAATTTCCAATTTGCCATTTTAAGACTTTAGAATCACCGTTATTCATACGCTTGGTCACTATCTTACCACAGCAAGTGGCCCTAACAACTCTAATTTGAATATCAACGATCAAAAAAGGTAACATTTAAACAAAAAAGTGGGAAAAATAGAAGTTTCTTCAAGCAACACCTACCTGCATTGTTCAAAAAGATCGAACTAGGAAAGCCAGTTCACTTTAAAAGATTACTACTCGATATGGCTGAATGTGGGGTATCTCCAAACGAAGTCGAGAAAGTTTTCAACAAGAAAGCACTCGGAAAAAAGAGGTACAAAGTATCGATAAAACCAGAGTCTTTTCAAGAATATCGATCCTTTAGAGGCTTAGTCGCTCAACCAATTCAATCAGCAAGGGTCTTGGCTGCCGCACAAGGAAAAAGTCACTCCAAATCAACCTCAGGAACATTCTGCCTGACACACACATCAGAGCACAGAGAAAATCCATACACGATAATGATCGATAGCGGTGTACCAAGAGCCGTTCCAAGATTAAAAAAGGAAATTGTTACTTATTGAAAAATTTGAACTTTTTGTGACTACTCACCGCCCGTTGGGCGATGCTTCTTATTTCGTTAGCCAATGCTCGATAGTATCGAGTCTTACGCAGCTTCCATAAGCAGAAACGACTGTCCAGCCGCTTTTAATTCTAGAATACCTTTATCACGGATATTAAGAGCGGCATTTAGATCCCGATTTATATCTGTGGTGCCACAAGAGGGACAATCCCACTTGCGAACTGATAGTGGCATTTCTTCCATTTTATGACCGCAACAATGGCATGTTTTAGAACTGGCGTACCACTGATCGAGTTTAACAAGGTGTTTGCCTTTCTCTTTCAGTTTGTACTCCAACTTAACGACAAAGCTATGCCATGAGGTATCGGCTATGTGTTTAGCTAGTTTGCGGTTTTTCATCATATTGGCTGATTTCAATGTCTCTACAACCACAGCGTGGTTTTTTCGAGATAGTTTATGTTGGAAACAGCGCGAGCGTTCGCTGTCTTTTCGTGGCACTTTGCAACAAGCAAACGAGCTTTAGCTCTGTTTGCGCTACCTTTGGTCTTGCGCGAAAGCTGCTTCTGTTTACGCCTGAGATTCTTCTCAGCACGCCTTACGAATCGCGGGTTAACTTCTTTCTTACCGTTCGATTGAATAAGCAAAATGTGATAACCCCAAATCAATACCAGTGACTTTATCGATTGAGTGAATCAAGCTAGGCGCTTCAACACCATCATCCACAAGGATGGACGGATAAAACTTACCTGTTTTACTCAAACTGAGAGTAATGTTTTTAACCTTTCCAATGATTTCACGATGGATATTGGCTTTAACTGGTTTCATCTTGGGCAGCTTGATAGCGCCATCAAGAACCTTAACACCAACACAATAGTAACTAGATTGCTTGCCAT
>NZ_JAHKPM010000010.1:29725-96387 GCF_018860525.1 Vibrio hepatarius
TATATCCCCGCCCTCAGATCAGGCGAGGGTTTACGGCGAAATTGCTAATTTAACCTATATACCGTTTCTATAGATAGCCTTAAGCACAATGTCACTACCAGCTTCATCATTGTGCTTTTGAACAACTTCATTCTTGATTTCCACAACCCCTATACTAACACTCTGTTTTTTCCACAACGAAACAACCTCTTCTAGAACTTCCTTAGTCGAGCTGCAAACTAAGCAGCCCTCCACAAACAGGGAGAGTTTTTCTTGCTCACTATCGGATACCTCCGCCTTTAATGCCATTTTAGCTATCATTCTTGCTGTAGCATCAGTTCGAAACACAATGGGTATTTTAGATTGCGGAAAAACCTTTCTTTCTCCAAAGGAATCGATATGAATTACAGAGGCAACAAACAGATTTCCATATCTTCGGGACACTTTCATCTTGTGCATAGACTCCTCCATTGGTAATGTTTGCATTTGAACAATAACCTATCTATTTATACAGTTATATAAAAACACAAATGGCAGATAAATCAAGATGGATTGTATGCGCCAAACCAAACGGCAAAGACCATTGGCGAATTTTGGGATACATAGAGCCGCAACCTGACGCAGATCGGTTCAGGAGAAAAATATCCAAAAAATATTCTGGATGGGACAATTACGGAATTTGGGTAGTTACTGAAAATGTTGTTATTCGTAGCGAGTACGCGCCATCGAAGGAAGTTACAACGATTGCCAGAATTTTTAAAACCAATGACTTCGTTAAAGGATATTCAGACATTCTAGAAGGAATGGAGTTTGTGGAAAACTACACTGAAGGAAAAGATGAGAAAAACTTAAGAAGCCTAAGGGTTCTAGCGGCAAGAGAAGGCTTTTGCATGATCGTTCACGAAGGAGACAAGCCAACCGTTATGCACTGGAAAAAACTTGTCTCACAATATAAACCAAACCAAAAATGATTAAGCCTCAAGGCTATTCGCCAGTATATTTTCCACAGTTGTAAGGCCTCGCTCGAACTCGCAGAGCCGAGACTTTACAACAAAATTGCTGGCGAAAGCCATCTCTCTTTGACTAAATTTATACAAATCAAAAAGTCGTTCAGAAAGATATAGCTCCAGTTCTGGATGAGCCTCTTTCAAGCCCTTGTTCTGCCTTAATCGGGATAAATTTTCCTCATACCTAATTAACATTTCAATACGGGTATTTATTTTAAGTCTACTTATTTTTTCCGATTGGTAAAATATCAAACAGGTATGGAGGCAAGCTTGATTAGTCTATAATTTGAGCCTTCTTTCCCGATCTCCCCACATCCCGCAGGATTCGAGGCCAATAAGGCACCATGAATATTTTCAATCAATGGCACATCTCGGTGAATATGACCATGAAAAACTATATTAAACCCACCAAGCTTTATAAGTGACTCAAGATCAGTTGCGTCAAATGCATCATAAGTGGGCTTATGCCCATCATACTTCCACAAACTTCTTTTGGTTGGAGAGTGGTGTGTTAAGAGAACCTTATAATTCTCACGAGAACTGAGTCTATGAGATTCCTGCTCAATAAATCTAACATCATCACGATGCAAGCGAACATAGCCTGGAACCTTAAGTCTCGGAAATCAACCAAACTTAAGCTCTCGAATGAAATTGAAATCTTGAACTATTGCGCGTCCATAGTTAGCACTAGGAACGCAAAGATCATAATTACTCGAATAATCGTTTTGACCCAAGTCAGACCAAAGTGTCGCTGACACTACCGAGAAACCCAGACCAGCAACCTCGAAGGTTTCTCGTCGAAGAAAGTGGAGATTTTCTATGTGAGAGCATTTTCGCTTCAGTCTATCAAAGTTTTGACCGACATATCCTCTCCAGTGCTCATGATTATCTTCGACATATAAAACAAAATCGAATTTTGAGCACAATTTCTCGAACCAATTTACGTAACGATGCGTTTTCTTCGGTACAGTTATATCACCAGCCAAGAGGCAAATATTGAATGCGTCAGTATCTACTTCAGCAGGAGGCATTAAAGCATCGACATCAAAGTCTCTTTGCCTTACAGCGAACTCCAAATGAAAATCAGATCCGCCAAAAATGTCTACTTTACGCGATAAGTGCTTCTTGCTCATAGTATTCTTCCTCATTTCCGACAAAACCAGAAAGATCTTCTTTTGGCGGACGAACCTTATCAGTTAGTTCAAACTCGATGATGATTCTTGAAACTTTTCTACCTGATTTCTCCGTCTTGATATCGAATTTCTTTTTGAGCAAACCGTATTTGATCAGCTCTTTTTCCGCTTTCATCAGAACATCGCGACGTAGTGTCGAGTAATCTTCACTCTTACAGTCTGTTAATTTCTTAAGGCTCTGCGGGGTCATATAAAGAACCCCTGTATCTGAAAAGCGCACTAACCGTTCGAAAATCTTAACTGTGTAAACACTTCGGAATGGCTTAAGAAGCTCAATTGGGATTCGATACATAAATCCTGTCTTAGCAAGATGAGCATTAATCAGAAACGGCATGGCTCGTGCATTTAACCAAACCACAATCGTGTCATCGACAGTCTTCACCTCTTCAAAAACACTGCGAAGTGTAGAGTCATCACACCTGATATGAGTTGTGATCAATTCTTTCAAGCAATGCTCTTTAACCATTTGCTTTGCTTTTCTTGGGTTCGCCAACTCCCAAGAACTCAAGAAATCTTTGAAATCAATGAAGAACCTTAATGAATCCTCATCTTGGGTCAGTTTTTTCCGGAAATACTTTATGACATTCTCGGGAGTTTCATCTTCCAAGCAAGCGTAATCGAGCGGAATAACCGCCAAAAAAGACATACACACGCGATATGAGTGAATGTTTGGAAAAACGCTTAAATCAGAGAAGGTGTTAGTTAATTGAACCTTCGACTGACCATTCAGCCTTAAAGGTCGATTATTGGACAAATTTTGTACTCCGGATCCTGTCATGAAGTCACGATATTACCACAACTCTCAAGGGGCACAAGATCTAAAGGCGTACCTTTCCCTCAGAGTTCTGTACCTTTTACTCAGGTTTAGCGTACCTTTCCCTCAGAGTTCCGTACCTTTTGCTCAGGGCAATGTTATCTAAGCCATTGAACATAAAGAATATTTCAGGCACCTACAATAAGATTAATTACAATTAGATCTACAATTAACATTAAACAATGCGTTTTTATAAAAAAACGCTCAAATTTCAACCAGCAAATTATGGCAATAAAATCTGAGATCCTTAAACGAAAGGTTAGGTGTACCTTTCGCTCAGAGTAAGCGTACCTTTTTCTCAGGGTAAGTTGGTTTAAATTATTGAAATATAGGCCGAATTCCACCAAATACAATAAGATCAATTAGATCAACTACAACGCGATTTTTATGAAAAATCGGAATGATTCAACTAGATCCTTTTCTAGATCCCTTAAAAGGACAAATTTCACAAAAAAATGAAACCAAGTTGTATGTTGCAAGCTTCACCAGAGGCTTTCTAAGCTATTTTAAGGTGCGTTAGGAGTGATTTTAGTGTCTAGGTACTTAGAGTGGCTTAAAGAGAGGGAGAGGGAAGGAGGGCACCTCATAGTTAGGTGCCCACACTTTAGGTATCTAGAAATTGTAGGTCGCTGCAAGAGTGTAGACACTATCAAGTTCACTACCAAACGCGACTGAAGCGCCAACAGCTAGGTTTTTGGTGGCGTAGTAATCAAGTCCGAAGGCATAGGTGAAATCATCATGTACGTCGTACTCTGTTTCGTCGATGATTTGGTTTTCATCTGAAAACTCGATGCCAGCCAAAGCATAACCTACAACGCTGTCAGATAACTGACCTTTAATCTTAACTGTTCCGAAAAACGATTGGTTGTCGATCAATTTCACATCAGACTGTGTTCTTGCGTAACTAACACCAGCCTGAATTGAGTAATCCTCAGCAACATACAAAGGTGCTAGTAATCTTGCACGAATCTGCTCAATACTTTCATCAGTCTGAACTCCTGCATGATCCATCTCAGTGCCGTGATCACGATATCCAACTGAAAGCTCGAAATCCTTAACGGCAACACCAAGCTCAACCTCAAATCCACTACTTTTAGAATTTTCATTCACACCAAGGTAACGTACCGAACCATAACTGGTAATCATGTCTGGCGAAAATTTATCTAGTGTTCTAGATGGTGACTGGATTGATTCACCCATTCTGATACTTGTTGTTTCCTCTTGTGGAGCTTGTGAATCAGCTTCAGTGTAAGTTTTTGCCTCGTAGGCAAATGCACTAGTTGAAAATAATGCTCCAAGTGCAATTATTGATATTTTTTTATTCATGATATTTTTAATTTTTAGTTGCTAAAATTTTGTCACGCTCCTTCTCTGCGATACTTTTCAATTTTCCATCGCTAAAAGAAACAATAAATGCAAATTTCCCTTTTTTAATCGAGCTTGGAGTACAACCATATTGAAGAGAAAGCTGGTCTTCAGGGCTGTATCTAATTTCAATATTAGGGTTTGCTGTTTGGTTTACTGTATACCCAAGGCCAGAAAGCTGCTCCAAGGATTTGAATTTTGTAAGAGTTTTGTCCGCATATTCTCTAGTAAAGTATCTTAAGGATGCTGTACAAGTTTCAAAGTTATCTTCTAATTTACTAGCCTCAACAATTGCCACTTTTTTTGATATTGGTGTTAAGTAAGCAGCATAATCTCTGAAAGGAATAGCTAACTCTTCCTTAGGTTTGTAAAGGTATGTAATCGTCCCATCACCTGAAGGTAACTCATTAGAGAAGTCTTGATTCGGCATACTGGAATCGAATTCCCCACCTAGGGGCTGATCAAAAAACACATTATTTGATTCCGATAGCGCATGCGCAGAAACAGGAGATAATAGTGCTATTAAAGTTAATTTATATAAATTCTTCATTAAGGCTCTTATCTATTTCTTTTAATAGTGATTCAATGCTTTGAGAATAGCTATTTAATAAACCAAATTCCACTTGCTCAAGGACTTCCGTACCATTCTCCACAGATAGATAATAAACATCTTTTATTTTTTGTGTAACTGGAACCCAGTGGTTCCTCCCGTATACAGTCGGCATACAAGTTACTGTTATTTTGTGCAATTCTTGTTGATGCCTGATTCCGTAGCTATCTAGACTTACCTCACAACCATGATCTTTATTTTTATACTCATGTGATGCTGCCATTAATACACTTTTGCCACCATGTTCCGACAAAGCATTTTTGAATTTATGCAGCTCACCTGACTTCATAGTTTCAGTGTACAAAGTTTTAAAATCATGAAGATCAATATTTCCATGATAGACTTTCAAAAGTTGTTTTGCTTCGCCAGATATAGCGATGGCATCATTGGCTTGTGATATTAAAGACTCTTTAATTAACTTCGAACTGGAAGTTGATATAGCCTTATTGATTTTATCAATGTATCTTTCTTGACTTGGGCTAAGGTCTCCCGCTAAAGATGCAGGCGATAAAGATAAAAGAGCGGTAAACAAGATCAGGTTTTTCATCAAAACTCCTTACATACGATATGTTTTCACAATATTAGAAAGCGCACGAGCGTCATCTAAAGCTGAATGATGATTCTCAATGTACTCTCCGCAAAAATCCTCAACAGCTTCACGCAGTGAGTGTCTTAGTCTTACTCTTGGGACACTACGGTAGAATTCATTCTGGGCATCAAAATATTTAGATTTCGTGAGTCTATGACCATTAGGTAAGGATACTAAACCTGCTTTATTAGAGATAATATCCTTGTCCCTTTTTCCCCAAGAGCACCACCTAAGCGTCCCTGCACAAGTTGCCTCAATATTTTTTACAAAATCATTCATCATTGACATTGCAACCTTGAGATTTGGTGAACTTGTGAAGTCTGATGGCGCTAGAGATAGAAAGTCTAATGTTGTGGGGCATAAGTAGTCTGGTTTCACATGTGTCTGGAACACATCAACCTCTTTACCAAAGCCGTCTAAGGCTACAATCCCGATCTCATATATATCTACACGTTCGTTGTTCTTTCTCCCGTAGCTAAATTCCAAATCTAAGCAAAGCGTGATGGCTGAAGCCCTTCCGATTTTAGTACACATGTTTATTTTTTGGTTGAAAGATAGAAAACGAAAACGAGGATTTCAAATGTGTCTAAAAGTATTAATTTGTGCGAAATTGAAGGTCAGCCTTGTGAAATCACCCTTAAATACATGCATTTATGATTGTGCTTGTGATTGTTAATTCACATTCTTGTAGTAAAATAATGATGCAATTGCAGAGAGAAATTTTCATAGGGAGAGAATTGTGCAAGATTCAAAAATTAACGGAACGCTAGCCATTATTGGTTATGTTACAGCGTCTATCTTTGGTACTTGGTGCTTCACTAGATATCGTTAAGCACATTTTGCCAATAGTTATTTTTTACGCATTATCTAGAAAGCAGTGGGGGTTTTCAGCAATTATCTCTGTAGTCTATTGCGCCATGACGGTAATATCCTTCAATGCCTCAGCATCAACAATCGAAGAGCGTATTACAGCAAACCTTCAGACCAACACCCAAAGCGCAGTTAACTTGGCTAAAATTGAAATGCTGAAGAAGGAACTAGATGATAAGCGTGTTTTGTTCGCAGAACATAAAAGCGCCAACCAAGTAAGTAAGTAAAATGGAATTGACCTCTGACGAAATAAGTAATCTTAATAGGAAGATTGTGGATCTGATGTCAAACACAAGCGCATCAACACAAGAGAGCGTCCTCGCAATTATCATTTACGCTTGCGCTGGTCTAATCGAAGTGTTTTCACTAACACTCATGCTATGTGTACTTAAGCTCGACGGATTCATGAAAAAGAGTAATCAAGAACAAGAGCTTTTAGCTTTGCCTAAACGTAGGGTCGAAAACTGATTTTTTAGTGTGCCTATTAGGAAGTCGGGCGCGTTAGCGCCCACTTTAACCGAAGTGCACAAAACCAAGGCTTAGCAATTCTGAATATTTATATAGACAATGGTCACGAGCTGTATTATCTGGCTATACAAAACACATATTTAGGTTATGGTTTTTGAGATTAATTAACGTGTTTGATTTATTTGTTCTAAGTCAAAAATCTGATAGAATGCGGTAATATAAAGATGTTAAATTAAAAATTAGAAAAAACGATGACTTCAATAAATGTAACCAAGCGTAATGGTAGCTTAATGCCATTAGATATCGAGAAAATACACCGAGTTGTCGATTGGGCATGCGAGGGCAGAGACGCCTCGCCAAGCCTTATCGTACTTAGATCTCAAATCCAATTTTTCGATGGCATTAAGACCTCAGATATTCACGAGATAATCACAAAAACGGCCTCAAACCTGATTTCTGCTGAAACACCAGATTATCAGTATGTTGCAGCAAACCTACGAATCTTTGCTTTGCGTAAAGAGGCATATGGTCGTTTTGAGCCACCACACTTGTTCGATCATGTTAACGCTCTCGCTAAACTGAAGAAGAATGGTTACGACCCTGAGTTACTTAATGCATACTCCGGAGAAGAATTCAATGCTATGGAAGAGTTCATCGATCATTCATTGGACTTTACCTATGCATACGCAGCGGTTATGCAGTTCGAAGGTAAGTACCTTGTTCAGAACCGTGTTGCTAACAGAGTATATGAGACTCCTCAGATGCTTTATATCCTTGTAGCTGCAACTCTTCATATGAGTGAACCTAAAGAAACTCGAATGAAGAGCATTCGCAGATTCTACAATCAGGTAGCGTCTAGAAAACTTTCACTACCGACACCAGTTATGAGTGGCGCTAGAACGAAAACAAAACAATTTAGTAGCTGTGTTAAAATCGAATCTGGTGACAGTCTAGATTCAATTAATGCTACTTCTGCATCAATTGTTAAATACGTCTCTCAACGTGCAGGTATTGGTATCAATGCTGGCGCAATACGTGCACTGGGTTCTGAGATTCGTGGCGGCGAAGCATTCCACACAGGATGTATCCCATTCTACAAATACTTCCAAACAGCGATAAAATGTTGTTCTCAAGGCGGGGTTCGCGGCGGAGCTGCAACTTTATTCTATCCGTTCTGGCATCTTGAGTATGAGGAACTTGTTGTTCTAAAGAACAATAAAGGGGTAGAAGAAAACCGTGTTCGTGGTCTAGATTACGGCGTACAGCTTAATGGGCTTTTCTATAAACGATTCCTTCAGAAAGATGTTATCACTTTATTCTCTCCATCAGACGTACCTGAGCTTCTTGAGGCTTTCTATTCTGATCAAGAGAAGTTTGAAGAATTGTACGTTAAGTATGAGAACGATCCTGAGCTAAAAGGCAAAACAAAAGTCATTAAAGCACAAGATGCAATGACCAAGCTTGCAAATGAACGTGCTTCAACAGGTCGTATCTACATCCAAAACATCGACCACTGTAACACGCACAGTTCATTCCTTGAGGCTATTGCCCCAGTCAAACAATCAAACTTATGTATGGAAATCACACTTCCTACAAAACCTTTGAATAACGTTGACGATCCTGATGGTGAAATTGCACTTTGTACTCTAGCTGCATTCAACCTTGGCGAGTTCTCTATGGATAATCTCCATGAACTTGAGGAAACGGCAGACGTAGCAGTTCGTGCACTTAATAACTTACTTAGCTACCAAGACTATCCAGTTGAAGCTGCCCGTAAAACACTTAAGCGACGTGCTCTAGGAGTAGGTGTAGTTAACTTTGCTAATTTCCTTGCTAAAAATGGCGTTCGATACAGTGACGGTAGCGCAAACAACTTAACTCATCGACTTTTCGAGGCAATTCAGTACTACTTGATTAAAGCTTCTATGAAGTTGGCTCAAGAGAAGGGCGCTTGTGAATGGTTCAATGAGACCAAATACTCAAAAGGTATTTTCCCTATTGATACCTACAAGAAATCAGTTGACGGTCTGGTTACTGTTGGCCTAGAGCTTGACTGGGAATCCCTGAAAGCTGACGTTGCTAAGTACGGTATGCGTAACAGCACACTGTCAGCGCTAATGCCTTCAGAAACATCTTCTCAGATCGTGAATGCGACAAATGGTATCGAGCCTCCTCGTGGACACGTAAGTGTTAAAGCATCTAAAGATGGGATCTTGAAACAAGTTGTTCCTAACCTTAGTGAGCTTAAAGATAACTACGAGCTGCTTTGGGATATACCAAGCAACAGCGGATACTTACAACTAGTGGGTATCATGCAAAAGTTCGTCGATCAATCTATATCAGCGAACACAAACTACGACCCTGAACGTTTCGTCGGTGGTAAAGTTAAAGTCACCCAAATCGTCAAAGACTTATTAGATGCCTACAAGTTTGGTGTAAAAACTCTGTATTACCACAACACTCGGGATGGACAGAATGACGAAAGCACTAAGCCTACGGAAACCAAAGCTGTAGTGGCTGTAGAGCAAGATAGCGACGATGAATGTGGCGGCGGCTGCAAGATCTAGAGAATTTCTAGCAATAAATTAAGTAATAAATATTAGGTTGCCCATATGGGCAACCTGTTTTAGCGAAAGAGAAATCATGACACACAAAAAACAAACTATTTTTAACAGAACTAAGAACAATCAACTACTTGAGCCAATGTTCTTTGGTAATCCTGTAAATATCTCGCGATATGACCAACAGAAGTACGAAATTTTTGAAAAACTAATTGAGAAGCAGCTATCTTTCTTCTGGCGTCCTGAAGAGGTTGATGTATCTCAAGACCGTATTGATTTCAATAAACTTCCTGAGCATGAAAAGCACATTTTTATCTCAAACTTGAAATATCAGACTCTGCTTGACTCTATTCAAGGTAGAAGCCCTAACGTAGCTCTACTTCCATTAGTTTCTATTCCTGAACTAGAGACTTGGATTGAGACTTGGTCATTCTCGGAGACAATTCACTCCCGTTCGTACACTCATATCATTCGAAATATTGTGAACGACCCAAGTACTGTGTTTGACGACATTGTTGAGAATGAACACATCCTAAAACGCGCAAAAGATATTGCTCATTATTATGATTACCTAATTCAAGCCTCTAATGACTACCATCGTTTTGGCGAAGGTGAACATGTTATTAATGGCGAGAAAGTTAAGATTACTCTTCAAGATCTTAAGAAAAAACTATACATCTGTTTGATGTCAGTGAATGCATTAGAAGCAATTCGTTTCTATGTTTCATTCGCTTGTTCTTTTGCATTCGCTGAGCGCGAGTTAATGGAAGGCAATGCGAAAATCATTAAGCTTATCGCTCGTGATGAAGCCCTGCACCTAAACGGCACTCAACATATGATCAACCTGCTTCGTAATGGTCAGGATGATTTCAGCTTCATGCAGATTGCCGAAGAGGCGAAAGAAGAGTGTTTTGACCTATTCAAAGAAGCGGCTGAACAAGAGAAAGAATGGGCAGAGTACCTATTCAAAGACGGTTCTATGATTGGCCTAAACAAAGAGATTCTAAGCCAGTACGTTGAATATATTACCAATATTCGTATGCAGGCTGTTGGCCTTCCTTCTGCGTACCCAGAAGCAACAAGTAACCCTATTCCATGGATTAACACATGGTTGTCTTCAGACAATGTTCAAGTTGCTCCTCAGGAAACTGAGATCTCTAGCTACCTAGTTGGTCAGGTTGACTCAAACATGGATGATGAAGAGTTCTCGGACTACGACATTGATAACCTCTAAGGTTAAGATGGTCTCGCCAAACGGCGAGGCCATTATCGCAACAAACAAGCCCTTTTTAAGGGCGGCAGCCAGTTCCGGCGTCAGACTAGACTACAATTGCGCAGAAGGGCATATTCAAGAATCACACCGTACTCTAGGCAATCACCGTCGATTATCCATTAATTCCATCAAGACTTTTTAATTAACCATCGACTTTCTCCCTTGTGTCTCTGGCAATTTTTACATCGTTAATAGACATTGCCGCATCAAAGATGTCATCGAACTTAAAAAAGAATTCATCTTCCGATAGACGGCTTCCTTCTAAATCGAATACGTCGATAAAAAGCTTTTCCTTAAACCTATCCATACGAAAGATAAATTTTCTTAGCCTTGATGCTGAAGGTGTTTTAAAAATTTTCGGAGGACGAACCTGAGCCACTCGCTTGCTTACAGGAGTTACTCTACGCATTTTCACAATCCTCTTCTTCTGGGTAATCCCACTTTTCATTCAAACCAATTTCCTGTCTAGAAAGCCCCATATAGACGAGGTTAACTGCATATTTCCGCCACAGAACGGCCTCTGAGTCACTCTGGTTTTCTGGAGATACATCTGAATCAATAATTTTCCCATTTTTGAATATCATTGTTCCGCAATTAAAACCAAGATCATCCTTATCAGCGAAGTCCATCATTAAGCTATCGTCAGGGAAACGTTTTGATATTTCCTTCATCGCCTTAATAGGTGGCTTCCATGAAGAGAGGAACCTAATTCGATGGGGCACGCCATTAACAGACAAAGATTTCTTAAATCTCTTTTTGTTGATTCTGTGTGGGTAGCAGCGGAGTGGTACGTTGTCAGTAGGTGTGTTTTTAGAGCGAGAAAAGTGCCATCTACTAACTTCTAGAAATTTGTAATCTAACTCAAAGCAATAGATGTCATCCAAAGTCCCCCACCTTGTCACAGCCCAAATTAATCTCATAGCCTCTTCCATAGGCTGTAGAACTCTTGAAGGCTCTGGTTTTGAGGTGATTTCTGGAATATCGATGAATTTTGTTAAAGAGAAAGTTCCTGTGTCATCCAAGATATCAAGCATCACAGAATTCTTTCTCTCTAGTGTATCTGCGATAACTGACATTTGAACAGTTACATAATTTGGCATAGTAAACACCCACGGATCGTTTGTTATTTGAGCAATTTACCTCAATTGATAAATTATGTCATTATATTGCTACCATGGGCGTGGGATTCTTGCTCTAATACACGTTGTGTTATTAGAATAAACCATCAAATAAATAGTGAAATAGAAAAATTATGATCTCATACAATAAAAGTGCGCTTGCTCTTCTGCTAAGCGTATTGTTTTTATCTGGCTGTGAAAATGGCAACAATATTCATGACGACAATGAAACACCCCCACCAGTGGAGCCGCCTGAAGAAACTGTTCTTATCGAATCAGTTTCCTTCTCAGGTCAGTTTGCTCCGAACTCCAAAGTTTCAATGAGTTTTGAGTGCTCAGGATGTGATTTAGATGCAACTACCACAAAATGGATTGTCACTAAGCGCTCTGAGCTGCTTTATAACCGAGAAAGCACAAGCCGAACTCTTGAAATCTCTGAGCTTGAGGCAGATGCTCAAATATCCTTAACTATATCGCCTGTCGATCAGGACGGGAACAAGCAAGAGGATGTTATTAAGACCTTCGACCTTGAAACCAATAAGGGTTTCGATGAAGCAAAATTCTTCCATTTGGGTAAAGATGGTTATGTTATCCGCCTGAATGAAGATACTTTTTTATCTTCTCAAAACGCTGAAACAATGGCACCAAGGCATGTTTACCTCGTCAATAAGGACGATCCTGGCCTAAATGATTTTGCAATTGACATGCCTTCTATTGATGAGCCTAGCGAGTCATTCATGCGCAAAGAACTATATGAGTTCCCAAATAAACGCTGGGGCATTTCAGTGAATGCAAATGGTGAATCTCAAGAGCTTACTGAATTTGAAGGCAGTGAATATGTTCTAGATTGTGGTACTGAATACTTTACTTACAAAGGAACCACAATTTCTCGATTCGATGAAAGCAACCTTGGTACACCAATACACACATATGATGCTGGGACGCTAGATGAAGTCAATGCGTATTGTGGTCATGGTGTCATTTTCGAAAAGAGCGGAAACACCGCATTGTACTTCCCTAAAAAAGGCGATCCTAGACCTGAAACTGAGGTTGAACTCACCGACATAGCGCCAAACACTTTCTTTACCAACCAAGCGTTTAGTGGCTACCTAACATCAACAGGTGACCTCAAGCTTCTTGGTGAAAGTTTGCCACCATTAGCATTCTCTAAAACTGGAGCAAAAAAGGTACACAACAACATTTCTGCAAACGAAATAACCGTAGAGTTTGATGATGGTACTTTTTACAGAGTTGGTGATTTTGGTGCCAAATACCTTGAGGTTGTGTCAGCAGCAGACGCGACAACCGTAAAAGATGTAAACACCCAAGTGCCAAGTAATCCAACAGATCTAAACCTTGTTGATTTCTTGTATTTGGATAATGGCAGCATTCTTACCTCAAGCGAATTGGAAGAAGACGGTTTCTACGACCCACTGACAAACAAATCTTGCTCTGAATTGATTAATGAGTCTGCAAATGGCGGTTCGATTAAAGGTGTAAAGCTTACCGCTGCGGCAGGTAACAACTCTCTACCTGTAATGGCGACAGATCGCAACGGATACCTTTATGCCTGTAACCCGAACAAAGCATCGGTAAACATTGACGATAAACTTACCGAGCAATCAATCGATGGGAATTACACACAAATTAAGCAATCCAAAGGAACCAATCAGATTTACCTCCTAGATCAGGGAGCTAACAAGATTGCTGCGTACACTGTGTCAATTGACGCTGATGGAAAACCAATTGTTTCAGAATACAGCCTAGATAACATTGATGACCAAATAGACATGCTTGGTTTCTCAGCACAAAATAACGGCTCAAACATTAGTGTTGTACGCGCAGACGGAACACAATTGATTCTAGGCAGCATTGCTGGCGTGACAGGCGACAAGTCAATACTGTTTAGCGGATACGAGACATGGAATCATCTAAATACACTATGCTCTGATTCACAATGTATGTCGGTGCACAGCAATGAAGCGGGTGACGTAGATGTAGCGGTCATAAATAACAAGAATTCTGTAATCAAGTACAATTACGAAGGTCTTGTTAAGCGTGAAGCTGAGGAAGCGGAATCTGAGTCAGGCGCAAGCAACTAATAAGAGCAGAATTATCTCTGTATTTTAAAACAGAAAAAAGCAACAACTCAAAAGGTAGGCTCAGTCCTACCTTTTCTTGTTTGTAAAGTGTTCCAAAATGGAAAAAGAAGCCACATTCAAATAAACAGAAATCGAAGCTCTGAAAATGATTGCTCAAGCCTCTTCACTTAAAGATCTTACTGACACCGAAATTCTGAGCATTGTCGAAAAGGTTGGTGCCACCCAAATGAAAGGCATGAAGCTGGTAATGGAAGAGTTAAATGCATACTATGCTGGACGATTCAATGCAGGTAAGGCTTCAGATTAATGAAGTAATGCAGATAAAATTAAAGCCGTTAGAGATTCATCAACTAACGGCTTTTTGTATTATGGCTTAAGAATGGCATCAAAAAGCTTATCTAACTTTTTGTAAAGAGAAGCTAAGTCTTCATTATTGGTTATAACAATGTCTGCATCCTCTTTTGTGAGCTTCATTGATTCAGCTTCCTCAGGCGGCAGCCTGTCGCTTGCATCAACCCAAATTGCCAAATCAAAATATCCACCAGCCTTAAGGGCTTCAAACTCTACCTTGTCTCGAATTCCGCAGTAAACACTGTTGTTTTTAAAAATCACTTTACCTAAAGCATCAAGATCATTTTTGACATTATAAGCTTTAATCTCTTCGTACCAAAGCTGGCGATGGTTGCCGCGATCATCAAATGCTTCATCAACAGTTTTGTACCCAAACTTTTCCTTTATTTTGTCGAACAAGAAAAGCTCGCAAGCTGTGTAAGATGAGGAAGCAAATGATACAGCGTAATTGTCGCGAAGGTATTCACATACCGTATCTTTACCGTGTCTCTTGTAGCCAAATACCATCAAGTTTAATCGACTGTTCGATTTTGGCATTAGTATTGATAGAGCGATATTTGTTTCTAACTCATCAAGACCCATAGAAAAACATTGCTTTGACAACCAAAGCTTTGCTGAGGCAATGTCGGTAGAGCTGATATCATAAGTCTTGAGTTTCTCAATAACAGAGGAGAAATTGGTCTGATTATCCATTATGGAATCCAAGTTGTGAAAGGCTATCTCTATATTACCACGACTAGTGTAACCATCATCATGAAGTTAATCAAAGCCTAAATTCTCTCAAGTCTAACAACGCGATTTCCTTTACCTATAGTGATTCTGAAAATTCCAGACACGCCTCCTTGGGTTATGAATGGTCTTAGTCGGGCTAACTTGACAGCCAACTTTGTGCCGCTGGTTGCAGTGACCACTATATCAGCGTTTGGTTGCCCATACACTTCAGATAAGTGAGCGTAGGGGAGGGTTAACTTAAATTCGTAAGTAGTAAGTTTTTCCATTTCTTATGATTATTGAATGTATTTCATGGTCATATCAATGTTCGATAGTACGGTAATTTGTAATTCATCATTCTATTTAATGGAAAATCCAACAATTTTATTAATTTTAATTACGCTCCTTATATTCCGAACGTTGCATAATATGGTCTTTGAATTTCAATAAATTATATATTTTGTCTGTGGTGGGAATATTCCTTATGACCCTACCTATCAATGAATTGAGAACAAAATGGGCGTGAGTTGCGTAGTAATATAGTGATCCATATTTGAGTTTGTTTTTTTACATAAATTTAACATAAAGTGTATAATCAGACTCTTTATATAGGTGTTTATCTCGCTTCGCTAGAATAATCACCTATATACGAATTTGTTTATCCTTTTAAATCAATAACTTAGTGCGCATTATGAGGATTATGTTAAATATAGATTGGTAAGCAAGACAAGGAGCTTTTAAAACAACAAAGGGATTTACTATTTAATCGACTATGAGTCGCTTAAAATTTTCTATTCAATTAGCTGAAAAGCACCTTGGCCTCAGGGCAAATAGAGAAAAATTTATCCTTAACAGTCGGAGATTTTAGGGATACCTTAATCAAGTCCCTATCAAAAAACTCAGATCTGCGAATGTCGTTTACAATACTTTTTCTAGCATATTTCTCAACAAACTTACTAATTGGCATATTAAACGATGGATCGCCATACTTACCTAACGACTTTAGTTGCCAACTATCTACATCACTACACGGAACATTAGGTATCAAGAAAGCGGTTTTGTTGTACTTGGGTATCAGAAGACATGAGTAACCATCACACTTACCTTTAAGTCTATTGTGCTTCTTTGCATTGATAGCAAAGAATTGTTTTGATGGGTCGCAGTCATAAGTTTTTACATCAAGTCTTAATTTTTTGGGGTGTAAATCTAGGTAGAAGTCCGCTCCTGTGAAAAGGCTCCCTCCGGCGACACCGAATAGATTCTTCATTTGGCTTTTCATCGACTCTTCGCTGACATATCTTTGGAATGCCTTAAACGCAATAATCTCCCCCATAGATCCCATTAGATCTACATGGATATTCTTTGCATTACCTCTATCCCGAGATTTATTACGCTTATTCTCATTACTCAACCTTCTCGCGTGCCCGATCATGGCACCAATCGCCCAGTCATCTGGGGTAAGTTCAATTTGCATTCTAGTGGTCTATAAAAAACACATAGAGCAAGCTTACATTGTGGTAATATAATGACTATCAGAATGTCTTTTTTTAATAAGGAACACATTACAACCTACAAAATCAACTTAAAATCAACTAACAATTGTTAAGTTCTTTTTGGTTGGTAACCATATGATATTTATGTAAATTAATCAATGAAAACTAATATTTAAACTGAACCATTGATTATTCTAACTTTGAAACATGAGCGTGAATTCACGCCCATAATTACATAGATTTCATTCATTCAACTTTAAGGATTTATTAATGAATGAATTTTCAATTATTACAAAGGTTGGCGGTTACGGGAGACCTGTATTTCTCTTTGATGTCGATGGGGTTATCTCTAAATGGTTCAGTAGAATCGTGGCTTTTTTAAAGCATAAAGGTTTGCCCTTTGAAAATGAAAATGACGAACCCAAAGAAGATGTAATCCGAAAGATTATGAATCGCCGAAATGTGGTCTTCTATGCTGATGATTGTTCGAAACATGTGAGAGAAGGACTGAAGGCAGGAGCTAATCATTTCAGTTTACTCTTGGTGTTTCAGATGACAACTTAGACCCAGACTTGAATCACATTATGAATTGGTCTGAAGTACTTGAGGTTGCTCTGGAATTTAAACCAAAAATAAAAAAATCAAAAAGGAATACTCATGAACCTAGATACAACTGTTAAAAATATCCATGAGCCGCTAGCAGATCACGGCCTAACTGTATCTGTAGCTGAAAGCTTAACATCTGGTATGATTCAAAATGCCCTTGCTAACCCCTCTAGTGCTTCAGTAAGCTATTCGGGCGGCATAACCGCATACAGCCTCGAAGCTAAAGTTTCTCTTCTAGGAGTAGACAGAGCTGAAGCTGAGTCTTGCAACTGCGTTAGTAGCCTAGTTGCAGCACAAATGGCTGAAGGAGTTATGAATGCTTTTGGCAGCGACATTGGACTAGCAACTACGGGTTATGCTGAATCTTACAACGAGATAGAGGCACACGCATTTATAGCGATAGCTATTAAGGGGCATGAAACCGAAGTAGTTAAAATCGACTTAAAGTCTCAGCCTAACCGCACTGAAGCTAGAGAGTACACAACGAATTTAATCCTAACTACTCTGCACACAAAACTTATAAGCCTGTACCCAACCAAAGAGATTGAGTTTAAATTTTTACCATCAAAAACCTTTTGCTTGAATGAAATTAAGAAGATTTCAACTAAGGTAGATGAGATTAAACAGGTATACTTAGCCAAAAGTGATGGTTTTGCCAGCCGCATAAGGCTACTAAACAACACTCAAGCTTTCTCGACTACAAAGTTTGGTAAGAATATAGAAATTGAATTCGAAACACCTTTCCCTCAATCTTTTGCCATCTATAACGCCATCAAATCCTCTGGCACTGGCTTTGTAGAGAAGACGAGATACACAATTCCGTTCGGTGATCTTAAGATAGAGGTTGATGTATTTGAAGGAAGACATCTAGGTTTAGTATACATAGAGATAGAAGTTCCTTACGAGGACTACAGGCTAGAAGGATTGCCGCACTGGATGCAAAACAAGCAATCAGACCTCAGAAGTAACGCCGCCCTGTCATTTGAGTAAAAAAAAGATGAGTAACGTTAACTCATCTCTCCTCCTTTACCACCTTAAAGAAGTAAGGATAAGTAATTGGATAGCAAATCTGAGACTGCATTCTTAAGTGCCGCAGGCAAGTACCCTGCCACATCAAGAAGTAGTAAAAACGTTGCTGCGACAATCACAGGCTGAATTGCTACAAGCACTTTAAAGACAATACTTAAACCTATAGCAGTAGCGACAAGTAACAATATTGATTTAAATGCTCAGGAACACCCTTACCTTCAACAAAGTCACTAGGCTCAACTTCGATAGCAAATGCCAACTTAGACTTTACAGTAATGTAGACAAAGAAATTGCTATCAATAACCCCTACTCTTGGATGGCGCTTCGTTGTTGGAATCATCGCGCAGGCAGATAACATACCCATGTGAGCCGCCTGCTTAGCTTCTACTCCCTTGGCATCCATCTTAAACATAGTGATAACACCAGCTTCACCAACTTTTGCTTCATTGCCATCATATGAACATGACAGACCTTCAAATTCGCTAATGACTTCTTCAAAATTGGCCTATCAGTATGGCACATGCAAGACCATGTCTTCGTTTTCGCTAATTGGATTCTCAAAAACGGAAGTGTCTTGTGCGTTACTTGAAATGTACAAACACAAGTCTTCGTGCTCTGCATAACCGAGTAGCTTAGATGGCTCACCCCATCTAACTTCATCTCCACGAAGTGGGATTTTGAATAAATCTGAGTGCTGGGTTTCTTTCGCTGAGCGGTGCAGCGCTCTTTTATAGACAGAATCATCCTTCTCAAAGAATTTCTCTTCACCTTCTGATCTGAATTTCATCACAAGGTCGATTATAGAAGCGATAACGAAATCAGAGTCAAAAGACTTATCGATACCAAATCCTTGCAACCATTCAGTCACAATATTCGGCAATCCGTGTTTGTAATGCATGTATTCGCTATCCCAAACATCCCTCACCGATAAATTGAGTACTCAGATACTCTTTGTGTTTATCTTTTAGGTGTAGTTCCACATTTTGTGGATGACGATTCACAAGACCGCCAAGAGCCACTTTTGTTAGTACTTTCATTACCTTACCTTTTTTGCGCTTAGTGCTTATCTGTCACTATATTGACACGGCATTGTGAGAAATCCCATAATTTAAAGTAAAACATGAACAAAATAGGAAAGCTCAAAGTAATTAATCGTCTTATATTTACACAAGATGGTTTTCATGAGGAAATCACAAGAAAGTCTGATATCAACAAGCCGATTCTTGGTTATAAGTCTTCTGAAATTGTGGGGGTCATTGCCACGAGAGAGGTTGTGAATGCAATCAGAGAAATCGCACATAAGCTGAATAGCAAAATTGATAAAAAATTATTCTTACGAATAATCGGCCGCTCATTTGTAGTGAATGAACTTCCAAAAGGTGGAATTCAAAACTCTGAACAGATCGACATAAATGCTTCTGTGTACTGGATGGACAGAGAAAATGGTCTACTTAACGATAAAGCAAGGTTGATTGAAGAGGAGTGCGCCACAGACAGAGTAACGTCTGAACAACAGAGAGTTGATTCTGAGCATTATAGGCAACAATCGGGTATTGTGCTTTTAATGGCTGACGGAACGCAATTAGGCACAATCATATCACTACAACACTCACAAGCGTTCTTACATTGGCTCACAATCAACTTAAACCAAAGCCACAAAGACAAGGCTAAGTTCGATTTTGATAGCTCAGTGACACAGAGGTTTGATTGGACGGCCTTTAGCATCAGAAAAGTTCTAACTATGAAGAGAAGCTGGTTCTCAAGCTTCCTTGTTGCATTAGGTAACGGGATTATTGTATCCATGGCCTTTCTTTATGTGCTTAGCGTAGCTAGCGGGAATACTATCCAGAGCATTGACTGCCCCGAACACATAACCCCAATTGTGCTCTTGATCGGAATGACACTAAGGATTGTTCCACCCATTCTTCCTTTATGGATGTTTGGCACCAAGGGTAACTTGTGTAACAGGCTAATGAATAGCGAACTCAAGTAACACGAGTTTGACGAAGTGATCTAATTCACCTAATGTTCACTTAGGCGGAGACTAGGAGCAGCTCCAGTCATTAACTGCCCCCTATCCACATTTAGGAATCTTGCTTGCACAACTTGTATCCATGAGTTGTGCACAGCAACCGACCTCGTTTCATCAATTTAAGTTGTTAAAAATTTCATCATTTTGCTTTTATTTATATTCAACATTTTGTTTAATTAATTTGAAGTTTCAAAATAAAACAAGAACAAATGCAAATCGAGGTTAAATCAAACAGCAAAACATCAGCTATTACATCTTACTTGGCCTAGGGATCATCTCTATGGGCATCACAGGTATCATCGCCCTAATCATTGCGCACATCGAAGGGAAGGCTTATGAAAACAAAGACCCACTCCTTGCGGGTCACTTTAGGTTCATTAAAAGAACTGGCTGGTACGCAATTCTTTGGTCAACAATTTCCATAATCCTGAGCTTCGCGGTTATCGGATTCTTCACACTATTTATCACAATTGTTTGGGCACTTTATCGTTGTGTTAAGGGTTATTGTGCATTGGGTCGAAACGAGTTTATGTATGGAGAGCCTTCACTAAAGGCTGAATAAGTAAACTCGCAATAGAGAAAGCGAGCATAACAGCTCGCTTTTTTGTTGAAGAATACATACCAGAAGGCAGAGTTACCGATTTATCTTCATACCAATAATCTCAGTTAAAGGAGCCTTCTTAACCTTAATTAAAAACCTGTATACACGATCAATTCTCTCGACCTTAACAATCTCAATTTTTCGCTTCTCCATGTAGGCCAAGTCATGCAGCTTAGCTGAAATTCGGAAAGTCGTTAAAAGGTGGAAAGATATCAGTAGCTATGGTGGCGGGAATCAAATAAAGGGTGACAATGTCACCCCCTTTCTTTTTCTTTTAACTTATCGCGTTACTTAGCCTTGTTAACCGACAGCACCTTTCTGTTCATATCCAGTATCAGGTTTGCTTGCTTGGTAAGCATCACTGAGTGAGATGAGTAGATGATGATGGCTTTCGGGAAACGCTCACGAAGCCTTTGCATAAATCTCTGCGCTTCCACTGGAGATAAGTGCGAACATGGCTCATCCATGATGATTAGTTCTGGATTGTTACCCAATGAGCAAATCATCTTAACAATTTGGTACTGCCCCGAAGATAGATTCAAACACTCGACAGACTCACCGTGAATGGCATGCTGGTTCAAAACAAAGTTAGCCCCAAAGCCACGCAGTAATTCAAAGAAGTTTTTGATGTTTGCCCCAAACTTGAGTGAAGCGTTAAAGCCTAGTGTGTCTGCAACAAATCGATCTTCTGGCGAATAGTAAGAAACAATCTCCTTAAAGAAGTTTGAATCGTATTCACTAGGCGCGACATTATTGAAGAACACACAACCACCTGACGGTGGCATGTAACCCGCCAAAACCTTAAGAAGTGACGACTTGCCCGATCCTGCTGGTCCAATTACCGCGAGCGACATCCCCTCAGATACCGACAAGTCAATGCCAGAGAAAACGGCATGCTCATCATAAACCACAGAGATGTTTTCTGCGCTCAAGGTGTTCTTGATATCATCAGTTGGGGTGTACATAACGCCGACCTCGAACATAGAAGGCTCATATTCTTCATGAAGCGAGGCGATTGCACCTTTCATCTTCGAGTGTGCAATGATCGCCTGGTACAGTCTGTTTGATAGTGCCGAAATAGCGCCCGAGCATCGCCCATTGAGAAGCATCAGGGCAATAACGGCTGACTGCTGTAAATCTCCCGCCTGAATCGCGAAGTACGCCGCGACAAAGATAACCACGATAGATGTTGAGCTGTAGAACTTCAGTACGCCAGACGACTTCTCTTCATGATCTTGGATCTGAATGTTGAATACAGAAACATCATTGGTCATCGACATCCAGCGCTTACGGATACGCTCTCTGTTTAAGAACTTGAAGAACCTTTTGCCTTTTTCCATACCAATAAGGTAAGTCAGCTTTTGGTCTTTCAATTGGTTCAGGATCATTATCTTTCGGTATGCCTTCATCTTCATCGTTAGCAGAACGATAAAGAAAACCACGTACACCGTGATTGGGAAGATGGCATTTACGCCGAGCATAAAGATAAACGCTATAATGATCACCGCCGCCGTAAGCGCATCCAGACCGATATGGCCTGCCGACTTCCAGATAGCGACAGTAGACTCGGTAGCGGTCTTCCAATGCACAATGGCATCTTTTTGGCGCGAGTTAACCACTTTAGTGAAGAACACATCCTCTGCGATACGACTCTCGGCCTCAATGCGCCTATTTAGCTCTGCCATGATCCATTCTTTGATGAAGAACTCCACGAGAAAAATCATGACAAAGATGGCGGAGACAACAACAAGCGAAGAAACAGATTCACCAAAAACTAGGCGACTGTTAAACAAGTTCGAATAAACCGGACTTGCCATAACAAAAGCCACCAGCACCAGAAGCAATAAAGATACTGGAGGTGTTCTCTTAATCAACATCTGCGGGATTTTAGCCGCCTCAACATAGCGGAAGCCAACTCGCACCGCGAAACACTCTGAGGATGCAAATGGGGGCAGTTCTCCGCCCCCTTCTACGATAAACTCATCTACCCCTGACTTTCTTACCAAATGCACCTTCTCGTTATGTATCGCGATAAAGGCGCTTGGTATTGTTGTATCGCTCTCAACATCAACATCAACGATATCGACTTTAATGAGAGGATGCTCGTTCAGTTCAATTAGTTCTTTCACTACCTGTCTATGAGCTGTTTTTCTCTTAGGCTGATAGTTTTCACTCTGGATACCTACCCCTTGCTCTTGTAGGTATCCTTTTATCAAATCAAGATCGACTCTATTCATTATTTTCTTTTGCTATCGCTTTATTGTTTGATTCCTCTAACTGGCGATGAAGCTCTTTAGTTTTCATGGCAACGAAGCACATGCTAGAGAGTTTCGATTCGCGTTCCAGTATAGGAAGTGCGTCTACTTGCGCGATGTTGAATTCCCCACCTTCAGAGATAGCTTTTCTCTTCGAGAAGATGAAGTTATAAGTAGCATAGCGTTTAGCAGTAGCCCCATCGAGAGCGCCACCGATAATGCATGATGTGCTGACGTAAGCTGGCTGTTCGCCATAAATGCGGTCGTATGTCTCCATCATGCTACGAAAGACCTCATCGGTAAGGATATGGCTTTCTATTGGGAAAACGAGACCACTTTCAGTCGCTAACTTATAAGTACCTTCTGTAGGGGCGAGCTGAGCCTGAAGGAAAGACAACAGCATCACGACAAAGACTAAAAATACTGCTGCCAATGCACATGACAGCAAACCTACGAAACCTACCATTGTTAATACGGTTCAAATATTGTTTTGTTTTTAACCAGAACACTCTTTATGTAGTCGAAAACAGACACCGTTCCCCCTACAGCAAACAAGTTAACCTCTGTCCCCTCAGAGAGAGGAATGTTTTCAGAAGGCGTAATGCTTACCTTGTAGTAACGTGAGTCATCATTTTTTCGGTCATCCTCAAAACTGTCTTCAGAGATTCGAGTGATGGTGCCACTAAATGTAGTTTTCGCCGACGCGAGCGAAGGCTGGATATTTACTTTCATCCCTAGGGATATGTCCCCACGGTATTTAGCGAGGAATTTTGCAGAAATCACGACATCAGACTGGTTCTTCTGTAATAGCATGATGGCTTCAGACTCCTCTAAGAAGTAATCGACACCAACGTTTTCTTCTAAAGAAAGGACGACCCCATCGATAGGCGAATGTATGGTAGAGCGATCAATCTTGAGTTTAGCTAGAGCCAGCTCATTAGAGTTGAGTGCCAGTTCATCATGTATGTCGTATAGCTTATCGGTCATCCTAACCAATCTTTCTGATAGCTCATTGAATATGGCTGACTTCTTACTATTGACGTCAATTTGAAGCTTAGTAACCCCAGACTCGTTTTCATTGAAGGTCTGAAGCATACTATTTAGCTCTCTTTTGGCATCTTCAACCTGAAGTGCAGTCGCGCCATGTTTTTCTAGTCGGCGAATCTTCGATTTAGTAATGTTGATACTATCGCGGATCATCTTGGCTTCTTCTTTCTTTGCCGTCACGAGAGCAGATATATCTCTCTTATAAGCAAAGTAGTCTTTCGCCTTCCACTGATAGCTCTTAATCACCCCTACGAAGTCACGCTTAACTTTATCGCTAGCCTCACAACCATCTATAACAGCCTCAATAAGCTTTTCATCTTCATTCTCAAGGGTATCCATGAGTAGACGGGTAGCACATATATCGAGTTCTGTTCTCTCTAGCTGACTTTGGAGGTTGTTTCCATTTTTCATCAAGCTTTGCGACTTATAGATAACATCGTGGTTATCAAAGGCGATCAGGGGATCGCCATCTTTTACTTCAGAGCCAGAGGAAACGTAGGTTTCCTTAACGTTTCCTGTGCTGTGACTCTTAATTTGGAGCGTGTTGTTCTTACCGTCTACGAACCCGCGCCCCGGAGATACCAATTCAATTTCGCTTAACCCAATTCCTATGAGTGAACAAATTGTCAAAGGTACGAAAACCTTAGAGTTAAAGGTCATTAAATCTCACCTATGAGGACATCGATAGACAGCATAGTGTTTACCAGAGTCGCCTCAGTATCAGTCTTCTGTTGGATAGCTAGGTAGTATCCGTTCCATGCTTGGATAAGCTCGTACAGAGACGTTACGTTGATTTGGTATTCGTTTTGGCGCTCTTTGATAAGGTCTTTCTTGATCTTGATAGAGTCTTGCTGTGAATCAAGAAGGCGACGGTTACTATCAAGGATAGAAAGTTGAGACTCTAAGCTGAGTTTCATGTCTTCACGCATTTGGTCTAGCAGGTATTGCTCAGACATGTATTGCGAGGTTGCTGTCTTTTCTTTCCAGTAGTTAGTTGGGTTAAAGATATCCATGGTGACCATGATACCCACTTCACTATCGGTTCGGTTAAAGGTTAGGTCTTCTGCCTTGGTCTTCGCGTATAGGTCTACGCTAATCCAGTTATCCGCAGTATCGATAGACTTATTGGCAGCCTGCACCTCTAGCGCTTTCTTACGTAGAGATTTGTTGTTATTGAGGTCACCAATTTTGGTTTTTCCAATTAATGCATCCACAGCAGCAATATCCATCTTCATATCTTCTGGATAAGGTATACCAGACACCTGCTCTAAGTTAAGGCGAAGCTGTTTGATTTTAAGCTTGGTCGCTAGGATGGCGTTTTCCATATCAGTGATAAGTACTTCCGCGGTAGTGCGGTCAGAGACTTTAGCAAGACCACCCTTTACCTTGTTACGAATGTCAGCATCAATTTTCTTTGCTGTCCTCAAGATGTCTTCACCTTCACGAATTAAGCTCTCGTATAGGAAGATGTTGTACACAGAGGTAGTTACTTGAGCACGGATATTACTTTTCTCGATCTCTACATTCATACCTGATGCGTCAGCTTTTGACTCAAGCATGCTGTATACGTCTGAATGGTTGTCGCGCCAGATATTACTACGCAGATTCACATTAGACTCATGACCACGGTTATCCCATGGGTCGATACCCACTTCGTCACTACCATCTTCCATGTGTGTCTTTGTGGTGTGATCAATTTTGAAACTTGGTAGGTAGTACTTATCCTCTTGCTCAAGTCGGATTTTCTCAACATCGTGCTGAGACATCAGTGACTTGATTAGGTAAGAATTACCAATGGATTGGTCGATGTAGTCGTTTAGTGACGTTTCGGCGAGTGCAGTGCCTGAATTTAGGCAAAAAAGAGCGACAGATGCCGCTAAAACTTTAATTTTCATTAATACTATAACCCTTGGCTTTCAGTAAATTCACTAAGATTGTTATGAAAAATACAAAAAAAAGGAAGTCAATGACCTCCTTTTTTATCGAATTCTGGTGACTTTTTTAAGACTTTATTGAAAGTAAACCGCCTGCTATTGCTCCTATTGCTTCCTGCATTTTTGAAGCATTGGCCTTTTGAGTGCCACTGAGGTTGTCCGTTGCCTCGTTAATCTTGGTCAACTTCTCGTAACTACCCGCCTCAAACTTCAAGATAGCGTCTTGGCTCTTCTGAATCTTTGAAATATCAGCTTTGAAGTTGTTGAAGGCAGTCATCATTGACTCATTAAGTTCACCCTGTGAGTTAATGCTTGATGCCAGTTTACCTGACGCCTCAGTAAGAGCTTTAACCTGTAGGGTGTTACTGATAACGATAGATGCCAGCTCTTTACGATCTATTTGAGACTTAATGATTCGACCCATGTAACGACGAAGCTTGTTATTCTCTTCCTCCATGGCCTTCAGCTTCTCTAGCATAACCTCATCAGTTACTACTTCAGATTTATCAGATTTATCAGATTTATCAAAGTACATCTTGAAGTACACTGACGCGCAGAAAATCATTACAGAGGCTGCAACACCCATTACCGATGTTAAGAAGGCAAAAGACATTGCATTGAGTGACTCACCGATAGCGGTCATGATAAGAGCAATCTGCTCATCAATACTGCCACCTTCACCACCGATAGCCCCCGCAATATTCTCAATCATCTGAGTCAGACCAACGAACGTACCAATCAGACCCAAAGAAACCACGGTGTTACCACAGGTTTGGCTGACAGAGCACATGCGCTCAAAAGAAACACGATCTCTCATGCCTCTAATTTGGTAAATGAGGAACTGTAAAGGTGGGTATGCCGCTACGGCTAAACAGCCAACTGTGATTTCTGTTGCCAACGAGTACGACATCGAAACGAGACTGTGTACCGCTGGGACGAAGAAGAATGAGGCTATGACAGCCGCATAAATTAAATATCCAATATAATGCATTTTGTGTAATTTTTTTGTTTATCTTTATAGACTTAATCTCCTTGAAAAAATATTTAAACGTATCGTTCTTGTATTTGGTTTTCAGCAACCTTGATTAATTAAGTTAATATATTGCCCCTGTTTTTATCATTTAACTATTCTGGTTTTATAGGTTGAACATCTATAAAGTAGAAGTTAAATCCACTTGATAACTCAAGCTCATAATCCATCCCATTTTTTAGCATGAAAGGGACCATTTTAATTGCATTGCTCAATGCTCTTCTTTGAGACCGTTGCTGGCTTACATCAATTGCAGGATAGTTAGAAACAACCTTAAAAGCCTCACACTCCCCGCAAAGCGCCTTCACGCTATTCAGGTAGTTAGTGATAACCTCAGCGTCTTGCTCGCTATCAAAACTCTTAAAGAACTGTAACTTTCCTTCCTCAACAGATATATGACCGAACTCCATATCCAATTCGCGCTTTATATATTCCTGTTCACCAATTTTCTGAATCTCAATTTGTTTTGAAACAGCAACAACTGACGCAAGTATGAAGAAACAAATAAGCAATACAATAACAGCTAATGTCGCGGACAAAGCATCCGCCATTGGCGCTAAAGTATCGTCATCCATTTTTACTTATTTTATATGAGAGTATAAAAAAAAGCGGGTGGACTACAAATCCAACCCGCTTTTAATTTAATGTTTTTTATAGATGTTAATACATTGTGTCATCCATTGGTTCCTCGGTTTCATAACCACCAGATACCGTTGCCATATTTGGCTCACTGGATTCTGGAGCTGTCGCCGTACCCGTATCAACGGTTTCTTTCACTAACTTACCATCCTCGGTCATTTGAATAGAAACGTCGGTTGCATCCGCGCTAACAGGTGCAGACCAAGCGCCAGTCTCACTCGACATTACGCTCGACTCAATACCATCAGCCGTGATAAACACCTCCGTATCATGGTCAGCAAAACCTGAAAGCAACAACTCATCATTCGATTGCGTTACTTCGATTGCTGAACCTTCCTCCACTGGTTGCTCAGGAGCAGTTACAGTCATCGAACCTTGCTGCACAACAGCGCTATCACCTTGAAGGTCAGTTTTTGATACCGAGTAAGTGTAAGAACCCACCTCCAATGTTTCTGTAATAGCGACACTCCAGTTACCTTCAAAATCAACTTCAGCGCTGTAGTAAGTTTGCGACGCATCTTGAATCGACAATTCGATGATCTCACCGAAATCGCCTGTACCACTCACGACACCTTCTCCGCTTACAAAGCTAACATCAGAGTCCATTGGGTCAGCTGTTGTTGTTTCTGGAGCAACTGGGGCTGCTGTGGAATCCACCGTTACCATTCCGTAACCAACTTGCGCAGTGTTACCCGCTCGGTCTGTCATCTCAATCTCGTACACGTACTGATTGTCAGCAAGAGTATCAGACACTTCGAGTGACCAGTTTCCGTCTTCTCCGACAACAGCAGAGTATGGTTTGCTTGAAATAGTGATTGTCACCGTTGCACCAACCTCACCAGTACCCGAAAAAATAGGGCGTCCGTTGATAATTGTGTCTCCGCCAGCGAATTCATTCGCGCTCGCATCTAACAGACCTGCACCTTCAGGTGGAGTCACATCAATTTCAAACTCAAATGTTTCCTCGGTTACCGCGCCAGACTCTGTTTCAGCTCGTACAGTAACAACTTGGTTTCCTTCTGGAAGACCTTCTGGAAGAAGGATTTTCCAAGTCCCATCAGGGAACACATGGAAGTCTGTACCACTTTCATAGGTTACTGAACCAATTGTGATCGTTAACTTGCTGGATTCCATATCAATGCGACCAGAAAGCTCAGGTTGCACTGTACTTGTCACTAAAGTGCCATCAATGTCGTTACCACCTTGAATTGCCATATCCGTGAAGATTGGCTTGGTTGCATCAATTGTTACTGTGTAAGACTTAGTTGTTGCATTACCATATTGGTCTTTCGCCACTACTTCGTAAGTGTACTCACGATCTTCCAACTCTACAGGCACGGTAAATGACCATGTGCCATCGGCATTGAGATCAAAGTGCTCTCCACTCTTATAAGTCACATCACCGATAGTGAATGTCACTTCAGATGCACCCGCCTCAACTTTACCGCTGAATGTTGGTGTTCTTGTTGCTGTAAGACCATCAGCACCATTTGCGCCAGTATCTGTATCAAGCTGAACTGATTCAATTGCTGGTGGCGTAGAGTCAATTCTAAACATGTCGTAGTCGATTTGAGTCTTGTTACCCGCTGCATCGAACATTTCTATGAAGTACAGGTACTTGTCATCTGGAAGTACGTCTGGCACCTCTAGCACCCATTTGCCGTCATTTCCAGCAACAGACTTGTATACTCGGTTACCGATGTTGACGTGAACTGTTGCTCCCACTTCACAGTCTCCAGAGAATACTGGGCTACTGTTCGTGATCACGCCTTCAGCTCCGAATGAGTTATCCGTTGCATCTAGCGCCCCAGTACCCTGAGGTGGAGTCACATCAATCTCAAAATAAATGGTTTCATCATTTACCATACCTGATGCACTCTCAGCTCTTATTTGAACTGAATGCTCGCCCTCACCAAGCCCTTCAGGTAACTCTATTTTCCAAGTTCCATCAGCCATGATCAGGAAGTCTTTTCCGCTCTCGAATGTGACTGAACCAATTGTGATAAAGACCTTAACCAAGTTGCTATCAATTCGACCTGAAAGCTCTGGGCGTTCATTATTTGTCACTATGCTACCACCCGCATCATTGCCTCCTTCGATAGCAATATCCGAAATAACAGGTGCTTGGCTTTGAATAACGACTTTGTCATTCATTGAAGACTCGTTACCAACAGCATCACTCACTGTTACTTTATAGATATGCTCACCGTCAGGAAGCTCTACAGGCACGGTGAATGACCATGTACCATCTTCACGAAGAACAAAGTGCTCGCCGCTCTTATAAGTCACACCACCGATGGTTAATGTAACTTCACTCGAACCAGCCTCAACCTTGCCGCTGAAAGTAGGCGACTTAATCGAAGTCACACCATCATTTGGGTCAGAGCCTGTATCAATATCTAGCTCAACGTCCTCGATTACTGGTGGCGTTTTATCAACACTAATAGTCGTTGTGATTTCTTTCTCTCCCCAATCCGAAGAAGCAATAACCTTCACAGAGTACTGACCATCAGCAAGAGCTGATAGATTGATAGACCAAGTGCCATCAGAGTTAACCGCAGCGTATCTAACAATTACGTTGCCGTGTTCATCTGTGATTACGATTCGAAGTGAGTTACCAGCATCACCTTTACCCGTTAAAGGATTATCGGTTGGATTGAAGGCACCACCTTCCTCGACATCAACAGTCAAGTTATCAATTAAGTCTACGACTAGCTTGTTATCAGGGTTATCAGATAGATTCACCTCATTACCAGCACGGTCTTTTGAGTTTACATTGAAGTTGAAGCTCCCATTTTCTGTAATTGGCAAATCAATAGACCACTTAGCACTAGTGCTTACCTTCGTTGTGTACTCAACGCCGTTGAGAGTAACAGTGATACTCGCATGAGGTTCACCAAATCCTGTTACTTTTGTTGCAGTCCAGTTGCCCTCTGCATCTGTTACTTTATCAAGATCAGATACCGTCATTACTTCGTTAACAGTATCGACGATGATAGTTCCGCGCTGTTCAATCCATCTACCAGATTTTTCCCAGTAGATGATTCGGTATGAGTAAGTACCGTCTGGTACATCCTGATCAGGAACAATAGACCAAGAACCGCCTGACACAACTCCTTTAAAAGTTAGCTCTGTATCCCCGTAAAAGTTAACTTGGATGCGGTTACCATTGTCAGCATCGTTTGTACCACTAAACGTAGGTCTAGAGGTCGCTACCACCCAGTTTTTAGGATCACCACTCACATCGTCATCGTTGTTTAGTGTCCATTCAGACACCGAGTCTACGTCAAGTTTAATGCTTGACTCAGTAGTATTCCCCGCCAAGTCGCTCACATACACTTTAGCGTCGTAAACACCGTCTTTGAGGTTTAACGTGATGTTAAAGTTACCGTTCTTGTCACTAACACCAACGTACGCTTGACCGTTAATCACAACCTTAATTTCAGCACCTTTTTCTTTGCCTGCAAGAACACCACGTATTTGGTTATCTTGCGAAGCTAAGTACCAAGTGTCGCCATGAAGTAAACCGCCCCAAGCTCCAGACCACCCGTGAATGGATTCAATTGCAACAGAGTTATCGATAACAAGATCTTTCTCCTCTACAAAGGCTTCGTTGCCCGTTGAGTCAACGATTTTTATCTGATAGCTATATACGCCGTCATTTAGTGGCTGATCAGCAGGCACAACGACTTCCCAAACACCGTTTTTAGCAACGGTAGTTGTGTAAGTTCTAATAACCGTGCCTGAAGCATCTCTTATCTCCACAGTGATTTCACCACTAGCTTCACCATTACCTTTGAAGGCTGGAGTTCTGTTTTGAGTGATTCCATCTGTGCTTAAAGCACCTGTGTCCGTTGTTTCGTCAAGCGCACCTTCTACGAAAGTACCCGTGTTGATGGTTACAACGTCGTTGACATTTTCAGAACGGTTTCCTGCTTTGTCAGTAGCATAAACATGGTACTCAACTGCGCCATCAGGGAAGCTAGGCATCTCGACACCTGAGAACTCCCACTGCCCATTAGAAGCGACCTTATTAGAGAATGTCTCTTCGTCGATCACTAACACAACAGTTGCACCTACTTCACCAGAACCTGAAATTTTCGGTTTATCCGTTGTCACCTCACTAGAGTTGTACTTATTAAGGTTTACAACAGGAGGAGTCGTATCGACATTGAATCGGTAAGTAAAGTCACCTGAATTCCCTGCCTTATCCGTAGCTGATAGCGTTACCGCGTAACCGCCATCACTAAGACCCTCAGAGATATAATTTCCTATATTTAATGTCCATTTACCTTCAGTGTCAGCCTGAATTCTTCCCAGTGAGAAGTTCGTTAACCCACCGCCTGAGATAGTCGCAATGATAGACAGGCCAGCTTCACCACTACCGCTAATAATAGGCTTGGTTTTGTTGGTCAAGTTATCCCCTTGCTCGCCAGAGTCAGACTCTTGAGCAAGTGTCGCCATACCATCAATCGTGGTATCTACCGTCACTTCTTCAGTGTAAGGATCACTCTTGTTTCCAGCAGTATCTTCAGCGACAAAGGTATAGGTATACTTCCCGTCTGAAATCTTATCTGGAACAACAAACTCCCAAGTTCCATCTGGATTAGGCGTAATATTGTATGTTCTACCCGCAACAGTAAGGATAATATTAGTAGCACCACCTGAAGTCGTACCCGCAAAATCAAGATGACCTTTCTTATCTCCAGTCTGAACACCATTTGTGATCTTATCTGTTGGGTCGCCACTATCTGTGACAATACTACCCTCGACAGAAGGAGGGATTCTATCTACATCAAAATGACCATCAAAATGTCTACTTGTGTTCCCAGCCTTATCGACCGCTGTCACCTGATACGTATAGCGACCATCAGTAACAGAATCAGGAATAGTTAACGTCCATGTACCCGCAGCATTTGCTTTAGTTGTGTACGTTTTCGTTGAAACAGATCCCCCAAAGTTACCAGTTACATCAACTGTGATTACACTTGAGTCTTCCGCATCACCTGAAAGAATTGGGTTCTTCAAATTAGTGATGTTGTCACCTTTTTCGCCTGTATCAGAAGCAGAACTTAATCCAGCAGTAACATAGCTCGATGTATCAATAGTAAAGCTACCTTCGTCAGGAACTGCGTTACCCGCTTTATCGACAGCCATGATGCTCCATGTGTAGTCGTCATCATCGAGTTTTGAACCAACAGTGAAACTAAAGTCAGTGCCATCCACCTGCTTAAAGTCAGAGTACACGGTATCACCTGATGAGTTTTTAACCTCAAGGAATACTTGGTTACCTCTATCCGTAGTACCGCTAAATGTTGGGCGCTGAACATTCGTGATGCCATCAGAACTAGATGCACCTGAATCAGAACCTTCATCAAGTCTACCGTCAACATTATTTCGTGTATCAACAGTAATAGCGTGACCACTGCTCTCGTTGGTGTTACCTGCTACGTCAACCGCATGTACCGTGTAAGTAAACTCACCTTCACCGATGTTGCTTAATTTAGCACTCCAAGAACCGTCTGGATTTATAACCGCATCGTAACTCTTAGAAGTACCATCGATTGTGATCCAAACTTTCGCCGTATCTGTGCTCGCGGAACCAACGATGGTTGGGTTTGCGACATTCGTGATCCCATCAGTTTGATCAGAACCAGTATCATCTTCTGGTTTTAGCTTTATATCACTCATTTCTGGCTTGATAGTATCAACCTCAAAATGGATTGATTTTACGCCCGTGTTACCCGCCTTGTCCGTTACTCGAACCTCAGCAGTATATGAACCATCTGGGATTAAGTCTGGAATCGTTACATACCAGTGACCAGTTGCATCAACCGCAGCGGTGTAGGTTTTATCTGAAAGAACCAGTACAACACTAGCGTTAATTTCAGCCTGACCATCAAAGCTTAGGTTTTGGTTAATGTTAGTTACACCATCATTGATGTATTGCCCTTTATCTGAGCTTGCAGATAGTAGGCCTGTAATCTCATCAGGGATTTGCGTATCTATCACCAAATCTTTTTGAATGACATTGCGGTTACCCGCCTTATCTTCCGCGATAACTTTGATCGGATGCGTACCATCTTCTCTTTCAGGCACCGCGAACTGCCATGTACCATCTGGATTGATATCAACGTCGTAGTTCTTTCCATCAATCTGAACTTTAAGGCTAATACCATCAACTTCAACTTTACCTCCAATAACAGGGGTATTGTCGTTGGTGATAAAGTCACCTTTTATGTTACTGTCAGAGCCGTCTGACAACTCAACGGTCAAACCTAATGGCTTGGTTGTATCAACAACAAGTGTTTTACTGAATGAGTCTTCGTTACCAGCAGGGTCAGTCGCGATGAAAGTTAAGCTATGGTCGCCTTCTGGAATTTGAGCGCCCTCTCCGAAGAGATCTCCTAAGTTAATAGAGAAGTTTCCGTCCGCATCCGCTTGTACACTGATCGTCTTAGCTGGCACTATGTTGAGGCGAACCACCACGGTAGACAATGGATCTGTCGATCCGGCAAACACTGGGCGTGTCTCTTTTGTTATGTAGTCAGTCGCATCCTCACCCGTATCAGAGCTTTGCTCTAGCGCACCTGTGAAGTTAATAGTTCTATCAACTGTTACACTCTTGCTGATTTCTGTACTGTTACCAGCAGGGTCTGTTGCCACAATGGTGTAAGGATGATTACCGTCTGGAGTCTCCTCAGTCATTTGATATGACCAATAACCATCAGGGTTAACTATCGCCTTATAGGTTTTACCTCCAATTACGATATTTACTGTACAACCAGCTTCAACCTGTCCTGAGAATTTAAGAACGTTATTCTTTGTGATGTTGTCATTTAAAGAACCTGTGTTCGTAGAGTCATCAAGTCCACCCTCCAATATAGTTGGAGGTGTTCTGTCGATAGTGATGTTAATTTCATGCGCAACACTATTTCCCGCTTTATCGACGGCCTGTGCTGTGATTTTGTAGTCACCATCTGTTAGTGATGATTGGACGTCTGCCGTCCAGCTACCGTTAGAGGCAACTGTCGAACTTATTGTTTCAACGACCTCACCAGAAGAGTTTTCTACCCATACAGTAATCTTGTCGTTTGGCTGACCAACCCCAGAGAACCTTGGTTTCTCGAAGTTAGTGAGCAAATCTTCTGTGTCGCTAGAGTTTGTAGAATCATCCAGCTTAAGCGTCATTGAAATCGTTCTATCTACGATAAAACTATCATTGAATGAGGTTTCATTCACCGCATCATCAATCGCATGAACCGTATACTCATATGTCCCGTTAACGAGGTCAGCACCGTACTGGTTCGGGTCTGTCTTCCACAAACCTGTCTCATCTGCGACTGCATCCAAATTAATGGTGCTACCATCTGACATTTTTATCGTTACGGTAATAACTGCTCTCGGATCTGAACTTCCTGAGAACACTGGTCTTTCAGTCTTGGTGTAGTTATCTGTGCTAGAGATACCAGTATCAGAATCTTTATCCAATCTACCATCAAGGTTTATTGAACGATCCACAACAAGGGTCTCCTCATGCGAAGCAACGTTACCTGCCAAGTCTTTTGATGTAACGGTTATCTTATGTGTACCCTCTGGGTAATTAGCCAAATCTAAAGTCCATTGACCATTAGCCGGAACAACCAAATCATAGGTATTTGAACCAATCTTAATTATTAGCTCTGAGTCTGGCTCACCAACACCATTAATCACGATATTTTCAGATTTTGTAATCCAATCACCAGCAGTACTAGTGTCACTAGAAGCATCCAGCGTGAAGGTTGGGTTGGTCGGCGCAACAGTGTCAACGATAATAAAGTTAGTCTCAGTAGCTTCGTTACCCGCCTTATCAGTAGCCGTAATCGTGTAGTCGTAGCGATTGTTGTTAGAGCCATCTAGCTCACCAACATCTATCGTCCAAGACTTATCCGCGCCCACAATTGTTTCAAAGGTTCTTCCGTCGATGAGTAACACTATTTTCGCATCTGGCTCACCTGTTCCTTTGAAGACCAATTCTTTTGATGAGGTCACGCCATCATTATTCTTATCGCCTAAATCTGAAGTTGATGAAAGCCCACCAGTAACCGTAGTTACAGTGTCAATTTCTAATTCATGCTTAACAGACTGACTATTCCCAGCAGTGTCAGTTGAAATAAACTCAAAGACATAGTCACCATCGTCAAGTCCAGCACCGACTTCAAAATTCCAAGTACCGTCTGGGTTTGTTGTGATAAGCGAGTCTGGCTGTAAGGCACCATTTACTTTGACGCTAATGGTTGTTCCCGCTTCAGAGTTTCCGCCAAATGTTGGCGTCTTCTCTCCTGAGATCGAAGTGTCTTCCACTGTCCCATTTAGGATACTAACCGTTAACTCAGTTGGAGCTTGTGTATCAACCGTTATGACATCACGATGTTCAGCTTCGTTACCCGCCTCATCAACGACTCGAACAACCCACTCATATTTTTTGTCTGCCAGCTCATCGGCGCTTGGTAAAGTAAATGTCCAAGTACCATCACTGTTAACAACAATCCCATTTGTAGCGGTATATGTTTTGTTATTGATAGTCAGAGTGATCGTAGAACCTTTTTCCATGGTTCCTCGCCACTGAGGAATAGAAGACTGAGTGATACCGTCACTTCCGTCTGATCCTGTATCATTGAGTAATTCAGCAGTCACAGATGAGTTGATATCGATAGTGACGTAATCTTCAATAACTTTCGGGTTACCCGCTTTATCAACTGAAGTGATGGTGTAATCCCACTTACCAGCAGGAAGCTTATCTGCTTCTGGTATCTCGATAGACCACGATTTATCCGCGTCAGCAGTCACCGTGTACTGCTTCCCATTGATCTCAAGTGCCACTTGACTACCAACTTCGGCTAATCCCTCAAAAGTTGGCGTTTGATCATTAGTCTTCTTATCTCCTGATACCCCGCTGTCTGAATCAGAGCTTAATTCCCATGTTAACTCAGACACAGTATCAATAACGAAGCTACCTTCTTCTGTCACTCGGTTACCAGCAACATCCACTGATATGAATTCATAAGTGAAGTCTCCATCGTCAAGCGATTCTGGGATTTGGAATTCAAATGTGCCATCAGGATTAACCGAAACATTGTGAGAGGTGCTGCCATTAATGATTAACGTAACAGTAGATCCACTTTGCGTTGTTCCGACAAAGGTAGGTTGCTTAACATTGGTAATACCATCTGTTTTGTCGGCACTATCCGACCCATATTTGAACGCAACATCAATTGTGTTGGTTCTATCAACCTCAATTTGGCCTTGGTCGGTATCCGTGTTTCCGGCTTTATCAGTTGCAGTAATTACATACTCAAACACACCTTCATCAAGACGATCTGGCAACATAAATGACCATTTGCCATTTTCTTCCACCACCGTTTCATAGGTTTTAGACTCGATTTCGATTTCGATTTTCGATCCAGACTCGCCCTCACCACTGAATATTATGTCCTCAGATTTAGTGATTTGGTCTATCGTTGTACCTGTGTTTGTACTTGAATCTAGTCTTCCATCTACCTCCGTAGAAGTATCTATTTCAAGATCATGCTTAATAACCTGACGGTTACCAGCAGCATCTATCGAGATAAACTCGAACAGGTAGTTGCCGTCAGGCATTTCGCCACCAGCGACAAACTGCCAAGTTCCATCTGGATTAACAGTTACAAGGCCATCTGGCTGGTTTACGCCATCAATTTTGACTTTAATTTGAGTTCCTGCCTCAGATAACCCACCAAATGACGGAATCTTAGTGCTCGTAATACTTTGATCCGAAACAGAACCGTTAATAAGCTCTACTGTCAAGTCTGTTGGTGCTGTCGTATCAACTGTCACTATCTTACTTACTTTGTTTTCGTTCCCTGCATCATCTGTGATGTTCACAACCCATAGGTAGTCGCCATCAGATAATGCATCCTCAGCAGGCAAGGTGAATGACCAAGTTCCGTCTTGGTTAACAGTGATTCCTGATTTACTGTCGTATGTCTTGTTGTTTAAGGTAATCGAAATTGCCGCACCCACCTCCATGGTTCCGTTCCATGACGGATTCTTCTCCTGAGTTTTACCATCAGTAGGGCTGTAGCCAGTGTCTGTTGTCATATTAGCTGCCAACTCAACTACAGTATCAATGGTGACCTCATTTTCGATATTACTTGTGTTACCCGCTCTGTCCGTCGCGAATATAGTGTACTGATAAGTGTCGTCATCCAGTTTGTCCGATTCCGGCAAAGTGATAGACCAAGTCTTATCTGCACCAACAGTAAGTTGGTATTCTTTTTCGTTGATCTTAAGTGTTATTTCAGAACCCACTTCAGCAGTTCCTGAGAAAGTAGGCTTATTGAAATTTGTTAATTTATCAGTCTTATCACCGGAGTTTGAGGCAGAACCTAGCCCACCAGTTAACTCAGCGAAATTATCGATAACCAAAAGCCCAGTATCTTCAACCTTGTTTCCAGCCGCATCTACAGACTCGAAAACATAGTTATAGTTACCCGCTAGTAGCTCCGAAGGAATTTGGAACTCAAATGAACCATCCTCATTCACATCTATTGTGTAAGTAATTGAGCCATTGATGATTAACTTAACTTCAGAGTTAGGTTGAGTATTACCAATAAAGGTTGGACGCTGCACGTTGGTGATATTATCACTTGAGCTTACACCTGAATCAGAGCCTTCTTTAAGCTCTGCTGACACAAAGTTAGTTCTATCAATTTCGATAGTATCTGCAAGTTTCGCTTCGTTCCCAGCAGCATCAATGGAGATTATCTCATAAGGGAAATTCCCTTCATCTAAGGTATCAGGAACAGTGAATTCCCATCTACCGTAAGCATCAACGCTAGGCTCGTATGTTTTTCCACCGATACTGATTGTCAGCTTAGAACACGCTTCACCTGTACCCGAGAACTTAATAACTTCCGAGTTTGTGATTAAATCCGATTGATCACCTGAGTTGCTGCTTTCATCAAGACCACCTCTAAGTTCAGTTTCAATATCTATTGAAATCTTTCCTTTGAAGTCAGCCTCATTACCCGCTTTATCGATTCCTTTAATTACATAGTTATGATCACCATGCGGAAGTGGAGTATCAATTGTTAGCTCCCATGAACCATCCTCATTAGCAATTACCTCGTAGGTTTTGCTATTGATCTCTATTGAGATTTTTGCACCAATTTCAGCTTGGCCTTTGAAGGTTGGTGTCTGGATATTGGTCTTAAAATCACCCTTGATACCTGAGTCAGACTCAGCATCTAGCTCATAAGTCATTGTGAATTTTGTATCTACTGTAACTGAACCATTCACTTGGTTTTTGTTGCCAGCAAGATCCTCCACAATAACAGTGTATTGATGCTCTTTATCGTCTAGATTTACAGGCACACGGAAAGACCACTCTCCTGATTCATTAATGGTAATGTCGTCTGGAGAACGGTATGTAACAGAGTCAATTATTAATGTAACTCTTTCTCCATCCTCAACAACACCAGCCAATTCAGGGCGGTTTTGATTTGTAATGTTGTCCGACAGGTCTAGTCCTGTGTCGTTAACCAATGTTACTTTTGGAACATCTGGCTTGTTTGTATCTACAGTGACGTACTCGATGAAAGAAGAAGTATTTTCCGCTATATCAAGTACGCTAAATTCTATTTTATGGCGACCATCAAGGAGATCAGCATCCCACTGGATAGCCCAAGAATTATCATCTTTAACCTCAACGCTTTGAGAAACGCCATTGATCGTCACGGTTACTACCGCGCCTTTTTCAGATAATCCTGTAAGCAGTGGCGACTTATCACTTGTGATTTTGTCGCTATTACTTATACCTGAATCACTAGACACATTAAGCCCACCGCTCAACTCTGCGGTTCTATCTATAGTGATCTCGTCTTGGAATGACTTAGTGTTACCCGCCTTATCCTCAACAGTAATAGTGATGGTATGATTCCCCTCTGGGAGAGGGTCTGTAATAGCAAGTTGCCAGCGCTCATTTTCGTCAGAAATAGCTGTGTAGCTTTTTCCATTTACCGCTAAGGTGATGGTTGAGCCTGCGTCAGCAGAACCTTCGTACTCTGGCGTTTGGTCACTTGTTATTCCATCAGTGCTATCAGCACCAGTATCGGAACTTGCTTTCAAATTCGCGTTCAAGAACACGGAATTATCAATCTCGATATTGAGTGTTTCTTCAGTTTTGTTCCCAGCCTGATCGATTGCAACCACATCAATTCGGTATTCACTATCATCTAACTCAATAGGTAGCACAAAAGACCACTCACCGTTTGCATTAACCTTAACAGCAGGTTCGCCGTATGTGATGTTATCGATCGTTAACTCGATAGATGCGCCTGCCTCAGAAGTCCCGTTAAATATTGGTGTACGACTCTTCGTGATGCCATCGGTTGTACTAGAGCCTGTATCATTGACCAGATTAATGGTTACATCTGGAGCCTGTAAATCGATATCTACAAAACTCTTAATGCTCTTGTCGTTACCTGCGGTATCAACTGATGTAATTTCATATTCATGACGCCCATGAGTAAGACCGTCAGTGACATCAATAGACCAAGTTCCGTCATCCCCAGCAATAGTTTTGTACTCAGTTCCGTTCGAGAAGCGAATTGTTACTACAGCTTTCGCCTCGGTAGTTCCTTCAAATTTCGGGTTTTTGTCATTCGTAAGCTTATCTGTAGACGACGATCCAGTATCGCTTGATTTAGCAAGCCCACCAGTTAGTGTATTAACCGTGTCTATCTTGATATTTCCGCTTTGCTCAGAGGTGTTACCTGCCTTATCTGTTACAACGACTCTCCATGAGTACGAGTTGTCAGGCAGTTCAACTGGAAGTGAGAAGCTCCAGTTTCCTTCTGAGTCTATACTGCTCTCAGGTATTTCGTACCTCTGTCCAGCGATCTCAAAAACAACCCTCGTATTTGGCTCAGTTTTGCCAACAAAAGTTGGGCTACTTTCTTTAGTTATACCGTCATCTGCACTCGAACCAGTATCTGTAGTCATTTTTACAGACTCAATAACAGAATCGGTGGTATCAATCGTTACATTGGTTACTGATAAAGACTTTTCGTTACCTGCCGTATCTTTAATTGATATCTCAACTGGGTACACACCGTCAGGGATCTCGTTGATGATATTGATAGACCAGCGTCCATCTACATCTACTGTTGCTGAGTACTCTGTATCGTTGATCGACAGTGTTACTTCGGCACCAGACTCACCCTCGCCTCGGAAAAGAGGCGTGTTATTTGATGTTATTTGGTCTGATGAGCTTTCACCGCTATCAGAAGTCGCGCTTAGGCCACCAGACAGAGTGATTGATGTATCAATCTCAAGGTCATGAGTGATTGATGATGGGTTCCCCGCACGGTCAACCGCATCAAAAGTAACTTTATATTTACTGTCATCGAGACTTTGACCCAAAGAAGTCGTCCAGTTACCTTCCGCATCTACGGAGAAATCATCAGGAGAGCGAAGCACGATAGTTTTGCCTGCACCAACAATAGTTATTGTCAGTTCAGTACCTTTCTCAAGCGTACCACTCCACTGAGGATCAGCATTTTTGCTTACCCAGTCCCCTTTGATTTTTGAGTCGTTATCAAGGAAGATACTTGATAGTGATGATGCTGCTGTATCAATTGTTACTTCATCATTAAATTCAACTCTGTTGCCAGCAACATCTTTCGAGATCACCGTATACTGGTGAGTCTTGTCACTAAGATTATGGCCTACCTGAACCCTCCAATTCCCGTCGCCATCTGCAAACGTAGAGTATTCGTTGTTGTCGATTAAAAGTGTTATTTTTGCATTAGCTTCAGTGTGACCAAAAATCGTTGGTTTAGTGATATTGGTTGTTTTATCACCTTTGTCACCAGAATCCGAAGATACACTTAATCCACCAGTAATACTGTTGGTTGTATCTACGATTACTTTACCACCCTGAACAGCAGGGTTACCCGCCGAATCTGTGTAAGTGATCTTGAAGTTGTAACCATTAAGGTTTTCAGCTAATGCTTCAGGAAGCTCAAGTCTCCAAGAACCATCAGGCTCAATAGAAATATCATTCGGAGTCCTAAATACTTTTCCGTCGATACTAAGTTCAATCGTTGTTCCAACCTCAGCAACACGCCCCACAAAAACAAGCTGACCTTCTTTGGTGATCATGTCGTTATCTTTTGATCCTGTGTCTTTTTCAAGTTTTGCAGGTGTAAATTCTGGCGGTGTTGTATCAACAGTTAAGTCTGTTTTAATGCTTTCTTTGTTCCCCGCTGCATCCACGGTGCTAATTTCATACGGGTGTTTTCCGTCAGAAAGGTTATGAATTCCTTCAATCTCCCACTGCCCTGTAGAATCCACTTGTGCTGAGTATTGGCGACCATCTATGGTAATGGTCACTGTTCCACCAACTTCCCCTGAACCAGAGAATTTAGGTGAATCAAACTTTGTTAACCTGTCGCTGTCACTACTTCCCGAGTCAAAACCAGCCGCTAGACCACCACTGACTTGAGTTTTAGTGTCTATCTGAATGTTTCCTTCAGGAAGCGTTGCTTTGTTCCCAGCAACATCTACGGCAACGATTTGATAGGTGTATCCGTCGTCAGGGAGAGCATCTGTGATTTGGATTTTCCAGTTATTGTTCTCATCCACCAGCCCTTGGTAGTCTTTTCCGTTGATCGTAACGGTTACTGTGCTGCCAATTTCTCCCTTTCCTGAGAAGAAAGGTTTGTTGATGTTTGTTAACCCGTCAGTGTTTCCGCTATCTGAATTTGGATCTAGTCCCCCTGAAACACTGGTTTTAGTGTCAACCGTGATTACATCGCTGATGTCATGTGTGTTTCCAGCCTTATCCGTTGCTGTGATCGTGTACGGATAGTCACTGTCAGAGAGAGCCGTATTAAGCTGAATAGACCAGCGCCCACCCTCATCCGCAACAGTCTCAAATCTTTTTCCGTGAATTTCGAGAACAACAACGGCAGAAGGCTCTGCCTCTCCGCTAAATTTTGGCGTGTTGTCATTGGTGATGCCGTCTATCGCCGCGCTATCACTGGTACTATCAAGCCCACCAGAGACTTTGGTCTCAGTGTCTATAAAAATTCTGTCTGTTCTAGAAGTTGTGTTCCCTGCAGCATCAATAACAACAACTTTGTATTCATAAGCCTGATCTGGGCTAAGAGGAAGTGTATCTGATACTGTAATAGACCACTCTCCATCCTCCCTAATAATTGAGGAAAATGAGTTGCCATTGATTGTGAGTGTTACAGTGTCTCCAGCCGTACCTGTACCTTTTATGGTTGGCGTCTGGTTGTTGGTAACTCGGTCACCTTTATCTCCAGAGTCTGACAATGGATCTAATTGCGACGTTAACTCAATCTGCGTATCAACAATGATTGTCTGAGATTTTTCAGAAGTGTTTCCTGCTGCATCAGTGGAAAGCACAAATATTTCGTGGCTACCATCAGGGTATTTGATAGGAGAAACAAAGCTCCACTCACCTGTTTGTTTATCAACCACAACATCAGGCTCTTTGTATTTGTACTCTGCACCATTTTGGAATCGCACAATGATTTCCACTGAACTCTCTGGCTCAGCCTGACCTTGTAGTGATGGAACATTGTTTTTCGTAATGAAGTCGCTTGCCGACTTCCCTGAATCGTTCTTTAAACTAATTGTGGATTCGACTGGATCAGTTGTGTCAATCACAATAGTTTCATTAATGGTTTTTGTGTTGCCTGCTATGTCAGTAACCGTCATTGTTACGACATGATAACCTTCACTAAGCTCATCTACTTGGATAGACCACTGTCCTTGGTCATCAGATTTTACGACATAATCTTTGCCGCCAACGTTAAGCTTCACCTGCGAATTTTCTTCAGACAATCCTTTAAATTTAGGGTTATTAACATTAGTAACCTTATCTGAATTACTCGCGCCTGAATCAGATGCTGAATCAAGTCCACCAGAGATATGAGTCGTCCCATCGATAACAATTTCCTTCTCAATGACAAAATCGTTACCTGCTTTGTCAGTAGCTACAACTTTCACATCGAAAGTGCCGTCTGATAGCTCATCTGGATATGTGAACGACCAAGTGCCGTTCTCCACGAGAACACCGCTCTCTGAGTCAAATGTACGACCATCGACAACCAAAACGACACTGACACCAATTTCTACTGTACCTGAGATTTTTGGCTGTCGGCTGTTTGTTATCCAGTCAGTACTAGTTTCACCAGAATCGTTATCAAGAGTGATGGTCACGTTAGTCGGGGCTTTAGTATCAAGAGTTAGCGATTTCTCAAAGCTCGCAGTATTACCTGCAACGTCAGTAGCTATCACCTCGTATTTTACCAATCCGTTAGGAAGGGGTTCGGTGATATCAATAGCCCATCGCTCATCGCTGCTAACTTTCGCAGAGTATTCTTTATCGTTTATCTTGAGGATGATCGTCGATTTTGACTCACCTCGACCTGAAATAGTCGGCTTATCAATATTGGTGATTGAGTCGGTATTGCTTTTACCTGAATCTGAAGCAGCATCAAGCCCACCTTCAACAAATGTTGTAGTGTCAACGGTGAACGATTGCTTTAATGAAGCCTCGTTACCAGGCTTATCTGTCACATGGATGGTGTACTCGTATGTTGAGTCTGGAAGGTCACCTGTTTCAAATGAGAATGTCCCTTCTTGGTTTACTTCCAATGGGAAAGGTTTTCCGCCATTTAGACCTGTAATTGTAATTGTGGCACTGGCGCCCTCTTCAGCCTTACCGACAATGACGTTGTTTTTGTTTTTTGTGATATTGTCACTGTCACTTATCCCTGTGTCGGTTTGAAGATGAGCAGTTACCGTAACACCAGTATCGACTACGATTTTGTCACCAATCTCGTGTTTATTACCCGCAAGGTCAGTAATCACAATAGTGTATGGCAATTCAGCATCAGGTAATTCGTTTGTTACTTGAAGCTTCCATTTTCCATCTGAACCAACAACGGTTTGGTAGTCTCGATTGTTTATGGTTACCACAACGGTTGCTTTCGGCTCACCTTCACCTGAAAAATAAGGCTTGGTGTCCATGGTTATTCCGTCGGTATTGAATTTACCCGTATCAGAAGCTTTATCTAACCCACCAGACACTGAAGTGGTTGTATCGACAACAATTTGACCTGAAATAACCTCATGGTTACCAGCAAGGTCAGTCACCTCCAGCTTGTAGTCATAGGACTTGTCGTCAAGAAGAGTTGGTATCGTGACACTCCAAGAACCATCTTCTTGGATCTGAACTGGGTATTTAATCCCATTGAAATCGAAAAACGCAGTTGCGCCCTGCTCTATTTTGCCAACAAATGTAATATCTTCATTGTGATTCGTAATTCCATCACTGTTGCTAGCACCACTATCATTTTCTTCAGACAGAGCGACACTCGCATCTATCTTGGTATCAACGGTTACTTTTCCTGCTTCAGAAATTTCGTTATCAGCCACATCAGTAGATATAATTTCGTAGTCAAATGTATTATCAGGTAGCGAATCGGTCACTTTAACCGTGTAATCACCGTTGGCATTAGCGGTCGCTTTGTACTCCTTGCCATTGATCTTAAGGATGACCTCAGCTCCAGCATCCGTTTTTCCAACAAAAACCAAGCGACTATCTTGGGTGATATTATCGCTATCGCTAACACCTGTGTCGTTTTGAAGATCATGTGTGAGTGTGTTTGTTTGGTCAATAACCAACGTGCCGCTTACTTTGTTTCCAGCAGTATCTTTCGCACTGTAAGAGTACTCCCCCTCATCTAGCTTAGGGATAGGTGGTAACACCCAGTTACCTTCACCATCGACAGTTGTTGAGTTATCAACGCCATTGATGTTTATGGTTACGACAGATGTAGGAATACCTGTTCCTGCAAATACTGGCTCACCCACATTGGTAATGAAGTCCCCCTTTGATCCAGAATCAGAGTCAGCCTTAAGGGAAACTTTGAATTCGTAAGTTTCTTCTTCTTTTGGTTCGCCTTCAGTGTCGTATTTACCTGAACTGCTTGAAGAGTTGTTGTTCTCAACTGGTGGGGGTGTTTCGTACTCGCCAGTTAATTTAGATGTATTGTCATTAGGATCGACCTTTTCACCTTTAAGATCATTTTTCATACCTTCAAGTTGGTCGCTATTTTGCTCAGCTTGTTCTTTTGCTTCGCTACTAGAGGTGTTTTTAGACTTTTCCTCTTCTCCTTCAGCCTCTTCAGTGCTTTCTTCAGAAGCAGGCTTCACATCTTCTAATTCTGCAACTTCTTTAGTTGCCTTCGCATCTTCTATCGCCTTTTTGAGGGCAGCCTGAATCTCCTCTTCTGATAATTGAGGAGAGTTTCCCTCAAAGTTAAAGGACTCAGCAGCATCTAGGATTTCTTTTAAAGCAAAGGTAACTTCATTGATTGCACCCTCTTTGACGCCAGTACCTTCCTTGTCTGCTGCAAGGCTATTCTCTGAGTCACCAATAAAGTTGATATCAAGAGTTTTGATACTTTCTTTGTCTACAATGAATTTCTCAATCAAAGACTTGTAATCAACCACACTCCCGTTCGCAAAAGTAACTTTTGCTCTGTTGGTTACAAGGTCAGTTAATCCATTCTCAACACGTAACACTTGCCCATCAGAGGTAGAGACAATAAGGTCAAAACCAGCGTTTTTGATGTCTACTATCGGTAAACTGCCGTTGTGGATTTCTTCGAAGAATACTCGTTTCATGATTTCGTCATAATTTTTTTTTAGTCAATTACTATAAAAATAGAAACTTTTAGAACAAAAAATAAGGGTAAGTTAGTAAATAACCTACCCTTTTTAGAAAAAAATTTTTTAGGAGTTAATAGATTGTGCTTATCAATTGGCTAAATTCCACTCAATGACTCAACCTTTTTCAAAAGAGACTCAACTTTGTATGACATGGCCTTCAATGACTCAGCATCCACATATCTTTTCAATTCATTGACTTCCGAACGAACCTCCTTGACGGCAAAACTTAACTCTTTCAATTGTTCGAGCTTAGTCTTTAAAACAATAATCTCTCTTTGCTGTCTCTCACTGTCAATTTTAACTTCCGCTACAACATGACCTATTTGCTTAATCATCAGGTCACCCCGTTTATCAAGCTGCCCAATAACCCATTTATTGGTAGATTTTGACTGATTGCTTAGACCAAGTTTTATTTGAGCTTCTGCCAATTGGAAAAATTCGGTGATCCTGTTATCGGTTTGTACCTCAAGTTCTGAAACCCGATCCAAAACAGCAGAAAAACCATCCGCAATAACATCAAGTGAATCAACTCTACCTTTAAGCTCGGTAAGCGCATCCTTGGAGGCAAAGCTTTGCTCTTTTTCTTGAGCCTCTAACGTGGCTTCAGCAAGCAAAGAGGTAAGCTCTCCATTGCGAATCAGGACTTCATTGATTTTAACCTTAGCTTCCGATAGTTCTTGTTGAACATCATTATATTGGGTGGATAAATCACTTACTTGCTGCCTAAGCTGCGCGTTTTGACCATGGTCTTGCCCGTTCATGGCAAAATATAGCGCGACTCCCCCAAGGCCAATAGACCAACACACAGCCATTACGGATAAGGCAATTTGCAACCTTGATGGCCTTTTTGCGGCCTCAATTTCTTTCTTTGTCTTTGGAGTCAATTCTGAGGTCGGTGCATCGATATTTTTATCCTTGCTCACTTCCTCAACCTTCTTCTTCTCGTTCTGGCTTTTGGAAGAGTTTTTTTCAGGTTTTTTAGGGGGGGTTCCATCATCCTTAGGAATCTCATCATCCTTGACCACATTTTCAGGTATCTGGTAACTAGATGCCTCATCACCTTCAGTCTCAGGCACATCGATACCAGAGAGCAGTTCGGACACCTCATCCAAAACATTAGATTCTTTGCTTGGCTGTGTAGCGAAAGTAACCTGAACATTTAAATTTTTATTAGATTTATCTGACATGTTTGTGGCTTTTTATATTAAATCTTAGTGGATAGATATTGATTAAGTAAGACTCAAACTCTATCTTTTCTATGAATTTTTGAGTTGCCGTCACCCTCTTGTGGCAATATAATGACTAACAAGCCCATAAAAATGGTAAAGAAAATGCTGAAAAACACTCTAGTATCACTAACTGTGATCGCCGCTATGTCGGCACCCGCATTTGCAGCGGAACAAGTAAAACAAACAAATAACGACCCACTAGTAAGCCTCGATTACAAAATCTGGTTTCAAGACCACGAAACTGTTGGTAAGCAGTACGTTAGCTCTCAAAACAATCTATTAAAAGCGACTTTGCATACTCAGGACGGATATATACCGAACGTTTTTGTGCAGGTAGGTAAAGCAGAAAGCAACCTTTTTGCTTACACAAATACGGATATTCGTGCATTCTACGTTTACGATTACAATGAAAACTTATCGTTTGATTACGGTGCTGGCGTTAGCATGAGATATGACGCAAGACACGGAAAGCAAGATGACGAGGCAACTCTAGATTGGAACGCTTATGATCCTCATGTTTCGGTTGGCGTAGCATACAAAGTACCTCAGTTTGACGGCCTAACTTTATTTTCAGGCTTTGAAAAACGCTTCAACGAAGACAATGAAAGCTTTAGTGGCGGAACAACTACTGAGCTAGGTGCACGATACACGTTTGTTGACAAAGGAAGTCGTAGCATTAGTGCTGAAATTGGCTACCGTCGCGATATTCAAGATCAAGAATTCACTGTGCATAAAGTAACGGAACCGTCAGAGGATGGTAGCGATGCTGGTGGCGTCCCATACACAGAAAAAGAAGATCGTCGAATGATAAGTGATGGCTTCTACCTAGGCGTTAGCATGAGTTTCTAGCCAAAAGAAAAGGCGAGCATCTGCTCGCCATTTTTAATGCCAATCGAATTCGGCTGAAATTTTCATCTTGGCTCCATAACCAAGCAGTTTTTCTCGTGTTGTCCTTACCTCGTGGTAAGTTACCCCGCTAGGTTTCGCTGTTATCACCTCAGGCAACACCAACGATTTATTCTTGAGACTTACTGGTGTATTTAAGTCTATTAATCTCAAATGACCTTTCATGCTTTTACTAGTAGGGTTGTAGATTATCAACTTCCCTAAGACATCCATGTTATTTACTTCATAGATCTCAGAGATAACTATCGGCGCAACAGGTGCTTTGTACTGATCTACTACTTTATAGACACCCTTCTTGTTTTTATCTGATCGTAATTTATACACCTCATATGGAGTAAGTTTGCCTTCAACTTTTGGAACAGCACACTCATTAGGATTTCCAAATAAAACCTCCCTATCTCCATTGAACCCTGAATGCATAAGGCTTTGGTTAGCCCCACACTTACCCCCAGCCTGACTATCAGCTTCCCCTTCGTGAACCAAACCATCTTGATGCCCAAATTCGTGAACAAGAAGCCAATCACTAGCACATTGGCCTGTTTCTGAAAGATACATTAAACTAAAGCTCATTTCGCTTGAGCTAAATGACATTCCACACTCAAGAGACTCTTTAACTCTAGGAATAAATATCACCTTATAGTTTTCACTATCCTTCTTGAGCCAATCAGAAACTTGCTTCTCTAAGTTACTGTCGCTGAACCCAACTCCCCCAAACAATGAAGGTAGCCCTGACGCTGATATTGAAAGTGATGTCGCCTCCATATACAGATTGCCGAAATTAATGGGCGCATAAACATAATCTATTCTCTTTAAATCTCTGTTAATTAGGAGGTCGCTTCTTTGAAATAACCTGTTGCTGTACTCAACCTTCCTCTTAACAAGTTGCTCAATTTTACCCTTCGATAGACCCATCCTATCCGAGTTTATAACCATGACATCAATAGTGTCTGACTTAGCGACTGCACCAAAAGAAGTAGCAGCAACAGCCGCAAAAAGAAAAAGCTTTTTCATATTATTGATTTGTGTTTAAGAGACCGCCCACCGAAGTGGGCGGAAGTATTTATAGACTCTTGAAGAGTTGGAGATTTTGTTCGATTTTTGAATGTGAATCTGACTTACCAAGTGCTTCACCACTATCATCATTGAAAACAAGACCACGAGTTAACTCAAAAGGCCCAGTTATTGCGTCGAAAGTCGCAAACATCACAATGAAGAAGAATAGCAAGAACATGAAGTATGAAAGCAACATACCTACAAAACCACTAACATCGATCACTCCAAACAATTTAATGTTAAGCCCCGCCATGGTAATCACATTATTGGTTACCTCTGCAAAGCTTGGTAAAACCGTTACCATCAGAGAGTAAGTCAAGTAAAATCCAACCACCAACAGAGGCAATCTCAGCATCATCAACAACCATTTGTTGAATAATATAGTCAATTTCTTCCTTACGTCGCTCCCTGTATTTGCGAAAGCATAAATTACGTGGAAGTTTGCGCTAAACACCATAGCCAACAAGTTTACTAGCACAGAGATGAATGCCGAATAAAATATCGCCGCAGGAACAAGAGGGATGATAAATGCAGCAATAAAGCCGAATGAAAGTATTAGCATACCTATGGTTGTTGTAGTTGTGGCGCTCATACTCATTGCTTGTTCTTGAGCTTTTGAGGGTTTCGCGCCATCTTTAATCTTGATGTTACCACTAACCAAGTATCCCATTGCAAAACCACCAACAACAGATGCAGTCGTGAAGGAACCTCTAGGATCACTCCAGTAAGGGTTCTCGTCATTATTTTTACCCAAGAACGGAGCTAAGAAGTGGGGAACAGTTAATGCCTCACCTTCAACAACCATAGATACAAGGCTCCCTCCTAAAAAGATTGCGCTCCCTGAAGCTAACATCCCGAAAAGAGAATTTAATGCCTTGTTCCATGGGTTTTGCTTAGCTTTCGTTTCATTCTTTGATTTTTTATTTGCTTCAATCGGCTTATAGATAACAGTCGATGGACTTTCACCTTTTATAGAGCCGTCACTTGCCACCTTGATCTTCTTTTTCTTTTCGATGTAGCTATCATAAGCGCCTTGCGCATGTTTCGAGCCTACCCCAGCTAGATAACCAGCGTACATTTTTAACAAGTACATTCCGAAGTTATGAACCTCATTAATCGGGTGTTCGCAAACCCTAAAATATTCATCACCGACTAAGTCTTTGTTTGTAATTACCCTTGATGGGTTAATCAAACATTGGAATATTTCATCAAAAGGTGACTTCTGAATAACCGTAACGCCGTCATATCCGTAATCTGTTCCCTTGAACGCAGGAGAAAACATGGAAACATCGACATTTGTCATATCTTTATAAAACCCATATAAAGGGACTTCTGGACTGACATCACCAGCATATTCAGCTTTAAAGCTATAAATAACCCCCTGAGGTGCCGAGGAAATCTCACCACGCCCTAATCTCGTTAGAAGAGTCGCTGGCGTTGCGACAAAACCTAATGAATCGTAATATCTATTCAATGAAGCATTTTTCTCAATATGAACCAACGCCGCGCACTCAAATAAACCAGTTACCACAGCATTTGAGTCAACCAATCCACAGACACTCTTTAAGCAATCTTCCGGCGAATTAGTATTGCCAGCAGCGGTTGAATATGAGCACATTTGGTATTGTCTGCCACTCAATCGGCGGGAATTTCTGATATCACTAAACTTATAGTTGCCATCTTCGTCGAGTAAAGGAGCAGCATCGAACTTTAACTGCTTAACCCCGAACACAGGACTCACTTCACTTGTAAAGTCACCATCAAAACTTTTTGGGTACGCCAGTTTTGCGGTCACAAGGTAAGCAATACATTTTTCTGAAAGTGCTCTAAACTCGGCAACTGAAGCATGTGTAGATTTATAGTTATCAGCAGGCTTAGCAAATTGCGAAGTTATCCTTTTTGCTTCATCTCTAGTAAATGGACACGCCTCAGTCCAGTACCTTAGTGTATTAATATCTTTATTGACAACTTGATTTGCAGCGTTACCATCATCCATCAAGATCCTATCAGAATCGCTGCTAACGATTGAAAGCAACCCTTCTGCGTACCCAACAGAAACATCAACAAGCGTTCTTGCAAGGCTAGTGAAGGTCTTACTTTCAAGAGACTTATAGTCCATTTTAAACCCAAGTTCTTTGTCCCCCTTGAGTGACTCAACAACCTTTAAGGTTTCTAAATCTTTCTTCATCTGTATATCAAGAGCACAATCCGCCTTACCCTTTGTGTAGGTAAAACGTAATTTGTAGTTATTACCATCCTTGGTCACAGACTCAACAATGTCATTGAAGTTTGGAGCAACACCATTCGTTTCAAAAGCAACACAAAGACCAAAATCCAGAATTGCGGATACTTTGTTTTCGTCAACAGACATTATTCCTTTTGAGCCAGTATCCTGTGGGTAATCTGGGTCTGGAATTACATAAGTTGGGTTGCTAGCGACATATCTTTGCTTAAGTTTTCCATCAATATCTTCGGCAACACTAATAGCTTTGCCTACCCCAATAAACATTAACTGATGCAATATAGAATAATCGTAGACACTACTCTCGCCCTTCTCTTTAAGTGCCTCATCATTATCGACAAACGGAGAAACAATCCAATCCAAGAAAGGCAAAGTCACTGCCACAACGAGAATTGATCTTAAAATGGTGATTGCAGGTGACTCTTTTGAGGCTGATTGTTCTGTGTTACGGTTTTGTGAAAGGTAAGATGAGTCGAAGGCATACATTGAAAACATAACTAGCCACAACACACCAGTAACAATGTAAAGATACCTAAGAGTGTTAGCGATAGTATTTGCGGTCTCAACGGGCATTGGTGCAGCGCATGCAGACCTCTCAGAAACTGTCATACTTGATATAACATCTTTCTGCTTATCAGATAAATCGGTGTTATAAAACGAGCGTATCGACCCTTCTGAGCCAAACATTGCCAAAAACACTCGACTTGAAATAGGCTTATACAGTTCTTCAACCTCAGCGGGACAAGTAACCGATATGTTAATACGGTTATCAGCAAAAACTAAAGGCGTCTGTAGTAAAACAATGAGAGCTAAAAAAGCACCCACAAAATTTTTTCGCATTTTTCTATAAGTCTACAAAAATCATAAAAAAAAAGCAGTCTATCGTGGTGGGTGAGTATTAGTTTCTCAATTTTTCCCGACACAATTAGCTTAAGTAACTTAATGAGGCCACGCTTTCGGCAGTTCATCCCACTATCCAGATCGGTGATTACTTCATCACAACCATAACCCATAAGTAACTCAGCTTGAGTGTACAGATCGGCTTTCTGGTCATGACTCGAAACACGAGCATAGCCAACAATCTTCCTCTCAAAATTTATACCTAGTAAAACTCTGATGGAATTAATGGAAAATCGACGGTGATTGCCTAGAGTACGGTGTGATTCTTGAATTTTTCTAGACTTCTGCCAACGACGAATAGTGGGAACAGAGACGGCAAGCATCTCTGCTGTTTCGCCTACCGAAAGGTACTTATTAACCTTAATCATTTCTTATAATGATCAGGTTTGATAGGCTATTTATCAACTAGCGAATTACCCTCTTCTAGATCCTCTCAACCACCCTCGCCATCAAAATTGTTGTTAGCTGTCGGGTCTTGGTTAGCATTGAGATTGCTGCGTTCACTATTTAGTGAATCCACTCCTTTTCTTGAAGCATCAAGAGTCTCATTGCTATCTTTCATACTATTTTTGCGCATAGTTGGAGTCCCTTCTTTAGCAACTTTACTTGCCTCATCTGCTGTCAAACCTTTTGTTTTCAAGGTGCTTGAAATAAGCTCAGAGGCTTTATCTTTAGCGTTTACACCAACATCTGATGCACCCCTAAGTGTCGTTCTTAAGTGCTGCCCTGCATTTTGTAGGTAGATCTCATTGTTCTTCTTAATCACCTCTTTTGCGGCTTTCTTCTTCAAGTTTCTACCCTCCATAACTTTGTTATTTAATTTATTTTGAGAGTATGCAGCGGTTGCAAACAAAATTGCGTTGGCTTTGTTTTCACGAGAATCCATAGACTCGGCACCAATCTTTTTAATGATGTTGTTTGGTGCTTTAAGGCTGACCTCGTATATCATCTTAATTATGTATATGTAGCTAAACCACATCACGACAACCAATATCAAGTTCATGATAATCTTGAAAGGGTTGAAGAAGAAATCAGCAGTAGAACCCAACCCTACAATCATGTTGATTGAGGTTAAATCCATAATAATAAAAGCTACATAGGTTAAGGTAAACGCCACCAAAAAACCTACTATTATCGCAAATGGACGAATAATAATGTTAACAAACGTACCGTATAACGATTTCTCTGGTGCAGTGTTTGGGTCATTCTGATCAAGGAACAAGAAGAATGTCATTGCAATCAGTGATGATATAACCATTAGTTGAGCAACCAACATCAGCCAGCCAATATATGACAACAGGTGTGCTGTTACAGGAATCATCGGTGTGATAATTGACATAATGAGACCAATAATAATCATTATTGCTGCTACCCAAGCCGCAATAAAGGTTGCCGCAGAGACCAGAACTTTACCTCCTCCGATACTATCTAATTTATCGAGCAGTTCTTTCTTCTTGTTGCTCTCAGCATTTGCTTTACTTGCTTTGTTGCTAGCTGCATTCTTGTTTGACCCTTTTCCGCTATCTAATTTACCATCAGTTTTAGCGGCCTCTGCTGCATCCTTAGAAAGCAGATTGTTTACGGCGTCTGACAAGGCGCTTCCTGCCTTCAGCATGAAGTACATCGATAAAACGCTTAGGCCGTAACCTAAGAGTCTTTTACCATTATTTTGAGCATAAAACAGTTGGTGGCCTATGTATATTTCACAAGACCCTGCCAATACAAATTCCCCTGCTTCGCCAAATAACTCTCTTGCTTTCGTAAATGAATCCTCAACTCCACACAAGGATACAATCTGATGATATTTTTCTGGGGTGAGCTGGATGGTGGCTACCTCACTACCGTCATCACCACCTGCTCTACTTAGAATCTTAAAGGCCGCTTGAATCTTCTCTGAGATAGAAATTTTTGCTTTGTCCTCAATTGCCTGTGTTTGTGTGGCACCAAGCTTACTCTCAACAGCCCCACCCGTATAATTCAAATCAGTCTCACTTCTTGATCCATCACCTGAGCTATGACTACCACCTTGTTCAGTAAACATCTGTGCATCAGCCGCTGCTGCGATTTCAGATAAATCACTTCCGACTCCAGATTTAGCTTTTACATATAAAAACTCTGGTGCCTTGACTTTATACTGAGACAAATATCTAGACAGCTCTTTGTCTACTGGCGGCAGGAAGTTTGAGCTAGCAGAATAAATGACTCTTGATGTTTCAATAGCCTTAAAATCCATTTGGATTTTTATATTTAAGACCTGCTTAGCTTTAGTGTTTAGCCCTCTAGCTAACGCTAGGAAGTTATGACTGAATGAAGCAAAACCCTCTTCTCTTGTCGCTTTCGAAATATCATTGATTGTCAATTTGCTAGACTCCAATGACTGAGCATAAACTATGGCTTGAGTAATACCCTTTACCACGGCCTGCCTCGCCAGCTCAACCGTCGAATTGTATCTATCAAAGCTGTCGTAAATCTCAATATACAAATCCTGTATTTGAATACGCCCTTGATTTGAAGCTTCCAATGAACCACTCAAAAATGACTGGAGGCTAGAAGAGTCAGCATCGAAAGGCATCTTTAACTTCCTTCCTTCCACTATCGCACACTGCAAGCTAAAATCGCTTACACCAACATTTCCTCGATTGAGTGAATTAACGGTATCTTTTGTGCGTATGTATGCTTTTCTATCTGTGTAACATCTGTCAGAAACCAACAACTTTGCGAACCTATCAGCAAGTTCAGCTCTATGATTAAAAACATCATAAGACTCTGAATCCTGTTCACTGAGCCTTCCACCTTCAGCGACAAACATCACGTTATCAAAGAAATAGTTTGCTGCACTAATAAGGAACTTTTCCTTAATAAATTCGTTCCCTAAATCATTAAGTAGAACATCAACTTCTACCTTAACTTCGTTCCAAAGATCTATTAGCTTATCCTTGCTCGACATGTCCTCAAATGAGATACCTTCAACTTTAGAATCAATCAATGAGATGATTTTTTCTTGAGTCTCGTTGTACTTATCAATGTCAGGCATTGTTACATCTGAAACGAAGGCAGGTTTATTAACTCTTTTCTCAGAACAGACATAGGGTGCTGCCTTACCTGAATCATTATCAATATTGAACCCAACACTGGTAGAAAACCCAGTATCATCAGAAGATATCTCAATAAGAGATGCATATCCGTCATCAATTGTAGAATATTGATAACCATTACCCCCCCTAGAAAGAGTTGACTTAGAGCCAGTTGATCTCTCTTTAGCTCCTGCATAAACACCCAACAACGAAACTTGAGCAGCACATATAGCATCTTCAATTAATACGCGACTTTTAGTGACGGGGATTGAGGCTAAATTTGGTGCCCCCTCTGTATCTAAGAATGTTTTCTCTCTTTCGTCAGGTAAATCTGACATCATCATATACCCAACAGTAGACACAGCAATGTTAGCAGCACCTATAGCTGCCAAAACCGCAACCCCCATTATTACTTGAATCACAAGCACATCCGTTTGGGAACCCATAAGTTCAGAGTTAACAGGTAGCGGCGCAATCAAAACTATACCAACACCAATTCGAGAGAAAGTTTTAAACAGACCTATCCTATTTCCCCCTATCTCACCAGATCGTAAGGCTGCGAAAGACGTAACCAAGATCTGAAGAAACATCAGAGCACTCACCAAATACAAAGCTAGACCTTGAATTGAAATTACTGAATCTTCTAGGTTAACAATGTCGTTTCGGTATTCATCTTTTCTGGAAGTTAAGTCGAGATCTGAGTTTAGTCCACTAATCTTAACCTGATTTAATATTTCATTTTTATACTCAAGATTAGTTAGCTTTATCGCCGTCTCCATAGTCGCAGGGAAGTGATAAAGCGTAGATACTACCGACTTATCCTTTGGACAAATGGTTGACGAAAATGGTTTTGGTAAAGGATAACCGTGATCATTAAGATACACATCGCAACCAACGGAAGTTTCCTCGGCAGGGGATGCCGCACCAAGCATAGGGGATACGACTACCGCTATCAGAGCAATGATTTTTTTAGAAATGCCAAGCATTGAAAATTTTATTTACTTATAATTTAACAAAATTTCCAATTAAAGATAAGGCGAGCACTATTGCTCGCCTTTATACACTATTTTAAATAGTAGGTTGGAAGTATGGTGGTTTTCACGAAACCAAGAAGTTCTTGATGAACATCCTCAGCTCTAACCCCTGTTACGTCATCGACGAAATCTGTTGTTTTATCATAAACATAATTAATCATCTTAACACCACGATACATCCCCCACATTAAGGCAAAGTTTAAAGAAACAATTACGATTATTGTGGTCAGTAGGTCAGCCATTCCGTTTGACGATATCTCAGTGATAGTTGATCCATACAATATAACCATATAGGCCGCCAAATTGGAGGCTATAGTCCCGATGATGAATGCAGCCATGAGTGCAACAAATATCATCGATAAATCGATGGATAACCTGAACATCGCACCTAAAACATAACGTGATACTGTTACGTTGTCTTCGTCTTCCTCTGTTTCGTGAAATTGATCTTTAAGAAACTTGATAGCCATAAGAGGCGATGCGATTAAGTAAATGATAAATCTTTTTATAGATAGGAATAGCAAGCTTATTGCAGTCCACAAGAAAAATGCACCTGCCACTAACTTAGCCAAAATAGCACTTAGAAATAAAATTCCACCTACAGTAAACATGGTTTTCATGAATATTAAGGTACTGGTGTTATATTCTATTCCTTGACCAATGAAAATCTTGATACCGGAAGCCAGAATAAGTGTCACACCAGATATAGGGAGAAGAACACTGTACACCATTTGCATGTAACTGTAAGGCTCTATTGTTTTTAACCGAACATTTTCCAAAGGAAGAGATCCTGATTCATCCCCGTCCTTTGGCACAATGAGATCATCGATGTTCGACAAAACACTAAACCAACCTCTTGAGTCCTCGCTGTAAACTACGCTATTAACTTTTGTTGCCAAGTCTTGAGATTCTGATAAATCACTACCCATACTTTGTCTGGCAATCTGGTCTAAGGGCAAACTTACTGGACTGATACTAGAAATGGAGTCTAGTGCAACACGTTTTGAAAAATCACTAGCTAAAGAACTCTTCATTTCAGAGAACTCATTCTCAAAGCGCAACATATAACCAACGGCTGTCATTACAGCCTCTATCGGTGATATGAAAAACCCTCTGTGGTAAAACTTATAGTCTGACGAAGCAAAGCTGACCTGTTCTATTCTTTGAGATTTTGCTGACGTCTGCAATGACTCATTAATATTGTTGTATATGGACTGAATATCAACGGATGGTTCCGTAGGTAACATTTTAGCACCTTGTGTTTCCGATACTCCGTAAAACACACCGACTGTTCCAAACCCATCGGAGCTATCACGAGATTTACAAACGAAAGAAGAGTCAAACGAATCATAAGACCACCCTGTCACATCAGGATAATCCCCTCTTCTAGCCTTGTTAGCACAAAACGATTGTTTCTGGAAACGATAGACTTCATCGAAGGCGGCTCCCATTTTAGGGATCACCTTTTGGACTTCATTCCAATAACTTTCGCTATTGAATTTTAATGCTTCATTTACCTCGATATCAGGGATCAAGTTATTCATTTGAGTTACCGAGCCTTTGAATGAAATTTGGGGTTTTGAGCGCATACTAATGTAGCCTTCCCCTGTTCTCTGTAGGAAGAACTTACAGCCAGCATCATTTGCGAACCTTTCACTCCAATCAGAACCAAAACACGTAGCCTTGAGTTCGAATTCTGTTCCTATTAACTTATTATCCTCGTTAAACTTGGAAATTCCAGCACGAAGACTTTCATTTGTTAGTGATTTACCTTCTGTTAAAGAAAAGACCTTTCTCCCGATAGACTGTTCCGCTAATAGCTTCTGGTTAGCTAGAACTACGACTTGAGAAATGATCTTCTTAGTATCTTCATCTGCCAACCTTGTGTAGGTGATATTTTGTTCATCACTATTTTCTGTAGTCTTAATGATGTGGGTAAATAGAGCCGACGAAGCAACGAGAGCAAAGTTAGCAGCGAAATAGTTACTAACCACAACAGCAAAAACCATGAGTAGTTGAGCTAAGCTAACCCCACCGAGATCGTCCATTGGCCTAATAAGGATGAGAGCAATTATTATCGCTGGGGTGGAAATGATTAACTTCTTCCAAGCTTTTGAATTGTCTTCTACCGTCATTGATACCCACGACATTCTTCCTATTGCGAGCGCAATTATTCCCCCTGAAGCAATAAGTAGTACGTAGTTGAATGCACCCAACACCGTCTCGAAATTAAAGTGCTTCATTATCGGCAAGACAGAGAAATCTGACTCATCCTCTATAGTGTCAAACATTTTGTAGATTGCTGTCGTCTTATATGCCGGATTATCGGGGTCTAAATAAGGTGAATATACACCTCCCTCGAATTTTAAGTGCTTGAACTCAGATGACTCTGGAGCCATTTCCTTCAATTGTTCTATGATATGAAGATCATTTTCAGGTATCACCATTTTTCCCGCCATCTCCACTGCTCTTTTCGTGGTATTTGGCATCAGGAACGTGAGTGTTTCAATAACAACGTCAGCTTTGGGAGCCACAGTTATTTCACCACTATTTTTGGATACATCCGAAGCTGCTGCCGAAAACGAAAAAACAACCGATAGCAGCAATAACGGATTAAATACATTCTTAAATTTCTTTATAAAGTTAGGAGCCATCTTTAGTTCTGGTTTTCATTTTCTATCTTTTTGTCTATATCCTCCAAGGAGTAGTAAAGTGCGTTATATTGATCTGGGATTGAAGTGGCACTAACAAGCAAAACCACAGAAAATAGACCTGAAATTGAAACCCAAATCAATGAATAAATTAATCTAAAGGTGACATTACCGCCGTCAGAAAGTGCCTGTTTAGCCTTTCTTAAACTGGCAAAAGCAATGAATACCAAAATCGCGTAACTGAATGAGATAGTCAGTGCGGTAATTAAAGTGTTTGTCATTTTTTATATAAGTATATAAATACTAACAGGTAAAAAAAAGCAGGCCATCATAGACCTGCTTTTTTTGCAACTTAAGAGATTAACTCCTTTAGTTTTTCTTGCCTGACTCTGGTTCTTCTTTTGAACCATCATCTTTGCCGCTTTCGCTAGACTTACCTTGGGTCTCGGCAGACTCTGCTTTGCTACTCTCAGAGTCTGAATTCTTCCCAGACTCTTTTGGCTGTTCTGAGTCAGCCACATCAGGGGCATCTGATTGCTTACCACTCGAATTAGAGTCACCAGCTTTTCTTTCTGTTTGAGGTTGCGACGGACTACCATCGGAACCTCCTCCGTTACTTTTATCTTCGGCACCTTTTTTATCAGCTAGTTTTTGGCCTGCTATATTCCCTGCCATGCGACCAGCATTGCTAGTCACTTTTCCCGCCATATCAGCCATGGTTTTTGCTGCAATGAATGTCTCAAGACCAGCAGTAACCTGAACGTTCAGGCTATCCACTCCCATTGGCCTTAACACATAGTCAGGCATCTCTGTCATCATCTTCACAAGACTCTTAAATATCAAGAAATACATCCCAACAGTGAAGACAAAGAACACAATTGAGCTGAACGCAGCGACAATAGACATCAGCACACCATCAGCTTCCATCTCCATCCTAAACAATGTGAACAGGGTTGAGTTTACCAAGTAAACACCCGCATAACTTAGAGTGTAAAATACCATAAAGGCGATAAATATCAGTGGTGCGCGAAGCACAACTGAGGCCATCATCGAGATGATTGACGAAGGCTTAAAGAGCGCCTCTCCGTCATCCTTAGTAATAAAGGCAAATGCAATTAAAAGCGGTATTACGCAGAATAAAATTAAGAATTCAGCGAGCCAACCTAGCCACATCATCACCTGAGCAATATACGGCATCATTGGAATAACATAACCAATGAAGATCCCTGCCACAATAAAGACCTTACCAAAAATCGCGAAGACTGAAGATATGATCGCCAGAACTTTTATTACAGGGCCAATTTTGGTGATTTTTGCAAACAAGCTAATTCCAATACCTTTTAGTTTTGCTAAAAAACCTCCTCCGTCAATACCATTATCGGAATCAGAACCTTTATTGCCACCTCCATTAATAGCTTGATTCAAAGCCTGAACAAGAGAATCAACTAAAACAATAACCAGACCTGTCATTAGCATATCTTTACCAAATATCGATAAAGTGGCTATTGGGTGCTGCCTAAAGTTCACACAGTTCGTCGTGGTGGTACACTGAGCGAGGCCATCAACCAAGTTCTCTCCCTCAAGACCAAAGCCGTGTTTAAGAACGTCGTCAGCAGGTATAACCATATCCAGCATCATGCCTACATACTCTGCCATAACTTCAGTTTCACCATCCCCCGTTTCGTCGCCACGTAGAGATTGAGCTGCGATATCAGAACTTCCTTCGTGCAACTGGGTGCTGAAGTTTGACTCATTAACAGGGAAATTAGCGCCCTTTAGAACTAAAGATTCATCATAAGACCAAAGTGCGGTAATGTTAGGCATGTTGCCACCAACCCTAAGATTCGATTTGGCTGACGCCTTAGGAGTAGCGTTGTAAATAACTTCTGTGTACTTCTCCTGCTCCTTTGATAGCTGCATGAAGTAACTAGAAATAGCTACCGCTCCTTGTTGTCTTAGCTGCTTCAGGAATCTAACCTTGTCTTCGTCAGCGCTTGTCTTAATGCCTTCTAAGGCAGCAAAACGACTCATCGCAGCGACTCTTGCGAAATACGCAGCAATGTTTCTCATATGCACCTTAGAGCGCTCCAAAGCGGCACCAGACTCAGTAACGTTCACAGTATCTGAGCTTTTTTCGATAACTTTAATCTTGGCTGTAGCGGCCTGCTGAAGAAGTATAACCTCAAGGTTTGCAGAGTCAGAGGCACCGCTTTCAATTGCCTTTGCAGCTTCAATTGCCGCTTTAACCATTGGTTCTGGCGCTACTGTTCCGTAACTTGTTATATCGCCTTCTTTAGGCAGGATACAAATCGGGAACACATCACCACTAACTAATTCTTTGATGTCAGTTTCCCAATTTTTAGACTCTAACTTATGAAGAAAAGTAATTTCCTGACTACTCTTATCGAAGTTTTGTATACAGTTGTACCTTCTTAACTCCCTAGCACCAGATAAAGCCTCAGCGACCACGAAGTCGAAAGGTTCTTTTGCATAATTTGATCTATATTGAGCTGCCCCTATAAACGGATTAAATGTTTGAGAAGAAATGTTCGATCTATTTAGAACGGCTTCAACACTTAAAGTACCGTAAGCGAACCCTTGAACAATTGCTGTTACATCCGCACCTGTTACTTCTGGATACTCAGCTCTCACCCTCACAATCAAGTCAAGAAGTTTGGAACCCGCAGATTTTATTCTTTCAAATTCCGTGGCGCTAGATCCGCTACCGCCTGAACCACTAATCATTAAACCAGCCAAACTATCCATAATGGAGTCCTTAGCTATCATCGTGAATACACCTGCCGGAACATCAGGTAATGGTGACGACAAGTTCAAGGTAGTTGAGTTTAAGAATAGATCCTCATACTTATGAGCTTTTTCGAAAAGTGGGCTAGTTAAAGCATTTCGCGCCTTGTTGCTTAGTCTACTGTCTTGAACAGTAAAGTTTGCACTACTTGAACCAGTCACAGTCCTATTCTCAAGACCAGATGAATGGTATCCTCCAGTTCCTCCATGTAGCATCCCCGAAGATTGCTGCATAGTGATTGAGGTATCATCAAATAATCCCGAAAAATACTCTTGTGCAGATGGATCTTTACTACCATACAAACCGAAACCGAATAAAGCCGTGATTTTTGTATACCAAGCCATATCTGCTTCATCTTTGACCATACTAGCGCTTTCTGGTGCAACGTTCGCAAAGTTGGTTCTTAATGCGCCCTCTTGCGCCCCATACAACCCCCTCATAATTTCAGTTGCGTAGGTTTCGCCTTGAGGCAAGAATTCTTCATAAGCGTTAATGGTCGCATTATGATCAGCACCAAAGTCAAAAATAGCTATCATTGCCGTGAAAAGATAAACCGTCATCTTCATTGCAAAAAGACCGCAGCCAATTACTAGAAGCTGCCCAACATTGATATCTCCAACTTTATATGCGAGTGCAGCAACAACACCGAAACCAGCGAAGGCTTTATAAGTATTGGGGTCTCTCATTGCTTGCTCAATTGAAGAGTCCTTCATGCTGCGATAGCCAAACATGTACACTCTGTAAGCAGAGAACATTAAGACTATAACAAGACATAAATCTACAGCCGCCGCTGCAACTGCACCAATTGGGCGACTGATAAAGTTTACGATTTCTGAATACTGAGGTAGAGGGACACTGAACAAATCATATACCCCTCTAACAGCTTCATTTGATTGAATAACTGAGCCTATGGATAAAGAGAAAGCATTAAGCCCTACGTCTTGCTTACATAAGACATAGCTATCTTTCTTTACACCTCCATCTGACTCAAACGCTGAACTACACCTGTCGTCCACAACGACTTTAGATATAATGGTTTCTGCAATCGCTGCCCCTGACAGAGAAACCCCCATCAAGAGCAATAATGACATTCGCTTTAAAAGTTTAAGCATTTTATTTTATTTGTTATTTATTTAAATATTATCAATTTTCACAATCATATTCATATTTTCTCTGAGTATTTAACATTGACTCAGCAGAAACCTTTACAAGGTCATTCTTCACAAATGGCTGAATTGACTCAATTAAACCATTGCTGTAGCTCTGGGACTCTATATCAATGTCATTTGCAATATTTTCAATTTCTAAATTTGATTCGTTAACTAACCTAAGATGGGAGTCAACCAATTCTTTTAGAGTTTGTAGAGGTAATTCTGACCTTATAGTTTTTCTAACGTAAGTGGCTAAATCAGCTTCAAATGAATTTGTTGGTGAAATATCAAATGTTTTTTCGTTGGAAGCTATCGCTGAAGAGATCACATCAACAAGCGATGAGGAGTTAATAGAAATGCTAACTAAACTTTTAGAGATCGCATCAATTTTAGTCAACAATGATTCATAAAATCGTCGTTGCGTTGATATGTGATCATTTAACCTTTCTTCAAACACAGCAAGATTGAATGCAGAATTTACCACATTAGCGTCATCCCGTTGTGAACCCATACCGCCGACAATCCTACTAATAACATTGTTTGCGGCTATTTTTTCCTCGAAGGAATCTGCCTCATATTTCTTCACTAAGGAATCTAATTCCAGAATCTGGGAATCTATAAGGCTTTTAGCATCCTCAAGGTGATCCTGAATTTTAGTTACATGTTCAATATCAACCCTTAGAAGAGCTTGAATCTTTGATAGGAAGTTGGAAATAAGAAGCTTATCCACCATGAGGGTATTTAAAAAAGATATCGACCCTAATCTCAAGTTGATAAAATGAGCGGCATTATAGTAACGGCTAAATCGAGCATGTGCACCATTGATTTCACTTAAGTCAAAATGGTTCTGCATCATATTGAAATGACAGAGAAAGTTGTTTACCTGTTGTATAAGATCCCTAGATACTGTGTCTGGGCTAGAAACCAACTTCTGGCTTTTTGATATGTTAGTTATAATAGCTCTATGCTGACGATTACCCTCGGCACTATTGAGCAAAAAGTAAGGCTCGCCTGAACTCTCTTTATTTTTCTCAATTATCTCATTGATGCTAAGCATTGTTTTGTTTATTTTAATTTAAGCAATATCCCACCTATATAACAAATGTGACTTCTCACCGCCTTATCAGGCGATGCTTCTTATTTCGTTAGCCGTTGCTCGATAGTATCGAGACTTATACAGCTTCCATAAGCAGAGACGACTGTCCAGCCGCCTTTAATTCTAGAATGCCTTTATCACGGATATTAAGGGCAGCATTTAGATCCCTATCAATATCTGTAGTTCCGCAAGAGGGACAATCCCATTTGCGAACCGATAAGGGCATTTCTTCCATTTTATGACCGCAACAGTGGCAAGTTTTAGAACTTGCATACCACTGGTCGAGCTTCACTAGGTGTTTGCCTTGCTCTTTCAGTTTGTATTCCAACTTAACAACAAAGTTATGCCATGATACATCTGCTATGTGTTTAGCCAATTTACGGTTTTTCATCATGTTTGCTGATTTCAATGTCTCAACTATCACCGCTTGGTTTTCGTCAACGAGAGTTCGAGAGAGTTTGTGTTGAAAATCAGCGCGAGCATTCGCTACCTTTTCATGGCATTTAGCAACTAGTAGTCGAGCTTTCGCTCGATTGGCGCTGCCTTTTGTTTTTCTGGATAGCTGACGCTGTTTACGTTTGAGGTTTTTCTCAGCACGTTTTACAAATCTTGGGTTGGCTGTCTTTCTGCCGTTCGACTCAATGGCAAAGTTAGACAGACCTAGATCAATCCCCGTTACCTTTCTCACTGTGTGAAGCGACGCTGTAAGCAGTTTAATTTTTATACTCCTAATCACCCCATTATCTCTTTTAAAATAAATTCAATTGGTTAAACTTAAATTAAAACGTATGACAAACTTAAAAACTGAAGCTAATTCATGCAGCTTGCGCTAACTTAACTTTCTTGGTGTATATTGAGGCTGCATAGGCTGATATCACTCTAGATAAGGCAGCCTTCGCCCTACGGCGTTTAAGGCCAGCGTCGATAATATCAGGAGTAGAAAACAACTCTACTCCAACAAAGCCAAACCCATCATACAAAACCCTCACACTTAACTGAAATGACAAGCCTTCATTTTTATCGCTAAAGGTGGCCCTGATCTTACCAACAGGCTCTAGATGAAACAGTTGATTGATCATTTCAGTTGATAGGAAACTTTCAGACCAGATATTTACATTAAGCGAACTATTTTTCGCATAGTCCTCAATGTTTTGACGTATTGAAGTCAAAACATCAGAAAGTTGTTGTTTTTCTTTGCTAGCCATTTATCACCTCTTATGTGTCATCATAATGCCGCACCATAAAAATGCAACTGGTATATATTCGCAAGAGATCTTGACTGACACAAACTAGTCCTTATAATGCCGCACAAAGACGGCCACCCTAAAGAGCAAGGATATGCATACCAAAGAACCAAAAACCTTGTTCATGCTAATTCACGAAAAAGGGACAATTACGCCTTTTTTGGCATGTGACTTCAATGATGATTTATCTATTGTTAAGTCTTCTTCTGGAATGATAATGCAAGCCATAGAAGGAAAGAAAACTTTCTATTCAACCCAAGATTGTGCGTATCTGGGACTTAATAACTAGGTAGTAATTATGAAAAAAGATGAATTGAGAGCATACGCTGAACTAGCCAGTAAGGTTAGTGGGGATAACATTGTAAATGCGACTGCGGAGGAGATTACCGCCTTATTCGCCTGCTGCAAGTGTTGACAGCATTCTTGCCTGATTCGGGAAGGATTTATCTAGTGCACGTTTCTTTTTCGAAACATCTAGCTCTTCAATAACAATCGGAACACCATGTCTCAGAGCACGCCTTACGAACCGCAGGTTAGCTTCTTTCTTACCGTTCGATTGAATAGCAAAATGTGATAACCCCAAATCAATACCAGTGACTTTATCGATTGAGTGAATCAAGCTAGGCGCTTCAACACCATCATCTACAAGGATGGACGCATAAAACTTACCTGTTTTACTCATGCTTTTAACCTTTCCAATGATCTCACGATGGATATTGGCTTTAACTGGTTTCATCTTGGGTAGCTTGATAGCGCCATCAAGAACCTTAACACCAACACAATGGTAACTAGATTGCTTGCCAT
>NZ_JAHKPM010000010.1:96444-120815 GCF_018860525.1 Vibrio hepatarius
TATATCCCCGCCCTCAGATCGGGCGAGGGTTTACGGCGAAATTGCTAAGCTAGAAAGGTATTTTGTATCCAGAATGCTCATCCAGACATTTTTCGTCATTGCTTTTGTGTGCTCGGTTACTGTAGCTGTCTGGTATGCAACAAAGTAGGTAAGCCTTTGTAACAATTACAAAGATTATGCTTTATCTAGCAGTCAAAGGCATGCTATTATTAAATTGGCTTAACAGCCCATTCATAAAGCGAAATTATGATGATAAAGAGGCCGATAAGGGAAACCTTATCGGCTTTCTTTTTTTAATCTCGTTACGCAGCAAGATTTTGGCTGACGGCGGCTTGAGATGAGTCTAAAAGGCTTACCTTTTTGCTCATTATTGCAGAATATGAGCTATGAGTAGACTCATGCTCCAAGGGGTTATAGTTTACGTCTGCAATAAGATAAATGGAGCCACATGATGCCTTTATGAAGCCGACCTTGTGCTTGTGAAGGTAACCGCAATCAACAATTTCTTCAGTGCTAATCCAAAAACCTTCTGCGAACTCTTCACTGCCGTAAATGTAGCCGCTAGCGTCTTTTAAGTGAATGTCAACCTTGTGCAGAATCCCTTTCAATACCTTGGACTCTTTGTCTCCGATAGCTTCTCTAATTGGCTAAACTCTAATTCAGCCGTCCCTCGATCAGCGTAACCTTTGTATTCCGCTCCACTGAATCCTTTGATTAATTCGTTAACTTCAGACCAGCTCGTGAAGATTCCAGTCTCTCTCCCTTTCCACACAACATAGAATTTATTTTTAGCCATTTGTATTTACTTGTAGGTTAGTGCGTGGCAATATGTACTTAAGAGTATGAAATGTTCGCTTCTTGACTCATTTATGAGATCAGGCCAATCCTCTTCATATCTATTACACAAACGCAAATTAGCACGTTAAGTTAATGAAACTCGATTGCATTAAATGATGAGAGTGATACTAACATCTCATCATTCATAATGGTAAGATAGTGACGGAATTTATCTGCATTGTAAAACAGTCTTAGCTTTGAGACTTAACAATCAGTTACAAGTAGTACTAGGAGAAAAAACATGTCAGTAACACAGAAAGTTGAACAACCTAAAATGACAATAATCGATGACTTCACCTCACTAAGTCTAGTATCGTTTTTATTGGCCTTATGGCCTTTGTTGGCGCTGCATTAATCTCATTTCTAATTCATAAAGATGGCGACCCAAGCTCGCATCCAAGCAATGCAATGTAATGTATGTCGTGATTTCTCTTGGAGGCATCCTCTCACTAGGTGCTATAGTTAAAAATCTCCCTAGATAAATATCTAATTTTATTGTTAAATTCTAAATAACAACGTCATAAAATCGAAATATCATATGTTAAGAATAAATTCCGACCTGTATCTAAGTGATTGTGGCTCTAAATACGCAATTAAACACAGTGATCGTCAATGGGACGCTGGAGAAGTAGTATCTCTTCAACTAGTTAAAGACCAAAGCTCATTACCAGAGGGCGTCTTTAATAGCAATTTGCCAGTTCATTTTGTGTACTTTGGTGACTTTTGTCTTGGCTACCAGTTGCTTCTGGACGAAGAACTGTTAAGGGTCAATGCTGCCTCAGCGAAAGAGTGGCTTAAGCCAAACAAACACAAAGAGCTACCTTCAGAAATGAAAAAGGCTCTTACGATCAGATCATCAGATATTGATAAACTCGATAAAGAGTTTGGAGTCATTGAGGTTAATGCTCTTAGTAACAAGCTTACTGTAAGGCAACTCCTAGCCCTTCTTTCCGCACAAGAGGCAAGCTGTACAAACTTTGAAAAAGATAGTCGCGGGTGGTCAATTAACATCCCTGAAAACATTAAGCTTAAAGCGACAGCCCTAGACTATAGGCTTCATGACCATGATATGGAACACATGAAGTCACTGGGCTTCCTAGCTAGGAATGGTTCATACCTGTATCAAATCGTTAAGCACCCGAAGATAGGAACTAAATTCGATCTAGGTAAGGCGTTTTATGCTCAACAAAAGTAGTTGAGATTACAACAAAAATCTATTGATGATGAAAGCGAAATTGAACCGTTATACCAACTATCAATTTCGCTAACTTTCTCGAAGGCTCCTAGCCTATGTAGCTTGCCATAGCCAGCAGCAAAGGCATTATGGCAACCCCCACACTCCAGTTACCCACCAGCATTTTCGTTCTTTCTGTCGATTTTTCAATCTCCTTTCGAGTCATAATCCAACCCGTTCTCTTAATGCTTCTTTTGGACTCTTCCAAAGAGTTAATTAGTTGTCCAAATGAAGCATCAAGATTATCGTGGATTTTTTTAATCGCTGCCTGTGTATCTATATCAAGATTTTGTTCTTTGCTAATATTTTTTATGAAAAAGTAGAGTTTTTTAAAACCCTTTTCAAGACAAGTATTCAGGAATTCTTTTAAAGCGCTCTATGCATTGTGATTTTGTGAGAAGAAATGGTGCCTCTTCCATTTCTGAAAATAGAATTATAATTTCCCCCTTCTCGATTAGATCCTTAGCAGATTGAACACGATCAGAAAATAGCGTTGGATCTAAATCACTTCCTTCAACTTCTGACACAAATTGACTAACCAATGACTCGAACGTCTCTTCACTTAAGAGGTGGTGTGGGATTCTCATTAATACATTGACCTTATAGTTTAAGTTTTACCAATATTAACACACGCTCATATGAATGTGACTACTAAAGTAGTCAAAACATCAAATTTGTTCGCATAAAACTAGGTTGTATGGCAATATAGGGACGATAAACTTGGAGTATATATTGATGAAAAATATTATTAAATATGCGTTTAGTAAAAACGCCCTATTCGCATTAATTCGCCGCACAAGATACATCAACCGATGGTCTCTAATGTTTAATGTTTCTAAGGAAAATGTGGGCGAACACAGCCATGAAGTTGCTATTTTTTCTCATGGAATGGCGGTTATCGGTGTAAACCACTATAATCGAGACTATAACGCTGAGAGAATTGGAATTATCGCTATTTATCACGAACTTAGTGAAAGCGTTCTGGGCGACCAACCGAGTACATTAAAACATGCCACAGAAGACACAACCTCATTTTTTAAAGGGATTGAGAGCGAAGTCGAAAAAGACATTGTCGCATCTTTGCCCGACACGCTACAATCACACATGGAAAGCCTTACTTTAGCAAGTCACTTTAAAGAACATGAAAAAGAGATAGTCAAGGCGGCAGACTTGCTCAGTATGCTAATTAAGTGTGATCACGAGTTAAGTCTCAGCAACCGAGAGTTCACATCAGCGCGAAAAAAAGTTTGGAAAAAATTTGAGGTATACCTTAAAAAGTACCCTGAAGTTCAGGAATTTTACGAAATCCACATGGGTCAAAGCCAACAAACCATTGATGGACTCGTAAACCTATAAGCTCAAATCTCTGGAGCCGCCGCCTAAAAAACGGTGGCTTTTTGTTTTTATGCATAATTACTTGTTATAATTAAGGAAAATAGACACTTATGTATATTCAGATCACTACTGGGTTTTCGGATTTAAACCTTCTCGTAAAGGCAAGCGATGATGGTATCGAGATTGTTGGTCAGCAGCAATCTCAGGAAAACAAATAGACTTTAAGATTGAAGAACCTAAAACCAGCATCAAAATGAAACCTTGATATACTTTAATTTCGGTTAGTGCGGTGTATAATGCGCCTCAGTGTCCACCAGCGTAAATCACCGCACATGTCCTATAACAAAGATTTTGCCAAGTCCATTTTTATTCAAGGTTCTAAAGATCTTTGAAGTCAAATTCCATATCGCTTAGGTTAATTAGTGATTCGAATGAGTTTTGAAAGGTGATTGTTGACTCTTGTGTGTCTTGGGTGTCGTTTCTTGTCATTTTTATATCGCGTTATCGAACTTAGCCGAAAATAGTTAGTTTCAGAAAAAGTTACAAACTATTCAAGTGAGCATCAAGAGCAAAAAAAACGCCCCACTAAATAGTGAGGCGTCTAAGTCCAGAATGGAGAATGTCCCCATTACCAACGTATTTTTTTAGTCTTCAATAGCTGCTATCAACTCGCCAAGGAGGGGCAAATCGAAAAATCTAAGAAAATGCCCCCAACCTTGGGAGGCATCTAAAAATGACTGACTATTAGCAAATACAAAACGTTTCTGCCTTCGTCATCATTATATTGCCACAGTAACCAGCCTCGAGCAAGTTGAATTTTTCACAAAACGAATGACTAATCCAAGTTCACTCGCTTGAACTTAACATAGTTTCCGCCATCATTGTCCTCACCTGCAGGGTTTACTAGAACGTTTTGTGAGCCATCTACTGCTGACTACAAACCATTGTGGCTAGGCAAAAAAGAAGAGAGCGAAGTCGTTGGAGCGCATTTTCGCAACCTTTCTGACGAATCTGACTACCAAGGCGAATACGCATGGATGCCTGTTGGCAGTCTTTGGGAATTTATTGACGAGCATTAATCATATAAATCGAGGCTGCTTTAAGCAGCCTCCCATACCCACAACTTAAACTCCCAAGAGTTGTCACCCACCTCAACGAAATCCTTTACCTTGACGATATCATAGAGAGCCAAACTATCTAAAAACTCTTGATATCTTGATGTATTAATGTAAGCAGAGACCCAATCAATTTGCGCATTGCTATCATTAAAGGAATTTTCAATTTCATTAAGTGCCACAAATAGCTTTTCACGCTGGATACGTTTTTCAAGCCTAAGGTCTTTCATCATTGTCAACCAACCGCAACCTTGAAGTTTTCCGAGCAACAGGTAAAGTTTTTCTACATCAGTTTCGCTTTGATGTTGCTCTTTGGTCATGTAGTCGTATTTCTCCACGATACATTTCTCTAATGAGTCTTTCTTCTTAGCTAATTGGATTAACTCCCTGATCCGAGATTTTACATGCTTATACTTTGGATTTTTTATTGCCCTTTTTAGAAAAGCACAGATGATCTCGTTCTTCTTATCTTTTGGACAAAAACTGGTGGACTTATTTGTTTGGCTATACAGCGCTAAAAGAGAGTTCTCCAGAAGCTCTTTTTCTAGTTGTGGCATATTTTGCCCTATTGATTTGTACGTTGGGGACGAGTTAATTTTAGCATTATATTAGGCTTTGTGTCATTGGGATGACGCTGCTGCTATCACTAGATATGAGAAATATGAGATTGTATGACCAATATTGACTACACAGCTCATAAGGACTTCATAAGACCAACCTTACCTTGCGTAATGATCGACTTTGATGGCGTTGCTAGTCGTGATCCCACAATGTTCTTGGAGATTGCCGAAAATTTTTTTTCGATTGATTTGGACTCTTTGGTTTGCACATCAAGAACTGCATCCGATGTAACAAATGACGAAATATTTGAGGCTTTTAGCCCAATTAAGGTGGTTTTTTGCGAGGGCGAGATGAAAAAGCGTGTTGCTGAAGAATTAGAAAAAAGATCGATTCTTTTTGCACTTACGATCCAATCCGTCACTTTTTTACCATCACAACCATTGAAACTAGGTACTTCGGTGCTATATTTAGATCAAGCGCTTAAAACATTTATGAAAACAATAAAGTTAACTAAATACACAATATTGGTTGCGGCACTATCTGCACCAATGGCAGCACTCTCCTATAACTCATTGCCGTTAGTCGCCTACCAAAGCGACCACCCGAGCAAATTGAGTCAGGAAGAGAATCACATTTCGGCTGCACTGAAATCTAAAGACCTCAATAGTCTTATGACTTACTTAGAATCAGGAGACCCAAAAGCCCAACTATTCGTTGCAGAACAACTGTATGAGTCAGCTCTTAATCCAGAAGAAAGTTTTAGAAAATCCTTCCTTCTAACTAAAGAGTCCGCTAAACAAGGCAACAAAGACGCCCAATTGATATTGTCAAAAATGTACTATCACGGCGTTGGAACCAATGTTGATTACAATCGCTCGTTGGACTGGCTGGCTCATGTGGGTGATGATACTAAGAATATAGAAGCTATCCTTGAGTACGCTCAGACATACTTGTACGGAACGGATAAAATAGAGCCAAACATTGACTTAGCTATCCATTGGCTGAAAAAAGCAGCCACCATGCAGCATTTACCATCTACTGTTGATTTGGCAGAGATATTTGAAAATGGTAGATGGGTTACCCCAGATGAAGACAACTCCAAGCAATACAGGCTCATGGCAGCTAAGCTTGGCGATCCCGTGTCTCAACTAATCACCGCTCACAACTTTCATATGGACGGAGATTTTTATAATGCTTTTGACTGGTACACCCGAGCTGAAGCTAATGGGATCAGGGAAGCTAAACTAGATATTGGCTTGATGCATCTGAACGGCCTTGGAGTTAATAAAGATCCAGTTAAGGCATACGTAATACTATCAGAGGCCGCATCTGAAGGTGACAGCGAAGCAAGGAGGCTTAGGGATGATGTTACTAAGTCGTTTGATGTGTATACGCTGGTGGAAGCTAGGAAGGCGGCACGGCTTTACATGCAGTCAAAGGTACTATAAGAAAACAGCGTGCCGACAGCTCGCTTTTTTTGTTTTCTCTATGCGCGATGGATGGCATGGGTCATACGTTTAAGGTCACTCAAGGTCATGCCTCTAGACTCAATTTCATGAATAATTAACTCACCTAGATATTCGGTAAGCTTTCTTCCTGAATCCGTTTTAAAGAACTCTTCCTTTGAATTAATGTATATGCCATCCTTTTCTGCTTCTATTGGGAAGGTGATGATCCCCATATCATGGATTAGCTTTTCGCAATAAGCATATAGGTTTACATTATTTCTTAAGCCATGCTCAGAGCTTTTTCGCGGGTCACGATGAAGAAAATGACATCTACTATATAGAAACCGTAAGCGGCTCAAGATATATGATAAATTCGTTGGCTTACTTAGCAGACAGAGATGATGATACTGGTGATGCCCCATTCTCTGAAGTTGCAAAGGCGTTTATTGACAAATTAAACCTAGCTGCAAGTAAGTCTGATTTTCTTAAAGACAAAATTTGGGCGGAAATTGATTAGATTTTGAAAAAAAATATTTAAAATCTGAGTTCCATGAAACTGAAGGCGTAGCAATATAGTGACGATAAACCACTAATCATGCACTTGGGGCAAAATGAAGTTAACTAAAATCAATGGATACAAGTGGTCTTTTTACGAAAATGGGCATCACACATTTCAAAAAGGCAATAACAGAGAGGGTTATTTGTCTTTGGCCTTGGCTGAAAGTGATATTGAAGACAGCCAAACAAACTTTTGAGCATATTCTCAAAAGTGGGATTAGTCGCATCATTTAAATATACTTGCATCCCCATTAGTGCCATGAGATAATGACTGCACTATTTTAGTGCCCTCATTGTTTAGTTTGGCACCGATTAATTATGTATAAATATTTTTTTATGTAGCGAGAGGAATCAAGCGAATGAGCAAATTCAAATTGTGGCTCTCAGCTAAAGAGCTAGCAGGGGTAGCAGACCTACCTAAAGATCCTAAAACCGTAGAGGCGTTAGCTAAAGCTGATTTTTGGAATTCAGATACATCCGAAACAGGCAAGAAAGTCTATAACGTTCTGCGACTAAGCAAAAAAGTCATCGACGAAGTTTTGTTCTCTCAGTCAGGCGTTTCTTTCGCTAAAGGCCAGAACTCAGATAACAAAGAAACTTGGTTCTTAAGTCGAGAGCTGGTTAATGTAGGCGGCATCTCAGACAAGATTTCAAGCATTAACGCTCGCGGTCGTAACGAGAAATGGGTTCGACGCAAGGCTTTGCGCGGCAACAATAATCATATGTATGAATTCCATGTTGCGTCATTGCCAGACATCATGGTTGCTGAGCTTGGCTTCATTCCTAAGATTAAGGAATTCTTGCCAGAAAACTCTGATAAGTGGTACACAGCAAAAGAGATTGCAGGACATGAAGGCGTGCCAAAAGCCCCTACCAAGATTAATCTTCTCGCCAACAAACAAGACTGGAAGCGCAGGGTTAGTCAAACAGGCAAGGGGCGTCGCCCATTCGAATACCACATCGATAGCTTACCAGAAGCGACAAGAAACTCTATTCTAAAGGCATACAAAGAAGCTTCTGAATATAAATAAGCATTAAAGAGGCGCGTTAAGAAATGCGCCCTTTTTACCTATTTCTTACCGTACTGTGAGTCAATCCTGAGATAGCTAATGATTGAATGTTCCTCCCCGTGAACGAGGAGGATTCTAGATCAGGCTGCAATTGTCAGCGATGGCAGCTCGTTAGAGCCTGATACCGAAGCACCCAAAGCCGACAAAAGAGTGGTATCTAGCAACATGTCGCCATTCAGACGGTCTACTACGGGCTGTCGCAAAGTGACAGGTCGTAGATACTTCACTATCATCGTCTGGATATTACCATGACACTGGTTATCCATCCATATTAATTTACCTAAGTGGCTAAATTTTTTCTGTTTTTATGACTGCGCTTTCCATACAATCTTGCAGAAAATACCGTCATCAACGTAATCACATCTTTCGTTAACTCCAACTCAAACGACTCTTCTTCTTTGGCGTGAATAATCTCAACATCAACACCGAACCACTGACAGAGGTTAAAAACTAACTCGTGACCGAACCTTAGCAGTCTATCGTGATGGGTGAGTATCAGTTTCTCAATTTTTCCCGACACAATTAGCTTAAGTAACTTAATGAGGCCACGCTTTCGGCAGTTCATCCCACTACCTAGATCGGTGATTACTTCATCACAACCATAACCCATAAGTAACTCAGCTTGAGTGTTCAGATCGGCTTTCTGGTCATGACTCGAAACACGGGCATAGCCAACAATCTTCCTCTCAAAATTTATACCTAGTAAAACTCTGATGGAATTAATGGAAAATCGACGGTGATTGCCTAGAGTACGGTGTGATTCTTGAATTTTTCCAGACTTCTGCCAACGACGAATAGTGGGAACAGAGACGCCAAGCATCTCTGCTGTTTCGCCTACCGAAAGGTACTTATTAACCTTAATCATTTCTTATAATGATCAGGCTTGATAAGCTATTTATCAACTAGAGAATTACCCATGAAATAAGGACAAAACTCACTTCACAAAGATCAACCTTCCCCAAAAAGCCACCAGCCCCCAATTAATGACTCTTTGTATCTATGCAATATCGGAGTAACCTTCATATAAAAAATGAAGTTAAATTTTAATAAGTATAACCACCTAACCGCTTGGTTTATGGCTAATGCATTAAGCCTACTTGTGTTTAAGTTATACGCCACCTTCTTAACCAACTACAGTCTTACGCACCTCTCTGAGAAAGCCGCCATCATTGTAGGAGGTTTATCTCTTTATCAGTTCTGTGCAATCATGTGGCTCACGGCCTTCTATGAACGCGCTGATCACCGACTTGTATATGTATCTGCTATTTTCGCATTAGTGACATGGCATTTTAGCTTCTGGGGTGAGTTCTCTATGTTCACCACCGAGCTAGCTGGTGGCATTGATGGAGACCCTTCTTTCAGGGTATTCGATAAGCAATCAACGATAATGTATCTGTATCTGTTTGGTTGGGCTTATGTGTGCGGTAAAGCACTTACAAAGAAGTTCCACGACTTACAGTTCATGGCTCTCTCTGGAGGCGTTCTATTGGCTATCTTGGTTGGATATCACCTATTAGGTTTCTGGTCTGTATATGATCAGGCAGACCGTTACACGAAGATTCAAGACCAAACCTACATGGCTGAGCTTATTAAGCTTCCTGACTCAGAGTTCCCGAGTGTTTGTGAAAAACTAGAGGGTGTTGAGTGTTTTCGATTTAATGCACTCATAGACGGATACCCAGATGAGTTACTTAACTACAATGCAGCATACAGGAACTCAATCGTTTCTCTTGCAAACGACCCTATGACGCAATCAGAGACGTTTGATCACACTTATCTATATAGAGACACCCTGTTTGAAGACAACTACTCTGAATACTACTCACGCTCATTCTTTTTCGACCAAAGGAAAGGCGTTGTTCACTACGTTATCTCTAACTACTTCGGTGATGTACCTGTTAACTACCTTACTCTTCTTTGCTGGATGCTTATCATTGCTGGCGTATTCTGGAACTGGCTTGTTGTTGGTATTGGCATAGAGCACTCTCGTAAGCTTGAGAGCCGCAAAAGAAAGTCTTTCGATAAGAAGGAAGCCCTAATTTCCTTTGCAATGATAATGCTTGCTGGCCCATACCTCGCTTGGGCAGGAATGGACTACTTCTTCGGAGAGTACACAAACCTTCTTTACGCCATTATTCTTGGGATGGGCTTTGCTCTCGTTATTAAGAAGCAGTGGAGCGCAGTTATCTTCCTGTTGTCATGCGGCATATTCATGACTCCAGCTATCTACACTTACGTATTAGCTCAGGTTAAGATATGGGACATTCTCGATATACCAACTATTGAGGAATACAGCCTTAAAGGTCTTATGCACACATCTGTAGCTATAGCTATTGGCCTAATTGCCTTTAAGAAAGTGATTGGATTTAAGAAAGAAGTGGTGTTCGCTTGTGTTCTTCTAGCGATAGGAGGAGTTCTTATTACCTACGTAGGAACCCACATGATATTCCCTAGCCTACTTGCAGACTCAGAGGCAATCCGTATTGATTACCTATTTAACTCAGGTAAGCCATTTATTGAGTTCTGCAAAACTTACAATTTCGATATATGCCAGACGGTTAACAACCCTGAATGGAAATGGGAGTTTTACAAACCAATGATGAACTCAGTGTGGTACATGTTGGTTGCAGGTGTTTTATCGATGACGGCTTCCCTATTACTAGTCACCTCCTATGCTCACCGTAAAAAGTAGTGTTGCGAGTGTAAATTTCGGAAAAGCTGAATAGCGATCCCTGAATCACCTACCAGATAGCGCCCTGCCTTAGTTGCAGGGCTTTTTCTTTTCACAAACACCTTACTCTATAGCAAAAGAAAGCATCATTGATACTTATGATTGCCTCCCCATAAATAGTTAAGTTACTTTTACCTTAATAGTTTTAAAGTAAAAGTTACTTTACCTTCACCGAATTATTTTTGAGCGGTTGACCATTATTCTGTCCCTTAACTCCATTAAGGTCTATTTCTGTGGCTAAAGCAGAAAAAGTAACACCTCTTATTTAGCAATAGAGCCAATCCCCTTTGCTCAACACAGAAAAGCTAACACCATCTACCACAACTGCTTTTTCAGCAGAGAATACGACTCAAAACCAGAGTTCTGATACAAAAAAAATGCCCAAGCGTCTACTTGGGCATTTACTTAACTCTTATTTTATCTAAGCCGCTTTGCGCAATCCTAGTTCTGAAACGCCTTCCGCTAGTTCTCCAACCGAGCTTAAAATGTAAGACTTTGCCTCTACTTCGGTAAGCTGATCGTATGCCAACTTAATCATGTGGTTTTCTAGCGCGTTAAGTAGGGTTTCGTGACCAACTAGATCCAGTTTATAAATCGAGTCATCGAAATCAGTTCGAGATCCAGATTTCTCAAGTTTAGACTTAAATTTACTTTCAGCGTCAACGAAGTCAGATGTGAACTTCAGCATTGCTTTATATGCTTCTGTTGCAGCACCAAGGTGATTGAAGCCTAGGAACATTTTCAATGACGTTTTCTTCGGATCGAAATTAATATGCTGATGAATGTTATCAATAGCTTCTTTAGACTTATCAGCAAGGAATCGGTTGTTTTTGTCCGGCTTACCTTCTTGAGGAATGTGCTCTTTCTCTAGTAGAGAGATTTTGCTCATTTCACGATAAATTTGTTGGTGGCTAAAGTTAAGGCGCAACTCCTTAATGATTCGAGTAATGTCGTACCCAGACGCCTCAAAATTTGAGTCTTTTCGGGTTTGCTCTGCGAAAATCATCAGGATGAGAGCACTAAGTTGTGTTACCTTTTTTTCTGGTTGAGCTTGCATATTAATTCTCCTAAACGTCATATCTTAAACTTTTTTCTTGTGGCATTATAATGACAAATAGGAATTTCAGTCAATAAGATAATCCTTAATTATGTTAACTGTCAGTTAACCAGCCCGATTTATGTGAATTTAATTTCATCATCATCGACTATCATAATCCATCCATTCACAATGATAGCGATATAGCGACCATGCATTCATTTATAGTGACTTTCATAAAAATGTGTTCCCTATCGATGTAGAGCGTACCTATCATCCTAGAATAAAATACTTTTATCTATGTATGTGTATATCAATTTCCGCTTTAGCAAGAAAGAGACTCAGCACTATGCTGAATCGTCATGCTCAGAAAAGGAAAGGTAGTGCCTACCTGCCCATTCTGACCAAACTGCGTATCGAGCAGGAACTAAGTGATCAGGTTTGATCACCTAGTTTAAATCGGTGTTGTTAAGTCAGGGTTTGATATCGATTCATTCGATGTTGATGAGTTGGAGAGATGTTTCCAAGCCTATGACTACTCGCCGTTTTGGTTCAGACGATTACTTGAGCAATTGATTAGTCGTACCTTAACGCTTGAGGATGCGCACAAGTCTATTCTGTTGTCGATCCGAGAACACAACCGAATTGATGAAATAATTAAGAAAATGAATCTGATTGATAAACTGGTGTATCTGAGACTTTATTGCGATATTCAGCCTCTATCATCAGATAGCGTTAATTGGTATATGCAGCAGATAAAGAGCATTGATAAGAAGGATATCAGCTTCGATAAGGCAAGAAAATCCGCAACGGCCTCAATAAGAAAACTGGAGCGAAACCAAATAGTGACAATCCATCAAAATGAATACTTCGAGATAACGGGGCTTCAAGATGCGATTAAAGAGAATCTTGAGTCACTAATCTAGACTTGAACTATCTGAGTTATTTATAGGCCGACAGAATGACATCTGGCGGCTTTTTTTATACGAAACTTATAGGTATTGAGTACTGATTTTCTAGCTCCTTGATAGAGCTTAAGGTGGGATTTCCGCTAAATACAACTTTGCCAGTCTTGATGTTCTTTATTTCCACTAAATAGCAAAGAGGATTAGCTAAATCGACATCATTCATCCAGTCGGTAGGTGTCACTGTGAAGTGAAAGCATTCTCGCCCAGTGCTTAATGCATCATTTTCAGAAGGCACTATGAAGCTGGTGGAGCAGTAAGCTGAGTTGTGAGGATAGTTTAGAGACACGAACCCTAAGACAGACGCAATACTTTTACCCCAAGTAGCCTCATTATCGCCTTTGGTGACAGTAACTGCTTGGAATGCTCTAAATATTGATCTCAAAAGTGCTGAAGGGTCACTGTTGCCGCCTTGCGGGGAAACAAGAACTTTAATCGTGCTATCGTCTTTAATAGACTTTCTGAACTCTAAGACAGAGTCTCCATAAAAATTATTCATTTGTGGTTTCTATTTTTACGGAGAGTATAGGGGGCGAAAATTTTTTTTTCAAAAGGTTGAGCCTAAAATGGCTTTGACCATTGTTCCTTTATGTCTTTCACTAGGTCTTGTTGGTCGATTAGAGCCAAGTCGCTGTCGCCATTGTGCTGATTTTTAAAGTATAGCTTATTGATTTTATGAAAAAAAACCGCCCGAAGGCGGTTGATTATTACTTATCTTGCCTTGTCGGCTCTGGCTTTTCATTAACCACGCTATCAGCGTTATCAGGTTTATTTTCCGGGCTTTCTAGCGTCTGATCCTCAATCTCTTCAACCTGATTCGGCTTATCAGCCTCATCATTGATATCAGATTTTGGCTTTTCAGTTTTTGAAACCGGATTGTCTGCCGCAGTATTTACGGGTTCTCTCAGCATTCCTCGGACATTGACTTGAGCTGAAGGCGTTGCTCCTGCTCCCTTAAGGTCATCGCCAGCCTCACCAACACTAGGTTTAGTTTTATTGAAGACGTTACCAATGCGATTCATTGCATTTTGTACAATTTTGCTAGAAGTTTGTGCTCCTACATACATTGCACCCTCACCGATACTTGTATCGGCTCCCTCGTCTCGGCTCTTATCTCCTGCCATAGCTTCGACAATCCCCTCAACGCTTTGCTGAGCTAGATTTAGTGCAAATGCCAGTAGAGATATAAATACAATTTTAGTAATGAGCATAAGCACCACACTCATAAATGCAGTCATTGCGAAATTGTCGCTGAAATGACTGGCGATATTTTCCACATCGCCAAGCCCCAAGAAATCCTCAAAAATGTTTACGATATACATTACTGCAACAGCTAGGATCGTAAACAGATATATGAAGGTCGGGTAAAGAACTAATCTCATGCCTGTCGATTTAAAGGCATTGCTAGAAAAATCAATCTTCTTATCAGACATAACTACTAGAAGGCCAAACACTATAGATAAACAGACAGCAACAGCTAGCACAATCATGTATCCGATGTTCATCGATAGCAGCATAAATGGGATCATTAAATACATAACTAAATCTGACATACCAATGAAGGCAATTAAGGTAGCAGTCATACCCGCTATCGCTTGAAGCACAGTGTTGCTAATAGCAGCCTGCATACCTTTTAACATCTTGTCTATTGCTACGCCGACATAACCGTCGCCAGTAGGAATTATGTCTTTTAACTCGGTGCTTCCGCTCTTTTTCTTACCTGATAGTCCTCCATCAGAGCTTGGTTTTTTGCCTTTTAGTTTATTTGCTTTATTAAGCGCCTTCCCTGATAAGTATGCCGCCCCACCACCTGCCGCTGAGGCAGCTAGCAGGGTAGCTCCAGCATTAACTAGTTTTTGCCCTTTATTTTTTTTGTGGATTGAAGGGATTTGACTGGAGTATTTTGCACAAACATTAACTAAATCGTTTATTGGGTCACTTCCGCCTAGTTCAGCTATATCATTCTCAGTAACCTCATTTTTTCCGCACAGCGCTAGCATTTTCATGCGCCTCTCAGTCACTGTTAAACCATTCTCTTTATATGTATTTTCAAAAACGAATGGTTCGATAATGCTATAGATTATATTGTTTGTTAGTTCCTCTGAGGCCACAGATTGAGGCTTGATGTCAGCATCTAGCCCAACCATTGCATACTCATATCCGCTAGACTTAATGGAATCTGGCTCCGTTGTATTACCCTGACCTGTTGCGATTTGGCTTTCAAAGCTTGACTCGATGGTTTTCGATATATCCGTCCCGTCAACCTCACTATTTGTCGAGAAAATGAACGCAGGTAGAGTTATTGAAGCTGATTTGTACTTGGATTGGACTGCATTTGGCGGCAAATATGCACCTTCTGCATTATAGTTTGCTACAGATGAATAAGAGCCGTTTATTGCTGCTGTATCTAACCTAGATTTGCTTAAATCCGTAATAATATTACCTGCCATTTCGACAGCAGGCATAAATGAGAATGAAAATCCAAGAACTCCTTCCCTTCTCATTTTAAATAAAAACTCTAGATATTCATTGCTATAAGCACTTCTTCCGCTAGTAGCGGCATCGAAACGAAGCTTCTTGATCGCACTAATGTAAGCATTAGTAATTTCAACATGAGCATCAAAGCTCTTTAGTAGCTTTGTATAGCTGTCCTCAACAGCTACAGGATGGTTTGACGCCAACTCTAACGAGTCTGATGCAAACTGAGATAGACTACTACTGTCTGCATCAAAAGCCATTTCAAGTTCATCGCCACTTAAAACAGCACAACTCATATCAAAGCTCGATGCACCTACATAACCTCTGTTTAAGCCTTCTATTGTAGATTTCGTGTTTATGTATCGAGTACGCTCTCCGTAACACTCCCGCGCTCTCAGTTCTTTAGCGATTTTATCGGCAAGTGCGACTTGATGGTTGTACGTATCGTATGCCGCCCGTGAACCTTCTATGATTCCACCGTTTTCGGCATAAAACATTAAGACAGAAAAATAGTAGTTTGCTGACTGAGTTAACACCTCATTTATAGCAACATCACCATCATAGCGAGTTCTTATCAAAGATTTGATATTAGCCCAACCATCCAACGCTAAGGTTGCTGTAACTTTTTTGTTTCGCAAACCCTTAACCTCATCATCGATAATTGATGCAAATTCACCAATCGTTGTCGATGGGGTTGGCTTTTTTATGGTTTTCGTGTCACAAATCAATGGATTTTCAGCATTTTCCAACCCCCAACCCGCCATAATTACAGCGCCAGAGTCTTTTATCTCCAACTCATGCAGTGTTGAGGTTCCATCCATCACCACACTCAGCTCGTTGTACTCGCCGTTTTCAATCGCCGAACGTCTTGCTCCAACCCCCCTAGTGTCAGCGTCACTATAAACACCTGCTAAAGAAGCTTGATTTAGGCAAAACGCACCCTCAATTAGCTGACGAGAGCGAGTGAGAGGGATATTTTCGGCTGCGCGTGACATGGTAATAACATCATCACCATCGATGTACAACCCCTGATCAGGGATCTGAGTTGACATATAATGAGTAAACTCCGCTAGCAAGAAATTGAAAGATCCGATACCCGAAAAATAAAGAATCATCGCCAGAACTCCTGCTGGCGTAACTCCAGAAATTGGTAGAAAGATCATCCAGACAACTAAAAGTTTTAAGACTTTGCTTTTTAATTCGGCAACAATCTCGTTCTCACCATTCATCCCCCTGTAAATAATTGCTAGGCATTGGTAAACAATGAATCCTATGGCGAGATACAGGATGATCGAGGTTAGGTGTGGAGAAACGGCTTCTAGCCCCGCCTTATTGTAGTTAGCAACAGACGATTCTTTGCGCTCTTTAGCAGCCTCGATTAACGCATCTTTGTGCTCTAGTTTTAATGTGACCGCTGCAACCTCTGCTGTTTTTGGAAATAAATCGAATGCGAACGCCGCCGATTTGTCCTCTGGATAAATCGTATAGTCCGTCCAATCAAATTCAAGGTCTGTAGCTTTCGAGATGTTATCCTCCGCATAAACCGGATTGATAAACAGAAGGGCAACGAAAAGAGATTTTATAAAATATTTCATCTCCTAATTTGTTTTATGAAAACTTAATTAGTAACCTACATATGAATCCAGTTAATGATTCAATTGTTAGTCACAAGTCCTCCCCCGCCAAATCGGCGGGGGTTTTACATTTAGTACTCAGGAGATTCCAAGCTTTCGTTTTCCGCCTCGGCTCTCTTTTTTAAAACCTTGCGCGCCTCGTAAATGTCTCTATCAATGATTTTTGGATAGATGTGTTGACCATTTATTTCTATTCCATTTTCTACGATAATATCGACAACCACTTTCGCTGTAATACCAAACTTTTCACACGCATTGTTTATCACCTCTAGTAACCCTGAGTCGATGATGTAGTCAGCACGACTCGGTTGTTTTTAGGTTTTAACTGTTCCGACTTGCTGAGTAGTACGTCAATTTGGCTAATGGCCTGCTTAGGAAGCTTTTTAACATCAATAGCTTTTTGCTTAACTTTTGTCGCTACTCTTTTTTGTTCTTTGTTATTAATAGTAGGCTGTTGAACCCTCACATTATTGTTTGCATTCACTGTTTGATTATTGTTGTTGTTATTTACATCTGTAATATGTAAATGTTTATTTTTCTGTATTTACATTAATAAATGTAACAACTTAAAATAAAGGTTTCAAAATAAAAAAAAATAAAATTAATTGAAAACAAACCTCCGAAATAGTAATTTATTAACATTTATTAATTTAATTTATCAAAAACCTAATAGGGTCTGTAAACCTAAACCTAATAGAGCCTGTAATTCGAAACCTAATTGGTTCTGTAAATAGAAGTGTAAACTTTAACCGTATACGATTGAGTATACGGCTTTGTTAACAAACCCGTTTACGACCTCGTTAACAGATACGTCTTTTAATAAATTGGTATACTTTAAATGACAGGCACGTCATGTATTGTACCACAAGTGGACAGATACCGTGCTTCAAGAGGGTCCCCCCTAAATGGCGGCTTTTTGGTATCTAATAGCTTTCACTACATACTCATTGCTATCACGATGGTTTGAGCTAGAGCAAATAGGGATACGATAACGAGCACAAGAAATATGCATAAAGGCAACAAGTATTCACTAATCCCCTTCGATTTTAGCTTTTGTGAGCGCATTCTTTTCCACGAGAGATAGGTTAATCCTGTTACAATTGTTAACCATACTAAACTAGCCGCTATGTGTGGGGGCAGAAATACTGTGTATAACAGTGAGAGAAAAAATATGGCTCCAACAGCTATGCAGGCGTTTTTTGCAAACGTTTTTAATGATGAGAGAAGGTTTTGAGTAAATCTGTTCATGTTCATGTCTTTTTTATAATTATAATAAATTCTGTGACACATCCAAAATAAGAAGGCGGGGAACTCCCCGCCTTAACATCATTCAATCTTAATAACAAAAGCTTCAAAACAATTTCGTCATGACGCGCATCAAACCATCTCGCTTTCCATTCTGAAATATCAGATTCTTCAGAGAGTAAAGCGCGCTCCCGAAGCAACGATTTACCGCCAAAGCAAAATGAGATATACATTTTAGATTAAAAAGAGGCGGTCAGCACCGCCTCAGTTTGCTTTATTATTCTTCCCTGCTTCCGGTAGTTGAATCAGGGTTATTCCCTTGCTCCATCTTGGTTTCAGGCTGAGCAGGAGGTGGGTTAACTTCTACCCTTTTTTCCTGCCCTTCAGGTTTATTATTCCCTGAGTTATTTTTAGGAGTTGGGTCTGACGGATCATCACCTCCTTTTCGACTCGCTGCGCTAGGAGGGTTAAGGCGAGCTTCTTTAAGCACCTCTCTTTTATCCCTCATAGCCTTCATTTTATCTCCTCTTGTAAAGCCAGCCCTGATCTCTTGGATTGGAGCGGTCATCGCCGCCGCGCCTATCACTTGGGTAAACGTAGAGCTATCACTGCTCTCTACCTCAACATTTATCGAGCGAAGCACAACCTGAGGGATGTCTTCAGACAATTTCAATATCATTTGTAATGATACGTATTGAATAATCATGAAAATTATTGGAGACAGTGTTTCTATTATAATACTACCAATAAAGCCCCCTGCCGCTGCCCCTCGGTAGGCACCGATAGTCCCATCAGAGAGTGAAACGGCCATGTATGTCGCTGCATAACTAGAAACCATGAAAATTAATGCAGCCAAAACAATCAGAGGGGAGTGTATTAGTATACTCACTACATCTCTGATGATTGAACCTCTGCTAACCAAGCAATGCTGACCAATTTTTAGAATTGACAATAACAATCGAAGTGAAAGCGTGTAGAACAAAGCCCCAAATTTTAATAGGAATACAATAAACAATTTAAGAAACGCGATTGTAGACATTATCTGAAACACAATTGAAAATGCGACACCTGCTATAAATGAAATGTTAGCGAAATTAGCAAACACCCCTGAGACCGTAGCCGCCACTTTGATCAATATTCCAGCAGCTCTCCCCATAGGTATTTTCTCTATAATATCAGCAGCTTCAAACCCTCCAAGTAGGCTTTTTGCCTTAGACATAATGCCGCCGTCTGATTTTGAGCCTTTGCTACTATCCCCGCCACTTCCTGAGAAAATGTTATCGAGTTTTTGCAAAACCACATCGATTGTGTAGATGATGATTACACCTCGAATCATCTCAATACCCACTACAAACATTAACTCCAGTGGTGCCATCTTTATGTCAGTACAGTTCCGAACGGTGCTACACAAAACAAGGTTTTCTCCTAGAGTGAGTTCTTGATCTAAGCCTAGACCGCTCTTCAGTTTGTCATCACCTGCGATAGCCATATCACCAAAACTACGCGCCAGACTCTCAATCATGGTTGCTTCAGCGACAACATTCGTATCATCCTCAAGGCCAGAACCTGATCCTTCAATGTCTGCACCGCCTCTCGATGTACTCACCAGATCCCATGCCATACTATTTCTACCAACCTGACCAATTGGCACAGAATAGTACTCCTCATCAATAGAGCGGCGTGGTAAATACCCGTCATCTTCTACGTGATTAGATATAGAAACCGGACTTTTCCAGTCAAACGCTCGCTGATAACGGCTCTGAGACGACATTGAGCCTTTCAGTATTTCCATTACCGCAGCAGCGCCTTTAACTCGCTGATTTCTTGCTAGCTCCTTATTGTATTCAGACTGAGAACCGCGCTTGTACTCCAGCAGCGCCCACCTCATCGAGGCCGCAACTCGCGAATGATAGTCCTTTAAGATAATGACCTCTGTCTCAGCAGACTTAAGTTTCGCATCCCTCTTAGCATCAAATTTCGATTTTATTTGCTCAAAGTGGCTACTAAGAGGCACAGAACGTCCCGACTCGCGACTAACCTTCGCAATTTCCAAAAGAGCTTTCGAATCCTCATCATCCATCAGGAAGGTAAAGCCACCCTGACCGTCTGGGTAAGTACAAACAGGATATGGATAGGGCACATCAGAGTAGCGATCAAAGTCAGTATCTAAATCTCTACCTCCCTCAATCCATTCACTAGCCATATCAAACTCCCAAGCGGATTTTTCTATGTTTTTGTAGCAGAGATATGTACTGAACTCCTTCGTAGCAAGCATTGCCTGAGAAACAATTGGATATAAAACCTCAGTTCCTCCCATTCCAGAAAGTCTTTTTTCATCAGTGAATGGCTGAATAGGCAGGGCACTGATTGTCCCTCCTATCTTTGAAGTCTCTTGTAGTGAGGCAGAGCCTAACAGGAAATTCGCAATCACAGTTGCGATCTTCTCCTCCTCATCGTCTGGGAACAATTGCTTTTGAGACTCGATTAGATCGTGGATCATCTGGCCGCCGATTTTTGCATCCTCCCTGATTTGCTCCTCATCCGTCTCTGTTTGAACGAATAATTTTTCAAAAATACGCTGGATGACACCGGATTTAGCAATGTTTGAGATGATTGCGTAATCTAAATCGTCAGGCACTACACCTGAAATTGTTGAAACGTTAGCAGCAGAAAACATCTCATTGACCCTGAGATCTCGCTCAAACAGAGGTGAGACAACCTTGCCATCTATAACCGAATCATCCGATAACTCAAAGGTTGTTCTAGTTAAGTCCTTATGGGATTTTTGAGCAGTCATGACAATGTTGATTGTCGAATCCTCGAACAACCCCTGATAGACCTCAGAAACACTCGGATCTCTAGCATCGTAAGGGGCAATTTTAGCCATCAACTGACTAGCTAAAGAGGACATTGAACCCCAAAATGAACCGTCCGAAACTGCATCCTGCTTAATCATCATGGCATTGCTAGTAGCTATGCTGTAATAGTTCAAAAGCCTTGCGTTTTCTTGCATAGCCCCAACTGAAGAAACCAGATTGCTAGCCCAGATTTTACTAACTGAATCGAACTGTTCTGTATCCCAAGGTTGTGCTTTATGCATGATCTCATCGCCACTCGCTGCGACGATAACCATCGATGTGAGATAGTTAGCAATCGAGATCCCAAAAAGGGCTATTTTTACTAGAAAAACCTGACCAAAACTTACAGCGTAGGTAACACCTGATGACACGATAGTCTGAGGCCAAATCATTGCGGATGATAGTGTCAACCAAATCGAATCTACAACTATCTCACCACATCTCGATACAAACTGCCATAGCGCATAAGATCTAAGAGCCTCGAAGCAACTGTGAGGATAGCTAGCACAATAAAGCTTCTTAGAACCCATGTATAAATGGAGGTATTAGCGTTACGTATCATCCCCATGAACATGTCAGATGCCCCGCCGAATGATACAGGTTCTAACCCTGCGCTCTTGTAAGCGTCAGCAACATCTGAATGATGGCTGGCTAAATCTCCAGTCATTATATTTAAAGAATTAGCTAATATATCTTCATTACAAATAGCACCACTCACAACAACCTGCCCTTGGCTATCAAAAGCCTCAGGACAAGTAGAGGCGTAAGCAGGGTTAAACAAGGCAATAAATAAAAGCCCAGAGAATGCGATATATAAAAGGAAAGACTTAACTGTCTTATTTTTCGACATGTTTACTTAAATAATAATAAAATATATATAAAGTGTCCAACCAGAATGTATAACTTTAAAATAGATATTTAATTATTGATTTCAATACTAAACAGACAGTTAAAATAAACCCCACGATATTGTGGGGTTTGTGAAGTTAATTATATAAAGAATCTTTTCGGGTTTGTGGCTGAAAGAGCTTGAGACATACCTTCACCTCGACTCACTGTAGCATTAATATCATCACCCAACAATTTGTTTGAATCATCGTATAAGTCGAATGGGATTTTTCTCATAGTGAAATATATGTTCAACGAAATTAGCAGAAGAAGCCCAATTCCTGACAATATTATGTTTGCGACAGCCTCAACACTAATATTATCCAAAGACATGCTAATAGAAAAAGTTAATAAAGATGCAGATATTACAATTCCTATAAAGCACGCAGCCATCCCTATAGCATATACAACACTTAATGTAATAACTTTAATTGCCGTATTTAAAACAGAAGTTCTGACTATATCAATTTTAAACCAATCTTCTTCTACATCATCCTTTTCAAAAACAGTATCAGTCTGACTCTTAAGAGAGAAAATACAGAATATTATTAATTTATACACAACCTCAATCATTAAGGCTAGCATAACTCTCTGGTGTGGTACTGCCATAAACATGAATGCAAATATACAAATCGCAGAAAATAGCATCATCACGCCTGAAAAGGCATTTAATAATTTTGAGTTATAGCCTAGGTGCTCAACAATTTTAGCACTAACCTTGCCTAAAACTGATGCATTTACATAATAGCGAAACAGATCGATATTGTTATAAAGTGGGTTTTGAGCCGACTGATTTTTCTCAAAATTATCAATAGCGTGGTTTAGTAATACGTATCTGTAATTTTGAAACCACACGAAGGCAAGTGTTGGATAGTTATACTCTAGGTACGAGTGATAGTCCTTCTCGCTCACCTGCTTTATCTCACGCTCATACGCACTAAAATTATCTGACACGAACTTACTCATAACTGGAGAGATTTCTCGATAAAGAATATCTGCTGCCTGAGGTTTTGATGTTGCGTGTACCTTGTTTAGTCTAGCGAAGACCCCTGTCAGTTTATTTGGTGCATCCAGAGCACCTCGATACGAAATTTTAGATAATTGGTCTTGATTTTCTCTCAGCAACTTTAAGGATTTGTTATCAATGTATTGATAACAAATCTCCCTGATTGCAAGCGATAAATTTTCTAGAGCTGGCAACATTGGCCTGCCATCAATCACCTCGACAGTTTCCTCTACAGCATGATACGTAACCCCATCATCAGAGCTATATCCGTGGTATTCTCCTTCGATAATAGCGCCATCGGACGTCCTTTTAGCACAAACAAGACTATGGTTGAATCTACTGCCAACAACCTTATCACCAAACACCGCTTGGCAAGCCGAGGCTCTTATCCAATCGTCGTAATCATTAATCGCATCCTCAATGTAGGGCAATAGCTTGTGAGTAATATATCGTGCAGAAGGTTCTAGGTTTTCCAGCTTTGGTATTGGAGTTTCCCAGTCGATTGATAACCTTGAGTTCTCCGCATTAATTCCATTTTGCTCCCCGATTACCCAGCGACATTCTGGTCTTGTAGCAGCATTTTTGATCCAATCGCGAGAGAGTAGACAGTTAGTATCGATATTGACCCTCATCGACTCAGGAAGCTCGTCATTAATGCTCTTTTGGCGATCACCAAGTCCAATTAGAAACTTGGAGTTAACTCTATCAGTACTACCGTCCCATAAACCATGTTGGATCTTGTTCTCTAGGTGAGCATCATAAGTTATTCTAGCGATTGCAGAATCAACAACGACAGAACCCAAAACCTCATCAATTAAATAAATTTGTGATGTAATATTTTTAGTTAGCTGTGGTTGTGTGTAGTCATAAAGAGCTAATGCTCCTAAAAGATTGAAAGCAGCTATAATAAATATTGCAGCAAAGAAGGCAGTAATAGTGATTACGAACAGAAATGAAATCCCATCATCACCCACTGGCATAAGAAGTAAATACCATGCGATTGCATTCACAAAACCGTATGCAGCGCCTCTTGATGCTCTATCTATCTGTTTTTGATCGGCACCAACTCCTACCAGATATTTAAATCGAAAACTCATCCATAAAACCACAAAGATCCCTGTATAGATAACAAGTTTTGCAACAAATCCCATCGCCTCTCCCGAGAAGATTTCTAAGTTTATTGAGGGAGAATAGGTGTCACTTTTGACTTTGTAGTAGTTTGTTGTTTGATGGAAGGGGCTTTCTTTATCTCTGTACGGCGATTCAGGTAAATACAAGCCACTTGATGTATCTAGTAGACCCTTAGGAGCAACTTTAATTATCGATTCAGTTGGAACAATATTCTTGATAATATCAATTGCTGCTGCACTGT
>NZ_JAHKPM010000017.1:0-151780 GCF_018860525.1 Vibrio hepatarius
AGCAATTGAATCATATTGCTGCAAAGCAATTGAATCATATTGCTTCAACCAATGATATTTTCGTGATTTCTTGGCAACGGAAAGTAATGGTTTTATGTCCTGTTTAGGATTCAGTGTGACACCATGCTTGCGGTACATATGAGACGTTAAATGTAGAGCTTTGTTATACGCAAAACGCACAGCACCAAACTGAGCAATTACAAACTCAGCTTGTTCTTGTGTTGGATAAATTCGTATTTTTGTTGCTCTTAACATTTCAGTGCTCACCTGTATAATACATTTATATTATTGACTTATCGGGGATTTGTAAAGTGAGTGAGCACAACAAAGAGTTGCTTCAAGATTACCTCAGAAAAAGGCACAGCGTAAGCAAGCTAGTTGTTCATCTGGTGTTTACAACGAAATACAGGCGTAAGTTGTTTACTGGAGTTATGATCGAGCAGTTAAGGGAGGCTTTTGAATCATCGTGTGTAAAACTGGAGTGTGAATTGATAGAAATGGATGGAGAGCAAGATCACGTCCATTTACTGATATCATATCCTCCAAAACTTTCAATTAGTGTAATGGTTAACAACTTGAAAGCCGTCTCATCTCGTATGTTACAAATACAAAACACGCACCTTACAAGGCAGAGCAAAAGCTCAGCCCTATGGTCTCGCTCATACTTTGCTTGCACTGCTGGCGGTGCGACAATTGAAACATTAAAAGCCTATGTAGAGAGTCAATCGACTCCAGAGTAAGACGCTATCGCGTCTCACGCCTTATATCCCCGCCCTCATCGGGCGAGGGTTTACGGCGAAATTGCTAAATGCCGCTCTTAATTTCCATGATAAAGGTATTCTAGAATTAAAAGCGGCTGGACAGTCGTCTCTGCTTATGGAAGCTGTATAAGTCTCGATACTATCGAGCAACGGCTAACGAAATAAGAAACATCGCCTGATAAGGCGGTGAGAAGTCACTTCTTTGCCTGCTTTGTTTGTAAAAGTAAGTCCAACAATTTGATGTGGTAGAAACTTATCTTTTATAAGGTGTCTAGTAACTCTGAAAACAAGTGTAGACGTTTTACCAGCCCCAGCAAGGATAAGTAGTCTAGGGTTGTCTTCTCGGACTGAGGTTTGTTGAGGTGGATTTAACTTCTCAAATGCTTCTTTGATTTTTGAATTTGTCATGTTTTTCTCCATTTTGTCATTATATTACTTCAGATTTATAAGCAATCTAAGTTCATGGAGCTAAGTCTGTGTTATTTTGTTGTTATTCGGTGATTTTTCTTGATTTGAGACTGTTCGCGTGTATACTTAATTTGTCTCTTTCGGGAGCCGTCGATTTCTCGCGACGTTAAACGTGCATTTAGGCTCAGGTGCATGTCAAGAGTGAAGACTTTTTGGAAAGAGAATCGACAGGGGATTTTTCCCAGCTAACGGGATTTCGTCCACCTAGATATAGCGTCGAAGGTGAGTTTGCAATTCGTGGGGAATTGCTTCACCAAGTTAGGTTTCGCCTCCAAACCCCATTTGTGTTGCGATAACCAAGGTTTTCCTAGTTTCCCTGATGGGCTAGAAAATAAATAGATAAACTAGGTCAGTAAGGGAGCTTTATGCTCCCTTTCTTTCGTTTTTAAATTATTTTAATTTTCTAATTAGAATAGTTGTGTTTCTATCAAAGAAGTGTAACTCTCTATTTTTTTTAATTTTTACATCACTAACATAACTACTAACAGACATTTTCTCTTCTTTTAATCCTGACTCCTTCGCTATTTTCCTAATAACATTGGCTCTTTCTCTGGCTAGATTGTTGTTATATTCACGATTACCTCTTGGGTCTGCTCTACCAGTAATTTCAACCTTAATATCATTTAAATCTGATATTGATTTAAATACTTTTCTTAATAGCTCTGACTCATCGTTTTGTGGTTCGCTATGTGCTGTAATGTAATAAACATTATATTCAAAGCCCCCGAGAAGGAGTTTTTTTTTCATTATTTCTCTAAGTTCATCATCTTTAGCCGCAAGTAACTTTTTCGCCTCTTCAGTTTGCCTTTTTTTTTCTAGGCTTTGGGTTTTTGATAGTTCAATTTGGAGTGTGCTGATCACTCCTTCAACATCGGTTCTGATTGATCTGGATTGAATAAGCCTCGCTTTAAGAACTTCCATTTCACTATTAAGCTTTTGTTTATATTTGCTTTTCCCTGCCTTCTCCAAGATATCTTCAGCCCACAAATAGCCTTCTGAAAGTATGAATGCTTGGGAGGTTAAGTCCTCCAGCTTCTTTCTTGTGGCGGCTGAAGACTCAGGCAATTGAAGCAAGTAAGCCTTGGCGGTTGAGTTTATAATTGATGTTTTGTACTCAGTTAATGAAAGTTCTCCTTTTTCTTTCGCAATCTCAATTGCTTTTTTCATCTCGAAGTTTTTAACCTTTGCTAATTCTGCTTTTGACAGAACTGAATGTGCTATTACGCCTGTCGCAGGTATTTTTATTGATTCATTATTAGCCATCAATGGTGCGTTAATGCTTGCCGTTATTAGGCTTACAAATAATATTCGATTCATTTTTATTAAATTGTCCCCATTTACAAACAAAGTATCAAATCTATTTGACATCTATATTTTAAAGTTACTAACCTCATTTCAGATTTTTAACAGAATATATTTCCTTTGAGGACGCTAATGGATAATTTTGAACAATTACTAAGTGAGTCAATGGTTAACTTTCAGCACAAGCCTAACGAGATTATTGAGGCTGAAGTTATTTTCGTTGACCGACATAAAATAATCGTAGATGTTGGCCTACACACTGAAGGTCACATCGCTAGAGACGAGTTTGTTGAGCCACCAGCAGTTGGTGACAAGATTAAAGTCGTTGTCGAGGCTCTTGATGACGGTGATGGTCAACTTAAGATTACGCACCGCGAAGTAATGCTTCGTGAGCAGTCTGAGCATATCCCAGATATGGTTGCTAACAATGAAATAGTTGATGCCAAAGTTGTTAGTTTAGCTAACGCTGGTCTTAACGTTCAGGTTGGTTATCTAACTGGTTTCATTCCAAGAAAACTTGTAGATGTTGTTCCCGTTCAGGATCCCGAACAATTCATAAACCAAATGGTTAGAGTAAAGGTTCTTTCTCACGATTCTACGCATGACAACCTTGTGGTTTCTCGTAAGGCTGCAATTTTGGATGAGCGTGGTGGTATTGTCCCTGCATTAGATCGTGAACTGAATGTAGGTGATACAGTTGAAGGTAAAGTGATCAACATTAAGCGATACGGTGCATTCATCGATATTGGTGGTGTAAGTCCTCTCCTTCATGCATCTGACTTAAGTTGGGATATCAATGATGCTAAGCCAGAAGACTTTGCTATTGGAGATCGCCTTCAGGTAATCGTAAAACACAAAGATAGTGATACAAATCGTTACTTCCTTTCAGTTAAGCACTTAGATATGTCTGCTTGGGAAGAGGCTAAAAAAGCTCTTGAGGTTGGTTCAACTCGCACCGCCAAAGTTGTAAAAGTCGAAGGAAATGGTGACATTCGAGTGTCTGTAGGTGGCGTATCAGGTGTGGTTAAAGCACATGATGTAAGCTGGACTCGTATGACCACTAGCTCTATTAACGCTGAGTTCCGTCGTGGATCTGAAATTGAGGTTAAAGTCGTAGGTTTTGACGACACATTTGGCTTCGAAGATGTTTTGGTTTCTCGTAAGGACTGCATTGAGAACCCTTGGAATTTTATTAGTAAAAAGTTCAAAGAGGGAGACATTATTGACGCATCAGTTAAGTCTATTGGTGATAAGATGATTTTCATCAATGTTCATGAAGATGTAGATGCAATCGTGCCTACTCGCGAAATTAGCTGGGTAAACTCCCGCGATGCAATCCTTGATATTAATGTTGGGGATACAGTTAAGGCAGTACTTACTTCTATTGATATTGAAGATCGACGAGTTGTTGCTTCAATTAAGCAAACTGAGGAGAATCCTTTTAACTCGATCAAGCGTGGCTCTAAGATTTCGGGTGTAGTAAGCGCTATAGCCAAAAACGGTGACGTTCAGGTTAAGTGCCTAGTAGGTAATCGTGAACAGGTGGGTGTGATTTTAGGTAGAAATGCTGTTCCTAGTCGCGCTTATAAGTCAGATGAAGTTTACGAAATCGGTCAAAAAGTCGATGGCACTGTAATTAATGTTCTTGCAAACGGTTTAGTAAGCCTTAATGTGTCGAACAAATGGGATAAAAAATCATCTCAAAACAGTGCAATCAAAGAGGCCATGAAGGTAGCTAAGGCTGAAGCATAAGTTTTTTTGTCTTAGAGTTTAAAAAGGCGCTGATTCAGTGCCTTTTTTATTAAGTCTTCCTTTAAGAAAATCTTGCCTACCTATTAAGTCACTCTCGGTAGCCATGGTTAACAATTGATTTACGAAGTGCACCACCTACCATTTAGGTTAATGCAAACCTCATCTATCATGGCGTGGTAGTAAATGCTGAATTCGCCATCACTATAACCGTAAACTGCTGCTAAAATCGGCAAATACTCGCGATAAGGCGATAGGTACTCATTAAAACTTTGAGTAAAATAGTTAAGCTCTGGATTATGAATTGGTTGCCAATTACTGTGTTTTCCTCTATCCGTGGTGCCGTCAGGAAGCTCTGTGAAAGAGTTTGACTTGTGTTCCATGAATTCTTTTGAGTTTAGATTCATACTTCTGCTTAGTTTTCCTTTTACAAATCAATAATAGCTTGTGGTTTTTTTGTCATCAACTTCATGGCTCTTTTCATTCAATACGATACCACCAACCTTAAATATTTCTTCAAACGCAACTCGTTTTGTTACGTTGTCATGAGTGAAGTTGATGCTAGTAATTCTACCGTTTTTACCTAACTTTCTTTTTTTTTCAGTATCAATGAAAGCTATGAACGATAGGTACAGGGAAAATAGCGAGTCTTTATATTCATTTGGTAGTTTTTTATTGAAGTTTTCATAGTGCAATGCTAGCTTATCGGTGATATTTGAGTAAGCTACCTTTGTTTTCTCATTGCCTATTTCGAACCTTCTGTATATCCGGTGATGAAATTCTTTGATGTGCTTTTTACTAATATCTATCTCATTCAATTTAGAGATTCTGACTTCGAAGTCATCATTTCGTTCTACGATAATTTTTTTGACCTCCATGGCAGCTTCTAGGCTATCGAAGTTGAAATGATGACTAATCTCATAGCATGTGGATAGATAAAGTGGTTCCCCCTTTTTATCCTCACCCCCTATAACAGACAACTGGTACTGAATTTCATCATTCTTTAGCCATACAGGTGAGATCTTCGTCTTTCCGTTACCATCATTTACTGTGTGTATGATTATGCAATGACGAAATCCAAGATCTGATTCAACTACGTTATGCCTTCTAACCATCTCTGCTACAATGTATATGAACTTTCCCTCTCTGGTGTGGCCTATGGCGTACAGTGATAGGTTTAGTGGTTCTTTAAGTGTTAAGAAGACGTCATACAGGTCATCTATTGAGATTATGTGGAAATCCTCTCCTCTGACAGCAACCTTAGTCATTACTCCATTTCGATTTATTAGTAACTGCTTGCTGCCACTTAATACAATTTCAGTAGGGGTATTGTAGTAAAAGAGCGGTTTAACCTCGTATTTCCAATCAAGATCACTTCTTGCAAGTATTTCTTTTTTGTCTTTGATAGGGTCGAGGTTTGTAATCAACTTATCGTTGTAAATATGTCTGAAATCATTCATTTTTTCACTTCGTGTGTATGCAGTTAGTTTCAAGCTCATCTTAGACTGTTTGCAGGAAATGAAAAGAGCAGCTTTCGCTGCTCTTTATTGAATGTACCGCTAACTCATTTTTAGCTTGTTGTATAAGTTACTTTATTCTCTTTCATAGAGAACTTAATGCCTCGTAACTTTTTCTTGCTATTAAGGATAGCTGTACCGATTTGTGAACCGATCTCAGTTTCAACACCCTTCTCAATAGGTCTAGCACCCATATCAATCTTGTAATACTCGTTGGCTATGTGTCTTAACACTTCTTCGCTGACATCAATCGTCAATCCGTACTGAGTTTTTGCCTTAGCACTGATTTTATTTACTGATTTCAGTGTTATTTTAACTAAGTCGTCTTCAGCCAATGTCTTGTAATCAATAATCTTGGTCAGTCTATTTCTGAACTCAGGCTTAAAGGCTTTTTCGAAAGCGCTTCTGTCTACAGTTATCTTTTCTTCTTTTTTACCAAGTAGACCGAACTTACTAGACCCTATCCCATCAGCTCCGCAGTTTGATGTGAATAATATGATGTTTCCGGTTAAATCGATCTCTTTTTGAGTGTTGGTTGTAAGCCTTCCCTTATCCAATACGGCTAGTAGTAAGTCGTAAATTTGAGGATCAGCTTTTTCTATTTCGTCGAATAAGACTACGCCGTCAGGGTTCTTCGCAATGAACTCAGCTAGTATCCCATCACCCTTGTCGTGACCAATATAGCCCGGAGGCGCACCAAGTAGTTTGGATACTGTGTGCCTTTCCTTGTACTCCCCCATATCGAGTACAAGTGTTTCTACACCAAGCTCTCTTGCTAGTATTTCTGTTGTTTCTGTTTTACCAACACCGCTTCCACCAAGCAGCATAAATGATGCTTTAGGTTGCTTGTCTTTAACTTTGAAACCTAGACTAGAAAGTTGTATTTGTTCGCATATTTCATCAACAGCGTGATCTTGCCCAAAAAGTTCAGCTTTTATGTTTTTGCTCAGTGTCTTAAGTTTTTTTGCAAGGTCGTTTGAAATCGTATCTAGGGAAACTCCTTTAACCGATGCAACTACTTCGGTAATCACCTGTTTAGTCACGATATCTGCATCATGTTTGATTGCAGAACGTTCAAGAACCTCGATGCTGTTGTGAAGCGTATTTGTTCTAAAGTGAGCTTCGCCAAGCTCTGAGAGAGCATCTATTGCTTTGTTGTCAAAAATCACATGTTCTAAATTCGAAATCTTATCAGCGTGGTGAAGTAAGATTTTCTGCCTAACGTCTTTGTTAGGTTCTTTTAGGTCTATTCGAAGAACGGAGGTACGATAACCACGTTTATCAAAAACCATGCTGTACGTGTCTGGGGTAAGAGTACAGATGATAACGACCCCTTGATCCGCCGCACTTGCCAAAAATGGCATAAACTCAGGATCTCTACATGCATCATTAAGGTAATGAATGTTGTCAATGAGCAATATGCTTCTCTCAGACTTACTATCTTGTATAGCGCTAGATAGACACTGCTCTAGTACACCTCTGTTCATACTGGTGTTTATAATCTCAGTGGTGTCTAAAGTATAGATTCCAGTTTTTGAGATGTTTTCATTCGCGTTGTTAATCCAGTGATTTAAACTTTCAATCAATGTTGTCTTGCCTATTCTCTTTTCGCCAACTATAGCGATAATTGAGCCACCACTTTTATTAACTGCATCCTTAAGTCTGATTAATTGATCTTGGTTTCCAATCAATGGATCAGTAAATGGAGCTGCAAGCTCAGAGTAGCCTCGTTTAACTTTGCTATCACTACTTTCTTTCTCAAGGCTCTCAATGGTTTCTCCGCCAAGCATAGCTTTTAGCTCAGTTCTTAGTTCGAGAGGAGTTTCACAGGCTTTCGCTAGTGTCGCTAAATCATCACCTTCATTGTCGATAACATTGCAGATAAACTCTATTAAAAGGTGTAGTTCAGTTACATTGGCACTTGAGCCGCTTGCGACAATAGAACCTCTAATTATTGAATCTACGCTAGGGCTTAGCTTTGGTGAAACATTTTCTAGTTTTGGTATTCTTGCTAGCTGATTATTTATCAGTTTTTCATACTCATTTACGTCAATAAGGTTATTCGCATTAACGAGTAGTGAGCGCGTTTCTTCAAAAACTTTAAGCAGGACTTTGGCTGCATGGGTAAGGTAAGCAATTTCGCTGCCTTGTTGTTTGGCTAGCTTTAGAACTTCATCCTTAAACTGATTGACTATCATTAAAAAATCTCACAAATATAGTGGTAATATAGTGATTATAAATAAGGTTTAAGGCGTTTCAAGATAAGTCTCCCGCCCATTTAGCACTCGTTTATTAACTGATCGATAGCTTCTAAAACATCAATGTCATTATTATTTAAGAGCATTTCGTTTAGGCTGATTATTATTTGCTCACCCTTAGGGAAGGCTTCACAATAGAATGTGTATGCAAAAAATATTGCGTCTACCTTTTTTATTTTTGAAGAACCTCTGTCCCAGTAGTTTTCGGTCGAGATAGGCTCAAGAGAATATGAGCCAGATGTGACCCTTTTCTTAATTTCTTCAAACTCACGCCCGAAGATAATCGTAAGTAATATTGAGTATCTGAGCGTTAAGGCTTTTTCCTTTATGAAGGCGTCAATTAGTGAAGTCATCTTTTGGTTATTCACTAATTTTGTTTTTTTCTCTCTTGCTCGAAGCTTTAGTGCTTGGTTGCAGAGGGTCGCCATTTTGGCCTTAGTGTCATATTCTCTAACTAGAACTCTTGCTGGTTCCATTATCGTTTTCTTCTAGCAGCTTGAATTTTTCCAGCTCCTTCAACAGTACAAGTTTCGTAGTTCTTCGCTATTGAGGCTCGAATGTTTAGTGCTTCAGAGATTGCCATATCTAGACTAGATATCCTTCCTCCTAGTCCGACAATATTTACCCCATTTTCCTTAAGGTCGTCAGCCATGTCTTCTTTTGATTTTTCTAGAACTTCAAGAAGACCAGTAACTAACTTGTCTACCAAAGGTCTTATCGCTGTATAAACCTGCATCTTTGTTAGCTTAAGGCTCTCTGGTACTGAGGTTCTTTTTAGAAGACCAGATATCACTTCTTCTTGATGCTCATCGTCTTCAGGTAAAAAGTATGCTGTCCCTAATTTATCTAGAGCTTTTTTGGCATTGTTAACGCCTATTGTGAACTCAGAATGTACTCGAATGTACTCAATGATACTTTTGATAAAATGATCGTAGCCAAGTTGCATTGTGGTTGAGTAGTGAATCTTGTTCAGTGAAATAATCCCAATCTCAGTGTAGTCTTTGGCTATATTCATGATTATTGAAGCGCCTGAGTTGTCTTTTCCAACTCCAATGCCTCGGGCGGCAGCCTGAAGTGATGAGATAAGCTCAATCCCCTTTGCTCCCGCAGCATCAATAGTTTCAGTCATAACCTTCTGAGTGCTTGCTGTGGCACCATCAGGCATTATTGCAAGAACATCTGGATATATTTGCAAAAACTTAAAGGGAGTCTTGTTCTGATCCGCTAGCATTTTGAAATAGTGTTTAAGTAATTGTTCGCAATAATTTGGCTCAGCTATAATTCCATTCTGTACAGGGTAAACCACCCTAACGCCTTCAGGGCATTTACCTGTGATGCTTTCAGCTTCTTTCCCGAAAGCTAAGCAAGAATCACCGTCAATCACTAGGATTGCAGGTTCATTAACCTTAATTGGGTTGTTTTCACAACCTTGTTGGTAAATAACAGTATTCCCACTCGTTAAGTCGAGAGTGATATCTTCGATTTTTATATTTTTGAGTAAACTTTTCGCTGCTTTAAACATTTTGCCTGACTATTATGCGTATAATTAATTGAATACAGATTATTAAATCAATTCTGTATATTCAAACTTACTGACCTATTTTTAGCTTTACCCAATCTTTAATTTTCTTAAATGGATTTGCTTCTTCTACTTTTTCTTTGGTTATTAAGTTAACACTACCTAGTTCTTCGCCTTTGTAATAAGCTGTTAACTTACCTACTACGTAATTTTTGTCTACAGGAGCGAATAGGACTGGGTCATTATCTCCATTCTTCTCCAGCTTCCCTACTAAGTGTATATCTTCAGTAATTGGGTTTATGCCGATTGGTATGGTGCTAGAGAGATCTTTTTCGGCGTACACATAAATTGAGTCGGCTTTTCCGTAAAGTACTGGAATCTTGGTGATTGGTAAGCCTCCCTCTATAGGTTTTACATTCGCGAACCTTCTATAACCATAATTTGTTAACGTTTTAGCCGCCATAAATCGGTCGGTTACTGAGTCCGAGTTGAGTACGATTGTAATAATCTCACGCCCATCCTCGTTGAAGCTGCTCATTAGACTGTATCCAGATCTTACTGTGTATCCTGTTTTCATACCGCTATATGAATCAGATTCATTAAGTAGCTTATTTCTGTTCGGCTGAGTAATGCCATTAAATGTATACTCTTTTTCTTTAAAGTAGTGCGTATACTCTGGGAAATCTTTAAACACTCTGGTGGCTAATGTAGCAAGGTCTCTAGCTGTCGAGTGCTGTTCAGCTCTGGTTGGTAATCCTGTCGCGTTGGCAAAAACAGTGTCTGTCATGCCAATTTCCTTGGCGTAATTGTTCATCAGTTCAACAAACCTTTCTTCTGAACCTGCAATATGCTCAGCTAATGCTACGGAAGCGTCGTTTCCAGATACAATAATCATTCCTTTAACAAGATCTTCTACCCGAACTTTCTTTCCTGCCTCAATAAACATCTTAGACCCATCAGTGCGCCAAGCTTTTTTGCTTATCAAAACTTCATCATCTAGGTTAAGTGTTCCGTTTTTTAGTTCATTAAACGTAACGTATGCTGTCATTACTTTAGTGAGGCTGGCTATTTCAGTCGTTTTCGCTGAGTCCTTTTCGGCTAGTACTGAATCTGTAGAGATATCTATCATTTTGAAAGATTTAGCTGGTACGTTCGGTGCAGGTATTAGTGGAAGAGCCTGACTGGAGCTACAGATTGTAATCAGGGCTACCGTTAGTAGTTGTTTCTTTAAATTCATTTTTTATGGCTTTCTTATGGTATAATAGTGACAGTAGAAGAGTAAAACACCACGAGAAAAGTTCAAGATGACTCATAGCCTCGTGTTGAACATAAAAAACTAGAAAAAACGATGATAGATATAAAACTTACTGAAAAACGCCCAGAACATGCTGAAAATGAGTTCAGCGCAAGACGCTTTTCGCTCCCTGATAACCGTGAAGCGAGAATGCAATACGAGGTTGATGGAGTCGGCGTTGAGATTATTGGTAAGCCAAACATACTTGCTGGCAAGATGGAGCTTATTGTTTCTCGTTTTTCTAAAAGTAGACCTACAGGTAAGGTTGAGCACAGCGCTTTCGTGAACCTTAACCAGATTATCAGGGTTGAAGTAGATTCGTCAGACCCATCTAATATAGGTGTAATGGAGGGTGAAATAGCCCGTTTCTGCACAGATAAACTATCTTCGTACTTCAAAAACAATGACACAGAATTTGATTATGTGGCTATGTCTGAGTCTCTCGTCGCCGACCCTGATGCTTCTTTTATTTCATGTGCAGAACTAGACCATTCGTTGAAGCAGTCCATTTATCGGAAGGCCATGAATGCCAAAGTTCCTTTTTTAGCCTCTAACCAAAGGGAACTCGCACTAGAACCTAACATTTCTGGTGGTGCGAGCAGAAGGAAGAGCGCTTCAAAACGAGCTATGGTCGATCTTGGGGCACTATCTGAGGCTTCTTCATCAACAAACTTAAACAACACCATAAGCAATAGAGTTACGGCGTCACGATCAGAAAAAGACGGCGTTGTTAATTACTCATTTGTTCAGCCTACTCCAGAGGGAAGAAAGGGTGCTACTGATCCATTTGAGGTAGTTATAAATGTTGAGTTGAAGAAGATTTCAGGTGGGCGTAGATTGGTGTCTGTTTCTCAGCCTAGTAGGAATGATAGCTGGACATTTGCCAAAGGTACGTTACCAAATTCGGACTCTGAAGCAGAGCAAGAAAAGGTATTGATAGAAAGTATATCTGAGGCTGTGGGGGCAAGCGTTACTGAGGGTGGCTTCTTTAAGAGAAACCCTTTTGTTCGCGACATTATGGATATGTATGTTTCAGGCTTTGATGAAGAGCTTAAGGCTAGAGTTCCCGAGCTTAACATAACTAGTAGCGCTAGACTGTCTCTGGCTGACCAGCCTGTGGCTTTCATATTAACAGCTCTTAATGACCTTAACTATTTGGATGTTCAAGTAGCTAAATCTGATTCACAAGACCAAAAGGTTTACTCTTTACGTGGAGCAGACAGTCTCAATTTGGTTACTGTTTGCGCGGAATCAGTTGCTGCAAACAGATGGGGAGATCGTTCACCGATTCAATGGTTAGTGCCTAATGGTAAGATCCGCCCAAACAACAGCTCTAGGTTAATTGATTCATTGGTCAAATACGGGATTTTAGACCTCAAGGCGTTCAATGGTAATAAAGAGAAAGCAGTAAAGGAAATCTCCAAATCAGTCCTCGCCTACATTGGTGATCCAAAGAATTCTACTATGACCATTGGTCATGCGATGAATGACGGCAGAAGAGCAGTGCTTAAAGCCCTCCCTCCTTTACCTACTGCGACTTCAGATACTGCTTTATTAGAAAAATTTGAAGCTTACCTGAGAGGGCGCGGTATCAGTCAGTCAGTGATTGATGTAGCTAAGTCTCAAAATATCATTTACCCAAGTATTGATGGTGATCACCGAGAGGCTGTATCTATGGTGGCATTTGACGGCTTTGGTGATGTAATGAAGCCTATTGTACAAAGGTTTGTTCCTTCGTCTGACGGAAAATGGACAAAGATGTTTGTTAAGAGTGCGCCAACTAGTGGCACTGCTCATATCGTTAAAGCCAAAGATGAGAAGTATATTGTCCTTGGTGAGGCAAACATTGATATGTATGCATTTTTGTCTGCTATCGAGTTGGCTGGGGGAGATAAGAGCATGTACTCCGCTTACTCCTTGATGTCAGCAACAAATGTTCCATCTTGGTTTGAGAACTCATTCTCCCTACTCTTGCCAAAAGATAAAGATGATGGAGATGGTTACTTAGTTGATAAGACCTACGAAGTTAGAGATAAATCAGAGTTATCAGAAAACTTGTCTAGGTTTTTTGGTAGCGCGGAGTCTGTTAAGTTTGTGGATGACGGTAGGCCATCTAGCAAAGCGGCTCTGAATTTTTTCAACAAGGTTATGGAGTTTTCCGGTGTTCCGAGCAATAAGATTTCTGTAGTTTATTCTGAAAACAGAATGACTGAAGTTCCGTCAGATAACCAAATGGTTTTTGACAGAACATGTATCGAAAGAACTATGGAAGCTGCTGGCGTGTCTCTTAATGATGACGGCGAGCTTGTTTACACGCATGAGCATGTTGTGTACACGGAAATCGTAACAGATGAACATAAGGCGGAAGCCAAAAGAAGAGTGATGGAAAAGTCGGGTGATTCAAAATTCATTTTGGCATTCGATAATGATCTTGCAGGACATAGCAAATCTGCTTCTCTCTATAAGTTCTTTAAGCTTGTTGGTGTTCCTTGTAACCCCGTCGTGGTTCCATTTGAGTCGAAATCTGATATGGAATTTGCATCTGATTTGGTTGTAGATATTGCCTTAAAGGAGCTAGCCCCCCTTTCATTTGAATTCAATGAGTTCTTATTGTTGAATGATATGAATGACTTCTTGAAGAAGATGCAGGGCGCAGACAATGAAAGGCATAGGTTGATTAAAGAGTTCGGTGATCAGGTCAAAGGTACTGTTGACGGTGATAAGCTTGTCGATGATACCCTTAAGGTTGCTAAAGCATTAGCTCAACAGAAGAGCTTAATGGAGTCCACCTACTCTCACATTTTTAATGCTGCAAAATCACTAGGTGAGCATCGTAAAAAGTATGGTCTTGCATCAAGGAAAGGTCGAGAGGCTGTTAAGTTATGGGAAAAAGATAAGGCTGAAAAGGTAAGCACCTTAAAAGCTTTAATTTCGGATCAACGTATACCTGAATTTCATCGTAGATACTTATCAATGACAAAAAAGATTCAAGATCATTTATCTGAGCCAAAGCCAAGAGGGAATGGCTTTGCGAGAAAATTGTCTGATGAGGCTTTCAATCAGGTTCGCGACTTAGCCAAACAACTTACAGAGCATAACCCAAAATTTAAAGATGCAAAAAATAACCCAGAAAGTAAGGCTGAATGGGCTAGTAAAAAAGAGCAGTTAGTTTCAGATATCAAAATTGCTTACAAGTCATTAAATGACAGAGCCAAGCAGAATATCCAAAAGAACAAAACTGTAGTTAAGGCTCTAGCTATTATCGAAAAATCCAATAGTTATGGGCAGAATCAGTCTAACCACAATCATTCAAGTAGTCATAATCCCAGCTCAATGGGTAACAGAGTTTAATAAATAAACCTGTAATTATGTATTAAAAAAAGCGCAATGATCTTCATTGCGCTTTAATTCCATATTGAAGGGAGTTTCTTTATAAAAACGGCTACTTCCCCTCCTTAAATAATTTTTATGAATCAATCTCTCATCTAGAGGTTTTTTTCAGTCTTTTTTAGCTATAACGAGAGTAATTATATTCAGTTTTAATGGACAAGGCTGCTTAAGTGCAGGTTCTAGGCGTAGGATCAACCTTTTTTGTTGGATTAGTTGATTGAGCCGAGTAAAATCCACCAGCTCAACAGTAGCAATATAATGACTTACAATATCAAATTTTAGTTATTAAACTAACCTCACAAAATACATCACACGAGGTTTTACCATGGGTAATAAGCTTACTCATAAGATGGCGTCTTTCATCGTCATTCTCATCCCGATACTGTTAGCAATCTCAGTATTTCATCCAAAAATCGACTTCGGTCTTCCAAAAATATCATTCGGCATTGATTTAGTTGGGGGCGGTCAGATAGTTCTTCAACTTGATAGCAAGGCTGTAGAAGAGAAAGAAGTAAAGGCTCTTGAGGAGCTATTTAGTAAAAGCCACCAGCTCAACAAAGAAGCTAGTGTGACAGACTCTCTAGTATTCGAAGGAAGCGACCTTCATCCCTCTGTTACAGATGAGTTACTGAGTAAGTTCCCTACTCTAAAGCTAACTAGAACTCCCACTTGTGTCGTTATCAATGGCCTTGGCGGTCATGTGGTGGCAAAAACAGGAGAGGCAGTGGTAGAAAACATCGGCACGCTAAGAACTCGTCTAAACGCTCTTGGGGTAGCTGATATTAGCGTTTATCGCCAAGGTGCAGACAAGATAGTTGTTGAGATCTCTAAGGGGAATGAAATAGATCGCATTAAATCTATTTTGGCATCTTCTGCTGAAATAGGGTTCTACCGAGCGGTGAATCCAGAGAAAGGTGTAATGTTGAGCTTTAAAGGCCAACCTGTAGTAAGAAGTAACACACCGATAGTATCTGGAGACTCAATCACCAAAGCTATAGCCACTTTAGATCCAAGCACTGGATTCCCAGTTGTGTCAATTGGCTTAAACTCTGATGGCGGCTCGAAGATGGGTAACTTCACTAGAGATAATATAGGTAAGCCTATTGTAACCACCCTTACGGATTCAGACTATGTGATTCCTGATGAAGGTGGGGAGCCTATTAGAAGTGTTTCCGAGAAAGTAGTTTCTGTTGCAAGCGTTAATGGGCAGTTCTCTAGTAGTTTCATTATTACTGGTCTTGGGTCTCTAGAGGAGTCAGAGAATCTTGCTCTTGTATTAAAGTCAGGTGCCTTAACTGTTCCTATGTTCATTGTTTCTGAGTCTACTATTGACTCTAGACTAGGGGTAGAGAATGCAACGCAGGGATTTACTTCGTTCGCTATCGGCTTATTGGCTCTATCTCTGTATGTAATCTACCTATATCGCGCTCGTGGGCTTTTTGCAATTTTTACACTCATAGTGAATGCATCACTTATTGTAATAGCACTATCTGTTATGGGTGCCTCACTAACGATGGCTGGTTTAGCAGGTATTATCTTGACTATGGGTATGGCTGTAGATGCGAACATCATAGTAATCGAAAGAGAGAAAGAGCTACTGGGTAAGACTAAAACCCCTCTCCTAGATTCTTTTAAAAGTTCAGCGTTACCAATTCTCGATGCAAATGCTACCACCCTATTAGTAGCTATCATCTTGTACAACGTGTCATCAGTTTCTTTAAAAGGGTTTGCGATTACTCTTGCTCTAGGTGTTGTGTGTACCGTCATAAGTTCGTACTTCATCAATATGTACTTCAGCACTTCATGGATGAAAGAAAAGCCATTAGTGCATAACGACATTAAACCTGCTCAGTAATGACTAAACTGTATTCTAATTTTCACTAAGGTATCCCTTATGTTCTATAAAATTATCTACTGGCCTCTCTTTGCGCTTATGGCTATTTCGCTTGGATTGGCTGTGATCTCAAACCTTCAGCATGTATGGATGGTAGAAGAGCGAATCTTTAGCCAAGAGGCAGGCCAATCACTTTTTCTAATTGGGTCAGGTCTACTTGCCTTAACGCTGTTGGTTCAAAAGAAATGTCGCGAGATCGCTTGCAAGAAAGAGGTGCAGTAATGATTTCTGTTAAAGAAGAGCTTCATGCTACTGACTCTAGAAAGAGAAAATCATTTCTTGGTTTGATTGTCTCCATCCTATGTGGCCTGCATTGGCGATAGACTTCTACAATTCTTTTTTTAAAATATGAATCCATAGGGTGAGACTTCTGTGGGTTCATGAGAGACGAATAGGTTACTTATGAATTTTGTTCTAATTGAGAATGTTCGAAATAGCATTGCTAAGTTTATGCTGGGCTTTGCTTTTGTTATAGCGCTGCTCTTCGCGACGGGCGCAAGTACTCTTAACTACAACATAGAGTTTACTGGTGGTGTCGTATACACCCTAAATGCATCTGTGGATGAAGTTAAAGACATGTTGGGTGATAACTCTGAGCTTAATATATCGGGGTCTTCAAATGGGGCTACAGTGCAAATGCTGGAAGAGGCAAATCTGAATGAGGCGGAACTCTCCTACTTGGAAGAGCACAAGCTATCTAGGGACACTATTGGTGCTTCTCTAGGGCAAGAGTTAGTTCAAGCTTCGTTGTACGGAATAGGTTTCGCTTTCCTAGGCGTTATGATTTACCTTTCTATTAGATACAACAGCACAATGGCTATCGCTACCCTCATCGCCCTTGTACACGATATCGCCTTTACTGTTTTCACATTGAGTATATTCGGGATTGAGATGTCTTCTATTGTTGTAGGTGCACTACTGGCTATTATTGGTTACTCAATAAATGACTCAGTGGTTACCCTAGATAGAGTGAGGGAGCTAATAAGAGAAGATGAGAAAGACCCTGTTCAAACTGCTATGGAAATGACGTTAAAACGAAATGTGAATACTGCGGTATCGACTTTGATTGTTATAGCTTCACTATTCCTGTTCGGTGGTGAGTCTATGCATGCTTTCTCTTTGACTATGTTAGCTGGCGTTGGTGTTGGTATGTTTAGCTCATTGACTATCGTGCCTTCCCTTGTGTCTGCTAAAAGAAACTCGGGTGCGTTCGCCGTATCTAAGCGTCCATCACTCGAAGGTGAATTATAAAATTATGAATATGAAAAAATTACTAATAGCTGGGCTGGTGGCTTTCTCTTCTATGTCGGCCTTAGCGGTTGATGTTACCGTTGAAGAGATGCAATACATACCTAAAGATCAGCGTGTATCTACTGTCGGTGTTCAAAAGCTGGACTTTGATGGGGAGCTGGTGGCTTTTGCTGGTGTTAAGGTTCATCAGACGAAGGGGTTAAGTGAAGCTCTTAGCTTTATTGAAGGGCAAGCACAAATGTCAGACCTTCGCAAAGACGCGCTTAAAGCATTGGCTTACTCAAGTGCCTATACAATTCAGAATGCATCGGAGATGGTTGCACTTCAGAAATACTCAAAAACAGCCTCGTTGGTCGCAGGATGCGGTTACTTCGGTCTCGATGATGAAATGGTCTTCATTACTGAAGGGATTTTTAATCGTTTGATCGAAGGAAAAGAGTCGTATAAAGAGAACTTGATTTTAGGTAGTTTGCAGCAAGCAGATCTAACCGCGCTATCTATGAACCCTAGATACGTCCAAGATGCAATCATGCGTTGCTCAGAGAACCTCAAAGTGTGGTTACCAAAATAAAAAATAAGGCGGAAATATGCCGCCCTTTTCTTTTCTGTAGATTAGTAATCAGGTTCTACTTTATCTAAGATATTGCCTAATCTATCACTACCCTTTCCATCTAAATTATTGTCCAAGGTATTATCAAGACCATCACCTATAATTTTATCGACTATACTGTCCATGGAGTCTTGGCGTCCTTCTTCGCCCCACTCTTCCTCATCATACCATTTAGCATAACCTGCATACTCACCAAGTTGCTCTTCAGTCTTCTTCTCGGCGACTTGCTGGTAAAGAGGTTTATCTAAATCATTTATACCAAGGTCTTTTGCTTGGTCAGCATTCTCTGTCTCATCTTTAGCCATGTCTTGAGCGTCTTCATATGCATCATCAATTGACTCATTAACTGATTCACTGAAGTTTTTGGCTAATTTACAACTGTTTTGTAACCACCATTCTTTCGCCTTATTCATTCCGGCTTGGTATGCCTCGCTCATAACAGTACTCCAGTCCACACCCCCAGAATTACCAGCCATAAGTGCTTTTAGTGAAGTCCAGCCAGCTTCAAGCATGGTTAAGTCTATAGAAGGAATTTCGAAGGAAGGGTCAGCTAGGACATCACAGAGATTTTTTTCCTTAGTTTCAGGATCTTGAGCATTGTAAGCCATACGCACTTCTCTGAACTTTTCGAAACGCGGAACATGATACTTATCGATTGAGCCTAAGCTTGCTTCGTATTCAGCCATAACCGCCAGTATTTCTTCGTCTGTGCAGGCCAAGGGATCTGCCGTAGCTGTCGAGCTTGTAGAACCTGCGAAGGCAACACTAGTAGATAGCGCTATGGATACAGCGAGGGTTGTTGCTAGTTTTTTTGTCGGAAAACTCATTTCAAACTTTCCTTTAATTGTAGTCGTGATTGGGCACGACTACAAACTAGCCATTTTTAGAGAATGTTATTTAAATCCAGACAGGAATCGAACGATTTCAATAGAAAGTGGATCAAAAACAAATGTGATTAATATAGCGAACGTAACAAGCATAGCACTCGTCCATCCAAAAATGTTTAAAGCCTCTTTTGGTGTGGGCCATATGATTTTATTGTATTGATCTCTGGTGAATTGAGATTCACCTTGCATGGTCTTAAAGAGTTTGGTTAGACGCTTCACTTGAATTTACCTTAGATAAAAAACAACAATTAGTATAATTATTAGACGTATTGCAATCGCGATACGTATTGGAAGTATCAAAAGTATAGGTTAGCAACCTAACTAAAACAAATTGTGAAAAATGACAAAAAAGTTCGAAACTAAAATTGCGTTATCTGCTGCTTTGCTAGCTTCATTTCCTATGGCGAGTGCGGCAATCGATAGGCAAGCAATAGAGAAAGATGTTGCATCAGCGTCAGTAATAGCAAGGGAACTGCAAGTTGGTGAGAAAAAGTTCAACTTAACTTTCTACAGTAGAAAACCCAAAGGTGTATTTTCTAGTTTATCAACTGCGGATTATGTTGAGTTATGGCATGGCAAAAATCAGACACCTTATGCTCTCCTAAATATTTCTGGGTTAACTCAGCAGCCCGCGAATAACCTTAGGAGATTAATGTTTTTTGGAATCGAAATGGATGATTTCAGTTCAGCCGATACTAAAAAGCATTCGCGTCTCATGCAAATGATAAAAGCACCTTACTATAAACATGTTCAGCCTAGACAGCAGCTTGTTTTAGGTTATGACTCGGGTGTTGCTCCAGCATTCAGTTCTGCTTGTACGTCAAAGTCATCGTCGCTGGTGGTTAGTAGTGGCGGATTGTATGTAGGTGAGGATTGTGAGCCTAAGGGATTAAAAGTTGTTTACTCAGTTAATATCACTGAGCAAGTCTATCCATGGGATATCAACACTGTTTTTACTTCATCGGAGCCTTATTCTCTTAATGAGAGGTTAGATGGTATCCAAACAGTGAGCAAGCTCGTGAAGCTTATGTCTTGTAAGGATGAGCCTATTACTAACGAGGGTTATGGTGCTACAGTTGATAGGTATTCATGCGCAAATGGTAATGAATTGGTCGTTTTGAAGAATAATTACTCACATCATCAATGGAATGGTTATCTCCTTGTTGATCGAAGTACTTTTAATCAATACGGAGCGCCCTATAAAGTGCCACTAACAAACTGGATATTTCAGGAGCTTGATGTAAGGTAAAAATCAGTAGATTTACATATAAGTGCGTGTATAATATTGGAGTAAATAATCGCATACAAAACTCTAATTATGATGATAACCAAGCCTAGCAAGGTGAAGAAGTTATCAAATTTCCCAAATAAAGCTTTGCCTTTTTTTAATGGGTATAAATTTGATAATAAATACTTTTCTATAGACTACAGACAAGCTCTAGCTGCACTGCACAACGAACACCCTAAATCAAAAGGGAAAGAAATTTTTGCACTGAAGATGCAGGTCTTCTCAAAAGAGTTTTCTAAAGATCTGTTTAGTCGAGATGTCATCAGAGTCCATGAGTCTATCCTTAGGATTATACAAGTCAATCTGAGCATGTTGCCTGTAGGGTTTCATCTTTATTTCGATGTCAAAGAGCGCTGCATTAAATCAACGTTCTTTCTTCTGAATTTTAACAAGATGTCTGATGAGCCTTCTCTGGTTGGCGCTTTAGACCATAAACTAACCTCAACCTTACACTCAAAAATTAGAGAACGAGTCTGCTCTCATTACACATTCACTTTTACCAAAAAAGATGTTTCACGCAATGTGGTTGAAGATCCTAAAGAGTCAGGGTCTTCAGTAGAGAATGGCGGCACAATTTCTTCAGAGCTAGATTTAGCTGCATTTGAATTGGTTAGCTTGTTTGGCGATCAAGAATATAAAAAAGCGATGGATAGAGCCTTTAGGGGGCTACCTTTGTCTAAAGCTTTGAAATTCTCTTCTGCGATTAATGCATTGATTGAACTTAACGGTGATGAATCGATTGAAAAATTGAAATTGCCGAGCAAAGGTAAAAAATCTACTGATAGCAAAGAGGTTACCCATACCGACAAGCGTCTATCGGAAAATCTCCTTCAGTCTCTTGGCTTGGATGAATTATAAAATTGGCAAATATGGAAAAAAGAAGCAAATAACAGTGTGAAATTTATGGCGAACCCTCTTCTTGTTATGGCAGAGGTAGATTGGTGGCTCAAGCCGATTATGACCTTAATTTACTCGTTCAGTCCATTTACACTACGCAAGCAGTTGTCAGAAAAGGTATCAGATAAGCTTTCAGAACAAGGTTTTCAATTAAACTCTGCAACTAGTAAGTTTTCAGAAGTGAATAAGTACTCTCTCCTTAGATTCAATTTTATACAAAGAACCCAATTCGTTTCTGTGTTCTAGATATGGTGTTTATCTTTTTGTCAGGTAACGTACCTGACTTTAGCAGCGCTTCTCTTAATCTTTCTGGTGGTTGGGTGAAAGAGCTTGGCTATTTACTTTTAGGCGTTTCAGTTGTCTTTTACTTTATTGGGCGCTGGCAAATGTACAAAATCAATCGTATTTTCCACTAAACAGCAAAGAGGTCGCCATTTTGGCAGCTTTTTTTACTTTCTCTCTCTTTAAATGTTCCGAATTACTTCTTAAACTCTATTCAGTTATTGATATTGATACATTTTTTGGGGTAAATTTTGGAACTTCTTCAATCCGCACCTCAATGGGTAAATTATATCCATTGGGCGTTATCTATACTTTTGATATTTCTTCTGATTTATACAGTCAACTATTCTGAGGTTGAAGAAATGTCAAATGAGGACAAAAGTCCTAAATTCCACTTGATATACAACGGTAAAACGTACCTTTTTGCGTTTCTTTTCGTCATTTACTTACTACTTTGTATCTTTATATAGGCTAACTATGAAGTTTTATTATTCGACATTTTTTAGGGCAACCTTAACCATGGCTGTGTGTTTGTTGTTTTTTAGGATCGGTTCCCACACCCCTATCCCACACATCAACAAAGCGGTTTTTGATAGTCTATTTCAAAGTAACCAAAGTGGAGTATTGCAGCTCGTGAACATTATTGGGGGCGGTTCATTATCTAGGATGTCAGTCTTCTCCTTGAGCATAATGCCATACATTACCGCGAGTATAGTGATCTTCGTAGCTCAGTTGATGAGCGATAAGGTGAAGGAGTTCGCCGCGAGTGAAAATGGAAAAATAAAACTTGAGCAAATTAAGAGATTGCTTACGATTTTACTTGTTTTTACACAATCAATGACGCTATCAACGATCCTGTTATCTCAAAATGTCAATGGTGAGCCGCTAGCTACAGTAAGTGGGTTTACTTTCTATGTTTCGACATTCTTGTCTCTCTTGACGGGGACATTCATTGTTGTGTGGTTAGCAAACATTATGACATTTGTTGGATTTGGTGCAGGTACGAGCTTGATCATAATGTTCGGAATACTGTCATCGATGCCTTCAAACTTTTTCACGATTTCTAGTATGGTAAGCGAAGGATCAGCTACGGTGGTTTCTGTGGTTGCTTTAATTTCAATTGTCTTAATATGTTTTGCGATGGTCATATACTTTGAAAACGCAGGCAGAAGGGTGGCAACGCTTAAAAGTGATAAATACGGCGGCTCTAGACCTTCATATGTCACTTTTAAAGCAAACCCAATAGGTATGATGCCACCTATCTTTGCAGCAATCGTTATATCTATGTTTGTCACTACAGCGTCAGCTTTCTCATCACTTATGCCGGACTTTTTGGTAACAGTTAAGGATAGGCTTGTTGGTGGTACTCCTGAGTTTATTGCTCTGTTTAGTGTCCTGACTTTTGTTTTCGGGTTTGCTTTGAAAGGTACTATGTTGAATCCGAAGAAGGTTGCGAATGGGCTAATGATGAGTGGTCAAGTTATACGTAGCTTAAGGGGTGGGCTTGAGACAGAAAAGTATCTATCGAGATTGTTTCAGTCGCTAACATTCATCGCGTGTTGTTACTTGGTTGTTCTTTGTACAATACCGGAAATAGTTAACGCCTACCTTGGGATACCATTCTACCTAGGAGGAACCAGTATATTAATCATGGTCTCAACAGCTAGTGAGATGAGAAAAAATATATTCGGTATGATGGAAGGAAATGCTTATAAGAAGGTTAGCAAAGACTTTCTTAAGTAACTAGGGTAACTGAGGGGTGACTTGTCACCCCTTTTGGTGAATAGGTGAATTAAATTGGATTTTAGAAAATATTTAAGTGCGTCGGCAATCATCCACTTTGTTCTGATTATTGCGGCATTGTTGGTTGCTGTATTGGGGCTTGGTGGTAAAGAACATAAAGTTAACCTCAGCAATAATGAAGAAATTAAAGCAATTAGTGAGGAGGAGATAATTAAAAGTGTTTCTGTTTCTGAAGAGGAGCTAAAACATTCTTTAGAGCAGTATTCTCGTAGGCAATCAGAGAGAGAAGTAGAGCTAAATAAACAGAAAGCGGCATTTCAGAAAACTCAGCAAGCTCTTAAGAAGAAGGAGCAAGAGTTAGCACAAAAAGAAAAGCAGCTACAAAAAATAAGTCAAAAAATTCAAGACCTTTCCGGTAAAGCCAAGATTCTTCAGGAAGAAGAAGCTAAAAAAAAAAGAAATGAACTAGAAAAGAAGCGTCAACAAGAGAAAAAGCTTGATCAGGAACGAAAAAGGGAGGCTGAGATCAAGGAGAGGTTAGCAAAGCAAAAACAAGATAATGAGAGAGCCTTGAGGGAGATTGCTGAAAGGAATGCTTTAGCTGAGAAGCGTGAGTTGGCTTTGATTCGTGGTAAATATGAAAATGATATACATGAGTTACTCTATGATGCTTGGGTTCTTCCGTATGATAGAAAAAATGTAAGTTGCAGCGTAACTTTATCGTTATCTAGTAGCGGATTTATCGATAACTACGAATTTAACAACGTATGCCCTCCAAATTATAAATCTATGATCGAACTAGCAATAGAGCGCGTAAAGAGGCTACCTTCAGTACCTGAAAAAATATTCAGAAGTAAGGAAGTCGTGAACTTTATTGATCGTGTAGATTAGGTAATTTGACCGTTAAATCCTCAACTCTTATATTTATTAGAAAACGCATGAATAAATTTAAAAGGTTGCCATTTCGCTTAGCGCTGCCAGCTTTAGCGGCAGTAGTATCATTTAGTTCCTTTGCTGATGGTGATGAGCTTGAGACTATGCTAAGTTCGGCGACCGAATTAACCTCTGCGGACTTCGAGAATTATGCCGCAAAATATGGTATCGATTTTAGTTCTCCAGCAATTGAGGACAAAGGTTTAGCGCAGAAAGCAGCTCAGAAAGATCTTGGGGGTCAGGCGAAAATCGATTCGACTAGCCAAGCAATTAGGGTTGCTAACTCTGTTACTAAAATTAGCGACCCAGTTCTTGTTGAAAAAGGATTTCTTGACCAAAGAAATATGGAGAAGACACTTGTTGAGGAGTCACTACCTCTTTCGTCTCTATATTTGAGAAACATCCCTGAAGACTCTATGTTGACCTTTAAAAAAAAGTTCACACTTCTACCATATGAGACAACCGCATTTTTTCAAGGTGGTAAAAGAATTTATAGAAAACCAGTCCTTGAAGATGAGCTACCTGTGACCTTCTGTATGCTAAATTTCTCTGAATCGGGGAAAGGGAGGCGTGCTACGGAGAAGACAAGAGTAGTTGTATCTATGGTTGAGGAGCACAATTCTTTATTTCAGAAGAATGAGTTAGATGATGGCACCCTAGTGCGTGTCACTAAGCTCACTCTCGATAACCCAGAGTTTAAGCAGATTGTATGCATGGGTGCAGGGGGCTCTCAGCCTTTATCAATCGGTGTTATGTCAAAAATTACTGGCAACTTAATAAACGTTAAAATTCAGAATTACGTTGATATTTAAGTATGAGTGAGTCTGACAATCTATTCCTTGAGGATTTTTTCACAGATACTGATCAAACGGAGGTTGTTACGTATGTAGCTGACCTTGGTTTGTATTTTATCTTGAGGGTAAATGGTCTTTCTTATTCATGTACTGCGCTAGGCTCCGATTTGGCCTTAATACAGTGGCGATTTTCTGGTGGTAAGCTCATTATAGAGGATAATAATGGTGTTTATCAGGTAGCTAAGGTCAATGATGACGAGTCGGGTTTGTTGATAAATGTGGTTCGAGGTCAAAATAAAAAGGTCATTTTTCAAAAGAAATGCTACCTAAATGTTCTTCATGAGGTTGCATTAAGTGATATTGAGGAGTTTGGCTCAGAACAGGGCACAGCACACCTTTCAGACTTCCAAAAACTATTACATTCTATTTTAAATAAAGACACCGCTAAACAGTTAGCGGTGCCAATAATTGTTATAGTGGTAGGAGCCTTTTTTTTATTCAACGCTTAGGTCTATTTCCTCGTCAAATATAGCGCGACTTTCTAGGGTCGCGTTTTTCAGTTCTATAGGCATTAATTGACCTTCAAGGGAACTAATCCTTTTCTCTAGCTCCTTTATATTGTTCTTTAGCTTAGAGTTTTCTTCCGACTGAATATTGTTGCTTTTTGCTAAAGCTATAGTGTTGTTAAGATCTAGTTCTAGTTCTTTGAGCCTTTCCTTGTACTGTTTTTCCATCAGGTCTAGCTTTGTTTTTACAGGATCAAGTTTGTCGTTTTTCGCCTCTTCTTCAAGCTTTGCAAGTTTCTCCTCAACTTTTGATATATACTCTGAGCTTACTTCAATTTTTAACTTATCTCTTTCTGCAATTAGTTTTTTTAATTGTGCTGGAATTTCTTTATTCGCATATTGAGTATTTTTAAGTTCACTAGATAGTTCACTTATTTCTATCTCAATTGCTTTTAGCTTGCGTTGGCTAAGTGAGCTATTATTGTAATCAGCTATTATTATTGCAGCTCTCTTGTCTTTCTTTGCGATTGCGTAATCCAATATAGAGTAACCTTCTTTTCTATCTAATACATTAGGTTGTTCTTTGTATAAGCTTGATTTAAGTTCACTATATTTCTTACCTTCTATGAGGCTAGTGTAATCAGAGGCTTGAGCGATAAATGACGTTAAAGAAAAGAGGTAGATTAACGATATTTTTCTAATCATTTTATTGATAGATTAACAAAAAAAGCCACCTCGTAAAATGGCGGCTTTAATTGTTATATGTATTCTTTTAAAAAATGATATATGGGTTCTTCGTAGAACACAAAGGAGCATACGGTAATTAATATTATAGCACCTGTAGTTCTTTCGAAATGTCCACTTTGCCATACATTGAGAGAAACTCCATCGAGGGTAGTAAAAACAGGTAATTTCTGTTTATTTGGAAAATCACCGATCCAATGAACAATACAGCCACCAAAGAACCCGAAAAATGCAGCAATTACCTCTATTGGCATACCGATATCAATAAATGGACTAACACCACTCTTAAGATAGACAAAAGACCACATAAACAACGCTACCCAAACACTAAGTATATGTGTAATACCTCTGTGTTTTAGTACTCTCTTGGTTACCTTTATGGGGTTGCCTTTTTTATCCTTACCTTCAGCCGAATAAGGTATTTCTAGCCAATCTGGTGCTGTTGACCCTAAGGTGCAGCATGCGACAGTTGCTACTGCGGCAGTTACTCCGCCACCATAATTCACAGTAAGGTAAGCTAAAGGGATACCAGACAAGATGCCTGTTAATGTGTGACCAGCACCCGTCATTCCACACCCTCGCTAACAAGATTGACATCCTCAAAACCAGATGATTTAACTAGCTCAAGCCCGAACATAATTTTCTTATATGGAGTTTCCTTGTCAGCTTTAAGATAAACCTTGGAATTCTGGCTTGTTTTATTGATAGTTGTAAGTTCAAGCACAAGTTCCTTCGGTGACTTAGGTTCATCTAAGATTCCTAATGCAGCATTGGTGATATAGATACCATCATCTTTGCTCATTGTGACAACAATAACAGTGTCTTGGTTCTGCTCTACTGAGGATTGTTCAACTGATGTCTTTGGTAGATTTACTTCAACACTTGAGGAAATCTGAGGTGAGGCAATCATGAAAACAATAAGAAGAACTAGAAGAACGTCAATCATAGGAACAATATTCATTTCGCTCTTTAGTTCACTGTTATGATCGTTCATTCTATTGATCATTAACTCACCTTTTTTCTTTCTTGAATGCTTGCGCATTTAATTTGTGAAATTTGGTTTATTAGAGAGTCGTTTATCATAGTTAACTTCCCTACCATTTTGTTTGATTGTTTTGAGATCACATTGAACCCTGCTGATGCAGGAATTGCTACAAACAGACCAATCGCAGTTGCAAACAGTGCCTCTACAATGCTTGGTGCCACAGTTTGGAAAGTAACAACTTTAACATCAGAAAGGTTCTGGAATGCATCTAGTAGCCCCCACACAGTACCAAGAAGGCCAACGTATGGCGCAATCAAGGCGATAGTGGCTAAGCTGGATGTAAATCGATCCATAGATGTCTTAAACTTGTAAATCTCAGAATTTGAGCTGTCTTTCACAAGCCTTTCTATATGGGCAATTTCCTCTATAGATGTGCACTTGGTAATCTTCTGACCAACATTAGAAACTGTTTTAAAGATTATTTTCTCAGCTTGAGAGTCTCCTAGGCTAGATTTTATATCAGATATTTTAACGCCTCGGTCTCTTTCTCCAGAGGTAGAGTTTAAAATATCCTCGATGATGCTACTTACTGATATGAAATGCTTTGCCTTCCAAGCTATAACTGCCCAAGAAAGAACTGACATTCCGAGCAGTATAAAAATAATGAATTGTACAACTAAGGTCGCATGACCAATTGAATATAGGATACCCAATTATGATTCCTCTTATTTGTGGTAATTTAATGACTAGATATTAGTGAATTGGTCAAAAACTACAACTGTTGAGGTGTATAAAAAAAGCCCCAAGAGGGGCTATTTACTAAATGTATACAATAAGTTTCTCTGCTAAAGTGTTCAAGTCTGGTTCGTATATACCTTCGTCATACTCCCTTTTTAGATTTTCTAGGTCGGGTTTTTCGTAACTTGGATCTACTATTGGTGGGTATCTTCCAAGATTTTTTATAATCTCTTTTTCCACCTCATTGTTTTCATTGTGGTGTTTATTGCTGACCATATCATGCTTATGATCGGGGTGTACACCTGACTTATCGACTTGCCTTAAATTCGCCTTAGAAACCCTTTCCACCATCATCAAAGATCTGAGTTCCATATTGATTCATCCGTTTATATAATCTTCGACACATTTTTTTGTTACTTAAACTTAGACTCATCAATATTAAGGTTTTTGATAAATTGCTCTGTTACCTTAAATGACAACCGATCATCGAGGCGATATATTGAAGATAGTACAGTTACCATTGGGGCGTATAGTTCTACTGGAATTTCACTCCCAACTTCACATGTCTTGTATAATACTCGTGCCAGAGGAGGAATAGACACTACTGGTATCCTAAGTTCTTTAGCTTTCGTCCTCATAGAGAGTGCATAGTGATCAGCCCCTAATGCTACAATTGTTGGTGTATTCATAGATACAGGGTCAAATTTTACCCCAACTGAATAGTGAGTAGGGTTTGTTATCAAAATGTCTGCTTCATCAATGTTGCTATTTTTAGATTTGGCAGCCATTTCATACTGCATTCTTCTTCTTCTCCCTTTAATTTCAGGGTTACCTTCAGTATTTTTAAATTCGTCTTTGATCTCCTGTTTACTCATCTTCAATTGCTTAGTGTGGTTGAAAATCTGAAATGGAACATCTATCAAAACTAGCAATATAAGGATTGAAGAGAAAAGCAAGCCATAGGCAATGATCTCTGATGACATATGGCTGATAAAGTCTCTGAAGCCGAATAGAAGCCTCGTAGACATATATGAATAGAACTTTTCTTGTACGATGTGGTAGGCAGGAACCAAAATTAGCACAGCTTTCAGTATGCTTTTTATTAACTCCACCAATTGCTTGACGGAAAACATTTTCTTGATGCCACTAATTGGATTTATGTTGCTAAATTTGGGCACTGCGTTTTTCATGGAGAATATAAAACCACCTAAAGCCGTAGTACTTGCGACAGCAACAATCATCGCGCTTAAGAAAAAAGGCAAACATGTTATCAAGATCCCTGAAGTCATTTCGAAAGCAAAGTTGAACATGCCTTTCCCAAAAACAGAATGGTTTATCTCTAATTGTAATGATCTCATAGTGTAATCCTGTAAGGTGTAGAAAATCTTGACTCCAAAGATGATCATTGATGTAAAGCTAAATAAAAGAACTGCTGTTGTTGAAAGTTCTTTTGACCTTGGTATTTGGCCTTTTTCTCTAGCATCTTTGATCTTTTTCTGTGTGGGTTTTTCGGTTTTCTCACCAGACATCGTTAACCTTTGAGTAAAAAAATGAGTGGGGTGTCCACTCATTTTACAACTTATTTGTCACTTTCAAACATAATTTCCATCATCTTTATGGTTCCTTCCATCTCTGATAAGGCGGCTGAGATACCAGAGAATTGGTGGTAATACATGTTGTAGTAGTAATCTTCTTTGTTTTGTAATTCTTCCAACTGAGCCACAAGTGAGTCGTTTCTTGTTTTATCTAACGACTCTTTAATTTCTTTTATTTCTGATGTCGTCGATTTCTTTATGTTGCTAATTGTGGAATCAAGGTTATCTAAAAAACCTTTATTGGTTGATATAGTTATCTGTTGGTTAAGGGTTATTTTTTCTGGATCGAAAGTGACCTTCATCCCTTTTGATGCTTCCTCAAATTTACTTTCGAACTCGGCACCGTCACCAAGAAATGATTCTCCGTTAATTGTTCCGGCTACATCTTTTCCTGTTACCTTTTGTGCTACTAAACCAAGCTCGGGGACATCTGATAGTAGCTCAATTGATTTAAGAGATCCGTATTCGGCTGAATTTATGCTCAGCGCCCCTCCGTCTATACTGGCTTTATATCCGCTAATTCCAGCTAAATTTATTTCTTTATTGATGGTTGCTGCAAGTTGTCCAGGGGTGTAATCACCAGCAGAGATTGGTATTGTCACCTCTTTATTGCCTAATTTTAGTTTTAGATCAGTATCTGCTGCTATTGTGTTGTTTGGCACTAAAGCTGTGCCTGTTAGATTAGCCTTTTCTGGTGCTCTTGTGATAACAATAGTGTGATCACCATTTACGCTGTTTCCTAGGTCTTCAATATTGACGCCAGTGTGTGATGACTTAGTTGTGGTTCCTAAAATTTCATATGCAATCTCTGGATTTAGTTCTAGAGCAGCGCCTAATTTATCTTGATTTAAAGAAAGACGCCCATCAGGGTCTCGTGTCACTCCGATATCTTTTAGAGATTTACCGTCAGAGAATAATTTGTTAATCTCGTCCTTTATCGCATCAGACACTTTACTTCCATTGATCGACCCAACAAAATCTTCGTCTGGATTCTTAGAATTGAATGAATTGTACATATCAATCATGGCATTGTAATTCTCTACAAATGCGTAAACATTATCGATTACACCTTGTGGTGATACTGTTGTGCCAATCCTTACCTCACCACTAGTTACCTCATTTAGGGTTAAGTTTAGGCCAAACACATCCTCAATTTTGTTCGTATCTGAGGTCATCTGGATTCCATTGACCGTGTAGATTGCATCTGCTGTTTCACGTACTTGAGTAGCAGTTGAGCTGTCTATACCTTTGTAGTCAAACGTGGTAAGTGATGGGTCGCCAGATGTTGTAACCATCATTGCGTTTTGTTGACCAGTCTTTTGCGAAATCAGAGCAAGTCCCGTTGAGCCATCGCTGTTTGTTACAATGGTTGCCTTAATGTCTTTTGATAACTTATTGATTTCACCAGCTAAGTCGCGCAGTGTCATACCATCTTTAATTTCAACTGTTATTGAGCCACTATTTGCGTTTTCAGTATAGTTTCCGCCATCATACTGACCGAAATAGATAGTAAATGTACCTGCCTTTAATACATCGTTTTCTGAACTAAAGCCTGAAAATTTAAGAGATTGGCTTTGAGCAAGTTGGTCTAATCCAATTGAAAGATCGAGTGAACCCGATGCTCCAGTTTTGGATATTTCCGCTCTAATCGCATTTGGGTTCGAGTTTGATATTTCGTAAGAAGTAAGCGCGTTCTTTTGATTAAGTGGTTTTATGGTGTTTTTGGACAACATAGCGATTGTCGCCTCAAACTGACTCAGAGCACCTTGCTGTATGTTCGCATTGGTTATCGCTGACTGTTTTTCAGGAATAAGCGCTCCCATCTGGGCTGCTACCATCATCTCAACTGTATCTGAGATCGAGAAACCATACTCTTCGTTAGATAGTGCTGAGTCAATAATTCCTGCGCCTACATTTCCTTTATTTCTTTCTTGAAGGTAAAAGTCTGGTGTGACGACCATACCTCCATTATTTCCGCTAACTGTAAAGCTCATAGTGTTTTTATTTTATTATTCGTCATTATTTTATGAACGTTTAATTAGTATCTGCTAGATTCTGGAATTGAATCCCAAACATCGATTAGTTTGTAAGACATATTTTTTGCCCTTATTACGTAATCAATGTCTATTTTTTTATTCGCTTCTGACGAATTAACATATATGTAGCTATACATTTTGACAAACAGTTCACCAATTTCTTTATCTGCCGACATATCAGTTGTATCAGCTAGACACGACGATATTGAAATTACTTTCCCTAAACATTTTGCCTTTACTGAAAAGAACTCAGATGGTGAGTATTGAGTTCTGTTTTTCATAACATATTCACACTTATCTAGCAGTTTATACATTTCCTTATACATTCTCATCATAAGGGCATGTTTACTCATTCCAGCCAGTTCATTTGTTTTGGTTCTTCTAAATCTTTTAATGTTTTTCATGTTATTTACTTAATCTTTGTAATTACTCCAGTGAGGTGATCTTTGGTTTCTTTAGGTAAACTAGGCTTACTAAAATCCTGAGCAACAAAGGCTATTAGTTCTTCCTTGTGCTTCATGGCTTTATCGATAGCTAGGTTACTTCCTGTTTCAATAAGCCCTAAGGAATATAGTTCTTCGTTTTCGTCAATCATAGAAAACATTTCTTTGACTTTTAAGATTGATTTGTAAGTGTCGTGGTCAGATAGTTCTTGAGCTAACCTACTTAGAGAGCTTGGTACATCTATGGCGGGGTATATTCCTTTGTTGGCTATTTTTCTAGACAGAATTATATGACCATCAAGTACTCCTCTGGCAGCATCTGCGACAGGGTCATTCATGTCGTCCCCCTCTGTAAGTACTGTATATACTGCTGTTATAGATCCTCCAAGATTAGATTTTCCTGCTCTTTCAATCAGGAATGGTAGCTTTGCAAACACACTCGCTGGATAACCTTTGGCTGCTGGTGCTTCACCCGCTGATAACGCAACTTCTCTTTGAGCCTGCGCGTATCTGGTTACCGAATCAACTAGAAGTAATACATTTAGACCTTTGTCTCTATAGTGCTCTGCGATTGATGTTGCTACGTCAGCCCCCTGCATTCTTAGTATTGCAGGGTAGTCCGCTGGAGCTGCGACTATGATGGTTTTTTTTCTTGCTTCCTCATCTAGTGTGTCATGAACAAACTCGTAGACTTCTCGCCCTCTTTCTCCGATCAAGCCAACAACAACTATGTCAGCATCTGAAAATTTTGTGACCATTCCTAAAAGCATAGATTTTCCCACACCAGTTCCAGCAAATAGACCGACCCTTTGTCCAAACCCAATTGGGTAAAGGCCATCAATTGCTCTCACGCCAGTACTGAAAGCCTCATCGATACTTCCTCTCTGACTAATACTCAAGGGGGAGTTGTTAGTTTTTAAGGTCATTGTGCTGTTTTGCTCTTCACCGATAAGAATTTTACCTAGTGGATCTATCACGCAGCCAAGGTAATCTTCAGAGTACGGAAGGGATGGGTTTTCAGAAAAAATAGTTACCTTGGTGTTTGGTTTCACGCCTGAGACGGAACCTAGAGGTTGCAGTAAGGTCTTTCCATCTGTAAAGCCGACAACATCTGCGTAAATATAGCTGTTTTCAGCATGTAGTAGACATCTGGCATTTAGTGGTGCGTCAAAACCATCAGCCTCAATAGTATTGCCGAGCACATTTCGTACTCGGCCTATTCGTTGGAAGCTCAATCTGTCAAAAGATTTTGATTTAATCTTATGCGTTATATTCATCTGGTTGGAAACCTCTTAGCATGTTTATTAGGTGAATTTCAGTTGTGCCATTTCCATAAGCACTTTTGACGATTGAGATAAAGCTGTCATTATTTGTTGTTGTTTCTTTATCTCTGTTACAACACTAATGTAATCCGCATCCTGAGTGTTCGATAATAGCTTGGTGTATTCATCAATCATTCCTTGGTACATGTTGGTATTCCTCTCCGCTGTAGAGTATGCATGACCTATTTCAGATTGAAACCCAATTCTCTGGTCGAGTAAATCCTTGAATGATACCTCTACCTCGTCTAAAATATTATTTGGTACGTCTTCACCTTGAGAAAGATAGAATTGAGCTTTAGCTACAGATTCAAATATTGATTCACCGTTCGCGCTGACTAATTCAGAGCCAATTGCTGAACTTGGTAAGCTAACGCTAGCGCCAATTTGAGTAAATTTATTCTCATCATTACCTTTGTATACCCAAATCTCAACTTCACGATCTACACCATCGATTTCAATCATTTGCTTTTCTTTTACAAATGGTGGTGTGTCGGTTGCTGTGCCGCCAAACATGTACTCACCGTTGTTGTTCTTAGTGTTAAGTATTTGTGCCAAATCATCCATCATCCCATCCATTCGCTTTGATTGCTGAACAAGATCATTGCTGTTCATAGTCCCGCTTGAAACTTTGCCAACCAAAGTATTGAGTTGATTAAACAACTCGCCATAGGATTTTGTTCTTGATTCTATTTCTGATAATTCAGTTTGGAGCACCTGTGCTGACATTTTATATTGTGTCAAATCTGAGATGCTTTTCTTTAAGTTTATGATACGACCTTGAGCAATCGGGTCATCACCTGATTGAAGTACTCTGTATTGTGTGTGCTGCGTCTGTTCTGATATTGCATTAAAGTGGTTTCCTGAAGATTCACTTATGTGTTGGAACATTCCATTTGTTGTTACTCTCATACTACGCCTAATATTGATTCAAACATTTTTTTATCGCTTTCGATTACTTTCGACACAGATTGGTATATCTGTTGGTACTTAACCATATTTAGTTCTTCCTCCTGCGTGTTGACACCGCTAAGATTAGCCCACCTCATTGAGGCAGTTTCTGTAATCGTTTTGTTTGTAGTGGCGTTTTGTTTTGCAGAAACATGGGTATTACCAATCGATACAAAAACATTTGATATTTCGTTATAAACTGTGTCTTTCACATCGTTGAATACTTTTGCATCTGAAACTTGAGCTAAGTTCTTTAAGTTATTTGTGTCCCCAAATGCTACAGGTAGCTTTGATGCGGCAGCAATGTCGTTTATATCAGAAGTTACTTTAGCTCCTCCTAGCATATTCTGTAGAGGGTCAGCTAAAAACTTGTCTCCAGCAACCATTCCGCCTGTGGCATCAAATGTATACCCGAACGCTTCTATTGGAGAGGTGTTTGACGTTATTGTTTTACCGGATGATTTGTCCGTTACTAAAAACCCGCTCGCAGATTTTTCAATCTCTATTGGGCCAGTAGTCAACTCAGACGCTTTTGATTGGTCTAAAGAAATGTTGAAATTTCCCGTGCCATTATTCTTGATGTTGGCTAAAGTATTAGAGTCTGGGATTGATATAAGATCTCCGCCAGATAATCCATCTTTAGTGTATCCGAGTTTGTTCGCGTTGTTTAACTCAGAGAAGTATCCTACTAAGGCTTTTGATAAAGCTCTCTCAGATTCATTTATAATCTCTTCCCTAGCAGCTAAATTACCACCAAGCGACCCACCGACCTTTTCTGGGTTTGTAAGCACATCACCGTTAATGGAAAGGTATAAATCATCGCCATATGAGCCAACTTCCGCTTTTACCTCATAGCTTTTTAGCCCATCAACAAGGCTGTATCCGCCCGAAACTTTGACATCTACTACTCCGTTACTTCTTTCATTTACATCGATATCGACGAACTGACTCATTTGACCCAAAATAGTATCTCTTTGAGTTAAAAGGTTGTTGTCGTTCGCGGTTGAGGATAGACGTTTGTTTATTTCTACCAACTGCTTTGCTTGGCTTTCAAGAACCTTTGCGTTACTAACTAGCTCTGAATCAACTTGACTTCTGAACTCGTCAAGAGTTTCCTGCATTGAATTAGCATTCGATATTAATGAATTTATTCTGCTAAGCAGCGAAGATCTTCCGCTCGAACTATCAGTAGTTGCTAATGAGTTTAATGCTTCAGTTATATCATCAACCCCGCCTAAGGTAGGGTTTTGTGCAGAACCGCTTGAGTCAGGAACGATTCCCGTTATGATTTTATCTACGCTTCCAGCAAATGACAGATATCTCTCGGAATAAGCACTGTTAGATGTTGCCGAGTGTAATTGCGAAGTAAGAAAGAAATTGTTCATCCTTTTTGCACTGACCGTCAAAAATCCAGAAGGGTCGCTTCCAAATACAACGGTACTTCTAGAATAATATGGATTGTCAGCATTATTGATATTCTGAGAAGATATGAGTGTTGCATATCTAAGTTGATTTAAGGCTACAGCAGAGCCATCAAGTAAATTCGTCCTCATTTTTTTATTTAATATAATCGACACAAAAGATAAAACCAAAAAAAACCAGCACGGGTGCTGGCTTTTTCTGTTATTTGTCTAAGTTTACTGAAGTAGCTGTGAAACTTCTTCAACAGACTTGTTAGCTTGCGAAAGCATTGTTTGGCTCGTTTTAGCAAGCACCTTAGCTTTTGCTAACTCAGCAGTTTCAGTTGCGAAGTCAGTATCTTGTGCAGAGCTTAGAGTTTTGTCTAGGTTTTGCTTAGTACCTTCAAGGTTCTTAATTGAGAACTCGATACGGTTTTGAGAAGCACCAATGTTAGCTCTGTCATCTGAGTATGATTTTGCTAATGCGACAAGTTTATCATGAACTACTGTCTTCCATTGGTCACCTGTAGCAACACTACCATCACCATTAATATCACTTAGATTAAGAGCTGAAGCAGTAGCTCCATCTGCAATGATATCAGTTCTTGTTGTACCTTGTGGGCCAGCAACAACAACGTTGATTTGGTTATCAGTTCCTGTACCTACGTTGATAGCAGCAGATAGTGTGCCATCAAGAATAGCTTTGCCGTTGAACTCTGCGCCTGTTTCATTACGAAGAATCTCTGAGGCTAACTGATCAAACTCTTTTTGGATAAGAGCTGTGTCATCGCCTGTGTTGGTTCCGTTCTCTGCTTTATATGCAAGCTCATGCAATCGCGAAACTAGATCTTGCTGTTGCTTGATTGCATTGTCAGCAGCTTGAATCATGTTGATTCCGTCGTTCGCATTCTTGATGAACTGAGCTGTTTTAGCTGAGCTGTTAGCAAGACGGTTAGCAAGGGCTGCACCCGAAACGTCATCTGCTGATTTGTTGATACGCAAACCTGTAGTCAGCTTCTCAGAAGAAGCCTGTACAGCTTGGTTAGCGCGACCGAGAGAGGTTGCTGCTTGGTTAGCGTTAAGGTTAGTAGTTATTGAAAGCATTGTTATTTATTTTTGTTTTTATATTTTTCTTTGTAGCTGAACATTCGTCACAGCTCATTAATTCCTTAAATTATTTTTAGTGATTTTTTTGATGTAAAGTCAAATTATCAAAAGTGAAATTTCAATTAAATAAAAATGTCAACAAAAACAAGATCATAGAAAAGGTTAATATTTAGTCTTTTCTTTTTCTTTATCTATTAGTGGTGTTGATGATATTTTTGTAACAGATTTGGAGGTAATGGTATGGGACAAAATTGAAACTCCCCTTACTCCATATTTATTTAGCACTTCTCTTTTTATTAGAGAAAGATAGTTTGCTATTTCTGGATTACTAGATGCTATTCTAAGATTTATATTAGGGTTATTCCTTACATTTGAAACAGAGTCATCCCTATTTATTGTAATTATAATTTCACCAAGTATTGATGGCTTTATTTTTATTGTAATTGAACCATTGCTCACTCCAGAGGACTGAAACTCCCTAATCTCTGATTTTATCGTTTCCGATAAGTTATTCAATGTTGAGTTAGCTGAAGAAATGTAATTACCTGACGTTACCACTTCTCTGGTTGATATGCAGCTTCCCATATAGTCAGTATGGTTTACTTGATTAGTCTGCTTCTTAGATGATAAGAAATCATTATCTAAATGTTTAGCTTGATTTTTATTTACATCCACTATCGCAGAATCTCTATCTATATTGTTAAGGTCAACTTTTTTATCGACTCCCGAAATTAACTCGTTTGAATTCTGGGGCTTTTGCTTTAAAACCTCAACATTTTGGGATTCACTTTTTCTTGGATCGTTGACCTTCCTTTCAGGAACATTCTCCACAGAAGTGCCTGAATAAAAAAGTATTTCTTTACCTATTATACGCTTCTCTTCACCTCTGTTACCGTGTTCCGATAGGAATCTCGTCGGTGTGTTCTCATCAACACCACCATCGTCAATGCCTGCATTAACTATAGATTGATTTTTTACATTATGGTTAATTGAAGACGAAATTGAAGATGTTTGTGACTTTTCTGTGTCCAACTCTATTTCCGTAAGTTTATCGGTATCTTCATTTTTAGATTGGTCGATTAATTGTTTTTTATCTGTTTTACTATTAAATAGTGATATGAATTCATGGTTAGTAGACTTCTCGCCATTGCTTCTTTCAAAGTCGTTACTAACTTGACCAGTAGTTGTTTCTATCGCGTTAATGTTTTTGATGGCAATCACTTTTTTGAGTAATGATAGGTAATTAAATTTATTATGAACAGGGTAGCACTTAAAAAAAGAATCGAAATTCTTGAGATGTATAAAGGTAAGGTTGATGAGAAATCTGATTTAGCTAAGCACTTATTTAATGAAACTAAGAGGAGAGTAGATTTATTGAAATTTAATGTTAGGGAGAGAGAGGAGCAGATAAGTAGCTTATCGTGTCATTTTAAAACTGGAGAAGTTGGTAAAGGACTTTTGGCTAACATTTATGGACACATAAGTAACATAGAGAGGGAATTAGTCTCTTTGAGATCTGACCTTGATGTCGCGCTAAAAGAATATAAAAGAAGGCTAGCTGATTACAAGAAGCTCAAGGTAAAGTCTATTGGTCTAGATGGTTTAATACAGAGGAATAAAAATCGAATATCCGAGCTTGATTCTAATCAAGATCGGATATTCTTAGATGAGTGGGTATTACAGTCATCCTTAGCAAAACGTAAGTAAGTGCAATGTTTCTTCAGAGAGTTTTTTTGGCTTCATCTCATTGACCTTTATGGTGTAGAGGCCACTGGCTATTTTGACCTTTATATCAATTTCACTCAGATTGCACCTTCTAATCTCTTTTGATAAAAAGGAATCTGAACCGTAGATGCTATCAATTTCTATCTTACTTACTTTTTTTCTGAGAACGACAACAGACTCTCCTACACCAGACAAAGAGCTGTTAATAAGCTTATTTATCTCAGATGCACTAATCTCCTCTAATGGTTTATCAATACTCGAAAATAAAGAAAAAAAGTTGTTGTGATTATCTGTTTGCTTTAATGATATTGAGTATTTATTAGTGCTTTTTTCATCTGCATTCTTTGACACTAACAGTTTACTCACTTCTCCATCATCTTCACGCTGATAAGAGACTCCATCTATATAGTTAGTTACAGTAATATTATCTTGTGCTTGGGCGAAATTTAAGCTTGCAGCCGATATTGTTGCTGAAATAAACAGACTAATTAATCTTTTCATTGCCAAGTATTTTCTCAATAGAATTTGCCAAGGTTAAGTCTTGAGGTACACCAAAACGACCAAATTTCAGTATCATGGCAGCTCTCGGGAGAAGCTCTCCGTTGTACCCCATATCAATCGATCTCTTGATCATTACTGGAAATTGAGCCTTGTGCTTTTGTGATGAGAATTTATCTATCTCTGCTTTTGTAAGCTGTAAGAATGCAAGTTCAGCCATCGCATCGGTGCTGCCTAGAAATACAGCAGAGTTAAGGTAAGATTCAGCATTTTTGATTGTTGTATTACTTTTTCCAATAGCAAGTTCTACTTTGGATAAACTGATTAATTTTTCAGTTGTTTCTGGTAACATTTCCAAGAACTTCCTTGCTTTAAGCTGATCTCTTGTGTTCTCTAAAGATAAGTAGTATCTGGAAATTCTATAAATAGAATCAATATCTTTGTTCTTAGCTAGATAAACAATGAATTGCTCCAACTCCTTGTCTTTCTTCTTTAGGAAGTCACCAATTTCTATAAGTTTTCTTGCAGTATCTACAGATTTGCTTTCAAAAAATAGGTCTTTTAGTGCAGCATAAGCTTCATGCCTATCAAAAAACTCTGATTTAGAATCCATAAGGATCTCTGACTTTATTTCTAAAGCTTGAGCATATTGCATGCCTAACTCAGGCTCACTTAAAATTGACTCGATAACCTTTAAGCTCTTGGCGTAATCTTGTCTGATATAATGCATTCTTGCATCGTCAGCATCTTCAGAACTAGCAACATATGTAAATCCCCCAACAGCTAATACACCGATAAATGAAGCAATTAGGATATTACTCTTAAGCGATCCCCTTTTTCTTAAATTGTTGTCGTCCCAGCTATCTTCAAACTTGTCTGATTTTTTCATTCTTTTTTTTTATAATAAGGATTTATTCGTTTAAATTAAAGTAAGCACCAAGCGCTACTGCCTTGAGTGTCTTTGGGTGCAGATATCTATGTAATATGCAATGTTATCTGCAAGTTCCTCTATGATTAAATCGTCAATCCAGACACCAAAGTCTCCTTCAAATTTTGCTCTATAGGCGAGTTTAAATGCTCTAATGGCATGTTGTATTGGCGCTTTGATATACTCAGGGTAATATAGGTATCGGATATCCTCTCCACCATGAAGCTCAAATCCATATGAATTATCCATACACGGCTTTATGTTATGGATCATACTCAGTAAATTAGACTCGATAGAGGCAGACACTAAATCACAGAGAAATGACAAAGCTATTATCTTGTCTTTATCTTCTATATCGTATGTTGCTATCGTTTGCGTAAGTGATGCGGACATTCCGTCCCTAATTTCTTTAGGGTAACTTTGAAGTCGGCTATTAAAAGCAGCCTTACTCGAAAGTAGCTGGTAGTTACACATTAAAAGAACCTTTCTGCATCTTTATCTTTGAAGGTGGATGCTAAGTATTCTAAGAACTCTTTGGCATCCTCTCTTACCACCAAGTCTGCTTGGTCGTCCATGTATGTTTCTGTTGGGTTCACAACACATTTAAACACAGGATCTTTAGCAGCACTTCTGATAAGGGCACGGTTATAGATGCTCTCTACAACTGGGCAGTTCCCTGAACATCCAAGGAAAATTACACTCCTTACTTCTTGCTTTTCTATGAATTGCTCCAATTCATCTACGACCTCTCTGAACGGTTGGTAGTTTTCTGACATTGGTACAAATGCAGGCATTAAGTTATCTGTATCACCTCTAGTTTTAACATCTTTTACAATGCCTGTGTTTATACATACACCTTTATGTAGAAGCCCATTTAGGTTTATTGTTACAGTGTTCTTACTGCAATCTCCGACATCGGCGGTTATAGATGTGTTCAGTATATAAAAGCTCGCTAAATCAATTAGCGCTGTCTCGCTTACATAATTGGTGTAATTTGATATAAATGGAACCTTAACAGGGTCAATTCCTGAATCTAAAAGATTATGCCATGACTCCATTACTTCATTAATTGAGTCTGAGTATAGTGATTTAATAGCATCGTTTTTCCACAAAACGATATCTTTATAATCAATACCTTGTCCGATCACAAAAATGGTTGATGCACTTCTGTTTAGGTGTTTCTTCAGATTATTTAGTTGTTCGCTATTTATCATTTTTGAGTAACCTGAATATTTTCTTTGTATGTTGTGTTACATATTCCTTAGATAAGGAGTGTAGCTCCTCTGTGCTTGAATATTCAAACTGAGTAGCATCCAAATCATAAAGATTTAAGCCTAATTGCAACGCTGCTTCTGTAAAACATTTATAACATTCTAAGTAATCATGGTTTTCTGCATGATAACCAGCTTGATATATAAGCAAGGTTGCTATGGCTGTATTTTTATTTGGATTACTTACAGGTTGTTCATCATAATTTTTTTTAAGCTCTTTGAGGTTTTGTGTATTCTCAATACACTTAATGCAAATTATGGCGGCTGAAGTGATATGAAGAATTGCTTCACCTAGTTCATTTTCAGCAAACCTTGCTGACGCTGCGTGATATTCTTTAAGAATGTCATTCGAAGTTTCTCTCATTAAGAATTAACCTTTTTAGTAAACCTAAGTTTTTAATTAAAATTACAATAGAACAAAAATGAAAAAAATCGCAATATTACTATCGTTGGCTTTTGCTTCCTCTGCAATAGCGAGTACAAACACGATTAAGGAACAACTACCAAAAGAAACCTATGACGCTCTAGCTCAATACTATCCTGTTGAAGCACTTGCTTCTCACGATGGAATACATCTTGAGAGTAAGTTTTCATTGAAATCAAACTTCTATGTACTAAGCCTCAATGACTCTGTGTTAGCTATATCTGAAGATGGTAAGTACATCCTTGGTGGTGACGTTGTTAATATGCAGGACAAGGTGAATCATCTAGAGCAAGCAAAAGATCAGTCTCGCAAGAGAATTGTTAGCTCATTAACGGATGATCAATTTGTCGAATATCCGTCTAAACTAGCAGAGTCTAAAGGTGTTTTATATATCTATTCAGATGTTACTTGTGGGTACTGCCAAAGATTTCACGAGGAGTATGAAGAGATAAACGAAGCTGGTTACGATATCAAAGTAGTTCCATTTGTAAGAAATGTTGGCGCTCCTAACTTTGAGCAATCTAGAGTGTACAAAAATACAGTTGCAATGATGTCTGTTCAGGATCAGGCTAAGAAAAGAGAGATTCATGACCAGTTGATGTTGGGAGATAGTGTTGACCACTCAGACAATAATACTGTTGGTGTAAATGCTGTCAAAAGCGGCATCGAGACTGGTGTAGGGGTTGGCTTACAAGGCACCCCTCACTTAGTTTTCGATGACGGAAGAGCAGTTTCTGGCTATGTTACAGCTTCAAGCTTGCTCCAACTTTTATCTGAAAAGTAAATCAACGACATATAAAAAAGGGAGCTTCATGCTCCCTTTGTTGTTATTTTTCGCCCTTTAACTTATCAAACTTTGTGTAAGTTACGTTCTTGCCATAGATTTTATGGGGTGCAGAAGAATATGACATGTACAGTTCAACTCTCCTGTTTTTTTGCCTTGCATCCTTACTGTTTCCGCTGTCGTCAGGGTTTAACAGACCTTCACCATGAATAGTTACTCTATTGCTAGTTACTCCGCCGTTTATAACAGCTCTTGCTGCTTCTGTTGACCTCATGACAGAAAGAAGAAGGTTATTTTCTATTGCTGAGCCATATCTAACAGGTATGTTGTCAGTATATCCGTATATGTGATAAAAAAGCCCAGTATGCTCAGTTTCTTTGGCTAAGGTGGTCAGAGCGTGGCTTGCTTTTGGTTTAAGGTTTTCTGAACCTGACTCAAAGAGTGAGGCTGAATCAAACTTGATTACTATTCCTCTAGAGTTTTTTTCCATGGTTACCAGAATCCCTTGCTCGTCTAAGATTTCTTTAATCTCTTCAAAAATGGTATCTAGTAATGCCATTTTTTGCTCTTTGTTTACGTGTTCTCCCTTAAAATAGTCTGCTAGCTCCTGCTGACTTTGTTGATCTTGCTGGCCTATAGCCCAAAGTGCAAAAAATGTTATCATCAGTGCACACATGAAGTCAGCTAAAGCGATTTTCCATCCACCTCCAGCCTCTTCAGCTTGTACACCTCTTTTCTTTTTACGTATAACTAAATCGTCCAACACCTCTTATAGTTGATCATTTTGTAATTTTTCTCTCAGAACGCCTGTATCCAGTTTGTATCTTGGCGGGACATCCTTGTTCGTTACTGCTGCCGCTGTGAGTGGGTCATAGTTTTTAACCATGCACATAATGTAGGTTTTGATTACGTTAAGGAAAAGCTCACCCTCTTCTGCGTATTTTCCAAACTTAACTGATATTGGCTTAAATATCCCGTATGCCATAAATATCCCAAAGAATGTACCAAATAGAGCAGCCCCGATCTTTGAACCAAGTTTGTCCATTCCTGCATCGAGGTATTGCATTGCAAGAATAATCCCCATCACAGCGACTGCGATCCCTAATGCTGGGAATGTATCGGTCATTGCAGTGGCTGTTTTGTATGGTGCTATCCATTCTTTTCTGTAAGCTTCAATTTCAGCATCGAGCATATCCTCAAATGTAAAGGGTGATAATACGCTGCCTGAGTCGATTAGTAGGTTTAAATTATTGCATATGAATTTTCTCGAATCTTCATCATTGAGTATTTCTGGGTACTTTGAAAAGATCGGATCAGATGCAGGGTCGGCAAGTATTTTAGCAAGCTCCTTCTTGTTCTGAGAACACTGAGTATGCAGTTGGAACATTAGGCCGATTACGTTTTGGAATTTTTTTTCGCTGTAAGGTGGCTTAAAAAAGTATGTCATGAATTTAGCGAATTGTTTCATCCCTTTGCCAGTGTTTGTGGCAATAAAGAAACCAATTCCTGACCCGCCTAACATTATTAGTTCAAATGGTTGCCATAAATTTGCGATATTACCACCAGCGCCAACAAAGCCTCCTATTAATGATGCGACGATAAATAGTAATGAAAATAGTATTTGCATTTTTTTTGTTATTTATAATTGAGTATTTAATATCTCCTTGTATTGTTCAAGTAGCTTATTTCTTACTTGTTTGGTTGCCTCCATGGAAATCTCTGATTTGTGGTTAGCTTGCATTACGTTAGCTACGCTTATTCCTTCTTCTCCTGATACAAACCTTCTCGATAAATCAGCAGCTTGAGACTGTAGTGCGTTCGAGTTGTTAATTGCTGACGCAAATAGGTCACTAAAGTTTTCAGATGGAGCATTTTCTGTTCTAGGGGCGTTAGCCGCCCCTATCTTCATTGCCTCCATCTCAACTAGCATGCTGCTATTAGATATTGGAGAAATCATGTTATGCTGTTTCCGTTATTGTGAATTTAATCTTTCCATCAACTTCTTCTACTGTACCTTTTCCAAGAAGCTGCTCACCTGCAAGGAGTTCGAAACTGTCACTTGCTTGTGTGTCAAGCTCGACTATTGAACCCTCTTTTAGGTTTTTTAGTTTACCTATTTTTATTGATACTTTTCCTACCCTTACTGATAGGTCAACTGATACATTGTCGATTGTGTTTTCGTTTGCGTTACTCATGGTATTTACCTTTTTTCTGAAATTTGAATTAATTGATTGTTTGTGTCGTCACTACCCAGCAGACCTTTTGCAATTGTTGAATTGTCTGATCTATTTATGAGTGAGACTTCGCTGGTAGGGATGTAAAACTCATCGCCTACCTTAAGATTCTTCACATCACCTAGTTTCGCTTTAAAGACCTCAAAGCGAGCATCAAGGTTTACGTTCAGTTCAGATAGATTGGTCTTATCAGATATCTTGGTCGAGTTCTCGTCTAAACTGTTAAGGTTACAGTATTTTAGAACACCATCAGAAGTAATTATCGATAGTTTTACAACCTCTTCTTTGAAGGTGCAGTTCACTGTGTTGACCTGCACCCTTTGGTCGTTCTTGAATGCTACTCCATTGTCATCTAGTTCACTTATTTTAAGCATTACTTCCGAGTGCTTATTTAGCTCTTCAGTAATAACAGGATGTATAAGTTGCATAAACTGTCTGAGGAATGCTATTTCACAACTTGTAGCTTTTGCTAACCCATGTTTCTGAGGGGCGTTTAGTCTACCCCCAGCCCAGTAGTAAGAGCATTTTGATAAGAATTCACTATCAAAGCCAATGGCAATGAATGAACTTTCATCAAACTGTACACCCAATTTGTACTTTATCTGTGGTGATACATTTTCTATGTACTCTTTTGCGGTATGCGTGGCTAGTTCTAAATTGCCTGACGGAACCATAGGTATAGATAGGTTACCTCTTGTTAAGGCGCATATTTTGCTACCTATACTTGAGGCAAACCCCCTCATTGCAATTGCTTGCTGCTGAGATTCAAATTCAGCCGATGTAGTTTTCTTTATAAACATATTGTCTTTTTGATTGATAAAAGTTTAAGAAATTATGTGAGCAATATCTATTGAAGTGCTAGTGCCAACTTCATTAATACCTAATACGTGTATTTCTGGGAATAAAATATGAAGCTGGTCATACAGTCCCGTTCTTAAGGTGTCATCACAAATCAAAACTAGCGGGTACTGCATATCACTCATGAATTCATTAACCTTCATAAGATTTTCTTTCAGAGAATCAAGTGTCTCTGGTGGTATAAACAGTCCACCTGCTGGGTTTCTCATTTGACTTAAAGCCATCTGCTTATCAGGGTGAAGAGTCACAACTTTAAGTGATGAAGTATCGTTAGCTTCCTTGATAATGCTTTCAATTATCCACGGCATAAGTTTCTTTCTAACTTCACTAAGGTATCCCGAAGCGGTAATTCCGCTGAAACTTTGCAGTTCAGCCATAGCTTCTAGGATAATCGGCATTTGAGTGATCGGCACTCTCTCATGCAGAAGAGCTTTGAGGATACCGAGTAAGGTAACTAACGACTGATCGCCCTTAATTGCTGAAGCTACTAATTTTGGTTTTCGACTTTCGAGTTGCTGAATCATGCTTTGAGCCGTGTCGGTATCGACCATCGCATCTAGGTGCTTTTGTATTGTGATACTCAGGTGTGTTGTTATTATTTGGTTTGGCTCTAAGACTTCATAACCTTTTTCTTCTGCTTCCGAAACCATTGACTCCATTATCCAGAACCCATCATAGCCTAAGGCTGGATCTTTTGCAGGTATACCGTCAATTGGCTCAAAATCTTCTTCACCGATGGCAAGAAGAAGGTTTGAGTAAACTTCACCTCCACCACAAGGCAGCCCTTTGATGTGAATTTTATATTCATTAGGATTTAACTCAAAGTTGTAGTCTACTCTAGGTGCCTCAATCAGTACCCCATACTCTTTCGAAATTTCAATTCTTTCACCAGTAATTGATTGTAAAAGAGCAGTAGTTTCAGATTTAACTAAATCAGTAAGTCCACTTCCTACCGATAGTCTAATGGTGTCGTGCTCTTTGATATCTTCGATAGAAACTCCCTTTCTATCAAGAGGTTTCTGTTCTTCTGTGGATTGACTCGCTTCTAGCTCCCTTTTCGCGATATCTTCATTTTTTTTCTTTATCTTGCTGCCAAAAAAGAGAAGTGCAGCCCCGATACTCAGAAAGAGAACATTAGGCATTGCGGGTATTAAACCAATAATGCAAACAATAGCGCCTGCCATAATTGGGATCATGTGATTAGACCCGAACTGGATCTTAATCATTTCGCTTAGTTCGGTGTTGTTACTAACCTTCGTTGATATGATAGCTGTAGCAAGTGCCATGATGATAGAAGGTAGTATTGCGACTAAGCCATCACCAATCGAGAGCAGCAAGTAAGTTTCTGTCGCCTCAACAAATGTCATGCCTTTTTGTGCTGAACCAACTGTAATGCCTCCAATAATATTGATCAGAAGGATTAGTATTCCAGCTATTGCGTCACCTTTAACAAACTTTGATGCTCCGTCCATTGAGCCATAGAACTGTGACTCTTGGGATAGCTCTGCACGCCTTTCTGTTGCCTGTTCTTGTGTAATGGCACCACTGTTCAAATCAGCGTCAATTGCCATTTGTTTTCCGGGCATTGCATCAAGTGTGAAACGAGCTGAAACTTCAGAAACACGCTCAGTACCCTTTGTTACAACAACAAAGTTGATAATCGTTAAAATTACAAAAACGATTATACCTACTACAAAGTTTCCTCCAATTACGAAGTTTCCAAATGACTCAATAATCTGACCTGATGCTCCGCTCCCGACGTGACCTTTAAGTAAAATTACTCGCGTTGAGGCTATGTTTAATGAAAGCCTTAGCATGGTTGCTAGCAGCAGAACTGTTGGGAAAATTGAGAATTCAAGTGTTCTCTTGGCGAAAACACATGCCATCAAAACACTCAGTGATATCACTATGTTCGTGATAAAGAGTAGGTCAAGAGCTATAGGTGGTAATGGGATTATAATCATCCCTAGTATTAAAATTATTGCGAATGGTATGGTAAACCCTTGCATAATTTCTTTATTAAATTTTATGTTCATTTATTATCACTGTAGAGCTGTTAAGTACTTTTGCGTAAAATGTCTTTTCTGATGTCGTATTTTCTACTTTTATAGTTTCTCCAATGGCACCATCTTCTAGCGCTACAACGTCAATTGAAATAGCGATATTGGACAATATAGCCTTTGCTTTTATATGCCACCCTCTTTCTATCACAGGTGCCACATCTACATTTTTAAGACTTATTGGCTGACCTTTTGTAAGATTTCTAGATGTTTGATAGTAATTATCTTTAACTAGATCTTTGAAAGTGATTCCGTTTATTTCATTAACTGGAACCCAATCAATAGCGAAATTATCTCTATTTAGTCTAGTTTTCCTTTTTATGCTCCTTTTCGCAACTAAACTCTTTGTCCTCCCGTCCAGTTTCGCTGAGAATGATACTTCTCTTCCGTCTTGGCATTTTGTTTTAAAGGTGGATATGGAAGGTCTGTTTTCATTAATGTTGAAACTAACCTTAGAGATAGAGCAGTTTTCCAAAAGCCTTTTTGTTCTATCATTTATTCTTAAAGATGAATAACTTGTATCTTTACTTGCTGGTATGTAGCTAAGTAGAATCTTTTCAATATCTGTATTGTAGGCGGCTTCCAAAGGGGCAATAACTGCTGCAATGATGATTAATGCTGGTTTTATCCTCATTATTTCTCCTGTGTAATAAATAAGGCACCCGTAGGTGCCTTGGAAGTTTAGTGAATTTTTTTCTTATTTCACAATCTCTATCTTGCCATCAGACTGAAGCTTTTTGGCTCGTACAATAACCAGCTTTTGAGCTTCTGAAATCATCTTCTTGTCGTCTTTTTTGACAGTCTTATCTATGTTGAATGTGACGTCTTGTGCTTTGGTTGGAGTCAACCCAGCTTTAACCTTGTTGAATATTGACTCATCGCACAGGCAGAAAGCGTAAGCGATATCTGTAGTGCCGATGTCACCAATAATTTCAGACAACACATCTTCGCCTTGTTCAAGGATATGGCTAAACGTAAGAACATTGGCTCTAATCTTTTCAGCAATATCTTCAGGCAGACTATCAAGGTATTTATTGAGATGATCTTCTTCCATACCATCAGTGAAAGACAATATTCTATCAAGGTTTCCAGAGTTACTGCTTTCGTTGCTTGAGATTAGGTCTTCAACTACTGAATTGATTGCAATAAGTGTTTCTCGACTAGGAGCCTCAGCTTTATCCGCTTCATGTGTGATTTTAGACTGTTCATCTATATCGAAATAACCAAACACTTCAACAGACAGTTTTTCTGGCATCTCAAATAGTATAATTGCCTGATGAAGCGGTTGTTCCATTTTGATCAGGTTAAAAACTTCCTCGGAACTCATTGAAGATAACTTTTTAAAGCCATTCATCTTTCTTGATATCTTTCCAAATGCGCCATTCTCGAATCCAATATCATCAAGGGCATCCATTAGGCTCTCGCGCTTACCACCCACAACTAAGTTAACGGAGGTGTTAAACTCTCTTACGATTTCGATTGCTTGGCTTTTGGACACCGTTTCCGGTGTCTCTTTATCAATAAGGTCGAGAGTCTCTTCTGATAGCTGCAAGGTTTGAATAATCGGTGTTATAGCGTCATAACCAACTGCTCGAATTAGTAGGCCAATTTTTTGGGTGCCTGTTAGGTTACTTGTCATTTTTCTCACCTGCTGCGCTTTCGTTATTTTCTTCTTCTGATTTCTCTTCAGGGTCAGCCAACTTATTATTATCTGAATCTAGATCTTCATCTTTTTCAGAGTTTAAAAGGTCTTCTAATGAGATGTCAGCAAGCCAACTCTGTAGGACGTTTTGTGACTCAGTTGGCTTAGTCTTCATTAGCTCAATAGACTTGGTTGTTTCATTGTTAAATTCAGCTTCAGTTGCTTCGGTTGAAATTTGTTCAACCAGACCAGTTTCGCTATTGAGCGCTTCGTCCGTTGTTGTTAGGCTAGCTGCCTCATTATCGTTGCTGCTTTCTTCTTCTTTTGATGATGGAAGGATTCTGTTTACTAAAGGACGCCAGAACAGAAGCCATAGAAGTAGGATTGCGCCTATCATCTTGCCTGCTTCGATTGCGTCTTTACCTATTTTTGTCTCGTAAAACGGCAGTGGATCCGCAGGAACCACTTCAGGCTCTGTGAAGGTCATGGCACGGACATCTAGGTTGTCGCCTCGATCAGGATTAAATCCAATACTTGATTGAGTTAGTGAAGTAATGCTTTCTATTGCTTTTGGTAGCTCTACCTCGGTAAAGTTTCGGCTATCAAAAAGTATGGCAACATTTATCTTCTGGATTTCTCCAGCAGATTTAATTGTGTGAGTTATGCTCTTACCAACAGAGTAGTTTGTGGTTTCCTTAATGTGGCTTACACCTTTATCCTGCGAACTATTTGTAGAACCTGAGTCTGGTGATTCCTCAAAAGATGCGTGATCTGGCGGTTGGTTCGCGACTGCACCAACTACGCCACCGCCACCAGCTAGGTCTTTGTCGTAGCTTTTTTCTGTTTGTTGGCTAAGTATTACTGATGAAGTAACGGGTTCTTCTTTAGTGTTTTCTACTTTATCAAAGTTTACATTGGCTTCTACGTTCACTCTGACTTGATCTAGGCCAACTATAGGGGCAACAACCTCAACTATTTTTTGTCTTAGCTGTTCTTCTATTTGCGCTTTGTGTTCCGAGGAAGTGCCTATATTTCCTAGAGCGTAGTCAGAACCTTTTGATAGTGCTATTCCTGTGTGATCTAGGATTATTACATTCTCCTCAGGTAGATTTGGGATACTGAATGAAATCATTTTAACGATCCCATTAATTTGAGCACGGTTGAGACTCTTACCTCTTTTTATCGTTAAAACAACAGAAGCACTAGACGGAGATACATCTCTAAGGAATTGGCTGTTTTTTGCTACTGCCAACCTAACTTGTGCCTTTTCGACATTATCTAATTGCAGAATTGAGCTTTCTAGATTCTCTTCCAAGATCTGTCTTGATATCTGCTCTTCAGTAGACTTAGTCATATAGGGGCTACTTGAGTTACTAAGGTGCTCGTAGCCTGATATAGGTTTAGATGGTAACCCGTTTTTTGCTAATACATTAGTCGCCTTTTGTACTGCGTCACGGTCTACTAATAGTGTTGAATTATTAGGTGCTACAGTAAAGGGGATACCTTCAGCTTCTAGAATTGGGATGATCGTTTGTAAGTTTGTTTGGTCAAGATTTGTCATCATGGTGACATAGCTTGGTTGGCTGAGCTGATGAATTGTAAATCCGCTCACAGCCACGCTTACTGCTAGTGCTCCGCCAAGTAAAGCTTTTTTGTTAAATGGCAAAGCACTGACATTGTCTTTGAGTTGAGTTAGTTTGTTTTGCACGGTTTAAATCTCATACTATCTGGTTTCTTATTTTTCTAATGGCGTCATTCTTTATTTGAGACACCCGCCCGTCAGTTATACCCATAACCTCTCCTACTTCTCTCAAAGATAATTCTTTGTCAAAATATAGCGAGAGCACTATTTGTTCTTTTTCTGTAAGGTTTGATATGGCATTCACTAGGGATTCATTATCAACAGATTTTTCTAATAGATTGTAAGGGTTGTCCTCATCCTGCTTAAGGGTTTCGTAAACATCATCCATTGAAGAACTATATCTTGCTTCCCAATTTAAAAGCATTGAGGAGAGTTTATCAACCTCGATTTCTAGGTAACTCGCCGCTTCCTCAAGGTTTAGAGTTTCACCTCTTGATGCAGCTTGTTGTTTTATTTTTTGATAATTACGGTACAACTCTTGTTGGCGTCTGGGAATTACTGAGTTATTTCTGAAGTAATCAATGAATCCGCCATGTATCCTTTTCCTAGCAAATGAGTGAAAAGGAATTCCAAGTTCGGGGTCATAAGATCTGTGAAGTTCAAAAAGGTTAATTAACCCTATTTGAACTAAATCTTCTCTTTCAGATTGCGTTATGTTGTAACCGTAATTTCTCAATATAGAGCTGAGTGTATTTTTTATGTACTTCTCGTGCTCTTTATAATTCTTTTCAATCTCTATGTTGGATTTAACAAATTTTGACTTAACCTTAGAGGTCTTGTCTGTCCCTTTGTTCTGATTCATTATGATTCATTATTTTTTGCCTTCTTGCCCCATTTTCCAAATTTTGGGTTTGCTTTTTCCTCTAACGATTTTCCAAAGAAATTTTCTGATACCTTCTTTGCATGTTCGTTATCTGCAAATATTACATCAAGTATCTTGCTACACTCAGTGCAGTATCCGTGTAGGTTTGCTCTAGCAATACTTAGCCTTGCGTCACCTGAGCAATAGTCTTCAAAGTTATCGGCAGTGAAGGGGCTGTTGGTTCTTTCGACAAACGCCTCCTCCAACTCCTTCCACCTTTTATTGATCATCACTCTAAGTACCATGATTTCATTTTGTTTTTTGCTAACATTGATGATATTGAATGACATCAATGCACCTTCAAGTTCTACTATTTTCTTATAGTATTCAAGCAAGCCGTCGGTTAGGTTATTTACTTCTGGTAAAATCATTTTTGTGTCTTCTCAAGGTATTCTTTGAATGTTTGTTTAAGGTCACTGTTTTCCGAAATTATTAATGAAAGCTGTCTGTTTAATAATTGGTTTGACATTATTTCTCCAGCAGATTTCTTTTCAGAAGAGAAAAGTGACTCGTCCGTTTGCATATCGTTTAACATTTTTTCTACAAATAGAGCGGAAAAGGCTGTCGCAGCCGTTTCCGCTTCTGTGGGCTTTTTTACGTTATTTATGCTCAGACTTTGAGCGGAACTATTAATAATGTAATTGGTGTCTAGCTGCATTATATGACAATCACTTTAGCTTTGAGCGACCCGCTCTGTTTTAGTAATTGTATAATATTTGCAAGATCTTTAGAATTCGTCCCCATTGTATTTAGTGCGCTTACTAAATCTTGTAATGTTCCAGCGCTTTTTATTACTTCAAGGTCGCCTTGCCTTCTTTCAATACTAATTTGAGAGCTGCTAGTAGTTACTGTATTTCCTCCAGAGATAGGGTTAGGCTGAGAAACTTGTTGCTCTTCTGATATGTTGATTACTATGTTACCTTCACTTATCGCTACAGGTGATAGAGATACATTTTCAGTTATCATCACAGTTCCTGTTCTGGAGTTAATAACTACCCTTGCTTGCTGCTCCGGTATAGTTATATCAAGCGATTTCAGCATAGATATAAACTCAATTCTTGAGCTGCTGTCTTTTGGTGCAACAATTTTGAGGCTGCCTGCATCGATAGCCTTGGCGACCCCACCGCCAAAAGCCTTGTTTATTGTTTTTTCAACTTCGGATACTGTAGCAAAGTCACTTGAGTTTAAATTCATGGTTATGTGTCTGTTCTCAAAGACAGATGCGTAACTCAGCTCTCTTTCAACGGTTGCTCCCATTGGAATTCTTGCAACACTAGCTAGGTTGACATCCAGTGTTGAGCCATCCATTCCTTCAGCACTTACGCCGTCAACGAGAACCTGACCTTGAGCAACTGCAAAAACCTCACCATTAAGACCCATTAGAGGTGCTGCTAATAACGTTCCCCCTCTTAAGCTTTTTGCGTTACCTAGAGTTGAGATTGTGACATCTATTTCTTGTCCTTTTTTAGCAAAGGCTGGGAATGTAGCATTCACCATTACTGCGGCTACATTTCTAGATGATAAATTGATGTTTTCCGGTACTTTAATTCCGTACTTTTGAATTAGTGTAACCAAGTTCGATGATGCGAAATTACCACGATCCCCTGAGTTAGGTAGGCCAACAACAAGTCCAAACCCTTGAAGGGCGTTCGTTCTTACGCCTTTAATCTCGGCTATGTCACCGATCCTTTCTGCTTGAGCTGAAGTGCTAATTAGCGGCATCATCAATGAAGATACAACTAGTAGTGAAGTAAGGCTTTTCTTAAAATTTATTATTTTCATTATATTGCTACTCTTTATTAAAAAGGCCAGTAAGGACTTGTTACGAGATCACTAAGCCATCCACCTTGTGATTTGTTATAGATATGACCAGAACCGCGATAGTAAATTTTTGCTCCTGCTAGCCTATTAGAGGCCACGCTGTTGTCTGCTGTTGAGATATCTTGCTCTCTTATCCTTCCAGTTATGGCGATGGTTTCTGTCCCTCTTTCCAGAGTGATTTCTTTATAGCCCTTAACCTCCAAAATACCATTTGGGAAAATTTGAGTTACTGTTGTCGCTATATTGCCTTCTAGTCGATGGCTTTGACTTGATGTTCCGTCCCCTTCTACTTTTTTGTCTTGAGAAACATTGATGTCGCCTGAATATGGCTCATTAATAATGGTTGGTAGAGTTATACCAAATGAGCTGGTTGATGAAGTTTTTTGGCTCGTTTTGCTCTTAATTGAATCTTGAGCATCAATCGACTCATCCATTCGAATTATTACTATGTCGCCGACGTTGTATCTCTTGCCTACTCCAATCATCATTGAGTTTTGGCTTGTCGTAAAAATAGCCCCATCCTGAGGCTCAGTAGACGGGTAAACTATATCCCCAGTCTCAAAAGGTTTTAGCTGACTGTTTTCAGGGATTTTATTCTGGCTAGCGCAACCCGCCATAACCAGACAAAGGGTTAAAGTTGCTATTTTATTTTTCATTCTTTAAATCGTTTGGTTTAGTGTAGACATCATATCGCCTGATGCTTTCATTGCTTTGGCGTTCATTTCGTAACCTCTTTGCGCGTTAATCATATTCACCAACTCAGTGATGGTGTTAACGTTCGAGGCTTCTTTGTAGCCTTGCATTATCGAGCCGAACCCATCTTCCGATGGTGTTCCAGTGATTTCATCACCTGATGAATCGATGATTTTTTCATAGTAGCCACCAGCAATAGATCTCAGTCCGTTTGGATTAAGGAATTTAACAATCTCAAACTGACCAACTTCTGTAAGCTCATCAGAGTCAGGTGTTTTGACCTGAATTGTCCCGTCCTTATTGATGGTGATGCTTTCGGTGTTGTCTGGCACAGATACTTCTGGGTCTAATGCGTAATTATCTAGTGTTACTAGTACTCCATCCGCATCAATATTAAATGTGCCGCCTCTCGTGAATAGTCTGGTTCCGTCATCTTTTACTACTGGGATAAAACCATCCCCATCAATCATGACATCTAGTGCTCTTTTTGTTTCGACTGGAGCACCTTGAGAGAAGTTGGTTACCGAGCCAAGTGTTTGGACTCCTGTTCCAACTTGTAGGCCGCCAGATGCAGCTCCTTCAGTACCTGAAGGTTCGCGAATTCTCATTGTCATTAATGCTGCGAATTCAGGGTTTGATGCTTTATATCCGGTTGTCTCTGCGTTAGCGAGGTTGTTGGATATGAATTGCATTCTTAGGTTCTGAGCCTCAAGGCCAGTTTGTGCTGTTAATAGTGCGCCGTTCATTGCTGTTACTCTAAAATTGAATTTGATATTTTATGTATGGCCTTGATAGTTCCCATTGTTTTGGATGCCATATCGTAATTTTTTTGGGTCTCAACCATGGTAGCCATCGCTTTGACGCTGTTTACATTTGAGGCTTCTTGATACCCTTGTGCGACTGTGTAGCCACTTGCTGGTAAAGGAGGTATCTCCTGATCTACAGATATCTCCCCTGTGATTAATTTGAAAACTGATTGATGGTTAAGGCTTACAACCTTTAGTTTTCCACTAACTTGTGTTGCATCGCCAGATAATACAATTACGTTTCCTGTAGGGTCGGTCTTAAATGGTGCGTCACCAATCTCGATTGACTTTCCGTCTTCCCCAGAAATTTTACCGCCGTCTGCATTAACCAATATCCCGTCAGAGTTTTTCATTACAGTTAGTGTGCGGCGGTAGTATTTATTCCCCTCAAAATCAGTTAGCTCAAAGAAGCCTTGTCCGCTAATAGCTAAATTAGAAGGGTTTCCTGTATGAGCTAATGCACCAGCAGTAAGATCGATGCTTACGTTGTTAAGCTCTGTAAAGCTAGTGCTATTGATAGCATCCCCGCCATTCAAGTAGAGCGCCTTGAAGCTTACTTTATCTTGCTTAAATCCCGCTGTATTCGCGTTGGCGACATTGTTTGTGTTGACTTCATGTAGGAGTCCATATTGTTTTGCCGCCGACATGACTGAGTAAAGGGATGTATCCATTGTATTGCCTGTTTTTAAGATTAAACGTTTTGCATTAGAGCGTTATTCAGTTCTTTGCTCGCGCCAATTACTTTTGCGTTCGCTTGGAAGAATCTTTGTGAAGAGATCATATTTACAAGTTCATCGGTTGTGCTTACGTTACTGCCCTCAATAACTCCGGGAGTTACGCTGCCAAAACCTGCTTGCCCAGCTACGCCAACTCTCATTTTTCCTGAGTTTGTTGTTAGTGAGAAATAGCTTCCGTCAACCAACATTCCGTCAGGGTTATCTGCTGCGGCTAGTGCAATCTGACCAACAGGTTTACTACGTCCGTCCTTGTAGTAAGAAACGATGTTACCGTTTGCTTCGATTTGGTACTTTTCAAACTCTGCAACAGGAGCACCATCCATATCTTGATTTCGGATTGATGTGTCTCCTTCGTAACCCGTAAGCTTGCTCATGTTTATTGATACATTCGCTACCCCGTTAATTGGTTGAGCTAAACCACTAAGGTCTATGTTAAGAACCCCATCTGTGAATGGTGCTGCATCTTTCTTAATTCTACCGTTAGCATCAAACTGAACCTGACCAAGGTTTACTGCTTCACCGTTAATGGTTGCGGTCATATCCCAACTAGCTTCGCCTGTAGCGGGATTAGCTACTTTGTTCTCAAACTTAACTTGCATCCTGTGCTCTTTACCAAGCGCGTCATATACGCTGTATGTAGTGGTCAGAGAGCCAGTACCATCATCAGTACCTAGGTTTGCGTCAAGTTCACCAGTGGTAGACACCTGAGGTGTTAATGGCGACTTATCAAGGATAATGTCTGTTGTGGTTCCAGTACTGTCTTTAGCTAGGTAGCCTTGAACATGGTTACCAGAGTTATCCACCAAAATTCCGTCTGGGTTAAACTCAAACAGGCCAACGCGAGTAAACTTATTTCCGCCATCAGAGTCTTTGACCATAAAGAAGCCTTCGCCCACAATCGCGTGGTGCAGTGGGTCTCCTGTTGGAATCATTGGGCCGTTGGAAAAGTTTGTCTTAGTTGCATCTAATGCTGTACCAATACCCATTGCATTCATGCCATTAGAGGCAAATAACGCTTTAAATTGAACAGACTGAGATTTGTATCCAAAAGTCTCAGAGTTCGCCAAGTTGTTTGATGTTACTGCTAATTGTGAATTGGCAGCACGTAGTCCCGACAGGGCAATTTTTGAAAAATCTGACATGTGATATTTTTTATAGTTATATACTAATTTTTTCGTTAAATTAAAAGTGCAAGAAGCCAAAATAACTAAAGAATTCCTTGGCTTTTAAACTTCATTATTTTTTTATTTTATTGATTTATAAATACTTTATTCATCACTATCCGCAGCAACAGAAATAATATTACCGAATAGGATCTCGGTTCCATTTGCCATATTTATCATGCCATTCAAAAAGTTAATACTTTCTATAACCGAACTAGTTGTCACGGTGACATCTAATTTTTCTCCTGTTTCTGATTCTTGGAATGCAGAGATGTTGTAATCACCTTCAGGTAATTTATTTCCTTGGTGATCAGTTCCATCCCATTCCCATTTAGCTTTACCGTCAAAGACTTCAACTTCCATTTCTTTAACAACTAGACCTGCCGAGTCTTTAACTTGAACAGTAAACTTGTCGTTCTTGTTTGCGTCATCAATATAAAGTTCACCGTATAAGGTTTCTTTGCCATCGTATGAGAAGTCTGACAATACAACTGTAGCTTCTTTACCTACTGTATTTAGTGCGGCAAAGTTGCCTTGAGTACCTACAACAGAGATTAATGTTTGCATAAGTTTATTTGTGCCTTCCTGCTGCTCTAGTGAAGCCACTTGAGCTAACTGAGCTGTCAGTTCATGTGATTTCAAAGGGTCAGATGGGTCTTGATTCATCATTTGAGCGGAAAGCAAAGTAATAAATTCATTGCTGATTTGGGAGGCTGTAGATTCTCCGCCAGATTGAGTTGAACTGCTTCTTGTGTTCGCTGATGTAGAGCTAATTGATGTAAGGTTCATTTTCTATTGATTGCTTTTGATTGACTTTATTGAAGTAATTGCAAGGTTCTTTAGAGTTTTTGCCACTTGAGCGTTAGCCTCATATGACTGCTGAGCTGAAATTAGATCAGCCATTTGCTCTTCTCTATTCACGTTGCTTGCGTATACGTAACCCTTCTCATCCGCCAAAGGATTTGTTGGGTCGAAAATAGGTCTATTAGGTGCGGTACTTTCGACTATGTTGCTGACAGCAACGGTTTGTGCCTCACCTTGGTAAATTGTCTTGAACTCAACGAGTCGTACTTTGTGTGCTTGTTCAGGACTTGACGCTACAGTGTTGAGGTTTGCTATATTCCCAGCAACAGCATTTAAGCGGTGAGCTTGAGCGTTCATTGCGGTCGTTGCCGCATTCATTCCATCTAAAATTGACATATTATTGGTACTTTAATGCGCTATTTATTGAGTCTTTCGATGAATTGGAAAACATAAGTGCAGCTTCATACATTGCCTGTTGTTCAGCAAAGTTCGCTTTCTCTAAATGTTCATTAACGTTATTTCCGTCAGGTCTCATCATTCCTGTATTAATATACCCAACTTCGATACCTCTTTTATTACCAAGCCCATCGAAATGCCTTGGGCTATCTTTCATTAGATTTATACCTTGCGAATCTATTGCTTGTTTAAAAGCTTCTTTAAACTCTACGCCTTTAGCTTTATAGTCAGGAGTGTCTTGGTTTGCGATATTCGATGCTGTTAACTGTAACTGCATTTCCCTAATCGCTAATGCGTGATTGTAAAAATCTAGGTTGCTTACTTGGTTCATGTATTTTCTTTGAGTATATTAATTTCCGTAGTTTTCCTATAACAAATTGAGAAATAGATGACAAATTCAAACAAAACTTTTATGCCTAAATTTCCGGCGAATGATTCAGTTAAAGAACGTGTATTTAAAAGACTTTCTGATTCTGAGTTAGAGAATAAAAAAGATGATATTTTTTATGATATCAATCTACCTTCAGACTTCGATGGTATACCTACGTTAATAGACAGAGGTAATTCTGACTTCACAGACTTTGTGAGTGAAGAGTTTCCTTCAATAAAGACAGATCCACGCGCCAAAGACCCGATTTTCTCAGATGACGAGTTCGATAAAATTCTTTCAGAGGTGGACTCTATGTCCGTGCCATCTGGATTAAAAGTATTAAACGAATCAGTTGGTATGGATGATGAGGATGATGAAGACCTTGATCCTGATATCGATGAAGAGATAAGAGAGGCAATCTTTGCAGAAGGCTACATGCAAGGGTCTGTCGATCAAAAAGAGGTGATGGAAAAGCGCTTTGTAGAGCTTCAGAAGACAATATCCGACTTAAAAATTGCCACAACACACCCAGCAGCTCTATCGGAAGAGATCAATCAAGCTATAGGTAGCTTTATTAAATCAGTCGCGGAGTCTGTTCTGGATGAGCTTAAATCTTCATACCTTGCGGATATTGTAGAATCGAGAGTTAAAGACTTCGTTTCTGGCATTAAGGAGTGGGAGTTGGCTACTTATGCGTACTGTTCCAGATCGGATTTTATGAATCTGACCGAAATTTTCGGAATCGAAGAAGTTGCCGATTTTACGCGAGGCGGTGTCCATTACAGTATAGAAAGTGATTTACCGGATGGTAGATTCAGGCTTGAGGTTCAAAAGGAAGATGGTAGTAATGTCGAGGCCATAATGGATGTAGATTCACATCTTTCGGAAGTGAAAAGTGCTCTAAGTGAGGCTTTTTAGTTAGCCATGTGGCAATATAATGACTAAAATTATGTGCAATTAAGGTTCAAGTAATAATGGCAACACTCCAACAATGTAACCCTAATGGGAAGATTGAATTTTTCCCTTATGTGAAAATAGGTTTCGAGGTGAGACCTATAGAAGGTAAAGAAGTGGTAATCGAAGGATCGGTAGCTCAAAAGTTTTTTCATTTTCTTTCTCAGTCTGTCTGGGGGAAAAAAGTTGAAAGCCTCTGCGACTTACAGGGGATTTGTGTCCGTGATGATGGCGTAGAGCTTCTCTCAGCATTCATACCACCTCACCACTTCAAAATGCTGATTAAGGATTTTGGCGACGAACTTAGCTATGTTCTCGCGGCAGTTTCCGAGTGGGAATCACTGGGTTGTAATGAAGTCATACTGCACTTAGAAGAATCTTAATTTTTTAAAAATTTACACCCATAAAGCCACCAGCCCGATATACAATAAGAGCAATTTAATGATCAATCGAAACTTAAGATACCTGATAGGACTAATGTTTAGCCTAACCTTTATCTTCACACCTTCAGCCTTTGCATCTACACCAGATCTGGAGTTAATCACCAGTACAAATGGTGAACTTGGTAGTTCATACAGTACAAGCCTTACTGCGCTTATCTTGATGACGCTACTGGCTTTTATTCCAATTATCATCATGACCATGACGCCGTTCCTTAGGATATCTATTGTTTTATCTATGATGAGACAGGCTCTAGGTTTGAACACAACGCCAAACAACAAAGTGATAGTAGCTATCTCCCTCGCTATCAGTATGTTCATAGTGCAGCCTGTGATAGGAGAAATTATTGAGAAAGCTTACTCGCCATTTTCTCAGGGTCAGATAACTCTAGATGTAGCGATAGATAGAGGTGCAAAGCCACTTAAGACATTTATGCTAAATCACACTATGCCGTCTTACCTAGAGACATTCCTGCAAATGAGTGGGCAAGAGTACACAACTAAGGAAGAGGTTCCGTTACTAGTCTTGTGGGCTGCATTTATTTCTTCAGAGATTCAGACAGCTCTTACTATTGGTTTCTTTGTGTTTTTGCCATTTGTTATTGTGGACATATTGGTAGCTTCAATATTGATGAGTCTAGGTATGATGATGGTCTCCCCTATCATGATTTCTTTGCCAGTTAAGATACTTATCTTCGTCCTTGTGGATGGGTGGCTAATGATAGTGGATGGGCTTAGTAAGTCCTACTTCATAGTGTAGAGGTGCACCATGACAAATGACATTCTAATTTTCGACACCATAAAGATGGCAATGTCTGTGACTGGTAGCATTTCTACAATGGTCTTGGTTCCCCTTCTAGTTATCGGTCTCATTATCGCTGTATTTCAAGCTGCTACTCAAATCAACGAGGCGTCACTTAGCTTTATCCCTAAGCTGATATTTATATTTTTCGCTGTGTTGTTTATGGGAGACATGCTTCTTGAGCAGTTGTCTGAATTGTTCAGGTACGTTTTCGGCCTAATACCATCTATTGCCAAGTAATGATGTCTGCTATGGAGTCATAATATGGAAAATGCCCTTATTCCTGCTCTCATCGCAGACCACACGGTTGCTTTCCAGCTTGTATTGTTCAGGCTGGTGGCTTTCTGCTTTATCATTCCTTATATGGGTACTAAGAACGTTCCTAGAAAGGTGGCTCTTTTCTTTGCCATTGCCTTCGCTTTCGTCATTACTCCAAGACTTGTGCAGATAAACCCAATTGACCCAAGCAGTATTGATATCCCACTAGAGGTTTTTAGCAACATGGTGGTGGGCTTCTTGTATGGTGGTTCTCTGCTCCTTGTCTTCGAGATGATTGCTATCGCAGGTGTAGTTATTGCTTATGCTAGTGGATTAGGTATGGCACAGATGATTGACCCTGCAAGTGGCGGTAATAGCGGGGTCATCACTAATTTGCTAAATGTTGTATTTGGTATGGTATTCATATCAAGTGGAGGGCTGCTTCTTTTTATCGAGTTTTTTTCAGGGTCGTTTGAGTCATTTCCTCTGGTTGGTATAAAGTTTGAGAGCATAAGCTTCCTTCTTGTTGCTCAAGAGTTTGGTAGGGTGTTCTTAATGGGGGTTATGATTGCGATACCTTTCACTGGGGCGGCTCTCCTTCTTAATACAGCTCTAGCTGTGGTTAGTAAGTCAGCGCCAGCAATGAACTTGTTTACCATAGGTTTTCCGTTGTCTGTGTTACTTGGAATCATGGCTTTGTCTTTAACTCTCCCTACCCTTGTTGCAGATATTTATACTTATGTTTTAACATTGAGTGAAAGTTACCAAAATTTATTATGAATAAAAATTTAAAGTGGTTATTGGTTGAGACCTCTTTCGCTATGCTTCTGGGGGGAGGAGTTCTTCTTTACTCTGCCCATGCTGAAGCAGCCGATCTGACAGAGACGGAGCTTGGTCAAGTTGAGTCAGGTAAGTCAGGTAAGTCAGTTTACGAAGATAAGATCGATATTTCTTACTTGCAGAGAATGGTTATTCACCCTAAGGATGACTGGATTGGCAAGAAAGTCTTCAAGTACAACGGTGTTTGTATGGAAGTTATAAAAGACTTAAAGATTAAAAAGATTAAAGATCCGTTCAAGAAACTTTATCGGTCTGCGAATTTACCAAAAGAGGTTGAGATTGGTGTTATGGATGTGAAATCAGAAGTTGTAGATTGTGCTCCATATGAGTCAAAAGTGACAGTTCTAGAATAATACGGAGCTGGTGGCTTTTAACTAGATGCCCCTATTTTGGGGCGTTTTTTTTTCGTTTCTGTCCGTAGCTTTGGCTTCTTCCCAGAGCCTCCTTGGGATTGCCCTCCTTTCTTCGCTAGTCATCTCTGAGCTAATTCATTCTTTATCCTATCAACCATTATCTCCTTCCGTACTTGCTTTGGTTTTAAGATCGCGAAGTGTTTCGTGTGCAGACCGCTGAGTAATTGAGAACTTATTCGATCCACTAGATGTGTCTCGGAATAGTCTAAGTTCAAAGCCATCCCTTGTTATCCATCCCCAAAGAGGCATTCTTGGGTTTGGCGGGGTAACGTCAGGTTGACCGTGTTTTTTACTAATATACATAGCCATAGAGCGCATCTCTTCTACTGTAGCGTCTGCTGGTAGTTCCGCCTCAACCCTAATGATTTGGCCTTGTTGGTTACTTATAATCTCAATACTTTGGAGGGGGTCGTTATGGAAGTTCAGACTCCTTATGAAATGAATCATGTCAGGTGAACTTGCAGTAGTGCTTGAACCGCCAAGTAGCTCTAAAGATGACACAGCGAAGGTGTCATTAATGCAATTGAGAGGCTCCCCAAAAATTTTGGTTGAATGGTGGAGCTTTGCACACCTTTTGTACTCTTCATTGTACAAATGCGCCTGTTTGAATTCATTTATTCCTTTTCGTTCATTTAAGTCCACATCATAAAGACCGATCAGATTGAATAGGATAGTTGAAAAAATCATTATTTTTTTACTATATATTAGCAACACATTTTTGGAGTTAGAAAGTACTATGAAGCATAAATTGAAATATCTTTCATCTGTTATTGCTGTTCTACTTTTAGCTGGGTGCGGAAGTACTGGCAATATAGAGACAGAATCCCCCTTACAAGTGAATGACACTCAGTTGATAAATGACGTAGCTTTAGAAGAGTCGGTTGTTGCTGAGAACTCAACACCTATCGAGCCTATTCTTGAAGAAGCTTCCCATGAGACAAACGTCGGTATTGATGAACTTAACAAGACGATTATCGACGACTTTGAAAAACAAAAAATGTTAATCGACCTTGAGTGTCAGGCTGATTTACTAAAAATTACTGATCGAAGCATCTCTATGTCGAAGCCTCCACATCATGCTCATCAAAGATTTGAAAGCATGAGAGAGGACGCTGAGCGTGTAATTGGCGATCTTGCTATGCGTCTTGATAGCAATCCTGATGAAACTCTCTCATTAGCATACGAGCAAGAGATAGCTAGGCTTAAGCTAGAGTATGAGGCCGCACGAGTAAAGGCTTGGCAAAATGAGATTGATACAATGAAATCTCAAAAGCTTGAGGAGATTGATAAGTCTTCATCAGCGAAATTTGAGTGTGATATCCGTTACGCTGAGAACGAGACAGAGAGAGATAGAATGCTCTATGTTGCCAAAATGAGTGCTGAGGCGAATGAGATGTATGACGCTACGTTGAATAAGCTGGAAAGACAGTTGAGTGAGATCGAAGCTGAAATTGATTCGGTAAATGAAGAATCATTCGATGGGATATTCTGATGGCAGTGTATGAAGAGCTAAAGATAAGCGCTAGGCGTTCTGTTTCAATGAATAGGCGCAGAAAAGCAAGTGACGATGATTATGACTGTGTCTTTAAAAGGGATGAAGGTACGGGTTTGTTTTATGCGTACATAAACTCTGATTACAACATAAACTCACCTTTACCATGTATCTTAAAGCACATTTCAGGTTTTAACCCAGAAAAGCCTGACGAATACTTAAGGTATATCCTAAAGAGTATTGATACTGAGATGTTAAGTCGAGGGTACATCAGTCGATGCGTTTGTCTCATTTTTAAGACAGAGGATAAATTTTATGTCGCAAAAGTTGGAGGCGGTGTTTTTTTGTTCGCAATTAGCCCTCCATTGATCGATGGGTTGCCAGTATCTACCTACCCTGTGGCGAATCGAAGCTGGGAATCAGAAAGAGATTTATTTTGTGGTAGCGGAAGTGCAATTCCTCTTGTTGAGCAGGTGGACTCGGATTCATCCTTGGTGGCTATGACTCATACTATGATGACGGATCTTGAGGCTGCCTACGAAAGGGAAGTAACTGAAATAATTGAGGAAAACTTTAGTAAAGGTGTCGATACTGAAGAGGCAAATAGCTTCCTAAATGACATTTTTGATTTTATTTACAAAAACAACAATACGGGGGGCGTAGATGCATACATTTCTTTAATTTTTTAATATTAAAGAAAAAAATGACTACTACCTCGCTTCATGCTGAATTTAATAATTTAGCTAACACTCTGGCTAACTCAATAGCATTATCAGATAAGCCGATTTTCAACTTTAAAGATCGAGACGGTAACCAAAAGCAATTTGCTTCATACAACCTACAAAGCCGTGGCCTTCCAGATTTAATGTATATACAAGGTGACTCGATAAAGGTTGGGTGAGCATCATTATGCGAGGGGCATTTATTCTGATGAAAGGAATAACTTGCTTACGTCAGTAAAGGTGATTATAGATGTTTGTAACAAAGAATTGAGGGCTGGTAATGACATAGGGTCAGTTCTAAAGTTGCATTTCGGTGAGTATGCTGATTATGTGAAGGAGCAGATAAGTACAGGCGCAATCCCAATCATGGCTGAGCGATTTAATACTGAGACAATAGGATTTGTTAACTACGGGATTAAGACTTCATTAAGTGGGAACCTTGACGTTATGCAAAGATTAAGTGACTCTTTAGATGTGTTTGATAGCAGATTTGAAGGCTTCACTCACAAGCCAAGTAACAAATTAAATACATCAATGAAGCTAAGATGAGCCAAGAATTTATTAAATCATTAAAAGTTGCATTAAGCCTCGATTCTATTGATTTTGCAAAAGAATTGTTTTCGTCCCCAAGTGGTTTTTTTATCCAAATTGGAGCAGACCAGTTCGCGAAAATTAAAGGAGGTCATGATCTGGTTAACTCAGATATTAATGATCTCATTAAAAAACCTGATGTGGAGTACTCGCTGAATTCAGATGAGTTCATCCGAGTCAAAGACGTTGCGGCGGGTATGGGCTGTGGCGTTAATAAGGTGGGTAAACTAAACCTTATCGGAGATGATGAAAAGAACTTCGAGAATGCAGTCCATGGCAGAGGGTATCAAGTTTTTGAGGTACGAACTCCAAATGGCGTTGATGTGTCGAAAATGTTAGCAGCTTGCGTAGTCCATAGTAGGAAACAAGAGCAGTCTAACACCATGGGTCAAAAACATGGCGTTTCAATGGGATAGAGTTTTTAACTTACGCACTCAATTGCGGAGTCCCTTGTGGCTCCGCTTTTTTTACGCCTATTTTAAATTTCAGGTATCTCCATTTTTTGTTGTACATTTGAATTAAATATTAGAAAAAATGAAGTTAAAAATAGTAACACATAGTGGAGGTTTCCATTCGGATGAGCTATTCGCTATAGCCTTAATTAAGCGGTATATTTCGGATAAGGTAACTATAGTAAGAACAAGAGATCAGGAGCAGTTAAGTAAGTACTTGTACGACAATAAAGTATGGGTTATCGATGTTGGTGGGCAATACAATGATAGGTTAAAAAACTTCGATCATCACCAAGTTGACTTCACATCAAAGTGGAAAGGGACGGATATTCTTTTCAGCTCGTGTGGGCTTGTTTGGAATCACTTGAGAAAGGCTGGATACTTAAATGGTCACTCTCGATGGGTTCTAAATGAAATTGAAAATAAGCTAATCAAGAAGATAGACCTTCATGATAACGGTCGAGCTAGATGGTCTCAAGCTATTATGTTCAAACTTTTTAACCGTGAGAGGCAAGATGATTCACAGTTCTATAAAGCACTTGAGATGGCTGAGATGCACCTTGAGAATAGCATCTATTTCATCTGTAAGGAGGAGTCGAATAGATTGAGAATTGACCTACACGAATATGTTTGCGAAGGCCACGTTGTTGTTGTCGAGGATGGTGGGTTCAATGTTGTGCCTACATTATCTACCCTTACTGAAGCGAAGATTGTGGTTGAATCAAAAATCTCGGAAGAAGGTTGGTCGGTTCAAAGTATTGACTCTACTGTTGAAACTCCATTTTCTTGGAGAGGCTTAAGTGGAGATCAGTTAGAGATGGTATCTGGCCTAAAAGGTCTAGTCTTCGCTCATCGAAGCGGACACTTGGTGAAAGCTAAAGATCGCGTTGCTGCAATTGAGGCTGCTAAGCTAATGTTGGGCGAGTACTAAAAACAGTCTATTGATGTGGTTACGTGCAGATGGCAATATAATGACATTGCAATTTCATAGAGATTTTTTTGGATGTCATACATAATCCCAAGTGTTGAGTACGTAGAACAAGGTATTCACAAAACAGCAAACCCTTTCAGTTACATGTTGAACGAAAGGGTTGTTTTCTTGTATGGGGACGTTAACCCTATTTCAGCCAATGCAATCGTTGCTCAGCTACTAGCACTTGCTAAAAAAGATCAAAATAAAGACATTGATTTTTACATCAACTCTGGTGGTGGTCATGTAACTGAAGGGTTGGCTATATACGACACAATGTTGAGCCTGCCTTGCAAAGTTAACACTGTTTGTATCGGTCAGGCTTGCAGTATGGGGGCTTTTCTTCTTGCTGGTGGCACAGGTAAGCGCGTAGCTACTCCTAACTCACGAGTCATGATTCACCAAGTTCTTGGTGGAACTCAAGGCCAAGCTACTGACATTCAGATACAGGCTGAAGAAACATTAAGGTTAAAAGAATTGCTTACTCAGATTCTATCTGAGAACTCTGAAAGAACGTATGATGAGATGTATGCAGCTTGTGAGCGCGACAATTTCCTCACGCCACCAAGAGCTGTAGAGTTTGGTTTGATAGATTCTGTCCTAGAACCTACTCATAAGCGAAAATAAATTTGGTTAAAACACATACTTTAAGCCGAGCTTTATAGCTCGGCTTTTGTGTTTTATGTATTTATGCTAGTTAACGTGTGGTAGTATCATGACAAGTTAGATTAAAAGCTACATCTAAAAATTATATACTTAAGAAAAAACAAACATGTCATCAGCAGAACACCATCAGGGCTTACCTATAGAGTCCAATCCTACCGAATCTTTTCTGTGTGGACTTTCCACCAGCGCTACGCCTCTTGGTGGCCTAAATAACGAACTACTAGAGCAAACTGTTAGTCGTTTTTCCAGAATAGGAAATAAGTTATCTCCGGTTCTTTTGGATTACTGCTCGCTATTATCTTTGTCTGACTACGAGGCGATATGTGAGAAGTATAGTGTTAAGGGAATGGTTGGAACTAGGATCGCACTTGAAGATGATAGTGATCTTCTAGGTGAACTTGTGTTTGTCGCAAAAAATGCAGACGGACTTAACGAGATTTCAGAGCTGATTTCTAAGGTTAATGCACATAAGCACAACTTAAAGAAAGTTAAGTATACTGATTCAGATATATCTTTAGGTAACTGGGTTTATAAAACTATGTTACCTGAAGACTTGAACGACATTTCTGACAATGTAACGGTGATGATTTCATCTAAGACGCCGGAAATGAAGGATAAATTGTCTGAAAGAGAATTTGGTGAAAAGTTACTTAGTAAAGTACTTATAGCTAAGGGTATCGACTCTCCTATTAACTCAAATTCAGAGTTGTATCTTGAGCAGATTTCGTTCAGCGATGAAGCAAATATTGACTTCTATGTTAAGGTTCTTGAAAGCCTAAAAGTTGATCTTCCTGAATGGGAAACAACGAAAGAGATTTTTGAGAAACAAACGATGGGGCCTCTGATTACAGCATCAAAGGCCACAAAAACCGTACCTCAAGCTAGAGCTAATTCAGCTACTGTGGTTTCGACATCTGAGCCAATCTCAGTGCTTGAAAAGGAAAAAATGCCGAATACTAACTTCGGGTTTGATGTTTTCGGTGGCGCAAGGGATGTGTTGGAGTCTAAGTTGGCTTCAAACCCACACTTGGACGCTAGGAAATATCGTGATTACCTAGAGCGTGAAATCTCAATACTTTCTGAAATTGGTGGTGCTGGTTACTACCAGACAATCATAGCTTTTTCAAACTACCTAAAAGAGCGAAGCGATCATGACTCATCAGAAGATATGGCATTCATTCGCATCAGGGGGTCGGCAGCAGCATCCATAATACTCAACCTCTATGGTGTTACTTCTAGTTTAAATGACCCAGTTGAGCAAGGGTTGTTGATTGAGAGATTCATTACCTCTAGTCGCATCGAATACCCAGATGTAGATATTGATATTGCAAACGATCAGCGTGAACTTTTTATAGAGTTCATGGAGAGTAATTTTGGAGAGAACACAGTAGCGGCATTCGTAAACCGAAACCGAAAAGCGAGCTTCCGTGAGCTTCTTGATAAGGTTATTGCACTAAACTCTAGTGACGAATCTACAATAAACAGTGCATACATTTCCAAACTTGATCAGGCAATCCGTGCCGAGATTGAAGCTTATGATAGTCAAGATATGCATCTGCACAATGTTGAGGAAAAATCAAAGTTACTTGCTGAGCAAAGAAAGAACAACCCAGAGCTTGATAAAACAATTGTATTGGCTAAAGAGTATTCCGATTGGACTACAACAGTTACCTCACATCAGTCAGGTATGATTTTCTCACCAACTAGGGATTTTAAACTCCCTTTGTTGGTGAACTCCAAAGGAGGGATGGCACTAGAAAGCACTAAGCCATCTAAGCTAGGTTTTGTTAAGTTTGATATTCTCTCTAGTAATAACGTTAAGTTCCTTAGGGAGGCAGCGAAGCTCCTTAAGGAGCAAAAAGGGATAGAGTACGAAGTTCCAAACAAGTTTGATGAGTCATTCTTCTCCTTCTTTGCTGACAACACTGCGTTCTTAAATCAGATGGGTGGCTCAAATATGAGGAGAACTCTTCAAAGGGTCCAGCCTAAGAATATTTATGAACTACTGATGTCAATGGCTCTTCCTAGACCTATCCTTACTAAGGAAGATAGAGATATTTGCTACAAGCGTCGTGCAGGTGCCCTTCCGTTACCTGATAGCGCAATGTATAAAGATCAGAGGGTTGTTGACATCCTTGCACCTTCATGCGGCTTTGTTTTATTTGATGAACAGATCCTTGAGCTTTGCTTTAAAGTTGCTGGAATGTCAGAGGCGCAAGCAGACAAACTGAGAACTGCGATCAAAAAGAATAAGCTCGATGAATTCCATTCAATGAGGGGTGAATTCGTTTCAGGCGTTATGAGTAACGGTGGAAATGAGCTTATGGGTAATGAAATTTATCAGGTTTTAGAGAAGTCTGTTGGTAGATATTCATTCCCGAAAGCTCACGCATTATCATACGCTGCGATTGCAATGGAGCAGGCTTGGTTAAAGCAAAACCACCCAGATATTGCTCTGAATGCAGTTATTAACACCTTCAAAATACCGAAAAACCCACCTAGTGGGCAAGAGTTTACGAATTTTGATCTATTGATGGATGAGTATTCTAATCGAGGTATTGAGGTAGTTTCTCCGAGTATTTCTAAGTCGATGAAGTCTGGTTACAGGCTCGAAGATAATGGCACTAGAAAAGTAATGTATGCACCTCTTGAGCCTATTTTCAAAGGTGTTAAAGGATCTCATGGCGAGGTATTGCTCAACATTATCGGAAAAATACGAGAGAAAAAGTTATCAATAGACCTGACTCTCAAAAACTTCATCGATATTGCTTCTCCTGAGTTCAGAAGAGTATTGATGGAGGAGCATAATGTAGCCAGTCTTAGTGATGTATCTGATTCATTCAAGGGATTAGTGAACCGAATGATTTATTTCGGGGCATTTGATGAAGTGGGATTTATGAAGTCTACCCCTGTAAGTGAGAACCGTAAGGATTCGAGGGCGGCTTTACTTGGTGTGTCACAAATGTATATGGAAGACATTTTATCTGACTCGCCAACAGGAAAATTTAATGATGTTGAAATCAAAATAGACTCACTTGACCTATACGACGCAGAAAGAACAATATTTAAGACTTCTTTCTTTGAAAAAAAATTAGACGTAAAGCCTAAAGTTGAGAAGGTCAATGACCTCAAGGAGTCCAAAAAGGTTTCTAGACCCAAGCCGTAAATCAGATGCTTATGGGGAGCTTATGGTTCCCCATTTTTTTTATTAACATCTAGACTATTTGTGAAAGATTTTCTATTAATTATATAAAAAGAAAGTTATGGGAATTTTAATTCTAGTTTTAATCGTGTTTTTCGCTGTAGTTGGTGTGAAGCACAAAGCAGTAAAAGCTGACGCTGACCTTCCAAGTTGTGTTATGGATGGTACAAAAGCATTTTTGATCGATGTTAAGGCTGTGATTGCTGGTCTGTCGAAGAAAAAACCTAAAGAAGAAGACAAGTCTGAGGCTGAAGAGTCTAGTGAAGACGAGTCTGAATCTGATGTAAAAGAAGAAGGTAAGTAGTTATCCCTCTTAATGAAAAAAAGGACGCTTCAAGCGTCCTTTTTTTATTAGTGCTACTTAGACATTAGCCTTTCGGTTTGCTCTTCCATTTCTTTGTAATTAAACAGGAATTCAGCAATTTTACCAAAAGCATCGAACAGTCGGATCGTGTTAGTGTAGATGCTGTCAAACAATACTTCTTCTTTACTCAGTTCTTTTGAGCCACCTCCAGAAGAAGCGTCGGATAGCTCGGCAGATGATTCCATCTCTGCATCTGTCTCTGCTCCACTGACACTAATGCCAGTAGGAAGAAATTTATTGCTGATCTTGAAAAAACACATTAGGTTTTCATCGTACAGTCGCATCGCAACTTGATGTACTAGAAAATCTATTTCTTCCACAATCGCCTTAAGTTCACTTTGCTGGCTAAGATCTGCGTCATCAAATGTCACCATTGTGCCATCAGATTTCTCTACCTTAACAGAGCTTACTGGCTCGATCCCTTCTGGCAAAATATCTGGGTAAGTAAAGAAGTCAGCCAACTTTTGAGCGTCTTGTTTGGTTTTGAAAGTACGGACTTTCAGTTCTGGGAAAGTCAGTTTCAAGAATGGTAAAAGCTTATCCTCAAATACCTTGTGAGAAGTAGATGAGTAAATGATATTGTTTTTGGTGTCGAAAATAATTTCGAATTCTGTGAATTTGAAGTCTGCACTTGCTTTTAGCTTAGACTTCATAGCCAATTCAACATCCGCAACCTTAACGTCAAGTCCTTTCTGAGTGTTTTCTTGAACTTTTTGACGTACTAAGTCCGCAAGACGCTTCTTGTTGATTGTACGTGTAGCCATTTTGAACGTGGTCTTCACGAAACCGTTACCTTCAACAAAGATGTTGTCTAACTTTTTATGAATTTGTGAAAAGCCACAACGGTAGTCTTCAGTAGCTTCAAATTCATCTAGGGCATATGCCTTATCTTCAATGAATTGGGTTAAAACTTCGTTTGTTAGATTTACACCAAACCACTTATGCAATACAAATTTTTTCATTTTATAAACTCACCCACATCAACATATGTCATTATATTACCACGCAAATTCGGACACTCAAGAATTTTTTGCTACTATTTACAATAAAAGTTCATGAAATATCACGATGTGGTATCCATAGCGGATGAGCAGAAAGACTTCTTAAAAATTGCTGACGAATGTTCAAATTTAAAGCAATCAGACTTCACAAAGATTAAGGCTATTTCAGATATTGTGTGTGCAGTTGATGAAAGCAGTAAGGGGAAAGTAATGACCTTCATGGCAACATCCTCGTTTACGTCTATGTCCTCAATGCTCAAAAGTACAATCAGAGAGGATGAAAGAGCAACAAGAAAGTTCTTCGATTTAATTACTGAGTCAGATTTAGATAGTCCTGTTGGAAGAGTTTTGCTGGGTAAGCTCAAGTTGTTTTACACGCTAAAAATCATCTCAAGTACATTCGACGACCAGAATTTGTTAAACTTAAAAAAAGCTTTTACTAACGATGACTAAAATCAGATTAAAATTAATTGCGTCTATTATTGTTGCTGTCGGGGTTAACGGTGTTGCTGTTGCTGCCCCAACTATCCCATCAGCAAGCAATGATGTGATGCTCCAATACTACAAGGAGAATGAAAAGTACGCTTGTACTCCTGAAGAGTTAGCAGACTTATTAAAGGACAGAAGAAAATCCCTTTCGGTGACTCCCAACATTATGAGTGCGAATAGGTTTGTTCAAAATGAAGCTGCAAACAATAAAGACGACCCAGATAACTGTTTAATACTTTTTGATAATCTCAAGGTTGTAGAGGATATACAAAAGCTAATAGCAAAGCTTCAAGCTCTGAAAATGCCGGACTTCTCAACGGATGGTATGGGCGCGGCAGCACAAGCCTTAGCGACACAGCTATTTGATGCTGCGATGCAAAGTGTTTGTAATGCGTTAACCAAAGAAGCTGCTGAGCAGTTGATTAACGAAATAATGAACAGACAACTTGGCTTTGATATCGGTGACGTCAAAGAGTTTGACCACAAAGAGTTTGCTAAGGGTGTAGCAATGGGTCACGCTGGCGCTTATCTTGAGTCAGAGGAGATTGATGCAGACTGGCTAGATCAGGTGAATCATAAGGATCTTATGACAGGTGAGATTGGAAACCAGAAAGAGAAACTGGTTGAAGAAGCGTTCAAGGATAAATAATTGTCCTGTATTATCAAAAAAGGCACCGTTAGGTGCCTTTTTCAATTAGTGTCTACTTATTTCTAGTATCTCTAACTCTCGTTCTCCGCTCGGGGTGTCAAAGCTAATTATGTTACCGATTCTCTCATTCATAAGTGCTTTACCTAAAGGGGATAGATAAGAGATGATGTTATCTCTAACGCTAGGTTCTCGGTCGCCAAGGATCTGATATGTGAACTTTTTCTCTGTATCTAAATCCAAAAACTTAACTGTGGTGCCAAATCGAACTACTTCACGCTCATCTGGTAGAGATTCAATGTCAACGACTTGGCAACTTGATAAGAAGGTCTCTAAATCATGAAATTTTTCACTTATAGACTCCCTCTCCGCCATTAAGCGAATCATTTCTACGTTTTCGCTTTCATCACCAGTTTCTGTCTCTCTGTTTTCTTTAATTTGCTGAACAACTTGATCAGCTTGCTCTCTAAGTAGTCGGATATCCTCAGTAATTTTATTGTATCCGTTGAGGCTAATGTAAGGTTTGTTACCCATTTTCTTTTTTTCATTATATTTAGCTCTATTATAATAATTTTTCAAATCACAATGAAAAAATAAGGAGAGTTTTTAAGCTCTCCTTTTGTAAATTGATTTAATATAACTTTCTCAGCTTCCTGTGAGAATCAGGGTAGATAAGCGGGTTCTTAATTTTTTCGCCTCGTTATCTTTAAGTGCTGAAATTGAGGCAACTATCTCTTCTTCAGTTATATCTTTGCCAGCGATCTCTTTAATTAGGGAGATAGCAAAGCCTTTTGCCTTATCATTTGAGGATGCTTCACGGTTGTAAGCGTTTAGTGTCTTAGTAACAACCGCTGAAATCTCACCAGTTTCTACATCTGATGAGCCTGTGGCGACCTCTGACGGCTCTTCTTGCGATGCTTCTGCATGAGGTGGCGTTTGACTCGAATTGCTTTCTGGTGCAATTACAGGTGCTTCACTTTTAGTAGATTTATTTTTAGTAGATTGATTTTTCTTTTCATCTTTAGGAAGGTGTTGATCGAAGCCGCCGTAGGTGTCTCGTTTCTTCTTGATGCTTACAGAGTCAGCTTTACTTTTACTCAGCCAGCCAGTGATACGATATCCTTCATCTTGGGTCATATCGTGTATTGATTTGGCACTGCTATTTCTCAAGCGACTTAGAATTGCTTTTTCAGACAAGTCCAGTTCACGCATTTTTTCAATAATACGCTCTTTGATAGTTGTAGATACAAGCTTTAGATCTTCGCTGTCATCGCTTTGAGCATCAATGAGGGCGTTCAGTTCGTCCGTTCTGCTAACTGGTTGAGCATTATTTTCCGAAGTGGTTGTGATTTGAGCCTCGGATTGACTATTATCTGTATCAGTAACATGCTCTAAATCTTCGGTATTACTTACTGGTTCTATGGTTGCTGCTATTTGTTCTTTAGGGCTAGCTATGGGAAACTCTTGTGCGAACTCTTTTGGTTGCTCAGGTGCTTTAGGTTTTTCCAAAGCTACTTGAGGAGAAGTGTTTTCAGAAGAAGGGTCTTCAATATCAAAGCCCATGAGCATAAGAGCTTCTAGTGTAGCAAGGTTGTGCAGTGTTCTGCTCGGGATGCTATGTTCGTTCAGCTTCTCTAGCGATTGTATGGAAGCAGTTAGCGCCGTCTCGGCTAAAATTTCTTCAAATTTACCGTTAGTCACAGAGAAAGTTACAGACTGAGAAATGATTGTGTCTTTAAAGTCACTTTTAGAGGTAACCTTTAGGCTTTCGCCAAAAGTTTCACGAAGTGCCTTAAGGGCAAATTTAGATAAATTCTGAGAATTTTTATTTGGGTGGTCAGCAAACTTTGATAATGCCGTTGAAAGCTTGTTACCTGCCCCAGATGTGCGAGGTTTAGACATAAGTTGTTCCTGCTAGAGATTCTTGTATGCAAATTACGCTTATATTCTAACCTAATACTTAAAGAAGTGAAGTAATTTCATATCCATATATTAAAAAAAATAGGAAATTGTAGTGTTTGATATTATTACAAAGCTAAAACTCTCAAAGTTTGAGCGCCTTGCTGAGTCCATTATGTCTCGCTCTAAGTCATTGTTTGAGCGCAATAATGATGAATTAATACACATGCTGTCCTCTTCCAGAGAATTAGAGGTATATGCCGCATTAAGAGTTTTAGCAGAGAGAGCTGTTGGCCTTAAACCTTTCAAAGTTCAAGTCATGGCGGCACTATCTTGCTCAGACGGTCATGTGATTGACATGAAAACGGGTGAAGGAAAAACCTTGGTCGCCGCTATCTCCTCTATAGTGCTGGTTAAAAAGGGATTCGTAGTAAATGTTGCTACCGCAAACAAATATCTAGCAGACCGTGATTTTGTAACCATGAAACCACTTTTTGATCTTTGTGGTGTTAATGTATCTCGTCTCTCGGGGAGTGAGCACGGTTCAAAAAGTTCTAATGTTTATTACACGCACTTTACTGAAGAAGGCTGCTTATCTTGGTTAGCTGACCATCTCGCTAGTGAGTTGTCATCAATATCTCATCCTCAGCTACTAGGTGCCTCTGACGTAAAAACGGCTCTTATCATTGATGAGATAGACCATAGCCTTATCGATTCATCTGGGGTTAATTACTCAATTGTTTCAAATTTGGAGATAGGAAGTTTCTATCAGCAAATTGCTGAACTTTGTAAGCAAACGGGTCATAAGTCTGAATTCACTAATGTTGATAAGCATGGTGATTATGAGTTTATTGAGAATTTTTATCAGTTTGTTGAAAACCTTTTTATAGAGTCAGGCTTGGCTTCTAGTCATGTAGATCTATACGGCGATGCGTATGAGTTAATGATTCACTTTAGATCAGCGTACACAGCCTTTTACATCCTTCATGAATCCAAAGATTACGTAGTTAAGTCAGAAAGGATTCATCGAATTGATAGAAAGTCGGGGCGTTTGATAGATGGTGGCTTTCTAGGATCGGTTTCGGCTTACCTGAGTTACAAGCATGGTATACCCATTCCAAATTCTAACTTAGAGATAGTCAGTTGTGCCCTACCGCATTACGTAAAGAGCTTTGACCTTCTAAGTGGCATGTCAGGAACAGCATCTTTAAATTCTTTGGAGTTAAAGCATAGCTATGGTGTTCACACTTTAAGCATACCTACAAATGTCCCGACACAAAGAGTTGACCACGGTCATATCTTGTTTTCTAGCCAAGAATCTCTAAAAGAGAATGTTACTAAATTCCTGTGCAAGGCTTCGCGAGAACAAAGGCCAGCGTTGGTAATATGCGACAATGAAGCGCAGGCAGACATAATTGCTAACCTTCTTACCCAGAAGGCTGTCAATGTCACGTTGCTTACCTCATCAAATGTTGAGCAAGAAGCAGACATTTTATCTCACGCAGGAGAGTTTGGGTCGATGATTGTCACGACTAGAATGTGTGGTAGAGGAACGGATATTGTTTGCGAGGATAAAGATCGAGGTTTGCTGATTGTTGTTATTGGTATGGGCTTGACGAAAAATGATGATCAGCAAGTTATTGGTCGTACTGGTCGCCAAGGCGCAAAAGGTGACACCTACTTTTGTTTATCTCTTGAGGATGAGCAATTTCAGTCACGCTCAGGAGCGGCGTTAACTAATTCACTTTTAGTTAACTTAGTGCAAGATGATATTTCTGACATTGACTACCATATCTCTGGTGCGACAACTCGATTAATAGAAAAGCTCCAGAAACAGTCTCTTTCTATTATGAGAGAAAGAAGAAAGCGCGTTTCTCTATACAACAATCCTATAGATAGCCAGCTTAAGTTATTGATGCAAAAGCGTGAAAGCATACTATTTTCTGCAAACCCTGTAGAGATCCTCTACGGTATGGCACCTTCAAAGGTTGAAAGCCATAAAAAGTTGATTGAGCATTATGAGTTTACGCTAGGTAAAGATGTACTTGCATCTTGTATACGTAAAGGCATGGCGGAAGGCTTAACCAAGTCATGGAATAGACACCATGTTAATTTGGTGAATATTAAGCTTGATACTTCTAGTAATGCTCAGGCTGCTTCGAATATTAATAACTTCAAGAAGAGTTGCTTCGAGGCTTTTTCTGCTTTCGCGGGTACAGTGAATTTAGATATTTTCGAATATACGATCACCTTCCTAAATAAAGAGGCCGCTAAAAAAATGGCTAGTAGTGCCTATCTCCCTGTAGGGATATATTAAAGTCTTAAAAATACTTTGATTTATACTATCGTCAGGCGTAATATAAGCCCTTAATTTAAAAGGAGTTAGTTAAGTTTGTCATATACTAAGTTGAATTTAAACGGATTTATTAAAGTAACTGAAGCGCGTAGAAAAGTTTTAATGTGCTCCAGTTCTGGTTACACCCTAATTGTGGCATTTCTCTTTTTTGTAAGAGTTATGTATGAAGTGGTCAGTTACTCTTCGATAATGGCTGTAGGTTAAGTTGAGGGTCAGTTTGTTACTGACCCTTTTTGATCACTTATTATCATTGTTTGTTTTTCGGATAAAGAAAACCCGCATCAATGACACGGGTTTGGTTTATTTAATTTAAACACTCAAACTAAAAAAAGTGTTTATTTTTGTTTTTGTCTAAAATGGTATGTCATCTTCATATAAATCAGGTGGTATACTGTCATCTTGATCAGTCTTGGTAGGTACAGGACTTGCTTTCTTCTCTTCAGACTTTTGCTCTTTTGGATCATTGTTCTGAGGGGTGCCTGCGTCAGAGCCTTGGTTTTGACCAGCCTTATTTGGTTGACCTTGTTCAATACCGCGACCCATTGGTTCGAACTCTTCAATAACGATTTCAGTGGTGTATCGTTCTTGGTTGTTGTCATCCATCCATTTACGAGTTTGAAGTTTACCTTCCACGTAAAGTTTTTGGCCTTTGGCAAAATTGAAGTTGAGCATTACTTCTGCCAGTTTTCCATACACCACACAGCGGTGCCATTCTGTTTTCTCTCTTTGTTCACCAGTAGTCTTATCACGCCAAGTCTCTGATGTAGCTATTGATAGGTTTAAGATACCACCATTATCACCTGCTTTAAATGAAGGCTCTTGCCCTATGTTGCCACAGATGATGGCCTTGTTTACGCCTCTTTTTGCCATTTTTTTCTTTTACCTTGTTTGAATTTTTCTTAATCTTAATACTAAAAAACAAGTATATATGCATTATATTACCACACGCATTTGGCCTATACTAGGCGTCATTATGCTGCTACTTTCTGCAAATACCTCATTCAGCAAGAGTTTGGGCGATGACTCTGTCTTCTATAGAGCTACTGATGGCAGAGAGGATAACGTTTACGTTGTCGGTATCACACGAAGTTATTTGGACAAATTTGTTAATGAAAAAGTTAGAATGTGGGGTGCCTTCCAGAAGTGCGAACAGCAAAAACCTATAACTTTTGTTGATCCACTGTTTACGTCTGAGTCAGTGACATTTTCTGTAACCAACTCGTGCAAGATGATGGTTAAGACTGTTTTTGGCCTTCAGGAGTGCCAAGGTAACCCAATGGCAATCTTGTACATCCAAGACTACCTAAAAGAAGATTTAAGGCTTGGGTATGGTGCGGAATACTTAACGCGCTATGAGCGTGATTATTTAGATCAATACTGTAAGGTGATTTCAAAATGATAGCAGCTATCTCAAATGAGTTAGCGATTGGAAAAAACAACAAGCTTCTCTGGCATATCCCAGAAGACCTTCAGTGGTTTAAATCAGAGACCTCTGACCAAATTATCGTTATGGGTAGCAAGACATAGGAGAGCCTTCCATTTAGACCACTACCTAACCGTAGAAACTTAGTTCTAAGTAGAGACCCTAATGCAGTGTTTGAAGGGACTGAAACGGTCTCATTCGAGCAGGTTATTGAGTTGAGTAAGGATAATGATGTGATCATCATTGGTGGTGGTGAAATCTATCGTTTATTCATCAATTATGCTGAGTCATTACTCATAACAAGAGTTAACATATCGGTGCCGGATGCAGACTCATTTTTTCCTGAATACAAAGATATCTTCAAGCTTGATCGGGTTGTTTATAAGGGCAGATGTCAGTCATCTGGATTGATTTTTACTGTTGAGGTTTATGGGCGGCAGTAAAGCCACCAGCACCATATAAATAATAAAGGGGTTAGTTTTGTTGTCTCGTGATTAGTCTAAGTGTAGCTATTACTGCATTGAGCAATCTTCAACTATGGTCACGACTGTAAGCTGGACAGATCGGCTTCTAAGGTAGTTATCCCCTACTTCACACAAAAGCCTTAGCTTCGACCCTACATGAACTTTTGACAACTCATCTGCCTTATCCCCTAGCCTAGGCCAAAATGCATTGTATTCGGTTCCATTTCGATCCCATTTACCTCGGATCTTGTAGTGTTCACTTTCCCCGATTCGGTCTAGCTTCGTTATTAGTAGGTCAAATTCATACGCTGGTCTTTCAAACCCAATACCGAAAGGTTCCAGTTGGTTTAGCTCATCGACAATATTCAAGTCCAAGTTTCTATCTTCAGGGAGTTCACCATCAGAGTAGTAGCAAGCTTGTAGAGAGATGTTGTTGTCTGCACACTCTTTGCGAACAAACTCATCAAACGTTTCTCGGAATTCGTCCAAATTATCCAGTTTGATAGTCACGCCACCAGCAGCCTCGTGACCACCGCACTTCACAACAACATCAGGACGCTCTTTCTCAATACGCTCAAAGAGATTCTTTATTGATACCCCGTGTACACTTCTGGCAGAGCCTGTAAGCTCATCTACGCCCTCTAGGTATAGCTTGGGCTTATTCTGAACGGAAAGGTCTAGGATAAGGTTTCCCACCTTACTGCTAAAGACATGCTCTCTTTTACCTAATCCTTTAAACAGACTCTTAGTAGTCATAGACGTTGCTTGAGCCATTGTAAGCTCTTTTATTAGCTTCTTTTTGCCGCTGAACGTTGAGTAGAGAGTCAATGTCGGGTTGTTCTTATCAAGTGTTTTCTTGATTTCGATAACCTCGTCTTTGTTTACCTTAACTTCATTGAATGTTGCCAACTTACTGAATATGTCCACATTCAGGTTTTCTTTTTCAATGATGTCGAACTTAACCTTTGTCTTCTTGTTGCTCTTGGGAGCAAGGATTATAGTCGGACGTCCATATTTTTGAGCGACGTTCGCTGCAACTATGCCATGTATCCCGTGATTTCCATTTGGTTGGTAGATACACAACCCTAGTCGGTCTTCGCGCTCTACCTGCTGTAAGGCAACGATGCCAGCAGCATTAAATAATGACCTCTGAGCAATCTTTCTGTCCTCGTTGAATTCTTTTAACCCAATAAGGTGTCGCTTTGCCTCGTTGTCTGTCTCTGATAGGAAGAATTTAACCCCTAGCAAGGCATCTTTACCCATTCTCGATGCAGCATTGATGATTGGAGCTAGCTTAAATCCAATGGTTTGGGATGTTATGGGTTCATTTTTTTGTAACTGCATATCCTTAAACGCAGCCCAACAGATATCAGAACCAGCATTCATGCGTTTGACCCCAGCATGAACAAAGCCTCGGTTTATCGGGTAAGCTATCGATGTACAGTCTGCGATAGTAGCTGCTGCTGCCAGCGGTAATGTAACCCCCATCGGAGGAAGAGTGCTTTTATCACGCACGCCCTTATCTATAAGTCGCTTTCTTACGTGCGCCATAAGCATTAGAGCAACAACGGCACCGCATATATCTTTACACTCAAATTCGCAGTCACTTCTTTTCGGGTTTATGAATGCATAGGCGTCCTTAGGAAGGTTGTCTTCATCAATCTCATGGTGATCGGTGATGATGATGTCGCTGATTATGCCTTTAGATTTAGCCCATTTCTTGTGTGCTGTAACTTGTGCACCATCTTTGCTGCCTTGGTCAGCAGTGATGATTAGCGTAGGTGGTGGGTTTGTAGTCTGAATTCTCTCGATGAGCTGAGGGGTTAGGCCGTACCCGTGTTCCATTCTGTATGAGTTGTAGACTTTAATTCGAGTAGGGTTGCAACCAAATACGTTAACCAAACTCTCATACAAAATTGTACCAGAAGAGACGCCATCAACATCAAAGTCACAAACTAGACCTATGATTTCACCCTTCGATATAGCTTTTATGATTCTCGATGCCGCTTTTGATATATCTTTCAGTTTCGATGCATCAACTTTTGATAGATCAGGATTTAAGAATTCTTTAAGGTCGATGCCTTCTGGTAGTTGTCGTTTAGAAATTATGTCTGCCTGAAATGAGCTTGCATTTGAGTGCAAAGCACTTTGATAAGACTCACGGTTTTTAGGTCTTCTTTTAATTATTGGTTTCAGCATTCTTTTGAGCCTTCAGTCTATCGCTCTGGATTCACAAGGTATGTTATCAAATCTATTAATTTTTAACCACATTTAGATATTTTGGAACCAGGGGTAAAATGAGTAAAATATAGAAAAAAAGATGACCAATTCCATCTCACCTCCAGACAACTCAGTTGTAAAGGAGTTTATGGATAACGCCAGTTACAGCAAGATGATTAAATTCATTGCTAAGCTGCCACCCGAACAACTTGCCTCGGCTCAAAATGCCATCGACACATTCTCTGCACTTATCGAATTAAACTTCGAATTCAAACAAAAACCCTACTTTGATCCAACTAAGAAGATTCGCTTCAATGTTTCTCCGATAGACAATCTGGAGATCTGGATGGGTTACACCCCAAATTCAAGATCTGCTTTTTCTAAAAAAGACATCCATAGTATATCTGAGACTGTAAACAGTACAATACAAGATCTCTTTCCTTATGGGTCTATGAGGGATGCGCTCCTTAATGAGTTGTTGTCTGAGCCTGTATACCTCAAGGAGGATAACTGGGATAAGAAGCTAAGAAAGCTTCAGTCTTCTATCATTACCAAGTCTTGGTTTAGTGACAAGACACTTGAGTTTATCGGACTGTTCCCTAAAGTTCGTCGCATAAAGCGTAAAGTGTTTATCTTTGCTGGTGAGACTAGCAGTGGAAAAACTTATCAAGCTCTAAAACGATTAAAAGCCGCAGAAACAGGAGCCTACGTGGGGCCACTTCGCCTTAATGCTCTGGAAGTTTATGATGAACTTACCTCAGAGGGAATAGTGTGTGACCTCCTTACTGGTGAAGAGAAGGTTGTTTATGACGGTGCCTCACACCAAGCCTCTACTGTTGAGTTAATGCCTTTCACTAAACCTTTAGACTGTGCAGTAATAGATGAAGCCCAGCTAATGGATGATGAAGAAAGAGGACATTCTTTTGTTTCTGCAATACTAGGAGCTATAGCTAAAGAAATCTGTATCACATGCCCTCCTTGGGCGATTGATAAGATAAAAGCTTTATGTGAGATGGTGGGTGACGATGTTGAGGTTGTTCTTCTTGAAAGAAAGACCAAGCTAGTTACTACCCAAGATCCTATTTACGATTTCACTATGCTACAAGCGACGGCTATCGTGGCATTTTCTAGAAAAAGAATATTCCAAATCCGTAAGTTACTGCCCAGAGATTTAAAGGTAGGTATTCTTTATGGTGGTATGCCTCCAGAAGTAAGAAGAGAGCAAGCTAGAAAGTTCAGGAACAAAGAGGTTGATGTTCTAATATCTACGGACTGTATTGGTTTAGGGCTAAATCTACCAATTGAGTACTTGGTATTCGACACTGTTGAAAAGTTTGATGGTGTCGAAACTAGACTATTGACTCAAGGAGAGGTTCTGCAAATAGCTGGTAGGTTTGGCATATTTGATATTGGGTACGTTAGTGGTATGGGTAGTAAAGCTCACATCTATACAGGCAGAATGCTTGAGGAGGAAAACCACACGGTTATGCTAGATAAGTACTTTGCTGCTGTTCCATTCTTCTTTGTAAGAGAATTCATGGAAGCTACTGGGATACAGAGGATTAGTGCTGCACTCACTCTTATATACGAGAATGTGAACTTTGATTCTCAGATTTTCGACCTCACTAACATAGACGTTATTATGGAGAACCTTATCTTCATAGAGAAGCATGCGCCTTCACTTGATCCACAGGAGAAATGGGTTATTGCTCATATGCCAGTACAGATAGAGTAATGTGAAAGAGTGTTCTACGAATGTCTTCAGTTGATGTCGGGTATGAAAAAAAATATCTCAATTGAGGAAGTAATTTTGAATCTTCCGTGTGGTAAGCAGGATACACTTTTTGAGTTAGAGAGGCTGTTTGCTCAGGTTGATTGCATAAGATGGTTCTTAAACCGTTTTCCTGAAAGGGTTGAGGAGTTTGCTGACCCAGTATTGATTGAGCATATAAGAAAACGTGCTGAGAAAAAAATGAATGAGTCCGTTGCTTCTATAAAATAGAGAGCTGGTGGCTTTTAAATTAAAACCGACCTCATGGTCAGTTTTTTTATCCTTAAGCTACGAGAGTTATCTCTTTGCTTATGATTTCATTTAGCTCCTTTTGTAAAAAGGATTTTGTTAAAGCATCTGGATCATCTATGTCGAACAGGATATCTTTCTGGTCATCAGATTGCGGCGATTCACGAAGCACTTGAATAGTTGCTTCATCAAAACATCGAAGCAGCGCCAGTAGGGTTCTTCTATCCCCTTCTTTAATCAAATTGAGCAGGTCTTGGCTATATCTGGACAAAAAGAAATCCATGTGTGAGTTCTTGTTGTGCAGTATAGAGATGATTTTGTCTGCACTGCCACTTGTAACCCACTCTCTTAATAGAGACTCATATGATAAAATCATCTAATACTTTTGGTAAATTTGCACTCAGGGTATTTGGTACAACCTAGGAAATCCTTTGTTTTTCCTTTCCTGACAACTAGTGACCCTTCGCCGCAGCTTGGTTAACATGGCTGTAGTTTTACTTACTCTAAAACAAACACGTACTTTCCCTGTCATATTCTTGCACCAATTTTTTAATTTATGATAATAAATCTTTTGCTGATTCTGGTTCGTCGTATGGTTTTATACTAGAAATGAAAACAGCATATTTAGAATCCAGTTCTTCGTCATCTCTAACGCCAACTACGATATCTTTATAACCTAAGTTCTGCGCTGAGTATGGGGCTTCCTTGTCTAAGGAGAACTCTTTCTTCAAGAACTCAGCTTTATTGCCTTTAAGCATCGCATCCCTAGTCGCCGTACCACAGTAGATCACCTTACCTTTGGCTACCTTGATGGTTATTTCAGGGTGGTCTATGCATCCTTTCAATACCTGACCATAGTTGGATTCAAGGTATTTGTTAATGCTATTCTCTGGATTCGGGTCTACTACTCTTCGCTTTTCACAATCTTCAGTTGTTTGGTCAATAATTGTTGCTTTAATTTCAAAAGAGAAATCTTTTTCACCATCATTAACGTAAACTAGCAAGTAAGGGACAACTCCATTGCCCATAGGGATAAGATGACTATTGGCTATCTCAGAGAGTTCTTCAATAGAGGAGATTGTTTGATGTGTTACAGGTTGACCAAATCGAGCGGATAGTGATTTTATCTCTATATAATATACTCTTTACCTGCTTGGCTTTTCCCTATAACCACCTTTGATTTTAGGATCGCGGCTACCGTTTTTTTGTCTTTTTCCGACTTACGGATTAAATTTGCCCACCTTGAGTACCAAGCGCCATCCTCGTTATTAAGGTAGGCGCTTTCAAAGCAAATAATTGCACCCTTTCCGCACCTCTTTTTTTCCTTGATTATTTTTAAGTTAGGTCTGTCGAAGGAGGCGTCAGGTTTTTTTTCAAATTTTGATAAGCGAACGACAACTTGCCCACCAGTATCCATTCTGGTTCCCTTGATTTGGTTTTCTTCCCACTCATCAACGGTTACCACCAGATTGGTGCTATTGTTGTTTCCACTTGGTTTTTTTATATCGTTTAATAGGGCGTCTAATGCACTCATTTTGATCTTTATTTCTAAATAAAGTATTTTTATTGCGCGATTACAAGATAGACGCCCAAAAAACTAGAATTTATAAGGCAATAAGTTTTTCTTCACAAATTGGCTTGGCTTGGACTGGTTTTCTTATCAAGTTCTTGACTACAGGCAACTCCTTGTATTTAGGGTCTTCGGTCATTTTTTTATAAACTTCGCCCAATATTACCGAGTCAACCATTGCTCCGTGAACATCGCGATCTATATCGTCTACCTCATAGAAGTATCGTAAGAATTCAAGGTTGTGAGCCATGGTGATTTTTGTACCAGCGCTTTCCAAGTCTTGAAGCTTTTTCATTACGAGAGGCTTTATTGCTGCTCGAATTTCGTCGCGTGTGTACATTTCTTTAATAAGCTTAAGGCTATCGATTGGAGTAAAGTATGACTCAAAACCTGCAAAAGCTGTGTTACCTTCGTGCAGGAACTCCGCCTTGTTGTATTCGCAATCCAAAAACTCGATATCAAACGGTGCGTTGTGTGCGAGAAGGCAAAGCCTACCTTTGACTTCATTGCAAAGATCTACACATGACAAGTATTCTAGTGCTGGCTTAATTCCACTAAAAGTTTTTGCTGGTTTCGGAAGTTTGAAGTCGGTTTCGTCTAGTTTGGAATCCAACAGTCCAGTTTTCCCATTCAAAAAACTCTCATTAATTCCATGAACGTACAACACCTCGTTTGGAACATATTTAATTGAGTTGTATCTATCTAGAATTTTGGAATCTTCTTTAAATGGGTTTACATACTCATGGAAAAAAATCTGTTGACCTTCATCATCTAGTAGTGGTTTTTCAATAATTGTTCCATTGCCAACGTATGCTAACAGTGCTATTTCAAGCACCCTATCTCTAATGTCTTTGTTTGCTCTGTCCCCTTTAGGTTCAGTTCCTGTTGTCTCAGTATCACCAACCCAGATAACATTTTTTCCCGACTCGAGGACAGATCTTATGATGTTTCGCCAACGTTCAACTTTATGGGCTGGTGTTAGGATAAGTGTATCAGTTAAATGCATTCATCAGTCCTCGAATGTTATTGATAGAGATCAGTTTTGATTTGTCAGTTTTTTCTGTTAGTTGCTCGAACAGTTGTTGCGAAATGTATATTTTTTTGAATCCATGCCTTAGGACTTCTTCTACTCGCTGAGCACCATTAGGAACAGATTTCACTTCCCCTGACAGAGTGAGTTCCCCAATGAAGCATGTATTGCTATCTATCACTTTATCTTCAAGTGAGCTTACCAATGCTGCTGCTATTGCTAAATCACTGGATGTGTCTTGCTCGGAGATTTTGAAGCCGCCAACAACACTAATGAAAATGTCCGCATAGAAATTTTTACCGCAGTGTTTTCTTAGTATTGCCGCGATTAGTTGTACCCTATTAAAGTTTACGCCTAGACAAACCCTCTGAAGTTTCTCAGATTGAGTTTCAACAACCAAAGCCTGAATCTCAACGAGAATACTTCGGTTAGACGCCCTTAGGCATGTTGTGGCACAGCCCGAAGTATTTGATGAACTAGCGCTCCTAAATTCAGCAGAAGGATCACTGATCTCAACCATGCCTTCACCTTCCATTTTGAACAAACCGACAGTTTCCTCGCTACCAAATCGGTTTTTCATAGATCTTAATGTTCTAAGGTTCGAGTGCTCAGATTTCTCAAGGTGTATATGGGTGTCAATTGTATGCTCTAAAACCTTTGGGCCAGCCATAGTATTGTCTTTGGTAACCTGACCGACGATAAAGGTTGTAACATTGTTTTGTTTGGCGAATTTTGTTATCTCACTGCCGCATTCCTTTACTTGTCCTACAGAGCCTTTAGAGCCATCAACAGTAGAGGCAACAAAAGACTGTATAGAATCGTAAATTGCGAATTCAGCTTTTGTCTCACTAGCTTGTTCAAGGGCTTTATCTAGGCTGTCTGTGACAAGTATGAACATATTGTCATTTACGTAATGCGGAGCAACACGATCTTGTCTATTCTTCCATTGATTTTGGTTTTCTTCACCTGTTACATAAATCACTTTCTTGGATGCAGAAAGGAGAGCCGCTAGAAGCGTTAGCAAAGTAGTTTTACCTGCTCCGGGACTTCCTGATATTAATGTGGCAGAACCTACAGTTACGCCCCCACCCATCACTCTATCAAATTCACCGATCCCAGTATTGAACCTAAGGTGTTCAACCTTTACTACTTCTGATGGCTTAGTGGCTTTTTCGGAGCTTTCCCCGCCATACCCCCCGCTTGATCTTGAAGCTTTTGACGCTAAGCTTTCTCTTGTTGGTCCCAGATTTATCTCTGATATAGTGTTCCAAGAGCCACAGGAGTTACATTGACCTTGCCACCTAGGGAAGTCTGCGCCGCAGTCGTTACATACATATACTTTTTTTGCTTTTGCCATTATTGATTAAGTATTAAAAAAGGGACAACGAATTTCCCTATCTTACCACAAATGTCATCACTAGCATTATGCCTGTCACCATATTACCAATAACATCTTTTTATAGCTCAAACTCATCAGGTTTTTTAAGTGCTTTTTTCACCAAGGCTACAAAATTAGAAGCTTCACCTAGATTGCTCTTTAGCTCATTTAAGATTGCTTTTTTATCGTTTTCATCAATGTCGTGACGGAGCGATATCTCTATAATTTTATCCATTGCTCGGTATATTTTTGCAGCACTAGGAGAATGGGTTTTAGGCTCTTTTTTCCCACCATTCATTGCTTTACGAACTTCAGCAGATTTTTTTGCCAGAATCGTCATATCGGCTTCTAGATCATTGATGTTTTTTATCGTTGAACCAGATGAGAGAATTTTGTTCAACTCATTGTTAATTTCGGTGACTGTAGATTCAACTTTTTTCTTGTATCTGATGTCTCTTTTCTCTGGAGGTTTGTTTGTGTTGACTGCTACTTCTTCTGTAGCTTTTTTTTCCATATCGTTTGATTGATTGGTATCTTGTTCCATGACTTTTATTCAAAGGTTAATATTTTATTTTTTGAATTCAAAAAATATTATCTAAAATTCCTATAAACGAATAATTTGATGAGTGTAGTAAGTAAATTTTTAAATCATTTTGGCGATAGGGTTTCACAGGATATTCCTTACGAAACTGTATTGGAAAATATAAGGGATGCAGTGATTTTGGTAAGTGAAGGGCATAAGGTATTGTTTCACAATGGTGCATTCACTCGTCTGGTTTCGGGTGAATCCAATTCTAGCTTAAAGGGCTTGGATTTCTGGAGTTTTTTTGCAGCAGCCAATCCATATGTGGAATACAAAACTGTTCTGAAGGAGGCTCTAATTGAAGGAACAACTGATTTCCCAGTAAGGAGCTTAAATCAAACCTTGACTTTAACTGTTGGCACATTTATTTCTTCCGATAACGGTAGTTATATTGTCATTCTTGAAGATAGCTCTAAGCAGAAAGAAAGGGAGGGGCTTCTTATCCGTGAAGCTAAAAGCGATAAGCTAACTGGTTTGTTAAATAGAAAAGGTTTTGATGAGCGTTTAGGTGCAGCGATTAAAGATAATCAAGAGGACTCTAAGTTCACGGTAGGTGTTCTATTTATAGACTTGGATGAATTTAAGCCAATCAATGACACTTATGGTCACGATGCTGGTGATTTGATGCTTATATCTGTTGCCGAGAGACTTTCTTCTACAGTGGAAGATTTTGAGACCGCAGCAAGGATTGGGGGTGACGAATTTGTCTGTATTTTTCCTGTTTGTGAGTCTTTGGATGATTTAAGCAGTAAGGGAGAAAGGATATTGAAGGCAGTTGCCCTTCCGGTTGAGACAAATGATGATGACATTGGATCACTTATTGTTAAGTGTTCTATTGGGGGCGCTTTATATGATAGTTCTATATCTAGTGCTGATGAGTTGATGAAGAAGGCTGATGAAGCTATGTACGATGCAAAAAAATCAGGAAAAAACCAAATTCGTGTAAGGTAAAAGAAAGGGTGGAGAAACCCCACCCTTTCTTTTTGTTTTCACTACATGCTTTCTGATTCCTGCTCTATCTCGTTTTCTGAATTATCTTCCTTTCTCGATAGGTAAGCAGAAACTAATTCATCTTTCTCTTTGAATTTCGCCAACCTTACTCCTTTAGTCATTCTATTCATGACTCGGAAGTTTCCTAGGTTGATTCTATTCATTTTTCCATTCTTTGAGGTACTAACAACATCAAGGCTGTTTAGATCCGATTCATCTAGTGTGAATGCTGATAAAATTTGGTCATTCTCAACCAATTTCATAGCTGTTACACCTTTAGTTTTTCTCTTGGTTTGTCTGTAGTGCTCAAGTTTTGATATTTTCAATATACCTGACTTACTAACAAATCCTATGATGGCAGATTCAATCATTTCAGATTTAATGATCGAGCATGAAACTATGTGCTTATCCTTAGACAGATTCATTGCCATAACACCTTGACTTAATCGAGATGTTTCTCTCACTTCGGATAGTGTAAATCTAATGACTCGGTTGTTTGATGATGCCAAAGTTATATCATCTTGAACCTTATTAACGCCAAAGAACGCAACTTCGTCATTTTCTGTCAAGCTTATTGCTTTCACGGTTCTAGAAACGCTTGGGTTAAACAAGCCAAAGTTTGTTCTCTTGATCATGCCTTTCTTTGTTGCAAGAACAAGTTGGTAATCCTCAGAGGCGCTAATAACATCATCTTCAATGGATACTACCTGAATAACTTTTTCGTTATTTTCAGTATCTAGTTTGATGATGTTGTTGATGTGTTGACCTCTCAAGCTGGTGTCTATTTCATACGCTTTAGAGAACGCGATACGTCCTAGTGAGGTAACAAATGCAAGTACATCATGAGAGAAGCACTCTGTCGCCAAAGCTATCGAGTCTTTTTTTGCTAACTCTATTTGCTGAGTTCCTTGAGTGCCTCTTCTTTGTTCTTTCAGCTCTTCAGTTGACACTCTTCTTGTATATCCTTGCTCAGAAATTATCACCGAGCAATACTCTCTTGGTATTTGGTTTTCTTTAGAAAGTTTTATCTCTTCGTGAGTCCATTGAGATCGGCGTTTTTCGTAAAGCTTCTGACCATTTTTAGATTTTTCTGAAAGAAATATGTCAATTTGCTCTTCAGTTTCAGCTTTGATTACATCGAGAAGCTTATCTCTATTATTTAGGATGCTTTCTAGGTAGTTTACTTCTGTTTCGCATTTGGCGTTTTCATCTTTGTAATTTGATATTTCGCCTTGAGTTAACTTTCCTAGTGTCATCTCTAAGATTTTTGTTGCTTGTAGTTCATCAATTTCGAGAAGCTCAACAAGGGCGGCCTTGGCATCAGATGCTTTTGGGTTGTTCCTGATTGTTGAGATCGTTTCGTCTAGTTTGTTTAGTGCCTTCATCAGACCTGTAAGAATATGCATTCTTGCTTTCGCGTCACTCAAAAGCTTTTCAGAGCGTCTAGTTACAACTTCTTCCCTGAAGTCAATGAATCGACTCAAAGCTTCTTTGATGCCCATTGTTTTAGGTGCTTTGTTATCCACAACGTTCATGTTGTAGCTAATACTTATATCGAAGCATGAGTTTGGCAGGTTGCAAAGTTCATTGAATGCGATCTCTGGGTCTACACCATAATTCACTTCAAAAACTAGTCTCAATCCTTCGCTATCACCTTCGTCTCTTTCGCCAGTTATACCTCGAATGGCTATTCTTCCTGTCTCTGGATTAGGTTTTCTTCCAAGGTTTACCTGTATTAATGCATCTGATGGTGATATCCCGTAAGGCAATGTCTTGATGACAATGCATTTTCTTCCATCGATAAGTTCTTCTTCCCACTCTGCGCGAATACGAACACTACAGTTACCAAATTCCCAAGCATTGCGGTAGTTTTCTAGCGAATAAACGATTCCACCAGTAGGGAAGTCTGGTGATGGCATTAGTTCCATTAGTTTTTCTGTTGGAACATCACTATTTGTCTTTCTTCCTTCAACCATCTCAATAACGCAATTCATTGCTTCAATCGGGTGGTGAGGTGGGATAGATGCAGCCATCCCTATCCCGATGCCTTCAACGCCGTTTATGATTAAATTTGGAAATCTTGAAGGTAAAACCTCAGGCTCCTTCTCTGAGCCATCATAGTTAGGTTTCCAGTCAACAGTATCGAGCTTTAAATCATCAGTTAATCCACTAGTTATTTTAGTCATTCGTACCTCAGTATAACGCATTGCTGCTGCTGAGTTCTTATCTGTGTCCCCCCAGTTACCTTGACCGTCAGCAAGTGGTGATGACATCACCCAAGGTTGTGCCATCCTTACCAATGAGCCATAACATGCGCTGTCTCCATGCGGGTGGTATTTACCAAGAACATCACCAATAATACGTGCTGATTTTTTGTATGGCTTGTTGAAAGTGTTGTTTAGTTCATGCATTGAGAACAGAATTCTTCTATGCACAGGCTTAAGACCATCACGAACATCTGGGAGAGCACGGTCTTGAGTTACGTATTTTGAGTATTCACAAAATGCGGATTCTGCGTGAACACTAAGATTAACCGTTCCAAAATTCTGGTTTGTGAAATTAATAGTCATTTGTCCTACCTGTTATTCAGCAAAGTTTACATTGTGTTTAATGAATTCAAACCGCTTCGAAGGGTCATCGCCCATTAAGTCATCAAAGGTTTGGATGTACCTTTCAGCATCCTGTTCGTCATATATAACTTGTTTGAGTGTTCTGGTTTCTGGGTTCATGGCTGTTTCTTTCAACTGATTTGGATTCATTTCACCAAGACCCTTAAATCGATTTCGTTCCCATCCTGAAGGGATACCGTTCGGGTATCTTGCATCGAATTCCGCATCATTTTTTATGTAAACAACTTGCTTGTTAGCCCCTTTCTTTTCCAGCTTGTAAAGAGGTGTCTCAGCAATGAATAAGTGGCCTTTTTTAATCAGTTCAGGCATGTATTTGTACATGAAGGCCGTAAACAGTAACTGAATATGGGCACCGTCAACGTCCGCATCAGTAAGAGGGATAATTTTACCAAACCGTAGCTTTGAGTAGTCAAAATCATCACCTAAACCAGTACCGATTGCGCTTGCTAAAATTCGAATTTGCTTACTTCTTAATGCCTTTTTCACATCACTTTTGTATGTGTTAAGGATCTTTCCTCTGAGAGGTAGGATTGCTTGGGTTTTTTTGCATCTTGCATTTTTTGCTGTACCGCCTGCTGAATTACCTTCTACAACAAATAATTCGGTTTCTTCCAAATTTCTCTGGGTACAGTTGGTCAAAATACCTGTCAGGTTCTCACCAAGAGTCCCTGCTTCAGCCTTATCTTCTTCCTCTTTAGCTTTAGCATTAGCTTCGCGCTGTTTTGCTGCTCTGATTGACTTATCTACAATCGATTTCGCAGACGCAGGGTTTGCATCTAGCCATCTTGAGAAGAACTCTTTTGTAAGGGCGCTACCTACTGTAGAAACTTTAGAAGATGTGACCTGATCTTTTGTTTGACCTTTGAATTCAACGTCTTTTGCGAACACAAGAAGTGATAACTGACAACCAGACATGATGTCTTCATTAAGAATTTTATGGTCAATCTTTAGTCTATCGACAGCATGATTTCTAACTGCTTCTGAATAACCGTTACAGAAGCCATCATAGTGCTTACCATGATTTTTGGTTCTAATGTTATTCAAGAAGGTTTTAGGTTGAGGTGGTGACAGCTTATCTTGAGCAAGAAAGGCAAATCGCACTTCAATCTCTTCTGTATAAGTCTCTCTTATAGATTTATCGTTTTCATCTGTCTTAAACTTGTTATTGAGTTCATCCCAAACTTGTCGCTGACCTTTATAAATACCCTCATCGAAATATATTAGAGGCGCACGCATGATGGGACTTGATGCCTCTGAGTATTCAGGTATGTTAAGTAAGTCGGCTAAGCCGTTTTTAGCTACGTATGAAGATTTTCTGCCTTTGTAATCGAAGGTGATTTTAAGGTTTTCTGTGATAGCCGCACGCTCAAAGAGATACGTATCTAGCCAACCAGAGCTAATTTCCCAATCATTCGCAGATATAGCACCCTGAAAATGTGAAGCATCTAGCTTGTAGCGTACTTTTGTGCCTGTGTCTTCGGGGTCGCATTCGCCGATGATTCTTGGAAAATTGCTATCTGTTAGCTGACCACCATTGATAAATTCAATGTAATGAACTTTACCATCACGTTTTATTGTTAGTTCTAAGTGTGTTGATAAAGCATTTACAACTGATGAACCAACACCGTGTAGGCCGCCGCTATATTTGTAGTTCTTATTTTCGAACTTACCGCCACTATGTAAGTTTGTATAAACAAGGATTGCAGCCGACATTCCAGCTTTAGTGTTAATATCAACTGGGATTCCTCTACCATTATCTTCGATAGAAATGTATCCATTGTCTTCGAAGGTTACATTGATGGTGTCGCAATACCCAGAGATGGCTTCATCAATCGCATTATCAATAATCTCAATAAAACAATGTTTTACGCCATCGCCGTCTGTAGAGCCAATGTACATTCCCGGACGTTTTCTTACAGGATCAAGTCCTTGTAGGGTGTCCATTGAGTCGCCATTATATATGGTCATGTTCTTCTCCAAAGTTGCCTTATATCATTATTTTACCACAAGCAACTGAGGAGAAAAAATTTAAACAAATAGTAGCACCATAATAACTCGTTGTTTTTTGTGATATTTATTGTCAGGTGATTTTGTTTTGGGCGTGAGCATTAAAACTTTTTTAGGAGAAGTGTTGAGGTTTTGCTACTAGTATTCTTAAATTCACTGTTTTGGGTTAAAATTAAGAGAAATTGCTAAAGTTGACCTGCTGCTAACAGAAAAAGAGTTCCGTAGTTTGTCATCATACGCATCAAAGGCTCATCGTGGTCTCGGGAAGTGCGGGGTTGAGTATATTGGGGAATGTATATCCATGATATCCAAAAATACTTACTTTAAATTTAAGAAGTTTTCTCTAGACCTAACTAAATTTTTGCTACATAACAATGGATGCTTTGAGATCTTCGACACAGATTACTTACCTAGGAGTCAGATATACCTCTCAACTTGGAGAATTAAAGTATCAGGATAGGTTTGGTCTGACTCGCCACCATGCAGCAGCAATGGTTATTGCTAGACGAGGATTAGGACTCAAAGAATCCTCACCAAAAACAGTATTTCAATTCAATAATGGGTCAGTTCGTCTCCATCGATCACAAGACTTGATAGTCGGTGGGCGAGATAAACAGGGCAAAACTATTATTGATATGACTAAACGGGCTATGAAGGCGCGTGACGGGTATGTCCTTGATGCTAAAGCTCGTAAGTAATTCAGAGTATTTTGGTGGACTGATCTCAAAGTCTGACTTAATAAATCTGATAGAAAATGAAATTCCTGTGGAAATCACAGGTGAAGTAATTTATACAAATATCGGTTTATCTATAGCTGGTAGAGTTATGGTTCCTGCATCCATAAGCATTAAGGCTTCTGCAATCAATTATTACAAAAGCCTCTATAAACCAAAAGGTGTTATGATAAAACCAAATGCGGCGTAGTATGAATTAAGCTAAGATTGAACTTGATAAATCACCATACCTTGATTCATTGTTTTTATTAAGCCAATCTAGGTATTTGCTACCGCCAAAACAATCGTCATCTAATTTGTTTTCTTTCCAAAACTCCATCACGCAGTAGTTTGAGTGCTGACAGTCTAGGCACTCAATGTTGCTGTTTCGAGTTAGCTGTTTAGTCAAGTACCTTATTCTCTCGTTTCCTGACAAAATGTCTTCAAATGAGCTTGATAAAATATTACCAAATGGCTGCATAAACTCTTCGTACCCATTTTTATAATCAGGCAAACAAAATGTCCCGTCCGGCATCAAAAATAATGTTTGTGCTGCTGAATTTGATATTGCTGAATTTCTATATGATTGTACAAAATAAAATGCTTCTTGGCCTATTGTAGGAGGGGTTTCGCCTTTTTTATGTAAAGACCTTCCCTTTTGAGTTGCCTCTATCATAAAACTAGACCAATTTGTCATTGTGGGTGCGAATCTATTGTATTTCTTTCCCTTATTTTGTTCATTCAGCATGAATGGTAGAAATCCAGACTCTGAAACTCCAAGATTTGTAAGGTATTCGATTGTTTTATTCGCCCCAACTTTAAGCATCTCTTCATTCACTACGCTAAGTGTGCCTACTGATAGACCGTAATCTACAGCTTCCTTGACTCTTTTTTCCCACTCATTTAGGTATTTTTTTCCTCTCATGCGACCATCATATGATGTCTGAAAGTAGCCTTCACAGTATTTGTCAAAGAAGGGAAACCAATTGCTATCTATGTTTACAAGTGATGTTAGAACTACATGCTTCAAAGTGTAGCCTTTGGTAGGGCTAAGTGTTTTATTTATTACATCAATGGCATCTATAAAGTAATCCATACCCATTGAGGTTGGTTCTCCTCCATACCAATATAGAACGATGTGTTTGTTAAAATAATTTTTTTCGGAATAATACTTATCAATTTTATTGCAAATTAATTGGATATTCTCAATAGACATTATGGTTTTGTCGGCTCTTTGCTCTTTAGATAGGTAGCAATGGGGACATTTTTCTTCACAGTATAGGCTTGGCATCATGGTTAGTATTAGATAACCACTTTCAATTGAAACTTGAGAATCTGGCGAAAACATATAATTATTTTTGAAAAATATTACAAAAAATATGATAAACAACAAAACTGTGCAAAGAGCAATTACTTTTTATGGCATTGGGTTGCACACTAGTGCTAAGTGCGCTATTAAAGTTTCACCAGCTAATAAGGGTGATGGGATAAAATTCATTATTTGTGGTGAAGAAATCTTATTGGATTCATCTTCTTTAAATGGATCATGCTTAGGAACTAATATTGTTGGGAAAACAAAGACACTTCGAACAGTAGAGCATCTACTTTCATCATTGTCTGGTCTTGGTATAACAGATGCAGTGGTATCTACCACCGACCTAGAGGTTCCTATACTTGATGGTTCTTCAGCAGAGTTCTTTAATCAAATTAAGTCTGCGGGTATTCATAAATTGGGTATGTTTGAGCCTAAACTTGTGACAAAGAATATTATTGTTTCAGATGGTGAGAAGTTTGTTGAAATAAAGCCTAGTTCATACGGTGAAAGAAATGTGGAGTTCCAGATTTCATTCGATAATAAAGTTGTTAAATCGATGCCTCAATTTATGGTATATCACCACTCGGAGTCATCTTTTTATGATCAAATTGCTTTTGCTCGCACATTTGGATTCAAGCGTGATTTGGAGGCACTACTTTCTAAAAATCTATGTCTTGGGGGAAGCTTAGATAATGCAATACTTATTGATGATGAAAGGGTTATAAATATAGATGGGCTAAGGTTCCAAAATGAGATCATTTCACATAAGATACTGGATATTATCGGAGACCTTTATCCTTTATTCAGGGAATACACGGGTTTTACGATTAAGGCGAATCAAGCTGGTCACGTAATCAATAGTAGATTTCTCAAGAAGTTTATGAGCGATCACTGATGTGTATATATTGACAAACCCCTTACTAGAAGGGGTTTGTACATTTAGCTTATGGTGAAAGTAGTATTTACTTGTGCGATATGTTTTACCATATCTGCGTGGCATGAAATTTCATCATCTGGATTGTACCTGTATGATGGTTCATAAATTTGGCTCATTGAGAATACCCCTCCCCCATCAGTCGTCTGAATACTAACATCTACTTTAGTTAAGTACTCACTAACTGATGAGAAATCGATTTTACATTCAGAAACACCACCCCATAAACCTTTAGATATGTTTACCATGTTAACTAACGTATTTGAGAAATAGCTCAGCCTCAAAAAAGCATACGTTTGAGGTGGTAATGTTGAGCATACAATCGAAACACTTCCATTATATCTGGAAACAGCGTTTCTGTATGTGTTGGTGATGATTTCATGAATCTCACTTCCAAGTGTGTAATCACTCTTTTGCACAAAAGAACCATGATAGTTGTTAACAAGGCAGTTTAAAGACTTCAACTTTTCACCGACAGTTTCGTTTTTTTCTTCAGTTAACGTGTATAGAACTAACGCCCTATGGTCTTCAGGCTGAAGCGGTGAAAGGTAGACTAATTCCATCGCATCAAATTTGGCTAACCATTTTACTATTGCCTCATCCTTACTTTGGTCTTTTGCGTAATCAGCTAAGCGATTAGTTAGTCCACTGATGAATTCAAGCCCAGCATATTCAGTCAGTAGATTTCTGTCAATTAATCCAGATAGGATGCTGATTTTCTCTTCATCCTTTAGGTTAATATGCTTCTTTATTGTCTCTGCAATATCGTTACATGTCTGGTTTGGTAATGCAGCCATTACTTCAATAGTATTTACTCCACCCGTCTCGTGATTAAGGCTTTCTGTGCTTTGAATGTCAGGTGAAGTACTAAGGGTTACTGGCAAAAAATAAAGTGTTACGACGTAACTTTTACCCTTAATTTTTATTTTTTTTTGCCCTATATGGGAATGTATATCGTTCTCAATAAAATATGTTGCTATCTGATTATGTTGAAGGGAACACATTGCGCTCCAAATTGGCCTGAACTTTCTCTTAGCCTTTAATGACTTTAAGGCTGCATTCTGATCCTCACGGTTGCTTTTGTTGCAATTGTAAAGGTTGTAAAGCGCTAGAGCATCAAGCTCATCTTGCGCCTTTTTGGGAAATTTTTGAGCGCTATTCATTGAAGAAATCTTTTCTTTATAGTAGTAGTAATAAAAAAAGATGAATTTTTCAATAAATGAGACGTTAATTGCTGCGGCTCCCCCGCTCTTTTTTGTGATTGCTCTGATATTCCTCCTTAAGAAGAGTGCTAAGAGCACAAAGCGTAAAGAAACCCATGCTTTACAAAAAAAGAGAAGCATACTGATTAGGTCTGTATTTTCAGCTTACAAACCGATAGCGATTTTAGTTGTATTCCTATATGTGAAGTACATTTATGTGGTCCTTGGGGTAAAGGAGACCGAGAGTGCAATTCTTAAATTTATTTTTGAAGATGCATATTTTGTTTCAAACCTGATGTTAGTTACTTGGTCTGTCACCTTAATCGTTAATAGTTTCAAAGAACAAATGATTCAAAAGTTGACCTTAGAGGAGAAATCATTAGCCGATATAGACAATAACCCACAAAGAACCAAGATAGATGCATTAGGTAAGCTCTTGTATGGTGTGTGGCTGGTATTTTCTGTGCTTATAGTTCTTGGTCATTTTGGCGTTCCTGTAAGTTCAATTTTAGCTTTCGGCGGTATGGGATCAATAGTTCTGGGGTTTGCTGCTAAGGATTTACTAGGAGACTTTATGTCTGGTTTCTTAATTTACTGTGACGCTCAATATGACATTGGGGAGTGGATAAAACTAGAAGATCCGAAAGTTGAAGGCACTGTTGAGCATATAGGGTGGAGGGTCAGTAGAATTCGTACATTTGATGACAGACCTCTATATGTTCCTAACGGCATGCTTAGTAAAGCAATTGTGCAGAATGTAAGTCGAAGAGACTCTATGCGCATTAAAGAGTACATTACAGTATCAGCCGAGTCAGCGCCTCTTATGAGTATGATTTGTAAAGAGTTGAGAAATGATATTCTTTTGAATCATGATGGTATCGATCAGGATAGGACGGTGGTAGTAAATCTTGCTAGCTACCAAGCGGGTGTTTGCTGGATATACCTTAGTGCTTTCACTCGTAGTGGAGACATACAAGGATTTCATGGAATCAAGCAAGATATTTTAATTAAGGTACACGCAGTCTTACAAATGCATGGTGTTTGCATTGAGTCCCCTAAGGTTTCAGTTCATCAAATGTTTAGCTCTTCTTGATTTTAAGAATTTTTTCTCATAGTTTTTATGAAAAAATATTAACAATGAATTTCAATAGCCCAACAATTTACGGTTATGGAGTGGCGGATAGCTCTTGTGTTGACGAGTGCTTGTCTGCCATTGAATGTGACAACGATATTTTTGATAGATCTATATTTGACCCTGCTAGTTTTGATGCAGTATTTACGTCAGTTTCGATGAACGTTAAACGTGGATGCCATGAATCATCCTTGGGTTTAATTGGATTGATTGATTTAGCAGTAAAAAACCAGTTCCCTATCAATGAAAGCCACCTTAAAGCTTACATGAAAGCAAAGTCTATTGACCCACTTTCTAAGTATCCTGAAAGGTTAAATCACTTAAGTTCACTTGATGAACAGATTTCATCATACCTATCAGATCAAAGGATATTCCTTAATGACTATTGTATATAATGCTGCTCTATCAGTTGGTGCTGTTGGGGCTTGTTTTTTTAGTTACATTACAGGTCTTAAGCTTACAGGTGAAAACAATTATGAGGAATTCTTGTTTGATTCTGAATTAGGTCTGAATATCTCAACTTCTTCAACTGACGACTTTATCTTAGAATATCCTCAAGCTGAAGTTGCCAACGAACAGACTACACCTGAATTAACGCCTTCAGTAAATGTGCCTAAGAACGTTTCTACTAACGATTTTAAAATAAATGCTGAGTCTTTTGGTGAAAACAATGACTACGTCGAGGAACATCCGCAAAATGATTCAAAGCAAGTAGTAGATCACACTGTTAAGAGTGGCGATTCATTTATTTCGATAGCCAGAAAGGCTGGAGTAGAGGCTGATGATCTCACCAACCTTTTATACAGGAGTGGTATACCGCAATCTACTTTTTCATTGAAAAAAGACCAGAGAATTGATTTCGAATTCATTTCAAAAACCTTGGAGTCGGTTAGTATTTACGATGATTCTATAACCTATGTAAAAATCAGCTCGACAAAGAAAGGTTCATATGCAAAATCCAAAGTTAAACTTCCGACGTCGATTCACAGAAAGCCAATTAATTTTCAAATTGTAAAGAATTTTTCAGTAGATGGTTTAGGAAGTGGATTAACGCATACTGAGATAGCTCAGGTTACAGACACACTGAAGAGTAAGTTGGATTTTAGTGCCTTGAGGTTTGGTGTAGAGGTTGAGGCAATATTCGATAGAGAAGTAGTTAATAAAAAAATTGTATCAACTTTACTTAAGGCGGTAAGAGTAAAGGTAACTGAAAGAAATATTGTCGAAGCCTATTATTTTAAGACATCAAATGGCGCAGGCTATTATGACATCGATGGTAAAAGTGTAACGCCAAGTTTTTTGAGGCATCCGATTGATAACCCATTAATTACTTCACGATTCAATTTACATAGAAAGCATCCGATACTGGATATAGTTAGGCCACACTGGGGGACAGACTACGGACATATGGGTGGCACCCCCATAAAGGCAATAAGTGATGCTACCGTTAAGTTTGCAGGTACTAAAGGGGGTTATGGTAAGGCGGTTATTTTAAAACACCCTCAGGGTATTGAGACTCTTTCTGCACATATGAGTAAGTACGGTAAAGGCATTAAGATTGGTGCTAAAGTTAAGAAAGGCCAAGTCATAGGGTATGTCGGCAAAACTGGTCTATCGACAGGCTATCATCTTCATTTCGAACTTAAGAAGGATGGTAAGCGGGTAGATAGCTTAAAGATTGATTTACCAACAATAGATACAGTAAATGATATAAGCAGATTCAAACAAGAAGTAGGTGCATATCGAACTGAATTTACTGGGTAAAGAAAAAGGGTGCTTTAATTAGCACCCTTGTTTATTTTTATTGCCTCTAAAATGTGATCTTTGGGCATAGGTTTGCCCAAATGGTATCCTTGTAGGTATGTACACCCCATTTCAGCAAGAACTACCGCTTGTCTCTCTTCTTCAACTCCTTCTGCCACTGTCGTGAGATGCATCGCTTTAGCAATAGTAAATATTCCTTGCATTACCTCTTTGCCTCTCTCTGTGCAGACATCATCAACGAATGCTTTGTCAATCTTAAGCTGATTTAAATTTAGTTCTTTTAACCTATACAGGGTAGATTCCCCAGTGCCAAAGTCATCTAAAGAAACCACAACTCCTAATCCTCTTAAGGTTTCAACATGTCGTTTGATGAGATTAAAATCCTTGGCTGCCATTGATTCAGTGATTTCTATTTCAAGCAATGATGGCTCTATATCGTATTCAGATATCATATTCCTGATATGAGAAAGTAGTGGCTTACCATCTAGATGCTCTAGCTGTGCGATTGAAACATTAACGGCGCAGCTAGTTTCATGGTAGCCAGCATCCTTAAGCCATTTTAAGGTTTTGCATGATTCCTCAATTACATGCATACCTAACTTGTGGATAAAGCCAGTTTCTTCTGATAAAGGTATAAAGAATGCAGGCGAAATAAATCCTAACTCAGGATGACACCAACGGCATAGTGCTTCAAAACCAGTAATCTTTCTTTCTTGAGCAGTTAGTTTTGGTTGATAAAAAACGCTTATTTCTGTGCTTTCGATACTCTTAAGAAGAGCGTCTTCCATCTTGATCTTCTCTAAGTGTTTGCTCGCGTATTCGGATTTGTAGCAATTTATCTTTTTCGCACTTCTTTTTCCTATCAATCTTGCTACCTCTGCTTGAGTTATAGCAGAAGAGATTAGATCGACTTCAACGCCTTCTTCGCTAGCAATTTGCAACTCACTTAATCCAGAGCAAATCCCAATAGAGAACCCTAGCGCTTCATTCAGTTGTTCAGCTTTCTCGATAATAGAATGTAGGTCTTGTTTTATACATTCTAGATTGTCTGAAACATAAGTTAAAAGAAATATATCACCATAAGGTCTAGAGGAGGCGAGGCATTTGCTTTGCTGCTTGATTACTCTGGATAGGGTTCTTAAGGCTCTTCTTCCAGTTGAGTACCCATGCTCTTTACTGATCTCCGAAAAACCTAAGATATCAATAGATGCTACGAAAACACGCTTACTCTCTGCTGGATGATTAACCTCTCTAATAACCACCTCATTCAAATGCTTCTTGTAAGCACTTAGAGTTAGTAATCCAGTCACGCTATCGATATCTTCTTGCCTTTTGACTTCTGATGGAAGTAAAAAGCTCAATAACAGCGACCCTGTAAGTACCCCGTTAATTACGGGATACCCTACAGTACCCAAGGAAGCACTAGCCAGCCCTATCCTCAAAATTTCATGAGAACGTCTCATACATAAATTTATACTTTTGGCGCATCTGTTAGAATACGTTGAAATTCCTTCATCAGCTCTTTGTTTGGGGAAATATTTCTATCTCCGTTCTTGTATATTTGGACTAGTCTCTGGGCTGCTAGTTTGTTTCCAAGATATGCTGCCTGTTTCAAATGCTCAATTGCTTTCTCGATATTAACCTTGAAGCCATCACTTCCATAGTATGTTGCCACACCAACTTTATAGAGCGCATCATGATTTTCGAGGTTAGCCGCAGCAACTAGGTGGGTTATACCATCAATTCTAGCATTTTCGAATGCATCCTCGTTATACATATAGAGTCTTGAAAGACGATAATGAACATCAGAAGCCTTATCTGTATTCAAAAGCTGCTCATATAATTTTGCTGCTTCTGCTAAGTTTTTGTTCCCGCCAATGCCATGTTCCAAGAAATAAGCTAGTCTGAAGTTAGCCTCAATCATTCCTGATTTCGCAGCTATATCATAGTAATGCCTTGCTTGACCAAGATTGCGTTTAATCAATTTTCCATCATCAAATATTTTAGCAAGAGTAAGGGAGGCGCTTGCTGAGCCTTCATCAGAAGCTTTTTTTAGTAAGGTAGCTGCCTCAATCTGCGTGTAGTGTGAGTCCGCATCGCCAACACCCCTAATTATGTAATCAGCCAAAATCTCGCCAACACCAGTTGAGCCTAATCTAAGAGAGTTATTCATCCAATGAAATGCTTCTTTGTCTGTACCTTCTTTGTTGTGGTAGTAGTTAGCAAGGAACAAAGATAGCTCAGTATCTTCTGTAGCCATGGATTTTATTTTTCGAATGGCTTCATTTAAGTGCTCATCATTTAAAACCCCATCATCAACAAACCTCATAAGGTTCCATACTGCTCCGCTAATTCCTAGCTCTATGGCCTTAATGTAGTGTACTGTAGACTCCTCGAAGTTGTTTTCGGTAGCTTTATCTTCTGCTAAAAAAAGCTGAATTGCAGGAAGATGTGAATCCTGCTCAACTAAGCTCCCAAACGTAACGGGAGGTATAGAAGCGTAACCAGCAGTAGAGTAGCTAGCAAAAAGAATGGTAGCCAATAGTGAAAGGTTGGTTTTCATTTTATTAATAATTTAACCAATTCATTTTATGTATTTCAATAGCACCTCATCAATGCAGTCAAGTAATTGAGCCTTTTCAATATAGGAAAGGGAACAATAGTATCTTGTTTCTTTTAATCTATTCCTTAAAACTGGCGACTTGTCGCCGTACATAGCTATAAGTCTCAGGATCTCCTTACTTAATATAATTTCGTTACTAATCATTTTATATTCGAGTATACAAAATTTTATTCTAACTACTCCTTTTCTTTTTTAATTAATCGAATTATGGGTAACTTTGAGTATCAAGAAGAAGATACGCTCTTACCACTCCTCATCTCGTTAGAAATACAGAGAAAGAGTTGTGGCTAACCAATTGTGGTGTACTTTAAATACAACCACTTACGTGCCATCTTGCATTTAATTGGTTCAGCCTTAATCTAGTGGTGCCAATCTTTTCACTAGTGAAAACATTGAAGGGGTGCTGGCAAGGTGCTGGCTTTTTACTAGTGAAAACATTGAAGTTTGCTGGCAAGATGCTGACTTTTTCACTAGTGAAAACATTGAAGGGTTGCCGATAAGGTGCTGACTTTTTCACTAGTGAAAATATTGAAGGATTGCCGATAAGGTGCTGACTTTTTCACTAGTGAAAATATTGAAGGGTTGCCGATAAGGTGCTGACTTTTTCACTAGTGAAAATATTGAAGGATTGCCGATAAGGTGCTGACTTTTTCACTAGTGAAAACATTGAAGAGTTGTCGATACTTTGATTTGCTTATAGCCTTACCTCAGCAACATTTGAACTTTCAGTTGATGGAGGGGGGGGTCCGTTGCTGCAATCAAAATTGATTCATTAAGGTTTTTCTTTACTTACCCGTACAATGACATCATCATTCTTAACTTTGGCAGTGACCCCATCCTTTGGTGCTTCTATTGTCATGTCGGCTGTATCACTAAGTCCGCCGAATTCTTCGAACAATCCAGCCTTCATATCCAAAGTGGCTCTTTCTACTATTTCTTGGAACTGCTCAGCATTTACCATTCCATTTGGCCTGACGTTTATATTTTCAACTGGAACACCATACTCCAGAGCTGATATAACCAGTAGCTCAACATGTCTCTGCGAAGATTCTTTATTTTCTAGATGCTTTGGAGGTGTAATGTACATTTGGCATATAGTGTTTGTTCTTAGGAACTGAGCTACTATCAAGTTGGCTTCATCTTGGGTGATCTTCCTTCCTTTAGAAAAAAGGATAGTTCCGCCTGTATTCCCGAATCTAGTGCTACCGAAACCAAGACCAGATGTAGGTTTGTGGATAAATATGGGCTTATTATACTTATCACTAAATGTCATAGATTTTATTGGCTTGTAATTTTCTGTTGAGAAATGATCGGCTTTGTTATGCCAGTTATAGTCTGACACAGACCAATCAATCTTTTCTTTATCGCCTAGATTATCGTCTTTTGATGTTAACTTTTTAAGCTTGTCTTTTGTCTTGGATTTAAGTCTATTGAATAAACTTATGTCGTTAGATTCAGACTTCTCAGATTTAAACTCACCCCCAATACGTTCATCAAAAGTGTTAGCCTTTGATTTAAAGCCTGCAAACATTGAATGTTCCGTGCTAATTTCAACCCCAATAGAATCAATCAGCTTTTTCATCTCTAGGGATAAATCTACGTTTGGAGTAAAGTTAAGAAAGTTTTCATGTGCATTTGAGGATATACAGCCTTGAATGATTTTAGCGGTTTCCACAGAGCCTGTTGATACCCGAGGAACCATGAATGGCGTTTCAATTTTAGAGCCGCTACTTAGAACTTCTCTTAGGTTTGGCATCCCTAGCGTAGCGTCATTAAGTTTGCTTTCTTCTTCTTTAAATTTATCAGGTGTGACTTCATTACTTGAACCAACAACGGACTGGTTCATTTGATAAACTTTTAAAAATAGATTTTCGAATGTGTCCTCATTTGTAGCAGTCAACAGAGCCTCTATTTTATTTCCTCTCGGGTTGTGTTTTCTGGTTGGGTCTTCTTCAGGTTGTTGAGATATATTATAGATTTCATTCACCAAAATAGAAACCGCCTCATGATGAACACTCCCTTTTGACAAATCAAAAACTGAAGCGGCAATCTTGTCATTACCTATTTTTGAGAAATCAACAATCTCAGACACTAAGTCAACTCCATCCCTCTTAGTAACTAAACCAAAGCTAATTTGATCTCTTGTTGCAGGGTCTAATCTTGTCGAGTTGGAGATTACTTCGTGCAGGGATTTTTTTACCCATCCGATTTGTGAAGGGTCTAGTCCTGACTTCTTTTCATCTAGAAGAGATTGCACCTCGCCATCATTTAAATTGAAGTGATTAATGTATTTTTGAAGCTCAATAGCTCTATGTGCATCATGCGCCTCAAGTATGTCTTTGGTTAGTGGACGCCTTTGTCCATTTATCCCATGAACAAGTTCAAGAGAGAATGCTCTATTTGATTGAATGTATGATTCTAAGGATGGTTCGTATGGTCTAAACAACTGTACGCTTTTTACACTAATTGTACTAAAAAAATTGATGTAATAGAGGTTATTGGGAGAAATGAGAAAAAAAAATGGACTTGTTCATGCCTCACTGATAAGTTCTAAATTAAGGGTAGATCTCTTTAATTTCGCATACATCGCTTTATGAAAAGGAAATTTTCATGTCAGAATCACTTCAGTGTGAGGGTCAAATCGATCTTCGCGAATTGGCGTACCAAGCCTTTAGGTACTGCTGCAAAAACAACATTATTACTACCTTAAACACCATTACAGATGACCGTTACTGGAACTATCTAGATGTAGCGATGGTTAAGCAACTGCATCAGGATTGTGGTTACGTTCCTCCATATATTATTGAGCAAGCAAGGCACCTTAAAACGTTTAGCGAGCTAAATGATGTAATGGGTCAACTCTCAGAGCATTTCTCTAGAATTCGCGACGAACATGGTGAGATACCGCGATCTTTGCTTCATACCTTTCTGTACGACTACGAATTGTTTGACAGCCTTAAAAAGGCAGACGAACAATTCGAGAAAAAAGATAGTGATGTAAGAACATCTATGCGGTTTGATGAACAAATGATTGTGCGCTTATATGGTAACGATCACCTGACCATGAAAAGAAAGGTTAGGGATTTTATTTCAAAAATTGCAAAGAAAAGAAAATGGACGAATGCTACTAGGTTTCATCTCCATGAAGTGTTAGCTCTGCGAGATGAGTTCTTTTCATATATTGATAAACCATCGGTAAATCAGAGACAGTCGCGTGTCATAACTGTGTATACCCAAAAAGGTGGTGTTGGTAAGAGTCATATTACGCTATCGCTAGCTGGCGCACTTTCTTTAGCTATCAATGAGAATAAGCGTGTTCTTGTAGTAGATACTGACTACCAACAATCTTGTACATCTACTTTGGTTGTTAAGAAGCACATGGGTAGTGAAGGTTATTTTAATCACCGTCAATCTTTAAGTGTGTTTGACCTATTCAGAAAGTACACAGAAACTGAGCCGACATTAGAATCACTTTCAAAATTCAAAGCAGACTGTAGGTCAGCCGTTGTTGAAACTACCTTGCCGAACGTAGATTTGCTTCCAGCAAGTAGTGACTCGTCTTTTGATACGCAGTTTAGTGTTGGTACAGGGAATGGTAACAAATACATTAAACCAAATGCACTGAAGGTGATTTTAGATAATATCTGCGAAGATAATCAGTATGATTACATTTTGATTGACACTCGTCCTGATATTCATGCTAGCGCTGCCCTATCCTACTATGCAGGTGATGAGCAAGTTGCGATCTTGAAGCCAACAGGTGTAGATGTGCAATCTTTCAGGAACTTCGCTAGAAGAATGGCAATTGATGTTATACCAACTCTAGTTTCTCACACATCGGAGTATTCAACTCCTATGAGAAGCAGATTGATCATCAACCAATTCTTGGCTCAGTCGCAAGTTCAAGATTCTGTTGTGACAATTTTGATGTGCGCATTGCAAAACACAATGTATGAACTAATGGATGTAATTGTTCCTAACTCAACAGCAGCTACTACATGCAGTGCTCAAGAGGCTACGATTTGGAACCCTGCAAAAAACACCTCTGGCAAAGATGATCATAAGCCGTTAAAAGCCCAGCGCAGAGTTTTCTCTCAACTAGCTATGAAAATTGAATATGAACGAATGCTTGAAGAGGAGCAGCAATAATGTCTCTAAAAGGTGTGGTGCGTGAAATTTCAAAACGCGAAAAAAATCCAGAAGAAGATGTAAAAGATCTTAACTTGCCGTCTAAGGAAGAAACTTTGCAAGACACTATAAAAAAACTTTCCAAAAGAATTGTAGGCGGCACTGAGGTTGAGGTTTCTAAGACCTTAATTCTATCTCGCGATGTTCAATCTACAGTACTTGTTCACAAATTAAATAAGCGAAATCAATTATTTCTACAGGGAAAAAACGTTGATGACTTGATAAAAGACATCAACGAAAATGACGGCGTCATTAATGAGCCAGTGCTTTGCTACTTTGATGGCAGTAAGTATTATGCTATCGACGGGTCACGACGTCGGATGTCCGCAATTAAGGGGGAGTTCGACCTTCCTGTCGAGTATTTTACTAATGAGTTACCGTACAGGGTAATTAAGTCGCATATAAACTCAACAAATACTAGCAAGGATTTCTCAGACCTTGAGAAGTTGCTGACTGCGCGTGATGAATACCGTGATTTACTACATGATCACGTAGATAATAAAGATGTAAAACAGACGGATTTGTTGGTTGAGGTTTTAGCTGCCAGTGGGTTTGCGACAAGTGCAGCTTCGGTTTCGCGTGTCAAAAAGATCTTCGAGTTTATCCATGAAGAATACTTTGAGCAAGCGTTAGTTAACCAAATCTCGCAAGATAGTATTCGTAAGTTGGCTGAGTATATTGCAAAGTTTGCGAAAAAAGGTGATTCACGCTTCACCAGAGAGCAGTTAAAGCCTGTTTTCGATGAACTTTTCACGCAGTTAGAAAGTGATTTCGGAACCGAATACACTGGTGCTGAGTTGTTGGCAGCCTTTAAGCGAAAATTTTCCCCAAAAGCCGTAGTTAGTCAGCCTCCAGTAATTAACACTTTAGTGGAAAGTGAAGATTTTACTATTAAATTGGTTGAGTCAGCTAATGGCTGGGAGCTTAAAGGGAATGGGAAAGTACCTAAGTCATTTAAAGATGACTTACAATCATTGTTAGATACACATTTCACTTATTGACTAGTATTTTAATTTTAAGCCCGAGAAAACTCTCGGGCTTTTTTATGTACACGGAATAGCTATACAGCCATAGGTGGCTTTGGTGTCACAAACTTGTCCTTGTTTACGAACTCATCTGGCATATTCACCGTAATATCATCCATTGTTAATGAAATTATATCGTCAACAGTGTTCAATTTCTTTTTGAATTCTATTGAGCAAGGCTCTTCACTGAACTTTCTTGTTAATAGCTCTTTAGTGAACTCTACTTGGTTTTCATATAAGTGCGCATCTATTAGCTCACAGGTAAGTAGGGCAGGTGTCATTTCAAGAGCCGCACTAAATGCCATAAGCAAATATGCACACTGCCGTATATTGAGCATCATACTGTATAATGTATCTGCCGATCTGCTTGTAACTTCAAGATTTAGGAATTTGACTCCTTCATGCTCAATTACAACCATTGATGTGGGTGCCAACAAGGCGGTAAGGCCATTTCCTGAAGCTGAGCGGGGTTCCACATTGTTACGTAATGGCGACTCTCGAATGGATTTTTCTTCAAATTTTCAAACACTTCTTTTATCTGATCTACACCAGAATCAGGAATGGCTTGTTGAGTATTTTCATCAAAGTCGCCATTATAATTTCTTAGCTGAAAGCCATACGCCTTAGCCATGTTGCCCTCTACAACATGAGTTAATCCTGCTTTATCCAAAAAACTCTCGCGAAGTGTTACCTTTCCAAAAATCAATGTCTTCTTTAGCAATTTCGCCGTAAACCCTCCCCCGATGAGGGCGGGGATATTTTCGCCGTAGTATGTTTGTGCGAATTTCTGGGTGTTTAGTCTAACCTTGGTTGTAGTTTTAGTCATTTTGATATTTTGATTACCATTAAAGTATATGTAATTAGTGTCGTATTTCATAAAAGTATGAATACCTCACACTTAAGTCATTATAGCGCCGTGTATTTATTGGTATTTCTATGACTGAACACTTGATGATGGTAATATAATGACGCAACAAACAAATCTAATGAGCAAACAATGACAGATTTCGCAATAATTAGGACTGACCATTCACTCCATGAGGGTTCAGGTAAATCAAAAGACTATGTAAGTTTTGCAGCGGAAAACGGGATTAAAACGTTGGTTATGGCAGACCGTACTATGCTTTCAGATGGCATAGGGTTCTATAAAAAGTGCTTGGAGTACTCTATTAATCCAGTAATGGGTGCCCTGCTAAGTGTTTATGATCCCAAAAGAGTATATGCAGCACAAAGTTCAAGGAATGGGTTTTTTTTTGTTCTTTTATATCAATACTTAACAGCACTGATCGGTGAAGAAGCAAGCGAAGAATACGTATCAAAATACTTCATGGAAATTGAAGGTGGTATTGTAGCACCACTACGAAAACGAGCAATTTCGGCTCCTAAAGCTACATCTACACAGCGGAAAGAATCTCTATTGTTTGCAATTAATGCCGCTTCAATCCTTGGTTTATCCAGTATTGAACAACAAGCTGCACTCCAATCAAAGCAGCTTGGATATTCAGGAGCAGCAAGCAAGAAAAAGCTTGCAGATGATTCTCGTAAAACATTCTTTGGAGAGATAGAGCTAGATGAAGAGAAAGTATCAGGTTACCTGAAAGCTTTTCCTGCTCTTTATTCTGAAATTAGGGCTGGGTCTCAGCCGAGTTTCACTTCATCCGATAAATGGGGTGGGTTTATTGACCAGTATGTTATCCCTTCATATAAATCGTGGGCTAAGGCTATCGAGGTCAAGAAGGGAGATAAACTCAATAAGCAGGATTTTGCTTTCTCAACATACCTTGAGTCTATAGCTAAGGTGCACGCTAAATTTAAATTCAGCTTCGATGATGAATATGCTCGCTCTGTTACTTCTGATTTCTTGGGTTTATCTAAAACGGGATCATCAGTACTCCCTGAAGTTATGGATGACTTGCTTGGTGAGCAACCTCCTATGTCGATTTTGGAGTTAAAGCTTACTGCTAAAAACACAGAGGCAACTTATCATGAGGTTCTTTTTGCCGAAATTTACAACCATTTACAGGCAAGCGCCTCCAGTGAAGAGGCAGCAGTATTCTCTTTAATTGATTCTGTGGGCAGTAACGTAACTTTGGCTCATAATAAACTTGATCTTACAGCATTGTATGCTGAAGCATTTTTGATGTATTGGGTTAAAGAGACGGCGGGATCGTTTAAGCCGATTCCTGTCTCTGACGAAATGACCAGTCTTGAGAAGCGTGAGCTGCAACTTCATGCTTTATACCCTGTTATTCTTGAGGCAGCAGCCGACTACAAAGATAAAAATGAAAGTTGCTATAGTGATATTACCTTATTTGCAAATACACAAGAGGGCTTCCTAAACATCAAGCGACTCATATCGCTTTCATATATGGAAGGGCAGTCTTCGGATTTGATTGAAACTAAAGGCGACAAGCGTAAGGTAAACTCATACCCTAAACTACCAATTGAGAGGCTTCGTGAGTTTTCTGATGGGTTGGTAGCGATTGTTGGTTTGCAGAATGATGAGGTTGATAAAGCTTTTCGCTACAAAACCGATATGGGTTCAGCATTCGAGTATTATGAAGATATTTTCGGTTCTAAAAATGTCCTTGTAGGTATACAGAGAAGCACAACTCAAGAAGACGGTGAGTACTTGGTTTCTGTTGAAGCGGCAAGGAATAGCGCACTTGTTGAGCATGCCTCATCTAGAGGTTTAGTTGCTTTTGCTATGAATAATGCTTTTTACCTGTGTAAGGACGATTACGAGGTAATGGATAATAAGGCAGCGATGCTTCTTGATGAGTATGTTAATTCACCATCACGAACAAAAAATTATTTTCATGGGCATTACTTAAAGTCTCCAGAAGAGTTATTGGAAATTTTTTCCGATACCCCAACTTTGCTGAATAATACTTCCAAGTTGACTGAATATCTCGGTATTGGTAATCATTTGGACATCACTCTTGATCATCCCGTACTGCCTAACTTCCCAATTCCAGATGGTTTTGATGAAACCACCTACATGAAGCATCTAGCAGAAGAGGGGATGTGGGAAAAATTTAATTTCAACGCTCTACGCGATTATAAAGTTGATAGTTTCGATGATTTGAGTGAGGAACAAGCTCAGGAAGTCGAGAGTCTCAAAGAAGTTTTTCGTAAACGCTTAGATTATGAGGTTGAGATTATAGGGAACATGGGCTTCTCTGGATATTTCCTTATCGTAGCTGACTTTATCGTTTGGGGTAAGAGTAATGGTGTGCCTATTGGCCCCGGACGCGGTTCGGGCGCTGGCTCTATTGTTGCTTATGGCCTGAATATTACAGATATCGAACCTATCAAATATGGCCTACTATTCGAGCGATTCTTGAACCCAGAACGTGTATCGATGCCTGACTTCGACGTCGATTTTGGTTCTGGTTTCCATCCAGAAACTGGGGAGCCTGTTAACCGAGACTGTGTAATTGCTTATGTCCAAAACAAATACAATAATCCAGATTCTTTGTTTCCGTCTGTTGGGCAAATCGCAACCCATGGCTTAATCGCCGCGAAGAGTGGTATCAAGAAACTTGCAAAGACTAGGTTCTTGCTCCCGTCATTTTCTGATCAACTAACTAAACTCTTCCCAGATGCACCAGAAGTAAAAATTTCTGACTGTCTCGAAATACCAGAAGTTATTTTCCGTAAAGAGCGTGAGCGAGAAGTTCACGAGTTGATGGAACTGACTTCTCGAATGGAAGGGTTGAAGCAAAACTCAGGTGTTCATGCGGGTGGTGTTGTTATTGCCCCAACAGAAATGGTTGATTTCACACCGTTCCATATTGATACCCGAGATACATCAAAAATTATTGCTCAATTTGATAAGAATGATGTTGAAACTGCTGGTCTGGTAAAATTTGACTTCTTAGGTCTAGCCAACCTGACAGCAATTGAGTATGCAAGGAAGTACATTCGATTGTTTAAGGGTGTAGATATTGATATGTCTAAAATCGATTACGGTGATAAAGATACCTTTGATTTGTTGCGCACAGGTAACTCTCACGGTGTTTTTCAGGTTGAATCTGATGGTATGCGTAAGCTTTTGAGAAAAATCTCTTGTGATAACATGGAGGACTTGTCAGCCCTATTGGCGCTATACCGTCCGGGGCCTCTACAGTCAGGAATGGTCGATAACTTCATTGATCGTAAGCATGGAAGAGAAATAACTTCATACCCAGATGCTACCTATCAGCACGATTGTTTGCAGCCTATCCTTGAGCCAACATACGGGATTATTTTGTATCAAGAACAGGTAATGCAGTGCGCGCAAGCCATGTCAGGTTACACACTTGGTGGTGCAGATTTGCTTCGTCGTGCGATGGGTAAGAAGAAACCTGAGGAGATGGCAAAGCAGCGTGAAGTTTTCCAAGAAGGGGCAGTAACTCAAGGAATAGATTCAGAGCTTTCTATGAAAATCTTTGACCTTATTGAGAAGTTCGCTGGCTACGGGTTTAACAAGTCACACTCAATGGCTTATGCTCATGTGACATTCCAGACAGCTTATTTGAAGACTCACTTTACTCGCGAGTATATGGCTGCTCTTTTGACAGACCAATCAAGTACCCCTGATAAACTCAAAGCGACACTGGTGGACTGTAACCGAAACGGAATCACTATATTTCCGCCTGACGTAAACCAGTCTGATACAGAATTCTTGCCAGAAGATGAAAATGCAATCAGATATGGTTTGCTTGCTATCAAAGGTGTTGGTGAGGATAAGCTGAAAGCCATTCTTGAGGAAAGAGAGCGTAATGGTGAGTTCAAATCAGTTGAGGATCTAAGGAAGCGCTGTGGCGGAAAGTTTGATAAGAAGGTAGCAGAGGGGCTTCTCTTTGCTGGTGCGCTTGACTCACTTGAAACGACTCGCGACCTTCCAGATGGTGCTTTGAGAAAAGAGAGTGAGTTAGCTACCTCTGAGAAGACTACTCCTAAACTTGAAGGTTTGAAGTCTGATTTCTTTGCTAAAAAACACGAGAAAGATTCACTAGTTCGCCAAGGTAAAGATTTGAGAGAAATGATCTCAAGCGTAATTTCTTATTACGGTGAGCGATACGGGCTAACGGTATCCAGCCATACATCAATGGACAATAAAACTCTCGGGGAAACGGCAGCGTACCTAATCAAAGAAATTCCTCTTATGGTTGATAAAGGTGCAGATAAGTTCAGTGTTTCTGAGGATGTGAAAAACCTTGAAACTCAGTTGCGCCGAAGAAATGAACTAGCAAACAATTTCCGTAAAGTTAATTCTGAGCTTGAGGTCATAGAGTCGCAACTTAATGCAGAGAAGGATAGATTGAGTTCTGGCGGAGAAGCGCAAACTAGCGATGAAGGTGAGCGATTAGTTTCTTTTGATAAGCGTGCATATCTCTGGACAGACATTGAAGCAATTGTTATGAACTTAACAATTGCTAATTTGGCAAAGGCAGAGAGTTTTGAGAAAGCACTCAACTCTATCGACTATAAGGTGATTGAGCGTTTTTCAGATGCTTACCGACTTAAGCAAGAAATGGGTTACTTGGCCTACTATGTTTCTGGGCATCCATTTGATATTGATAACTTAAGAGTAAGACTATCTCAGAGTTTCGGGAATACGCCTATTTCTCAGTTAACTTATCCTTCGACTGAAGGTTTGGAAGAAGAGGAACGAAGAGAAGTGGAGAGATCAACTGCTCCTAGCCGAGTAGCAGGTGTAATTGCAAGCATTCATCAAATCAAAATCAAGAAAGAAACAAGCAAAAACTTTGGTCGTGATATGGCTTTCCTAGTTCTTGATGATTCGTTTGGTGAAATGACTGTAATGGTTCTACCTGACATGTTTGATTTAATTAAGTCGAATTTGTTTATTGGTGCACCAATGGCTATAGAGGGAGTGGTTCTTCGTGATAATTATGCAGATGATGACTCAATGACGGTAACACCTTGGGTAGTTTATGATCCTCAAAATCCAGAAAACGAGGTTTATGAGAACAGGCCAAAGGGTCGTTACAATAAAAAAGACAATGGGAGCGGTTGGAGTTAAAAATAGTTCAGGCATTTGGGTTATTGATGCGTAATCTTTTATGGCTTCGGTTCAATCGAATCAAGCGGTTAGTTATGGGCGGGTTTTTACTCGCCTTTTTTGTTCCTTGCTTTAATGATTTTTATTTCTTAATTTTTCAATAAAGGAACCAGTAGCGTAAGTTATTTTAGCTTACATATTTTTTTTAACTTTAAGGTGTATACGATTTTTGTATACGCTTTTTTAAATACATTTAGGTGCAAGCACTTTTTTGATAGCACTTAAGTGATAACACTTCTGTGTATACGCTTTTTTTGATTGAAAACTTGTTGTCAGTTAAGCAGATGTTATGTAAGCGTAATCGCTACTTGTAAAAAAATAAATAATAACAATGGCAGGGCAATTCCCAGATATTAGAAATGTCAGTGACTTAGGAAGTGACTGGACATTGATTGGTGTAGACAAAGGAGACACCCAGCATGTAAAGATTCCGAAGCGACATCAGCAGTACGTCGCTATTATTAACGCGAATGTAGAGGGTGATGAAGGGAACCAAAGCGTTCTTTACTTCTTAGGCTATAAAAAATTTCTTGCCTCAGAGCAGGGAAGACTGCTTGTTGCGGAGGTTTCATCAAAATACAAACTTGTTCGTAAGGTTCAGCCACTAGATCATCCAGCGGTTTTAAAGAAGATATACCTTGAGTGGGCTGAAAGGGTTAAGAGCAACAAGGTAAACATCAAAGATGAGAAAAAGAATGACGCCGTATCTGAGCTAGATAATGTTAAAGAGGCTACAGCCCTCATAGAGCAATGCCTTAAGGATAATGCCTCAGACTTACACTTAGAGGTACGTCATGATGAAGCTAAAATCCGCCGAAGAATTAATGGCAGTATCTCAGAACTAACTAAGCTCACGCCTCATGAGGGTAAAAGTCTCGGTAATACGATCTATAACGTACTTGTGACTGTAGGTGCTGAGGTTTTTGACCCCAATAACGTACAAGATGGTCTTATAGATAAAGACCTTGGGACAATGAGACTTAGAGGTCGTGTTGCTACATCTCCTGTGCAGCCAGATGGTTTTGATATGGTTATACGCCTTCTGAAGATTCAGAATGCAACTAAGCCACAGTCATTAGGGACTTTAGGTTACTCGGATTGTGAAATTAAGAGGATAGAGGTAGCCACAAACAAACCATCAGGTGTAATTATTATTGCTGGCACGACAGGTAGTGGTAAGTCCACGACTCTGCAAAACCTACTGATGACCAAGATTCTTCAAGAGAAAGTACAGATAAAGGTTATTACTGTCGAAGACCCTGTCGAGTACTTTATACCAAATGCAACTCAAATAAGTGTTGTCCGCGACAAAAATGGTGACGCTAAAAAAAGCTTCGATGCTGCTGTACGCACAGCTATGCGCCAAGATCCAGACGTGCTCATGGTTGGGGAAATCCGTGACCAACAAAGTTGTGACTTGATGAGATCAGCGGTGCAATCAGGCCACCCAGTTTACTCAACTGTCCATGCATCTTCCTGTATAGCAACTATAAGCCGATTAGAGGCATTGGGACTGAGTCGTGATATCATGGCTTCTCAAAACTTTTTATCTGGTCTGTTTTATCAAAAGCTTCTCGCGAAGGTTTGCCCTCATTGTGCAAAACCTTTAAAGGGGAACGCTATCCCGTTCAGGCTAACTGAGAAAGATTTTCTTACTTCGTTAAAAATTCTTAATCAAGATTCGGCAGACGTGTGGTTTGGTAGATACGCAGAATCAAACTCAAAAGTCTCTTTCGTTAGGTATCTTCAGGACTCAAGAGTTATTAATTGTGAACAAGCAGACACTGTTGCTAGTTCGTATATGATGTTTAACAACAAAGATAAGGCAGAGAGATTACTTGAAAGGATTAAGAAAGTTTCTGACATTGGTAATGACAAAATTCTCTTCAGGGGCGCTGGGTGCAAAGCGTGCAAGCATAGCGGAATTATCGGTAGGATACCTGTAAGTGAAGGTATCAACTTCGATATTGGAATGCTTGATATGGTCGCGAAGAATGATGAGCAGGCTTTAACATCTTATTGGAGGAAAAATAAAGGTGGTCGTTTTGCGCTTGAGGATGCCATCGTAAAAATGAGACTTGGGTTAGTTGATCCTGTGGACATCGAATCTCACTTGGATTTGCTCGATTCAATCTCAGTCTAAAAATAACAAACTAAAATGTATATAAAATTTATGCAGTCCCGATTCGCTTCAAATAAAAAGAAAGCGAAGGTTTTGAAGAAGTTGGGATCACGTATGAGGGTTGGTAGAAAGGCTCTCGACTGTTTTAAAGATTTGGCTGAATCATTTGAGAATAGTGATGATGCATTTTACAAAATAGATCCTGTTTATGCGTTCCTGAAAAATGGTAGTGAAGTACTAGGTAGAGGTCGCCCACTTTCAGATTGTTTCGTCGGATGGCTACCTCCTGAGCAATTGGTTCTGATAAGAACAGGTGAGGAAACGGGTAAAATAGCTGAAGCTCTAGAACAATGTGTTACATTGGATAAACAGATTTCATTAATTAAGAAAACAATCAAGAAAGCTTCATTTTTACCTGCCTTTGCATCTACGCTTCTTCTTGGGGTTTTGGTTGGTGCATACCAAAAGGGTATACCTCTACTTAAGGAGGTGCAGCCTGTAGAGGAGTGGGGAGAAACTCCATTGCAGTTGCTTGCCATGACTGAGGTATTTGGTGCTGAGCCTATAAAGACAGTATTAATAGCTATTGCGTTTGTTGCATTAATGGCTTGGGCAATTCCTAACTTCGATGTTAGGGGGAGACCAGAGATACGTAACGCTCTAGATAAATACGCACCATTCTTTGGGATTTACAGGGTTTTGCAAGCTTCTATATTCTTGAGATCATTGGCTACGCTGTTATCATCGGGTGTTAGAATTAAAGATGCGTTAGAGCTAATTATTCAAAACAGCCCTAAGTATGTTGGTAACCGAGTGGCTGAGATGAGGGATAAGGTATCAAGCGGGGGTGAGTTGAGTGAGTGTTTCATTAACCCCTTCTTAGGTGAGAATGGTAAAGACTTATCAGATATGGCGCAAGGTGACTCGCTTGAGGAGGCTCTTGAAGAGGTTGCAACTGAAACGATGGAGGAAGTTCTAGAATCGCTGCCAGCAAAACTTGGGGTTATCGGTAAGTTGATGATTGGTGGCTGTCTGATGGTTGTAATGTTTGCCATGGGTGCATTCTATGAAATTGTTGGTTCAATCACTTAACCTTAAATTCCAATACCATACAGAATAGGCTCCTTTTGGAACCTTTTTTTGATTTGCCTTTTCTTTAACATTAGTTTTAATCTTGTTAAAAAAAAGATGAATCAACCTAAGGCAGTTATAAGTGAAAGTGAAGTATTAGACTTCTCTGATATTTATATACATCTAAAAGAGCCAGAAACAAAAAGCTATATGTTTTTTAAGAGGATTCGACAAACTGTTGATGTAAATGCGGATAGCGCACCTCACATTAAGAAGATGGCTGACATCATAAAGAAAAAGCACGAAGAAACTAAGCAGTTGAGTTTCAGGATTGCTTACCTTAAGAGGCTTTATCGTGTAACGATGATAAAAAGTGTTGATGGGACTATGGCTGAGTGCCGCGCTCAGCCTAGGCAATTAATATCACTAAGCAAATTAGGTTTACCTCCACAAGTTAAAAACTGGACTCTAAATGAAAGGCTCTGTAAGGGTGGCCTAATCTTGGTTGTTGGTGCTGTAGGTAGCGGTAAAACGACAACTTGCGCAGCCATAGCTAAGGCAAGAGTAGAGTTGTTCGGTGGAGTCTTGCTAACAATAGAAGACCCTGCCGAACTACCAATGCATGGGCGAATTGGTAATGGGTTGTGTGTTCAATATGAAATAGAAACAAAGGAAGACTTTCTAGAAGCAGGCCGACTAGCTTTACGATGCTATCCCGCAGATAAAGCCGGAATAATGTTTATTGGCGAAATCAGGGATTCAAAATCGGCGTCACTTGCATTGAGAGCATCCCTAGATGGAAGATTGGTGGTTGCTACAATACATGGAGATTCTGTAATTTCGGCACTACAACGACTGATTTCTTACTCAACCGAAGAAATGAGTATTAATGAGGCTTACTCATTACTTCAAAATGGTTTTAGGTTGTGTCTGCACCAAGAGTGGGTTGCAGGACAGTTAAAGGTTCAATTTCTGGCTGATACGCAGGCTGCCGCAAAAACAATCAAGCAGCAAAAAATTGATTTACTAGGAAGTGAGCTTTACGCCCAACAAACTAAGCTGATAAATAATGAGCCTATAAAATTAAGGGAAATATAAAATGCTAATAAATATGTTTGACGCCTCAACGGGCATGGTTAAAGAATTTACACCCAATGAGGCACCAGTTAGAAGAATTTCGGTTGTATTGGCTAAACCTACAAAGGCATGTAACGCTGATTGCTCATATTGTTTTGCAAAACCTTATGATAAGGATAGGTGGACAATAGGGCGATTTAAAGCATATTTCGATAAAGTGGAGCCATACCTTCAAGAGCCTGTTCAGTGGATATGGCACGGCGGTGAGCCGATGCTAATGGGGGTCGATTTTTACAGAGAGGCAGAGAGTTATGCAAAGAAAAGTGGACTGGATATTAAATTCTCAATGCAAAGCAATTTGACAATGTTTTCTGAGGATAAGTGGCTTTCATATATAAAAGAAGATATTAATCGTCGAATATCTACAAGTTATGATATTGATGAGGTATCTAGGACGATTGGCGGAGATGCAGACAAGTATAATCAGCGTTTTTTTGGTTCTTTGAATTCTCTGATGGAAAACCAAATTAGTCCATTTGTGATTGGCGTATTTGATGATAGTAACATCAACCTTGCGTTCTCAATGTATGAACTATCGAAAAAGTACGAGGAGAGGTATGGTGTTGGCTTGGATTTCAGAATCAACCCTAAAGTAGTGAAAGAAGGTGTCGGTTTCAGTCAAGCTTTTCAGCTAGATCCAGTTGTATACGGTAATATGCTGGTGGAGTTACTTGATAAATGGCTTGACGATCCTGATGCTAATTTTGCTATAACACCTATTGATGCATTCATAAGGTTTTATTTCAATAGTGGGCAAAACACGACTTGCCCTTGGACGAACAAGTGTGCTGGTACTTTTTTAAACATAGAGCCTAATGGGGATGTGTATAATTGCGATGATATAGTTCATTACACTGGGTTTGATTTCAAGTATGGAAATCTAGATGACGATAGTATGGAATCTATACTGTCAAGCGACCCTTTAAAGGAACTAACGCTAAGGATGCACCAGATTGACCCAGAGTGTGCTCAATGTGAGTTTTATTATGCTTGTCGTGGCGGATGTGGTGCCCTGAGTCAGTTAAACAAAAAAGTAGGAAATGGGAGATACCCTTACTGTGCAACAAATAAAATTTTATTCGGAAGAATAAAGCAACTTGATGAACTTGGTAGGTCTGAGGAATTAATAAAAAAGGCTGGCACCGACTTGAATTTGTGATTTAAGGAAATAATTTACTAAAATTTATTTATTGCACGAAAGTAACTTGATATTGAGTGCTAATAAAATTAAATTTAAACAAAACTATTATATGAATCATGTACTGAATGTGGTGGTAGCTGCTGCTACAATTGGAGCAATGGCAAACATCGATAAAATCGACATTTCTTCAATAGACATTTCTGGCGTAAGTGATGATGGTATGAAGGATGCTCAGGCTTTTTTAAAGACACCTTTAGTTAGAGAGGTTATTGATAATAACTTCTCTCAATTGGTAAGTAATATATACAAAGAAGACGTCCGTCTTATTGATATATACGCATCAGTTCAAAGCTCAGGTAAAGATGATACCTTATTTGAGGATTACAGCAATGGTACTCAGGATGCAGCTAACGGAAAAACTATTACCGCTAGTTCGCGAACAACTCATGTATCGTGTCATGGGAATTGCCACGGGAATTGCCATGGAAATCATAGCTCTAGAGGCTGGAGATAATAATAATACAGTGGCGCTTTTTGCGTCACACTTTTTTTTACATAGGTCATAATGATTTCTGCTTACATAAAACTTTCTAACTTCTGCAACATGGGTTGTAGTCACTGTTATCTTCCTGAGTCGGTTAGGGGAAATCAAACCATGATGGAAGACCAAATATTCAACGAAACACTTAAGCACATAAAAGAACTTTGCGATACGCAACTTGATAATGAAGTTCTAATACTGTGGCATGGTGGAGAGCCTTTACAATTTGACAAAAAAGTATTTGAAAAAAGATTGGTTCAGGCAGAAAACTACTTCTTCTCTCATGGGGTAAAGGTTTCTCATGGAATGCAAACGGCTTTAATTAACTTCGACGAAGAATGGGGGAGAATTATTAAAAGGTACTTCAATTCAAGCATCGGAGTTAGTGTCGATCCTGCTTCAAGGAGTATAAATGGGGATGCCATTAGGTATGATTCAGTATTAACTAAAAGAATAAGGCTTGCGCAAGAAATGGGTATTACTATTTCTGGCAATGTTTGTCCTTCGGTATCTGATATTGGCAATGAAGGATTATTGCTCGACTGGTTTAGTGATCATAATATAAGTGGATTTTCAATTGATAGGTACAATTCATTTGGTGAAGGAATAGACCCAAATAGGCCGAGTAACAAAGAACACTCTTTATTTCTAAGAAATCTTCTTGAGGCTTCATTAGAACGTATTAAGGATGGAAAGAGAGTTGCTGTGTGTTCCACTTTGGTCTCTGCTATTGGCGGGGTTCTAAATGGTAACTCTGGTGATAGATGGGGTGTAAGTTGCTTAGAGGATTATATAGTCGTAAACCCTGACGGTGTAACAAATACATGTCCTGATAAAATTTCTGAAGAAAGTACCTACACAGATGGGAATGGGTTCGTAAACTCTGATAAAAGAATACAGGCAATCTCAAATCATAAGTTATTGCACCCGAAAGACCATTGCTATTCATGTGAATACTTTAATTGGTGTAAATCAGGGTGTCCAATAACTATAAATTCTTGGGAGCTAGAGGGGGAGTGCTCTGGGTACAGTAGGTTTTTGAACCATGTAAAATTATTACTAAATACAGAAGAGAAAGTTATAAAATATTATTTTTCAGGTGAGTATGAAGAACGTTAATGATTCAAATAAATTCGATCACTTAGTTTATGTCAGGCTCACAGAAGCCTGTAATATGAATTGCGACCATTGCTTTATTCCTGCAAATCCGAAAAAGATGTCGATAGAAGACTGCAAGAACATTCCAGAAATTGTATCTGGGTTCACAAAAAAAGGAGACAAGATTATTTTGCAGTGGCACGGCGGTGAGCCAACTCTTTTCGGTTCAAGTCGATTTGAGAAGGTCTTATCTTATTTGGAAACAGAAATGAAAGACAAGAAGGTGATGCATGGCATACAAACGAATTTAGCAAATTACACTGTAGAGTGGGGTGATATATACAAAAGATATTTTGACTCCAGAATTGGTGTGTCATGGGATTATAAGATTCGGCATGCAAGAGGCGAGTCATTCGATGATATGTTTTTGCGACAAGTGTCTAAATTGAGGGAGGATGGGATTGAGTTTGACCTTACAATAACCACGTCAAGGCCATTTAATGAATGGGTGATGAGTGACCCTTCTGCATTTTTTAATTTCATTGAGATGATAAAGCCAAAAAGTGTTCATTTGGAGAAGATAACGAAAACGGGTAACGCTAGGTTAAATTGGGATTCTGTTGGTTTGAATAATAAGCAATATAGCGAACTTCTGAGCCTGATATACATTTATTCTATTAACTGGATGGGTGGGGTTAAAAGTTGGTTCGATGGGATCTCTCCTTTGAGTGATTACGAATCTGATATTAAAGCGATGGTATCGGGAGAAGAACTGGATTTACGGGGGTGTACATCAGGTGTGTGCGATACAAGATTTCATACTATTGACTCTAATGGGTATAAGTTTGGTTGTACGGCAATCAATTCAGAAGTAGATAATTCTTCAGCAACCACGATAGTAAACCTAATATCTCCAGACCAGTTAAGGGATATACGAAACGAAAGGGTACTCAGTTGCGATGGGTGTAGCTTCACACCAATATGTAACACTGGATGTATTGCTAACACAAAGGTAGATTCGAGCGGTGAGTGTAATGGCGCTTTTACATTGCGAGATAATATTTTTAATATATTAAAAACAAGATAAATACTATGAATATTTCAGAAATTGAGAAGTCCGAAGAAGAGTGCCTTCACGGTCTAGTCCTAGATAAAATGCCGGATACTATCCCTGATAACTTAAAGGAGGTATCGGTTAAAGCAGAGTTGAAGTTGGGCGCTTTGTGTCCAGAATTTGTCACCAAGTTAGTAACTTGGACTATTAAATGTAAACCAAAGGGTGTTTATACAATTGTTGAGTTCAATGATTTGGAGCCTGAAATGGTGTCTAGGCTCATCCTTGTTTGTGGTAACTTACAGGTGGGAATATCTTTGATTCCTCCGGCTGATTTTACACCCGATGAATTAAGTAATTATAAAAAAGTACTTAATGAGGCTGCTGTTGCTTTGCTAAAATTCCGAGGAAGTGCCCCTTATCTATTCCCAGTGTGCAATTACCTTGAGTATATGGCTGCGAATGTTCTCAGTGGAATAACAGCTTTAGAACCCAAAGATCTATACACGAAAAACACCTTTAAAAATGTGCTTCCACTTGATTGGGTTGATGACATTAAGTCATCTTTGGCTGATGCTGTTTATGATCACTTAGGGGGAAGGGAGAAATTTGAAGAGTCAGTAAAATTGATGGCTTATGTAACCTCAAACTCAGTAGAAGGTAAGATATCAGGAAATGGATAATTTCTGCATAATGCTAAGGCTCACAAACAGGTGTAATGCTGAATGTGATTACTGTAGCACCAATACAAAATCAACTGAGTACCTATCTTTATTAGACCTGAGCGAATCATTGAATTCGCTCAAAATTTATATGAAAAATATAGGTCTATCGCCAAGCTCAACTGAGGTGACTGTGTGTTTTTTAGGAGGTGAGCTTACTACTTTAAATATTAATTACCTGCGTCAAGCAAAACTTCTTGTTGAAGGAGCACTGTCAGATTTTCAGGGTGTGTTAATAGGGATGCAAACGAATTTGATAATGAGCACGCATAAACTAGATGAAGTTTATGAATTATTTAATGGAAACCTAGGAACAAGTGTTGATAATTTCACTGACGCAAGACGATTTAAGGGAAGTGGGAAGCTATATAAGGATACATTTGATAAGAATATAAGTCATTTGAGGTCACATAAAAATAAAAGCCTTGGAGCTTGTTATGTAGTTTCTGATGAGGGTTTTCAAAATGTACTAAAAGAAGTCGATCTTGCTAAAGAGAATAAGTACCCTCTGAAGTTAATTATGGCCAGACAGAGCTATAAAGGGGACTCTTATTTTGATTTTCTAAACGGATTAGAGAAAGCAACTGATTTGTATTTAAATATTCTGGAACAGTGGTTTATGCAGTCACCCGTTCCTTTAGACCCCTTTCTATACATGTTAAATCGTAAGTTGTCTCAATTAGGTGATACTACCCTCGGCTGCTTTGAGTCTTGTAACTTTACGAATAGTTGTCATAAGCAAGGTGTGAGTATCGAGCCAAATGGTGATTTTTATTTTTGCCAAGAAATGGCTGACCTTAAAAGTTTGAGGTTGGGTAACCTAATTGAGTCAGAATTTGACACCAAACCCATAGAAATTTCACAATTCCGTGAATCAAATATATCTATAACATGCTCTAGCTGTGAACACTTTGTTAGCTGTAAAGGTGGCTGTATGGCATATTCAGTTGATTTAGGGGGTGGTTATCAAAACAAAGATCCGTATTGCTCTATGCATTACGCAGTATTCAGTAAGTTAGATCAGTTAATCGAACAATATGGAATTAGTGAAGTTATCAAATGGAAAAATAGTTTATGAAAATAAAAGCAAATATACTGATTGGCTTAATAAGCCTAATGTTGCCATCAGTTGTTCAAGCATCTGTTAATGAAACAGATAGCGCGGGTAGAACTAAGCTTATGGTTGAATTATCCACATGGAGGTACGGTGATAGCTTGGATAGGATAAATGCCCATATACTTGAATCATCATTTAATCCGCACATAAAGGATAATTTTGGTCGAACTGCTTTAGATTATGCTAAGAAGTATAAGGTGAAGCCAATTGAGTACGTTTTAGCTAAAAAGGAGTTTATCAGGCATTACAAGAAGGTAAATGATTATAAGTATGAGAGTGTTTTTAGTGACAAAGGTTCAGATGCCCAGTTCATCAAAGCTGTAGCTAATGGCTCATTGACTCAAGTAAAGAGATTTTTGAGTGAGCACAATGACTATAACTTAAATTATGAAATGGTTGGCGGGATTACTCCTTTGTCTGCTATCTCAATGATAAAAGACGTTGATCTATCAGCATTAATGTTCAGCGAGCTTGTTTCCAATGGTGCTAATGTTAATGAGGTTTTGGATTACCAAAACGGCGATACTCTAGGTCATATATTTTGTGCGAATGACAATTATCTTATGCTGCTTTTGGCAATTTCGAAGGGATATGATATAAATTTAAAAAATAAAGATGGCTTAGATGTTTACGAATATTCTGCGCAAAATGGGAAGAAGTTCTGTCAGGCGCATCTTGAAAATATAGCAAGAGTTAAAGATGGAAAAATACTGTAACTCCTTTTTGGATAAACTCGTGATCGCCAAAACGATAAAAAACCCAAGGGAAGCAAAAGAAAAAATTGACTTGATAGTGAAAGAAATTAAGTCAGCAGCAAAGGATAAAAACAAAGAAGCCATCGTTGCCTACTGTTACCTTCAGGTTTCAGGATACAAGGTTGAGCAGAATGCTGTTGCTGGCAGGGAACGACTAAGTCAAATGATTACCAAGCAGCGTTGCCCTGAGGCTATGTTCTTCGTGGCAATTGCCTATCATCACGGAGACTTGGGTTACCCTGAGGATAAGACTAAAAGTGAACAATGGTTTAGGGATATCTCTGTAAATACTGAGCTGGAGGTTTCCGAAAGAAAGAGGGCTGTAGCGGCTAAGTATGTTGGAGGCTTATTCAAAGAAGGAGAGGTTGTGTCAAAAGATCTTGCTGAAGCAGCAAGGTTCTATTTAATTGCATCTGAACTCGGTTGCGAACAAAGCTCATTGTTACTTGGAACAATTTACCTGAATGGGACGGAGGGTGTTTTTGGGACAATCTTGGAGAGGGACTCTGTTAAGGGGTTATCACTGTTACACGCCTTAGCGGATAAAGGTAACTCTAGTGCCATAGAGGCTATTGTTGTATACCATCTAAGGGAGGCGATGTCTTGGTGCTCAAAATCCACTAATAGATCTGAGGTTGTTCATGCTTCAGCACAAGCTTTAGAATGCATTGAGTGGCGATTATAATAGTTGAAAATATCAAGCAACGCCAATATTGGCGTTGCTTTAGTTTTAAGGCTACAGGTAGTCAGTTAGCTTTTCGTCTTTGGTGACCTCTGAAAGCTTTTCACAACCTTTCTTTTCAAGTTGTCTAATCCTTTCTCTGGTAACCTTAAACTGTTTACCAGCTTCCTCCAGAGTGTGCTCATGAGAAACGCCAAACCCATGTCTCATCATAAGTATCACTGCATCCCTCTCAGGAAGGTTTTTTAGAAGCTGCAACAAGACTCTTCTTCTTTCTTCAAGTTCGTAGTTTGTGCTTGGGCAGCAACCCACAGTACCTTCATCATCATATTCAATTAGTGATAAAAGCGATGCATTAGATTCATCATTATTGCTCGATGACGGGGCAACATGTAAGCTAATAGGATCTCTTTTTGAGCTAATGGCTAGTTTGACTTTCTCAACATCTACATTTAGATTTTCTGCAGCCTCTAGTTCTGTAGGTGGCCTACTTTTAGCTGATGTATATGCCTTAGTGAACTTATCAATTTTCTTGATTAATTCCTGCATATGAGCCGGAATTCTAATCTGTGTAGCCTGATCATGCATTGCTCGCGTAATTGCTTGCCTAATCCACCAAGTAGCGTAAGTGCTAAATTTGTTGCCCATTCTGTAATCGAACTTCTCAACTGCTCTTTGAAGACCTATATTGCCCTCTTGAACCAGATCCATGAACTCTACAGTAGGACTTCTGTATTTTTTAGCTACATGAATAACAAGTAGCAAATTAGCTTCACACATTTTGTTTATGCTTTGCGTCGTTTTGTTGCTATAGTCGAATGTAATTTTCCAAACCTTCTCAAGTAGGGTTGGTGAGATACCAATTCCTTTTCCCAGTTTTTCAATATCTAGGCTTATTAGAGCTAGTTTGCTTCTGTGATGGTCTGGAACAGATAGAGTGCTTAGCTGGCCTTGATTAATTGTGGCATAATAGTGACCAATAAGCTTATCTCGACTCATCTTTGAGCCATTTTCAAGGCTCATATATTTTTTCTTTAAGCCAAAAAGTTGATAACTTACTTCTTTTGCTGACTTTATTAGTTGCTTGACGTAATCGTTATCAACATTGAATTTTGTTAGTTGCAATATGTCTTCAATGTACGATTTGGCTTCATGAGGTAGAGTTTTGAACTCGTTTAGGTCAGCATATTTAAATGAGTAGAAAGAGTAAGGCGCAGAGTATTCTTGTGGCTCACCTTTTTTCAGCTTTTGCTTAACAAGAAGTTTCTCTTTATTTTCAGATATAGTGACAGGATCTAGGCTTCTGAAAAATATAGCCATTTTCTCAACAATTTCTGCGTTAAGGATATTTACTAACTTTGGTGCAGTTTGCGCTATAGATTCAATAATCCCTGCCACTAACTCAAGACCTTCGTCCTCTGGCTCTTGTTCTTGCTCAGGGTCATCATCATCGGTCTTCTTTTTGCTATAGCATGAAATCTTTGGATGAGAATTCACTTGTCTATTCTGCCTTTCTAGTTCATCCATTAGTAGATCAAGTGCAGGCTTGAATAGGAGGACAAAAGCTAAAGAAGTGTTCTTTGTGAACTCAATTTGTTGGCTGATTATTATCTCTTGGCCTTTTGTCAAAAGTTTTGTGCGACCTGCTTCGAGCATATACCTTGAGGCTGCATCTTTATGTTTGTTTTCAGCAGTGTTTTTAACTGCATCGAGAAACTCTTGTTGACCTTCATAATCTTCAATTGAGTCTGAATCATCTACAAATTGATTATCATCAATGTCTACATCTGGAAATATATCTTCTATAGATTTCGTGTTCATTGCTTTCACTTTAATTCTTAAGTATTAATTTATTATTGAATGTAATTTTGGGCGTGTCTATTGTATTTTAGCCGATTCAATTACTATATTTTTTAGAAAAGCATGGATATTAAACGAACAATGCCTAGAGTTGGTTGCTCTATCCCTTGCAAGATAATTTTTAACGAGACCTCAGAGCTTCATGGTTATGTCGCGGATGTTTCTTGTGATGGATTGTCTTTTTCTCCTAGCTATGGCGAATTCCCAGAATCTTTTAGTAATTCTAAGTCCTTTAGTGTTGAGATTGATATGTCTGATTTTTCAGATATCGGAAAAAAAATTAATTTTGAAGCAAACCTTAAGTGGAAAAGAGGGATGATTGTTGGCTTTAAGGTTGAATTCATGGATATGGCTAACTTTAAGAAGTGGTGGTTCCTTGTTTTCACTTTATTTTTCCCAAGAAACCAAAAACCTAAGTCAAATGGACATATTTAAAGAAGCGCTGAAGAGGGTGAGAGATCCAATATACAAAAATCGTCTACTTAATGATAAAAAGGTAGAAGGTTGTGTATTTAGTTTCTTAGGTACTGATATTGAGGGGATGTTGCTGCCACATAACTCCAACGCAGCCCAAGTGCTCCACAGAGGAGTCGAAAAAGTAATCCATACCAAAAACTCCTTGTCGCATATTAGTAAAGTATCGGGGAAAGACATGTCTCTATCTGTATTTGGTAAAGAATATATGATCAGAAATAGAGGTGATGTTTCGCTAGTATATAGAGATTTATCTGACATGCTTCACCTTGGAATTTTCAATGAGAAACTGGACAGATTCTTATCTGCTACTAATAGCGGGGGTGGTTTATCTCTAGTTGGCTCACCATCTCTGCTTTTGAGCGCGGCTTTACTCGATTGTATAGAGAAAAAGATGAAGAGTTCTGTTTGTAGGTTGGTTAAGGTTAAAAATAAGTTCAAAGCTTTAGAATATAGTGTTGATGGAAGTACATGTGTATTGGATATATGCTTTGATTCATTAACAGAAGCGCTTAATTATATTGAGTTATCACCATATAGATACATATTTATAGAATCATATTCTGGTTTCACTGCAATTCATGAGGCGCTTAATTTATCAACTCAAGGTAAAGTTGTAGTTTACTGTGAGTCTGGAGTAGGTTCTACATATTCAATATATAATGCGCAAACTACTCTTGATAACAATGTTTTTAGTTCTATGTTTTTATCCTCTATGTTTGTCAACACTTTGCCTTGCGTTCACGGGAAGAGGCTACCGAAAGTGACTTTTAACAGGCATAGATCTTATTCAAAATGGTCTGTGTTAAAAAGTTCACCAACCCCAAATGAATATGTCTTAATTGATCCAGTGGATGGAATTGATTCAGTCGCGGTAGGGGCAATTCTTTTATCGGAAGTTGTTGAGACATCTAAGGCATTGAAAAAATGGATTGCTGAGAATATAAGCCCTTCGGACTTAGCGGCTAATTTAAGACTTGATCAGGGTTGGTTATCTATTTCAGATGAGGCTTCTAAGGCAGCAAGGGAGGAATTAGTTACCTTCGATCAAATTCAAAATAAAATAACCTTAATTTAGTTTTTTTGTTTGAAAAAGTTATTTTAAGTTCTTACTATTTTAAGAAAAACTATGCGTAATAACACAATTAATCTCAAACCCAAATCTAAAAAGGGTTTTACAATAATCGAAATAACAGTAGCGCTTGTCGTTATTGCGATTCTTTCAGCAACTCTGTTGCCTCGATTCTTTGAACAGCAAAAAGCAAGTCAAGCTAAGTCGGAGTTCGACAAAATTACTGAACTAAGGCAGCGTATCGAAAACCTTTATGATGGTGACCTTAATTATGATGGAGTAGATGTAGCTTGGTTAGACCAGGTCCCTAAATCATTCACTAAGAAAGGTAAGAACGTTTACAATGTTTGGAAAAACACTATTACTGTTGGAAAACATGGGCAAAATGGCTACTACATCGAGTACAACAAGGTTCCTAAGGGGATTGCATGTACAGAGTTCGCAAAGCTTGGTAGAGATGCAGGTTGGGCTGAAATTAAAATTGATACTGCAAGCGTTTTAGCTGAAACTAGCACTCCGAATATAGCTAAATATTGCAGAGCTGACAATTCTACGGCAGTAGTTAGTGCATTCCGATTCATCCACAAAACGTAATAGAAAAAACTAAATAATAGCCGCTGAATTTTCAGCGGCTTTTTTATTTCCTATAATTACAGAAAAAATAAAATGCTAATTAAAAGAAGGGGAGGGTATTTATTGATAGAGGCGATACTTGCCTCAGCTATTATTTCTGCCGCAATATTGTTTAGAACCCAGATAGAGCTTAAGCATAAACAAATTGATGAAATCAAGTCGCTTGCTTCAAATGCAGTAAAGATTCCATATGCTATCGACAAGAGAACCTTGCTCGATGGGCATACACTAGGGTTACCAACCAATAAGTTCACTGGTGCCAAAGATACGGTACAAAACTTTTTGGAGAAGTCTCTAGTAGGTAGTAGTAGTGCTGCATGCTCGGGTGGTTGGTCTCCAGTTGATGCAGCAAACGGCGCTATGAACCTAATACCTTGTAACTTATTTAATTACGCCAAGATGCCTTTCGGTCTTGATATGGATGGTTCGTATGATCTTACTCCTGACGGCACAGTTAGAAGTTACGGAATTGAGTTATACCACAAAACAGACTTGGACTTTGAAAAGTACGCTCAGATTTATTCTCAACTGGTTAATTATTCGAGGATTCTTGATGCGCCCCAAATGACAGGCACTCATAAGTATTTTCTTGTGCACAGAACTACAGGCGCTGAACTTACCCCGAAAGAATGCAATCTGGCAAAAAGCCAATGTTCTTTTCGAGCTGAGTATTCAACAAATTACGTTGGAATGGGAGAAGACCCGTACTTAAGGGTTAATGGGTCTAATTTTATGAGAGGTGATATCCGTTTTCAGGGGATCGGTAGTGCAACTCTTAAGTGTACTAAGATCACCGATTCTGGCGTATCGTCCCAAGCTGAGTGTGGCTTAGATTATGATCAGCCTTCTCAAGATTTAACGCTAAATTCAAGGAATGCTAACTCAGAAAATTTCTATCTCACGAATAGTAGCTTAAAAAACACATCTGGATCATTGATGCCAGTGTCGTGTGTCGCCTACAACGGTTCAACTAGAGCTAATGTTGCGTGCGGAATGACCATCCTTAAAGATCCTTCCAATGCAAACAAAGTTATATCTAGAGCGGCTTTGGATGAAATTGCCTCAAAAGGCTCTATCTACACACTAAATGGCTCTGGCAAGACTTTCACTGTAGCAGCAAGCACAGGTAACGTTGACACAAAAGGTAGCATTAAGGCGGACGGCAGCTTGACTGTTGGCGCTAATGCAGGCATTAAAAGTGCCAACAGTGCTCAAAGGTTAACTTTAGATAATGGTCAAATTCACTTTGAAGGAGTCATACCAACACTAAAAGACACAGATTTGTTCGCTAAAAAGACTAGTTTGACTAATACCAAGCAGCTAGCAAATGAATTGGTTACTAAAGGATACCTTCATAGTTTTAATCAAATAATTGATGTTAGGGTTGTTAACTCAGGAGTAACTCATAGTCTTTATGCATGTCCTAATGGTCAATATGCTGACGTTATTGGTTTCCCTGCTGAATCATCATTGCTGAGTAGTGAGCACCAAATAAACCAAGTTTGTCCTTATATCGAGGGCAGAAGAATACCTCTGATTCGCTTAGGTTTGCCAATAAGTAAGCCTGCGTATAACTCCATCAGTAGTTCGGTCAACATAACTTACAAACTTGGGTGCAGATGGGAGGGTGATTATGCTCAAGCATGGTTTATGAATGTGAATAAAGGCACAGGTAGTTTTCTACCAAGGTTCTACCTTATCTCTCCAAGAAAATATGGTTCAAACGCTGTTGCCAACATTGAGGTCGCAATGAAGTTTATGAGTATACAATATTGTGGACAAGGTGGACTAAATACTAAGTAAGCCTTATTTTTCACAAATTCAATCTCTTAGACCTGCCATCTGGCGGGTCTTTTATTACCCTCATTTTTTACCTATCTTTAAATAAAAAATGAAAATAGCTAAAGCAATTTTTCCAATATCTATAATCTTCGCTTCAGGCTGTTCTTCTTTGAATGATGTAGAGCCTGCTGAGCTTAGATTCAACGAGAATTCATTCTCAAATGACTCTATATCTAATTCCCTATACAAGCTCAGTGAGAGCGCAGAGGTTGCCGCAAATGCTCAACGTGCTTTAGCTGAACTAGCAAATGGTATGGCGTCTCAGCAAATGACTGGAGAGCAATACAATGAATATGTATTCCAAAAGTCATATATACCAGAAGGAATGGAAAGAAGTGTAGGTGATATCGAGTGGTCGGGTCCAGCATTGCCGTTACTTAAGGTTGTATCTGAAATGGCGGGATATGTAGTGGCAGAGCCTGCTCATAAGCCGTTATTTGAACCAATTGTTAGACTTAATACGATAAAGTCTGGTAAGCAATATAGCGTTAATGATGTCATCAGGGCAATTGAAGCCTCAAATAAAGAGGAAATATCAATTGATATTCTTGAGAAAAGCAAAATTATTAATATAAATTACTTCTACTAATGGATAACATTTCAACTGAAGATTTAGGCAAATATCTCCCTAATGACGATAATACGAATAAAGAGTTATCTAGAGATGATCAGCGCAGAATAATCAAATCATTTAATAATGATGAAGCTGTCAGAAAATACATACTTGCTGATGAGATTAAATCAAACAACGTTACCTCAGAGGATGCGTCATTGAAGGGGGTTCTTCTTTTCACAACACCAAGCCTCACCAATATGCAACAACAAGCGTTAAGCAGGGAGGATGTTCAGGAGAGGAGAAAAACTCAAATCGAAAAACAGACTAGAGGGAATATTATATATAATGAAGCTGTAAGGTACGGTGCGCAAGTTGCTCTTAGGAATACTCTCCTTGAGTTTCAGTCTCATATTAGAAAAGAAAGTAGTAGCTTAGAGGCTAATTATAATTTTAGTAACTATATGCTGCACAAGAATACTATTATTCCGCCGATCATAAATATCAATCAAGATGGTGTAACCTTTTCAGATGATAAGTTTACAAAGTTTGATTTTAGGTACTCAATAACATCTCAGGCAAGATTCACAGATAGGGTTCCAAACTACATAGATTACTTAACTTTTCAGGAATACTCTGTACGTGACCCTTCTGTTTTCAATATTCCTCTGACTCAGAATGAGTTGACATATTGGATGAATGGTATATTTGATGGATGGAAGAGAGGTGATGTTCAGGCCGAAATTGAAATTGATAATGCAATATCTAGGCTTAAGTTGGATTTCTTGGGAATGGTCAGGTATCACATGCTTAGAAAGAAGAACATGGTGTCAGAACCAGTGGTATCAAAATCAACTTTGGGATTGTCAGGTGATCATAAGTCTATAGATATCGGTGTTGTGAATTTTGTGATTGATGGTGCACCAGTATTCGAGCTTGATATGAATAACTGGACGCCTTTACCAATGATTGATGAAGTTGAACTTAAAGAATTTATTAAAAGAAAAAATGGAGGTAAGTAAGCTAAGGACATTTCGCCAAAATGATTTTTTCTCTATGGAGTCTCTACATAGTCTTATAGAGGATGCAATTGATTTAGGTGCATCGGATATACATATTAATGGAGACAACTATATTAGATTTGAGGTTCACGGGAGGTTTTTTCGGGTTAGTGGTCATACACTTGACGCCCTTGAGGTAATCTCTTTGGTTAATAATCTGTATAAAAGTGATACTGGCTCAGATATGGTGCTTGCTGGTGAGAACCTAAACCACGAGTATGAGTACAGATATAAAAAGAAAGGCTCAGATTTGGTAAAGAGCTACAACTTCCGTGTAAATACTACAGCAGCTACAGTTTTTGGCAGACCTTGCCCTACTGTTACTATCAGGCAGTTGAACGAAGAGCCTCCGATATGGGGGGATATGGGATATGGTGAAAGTCTCTGGGATATATGGAGACCAGATAACGGTTTAGTTGTTGTATCTGGGGCTACAGGCACTGGTAAGTCAACCTTATTGGCGTCAGGTAGCAGAAGGATTCTAGAGGAAAGAAGCAACGAAAAGATCGTTACACTCGAATCACCTATTGAGTATATTCTTCATCCATATCAAAGTGAATCAACCTTAGTTGTCCAGAGAAGTGTTCCTAAAAATTGTAGAACGTTCGTAGAAGGGGTTGAGGAGGCATTAAGGCAACACCCAACTATTGTTGTGGTTGGAGAAGCAAGAAAGAGAGAAGAGATTGAAGCAGCTCTCTTGGTTTGTGTAACTGGTCATTTAACATACACAACCACACATACCAACTCAGTTCCAGAAACAGGCCATAGACTCTTAAATGAATTCCCTATCGAAGAGCAGAGATCTCGGCTTGGAGATTTTATTTATTCTAGTCGATTGTTTGTTAATCAACGCTTGTTGCCATCAACTGATGGTAGGCGTGTAGCGATAAGAGAAATATTGCCTTTCGACAGAGATGTTCTAAATCACCTAGAAAAAGTAGATCCTGTTAACTTGAAATCAGAAATGAGAAAGATGGTTGGTGAATACGGTCAATCCTTTGGTGAGCACGCAAGTCATTTCCTTCGACAGGGTTTGTTGGAGCAAAGTCAAGTAGACTCAATATTGTTGAGCGAAAAAAGTGAAATCAAATAATTATGGAACTTAATTATGTTGAAAGTGCAGAGCAGGCGAGGGAGTTAGCTGATGAATCAAACTTTTGGACTGACACAGGGAACGATGCCCTATTTTTTACAGTAGATGCAAACTTCTTTGTTTTGATACCAATTCTTTGCTTTAAAATTAACTCTTACACTGTTGGATTTATAATATTCGCGTTTCTTTTTCTTTCTATTTTGAGGAAAAAGGATATTACCTTTTTTGAATTAGTTAGTTTGATTCGATTAAGGCTTGCTGGCTCTAAGTATAGAAGGAGAAAATAGATTTGTTTAATTTCAAATAAAAACCTAAATTTAATAAAAAAACACTCAAATGTACCCTAAACCAAAAACACTTAGTAAAACCATTGCGCTCTTAGTTGTAGGAGCACCTGTTGCAGCATTGGCTCACCTCAATATTATAACTGATAACGGAAGACCAGAAGAGCTTAAGCAGGTCTCTGTTGATGGTGAAGTCTATAAGCAGGTTGTGGATATTGGAGAGAAGAAATACATTAATCATCCTGTAGATTCATTTGCATCTGATCTACCGATTGGTCTTGCTTTGCCTTCAATTGTGCCATCTGACTGGGAGGTGGATATTTCAGATAAGCTATCTGAGTATTCAGTGTCTTGGGACAAGACTGGAAACTGGGATGACGTAATTGTTGAGGTATCTAAAGGGCACAACCTAGTCGTTGTGTTTGATTGGAATAGAAATATTATCCAAATGAAGTCTAATGACGCAGAAATGCTTGAGCTTGACTTCGATGATTTATCAATAACCAAAGCACAAGAGTCTGGCAAGGCAGAAAAAAACTCTGAAGGTAAATATGAATTTGCGACAAAACCTATAGTTCATGAAGAAGATAAGTCTGTCACCGACTCTTTGGTCGTTTGTACTAGTCAGGCTGATGGAGGATGTTCTGATAGGAAAGTAGATATTGAAAAACTAGTACTCGACACAGACTGGTTAGATTCAGTCGAAGGATCATTGAATAAGGTGGTAGAACAATCTTCAAAAAATGAATCGTTGGTGCAAGCTATTGATAACGATAATTCTCCGACTGTAGAGGCTAACTCCAGCAAGCCAGAAGATGTCGCTAACATCGAAAAAGAGAGGGAGTTGGCAGATTTAAAACTTGCCATGGAGAGAGATAAAAAACTTCGAGCTGAATATAAATCATCTTACGTTCTGCATGGGGAAGGATCATACGAAGACTTTGTGAATGGTGGAGGTTCTATTGAAGAGGCAGACCCTGATAAGGAGTATGTTTACGTATTCAAGAGGGGTAAGTTGTTTGATTCAATCAATAAATGGGCAGAATTAAATGGTTTTTATGTTGAAAATGAAATTTTTGATAAACAGAGGGTTGATTACCCAAATAATCAGGAAATCAGAATTAAGGGTAAGTTTAAAGATGTAACAACTTTACTTCTTAATAAGTATAAGAAGGCTGAAGTGCCAGTTAACCATAAATACTACGCTGGAGGTGGCGCAAACACCCTTCATATATTTGAATCAAAGTTTGAATCAATGTATGTTAATTAATAAAAGAAAATGATTAGTAAGTCCAAATTTTCAATATTGGTGACAGCAGCTTTTGCGACAGGCTGCTCCCAGTTGCACACCCAAGATTTCAAAGAAATAAAGCAAACTAATGCAGACGCTTCGGATGATATTGATGAGCTTAAGGGTAAGACTGTTGCTGAAATTAATAGCGGTGCGACTATTGACGAGATTTTCGTTAAAACTACTCCCATAAAGGTAAGAACTCGTGATGCAGTAAAGTTACCGGAATTCCTTCCTGAAGAGATCTTAGTTTACTCTGGTGTCCCTATGACGGAGGCTGAGCTTGCAAGGATGCTTTACCTCGATTACGGCATTAAGCTTAGCTTCAACAGGATGATTTCTGCTAAATATGAAGATAAAGATAAAGATGAATCATCTTCATCGGATAGTGATTCTGGTAATGGCATTGAAACAATGCCAGGTGGGACTGTTAGTGTGATGAATATTGGGAAAACTGGTCAGGTTGCTCAACAACAAGGTCAAGATTCTTCTCAAGACTCTTCTCAAGATTCTTCTCAAGATATGCTTGCGCTATTTGGCAACAATAGAGAGCAAGACAATTCAAAAGATACTAGGGTTCAAAAAATTGATTATTCAGGTTCTCTCTCTGGGTTCTTTGACTGGTTAGCCTTAGATCGAGGACTCTCTTGGAAGTACGACGATGATAGTGATAGTTTTATTCTTTATGACCTAGATACTGTTGTATTTGAGCTAATAGACAATACCGACAAATTTACTCTAGAGTCTATTATCGATACTTCTAGTGATTCAGATGCAGGGACATCTGATGGCGCATCTTCCTCTAAGTCAAGTACTTCCCAGAAGGCTACCTTTAACGAAGAGGCAACTCATTGGGATGATATCAAATCGATGATTGAGCAAATGCTATCGCCAGATGGCAAAGCTGCTTTCGATCTGAAAAATGGTAGAGTTGCTATTACAGATACCAAGAATGCAATTCAGAAGATTGGTAGGGTTGTTGATCAATTGAATGCATCATCTGGCACTCAAGTTCTTCTAAATCTTACATTTATTAAAGTTTCTTTTGAAGAGTCTTCTAAAATCGGAATGAACCTGACAGCTACAGATTTAGTTACCGGAGCGGTACAGGGTGGAGCAAAATTAGGTGGTGATTTATCGACTTTCTCAAATATATTTAATCTTAACTTCAGTAAAGCTGGCGTTTCAGCAATGATTGGTTCACTCGGTCGTTTAGGGTCGATTTCTTACAGATTCGATACTCCAATTCTGACAATGAATAATCAATTAACTCCTTTCCAGTCAGTAGAGGAGGAGCACTACTTTGCTTCGGTAGAAAAAGAGACAAATGAGGATGGTAAAGAAACGCTTACCCCTACCAAAGAGGTAAACAAAACTGGTATTACTAGTATCTGGAAAAACAGGGTTTTCAAGGACAGAATTCTGGTTGATGGAAAGATCAGTTTGATAGAGAACCTAAACATGAAAGAGGTTCCTAATATGAATAACATAATTTTACCTAAGAATGCTCTGGATAACCACAATGTTAAGGCCATGCTTAGAAACGGGGAAACTCGCGTTGTTTCAATTAAAGAAATAAATCGAAAAGTTGCTGAGGCTTCTGGCCCATTTGGTGAAGATTCTTTCATCTTAGGTGGTAATGAGAAAACGAAGACTCGAAGAGATATAAGTATCTTATTGGCTACGCCTTATGTTCTAAAGTAAATAAATTAAATAAGGGGCGCAGATGCCGCCCAATTAAATTGACTTGTATGAAATGGGAACTAAGCGGTAAAAACACCGTCATTATTGAGGATCAGAAGTTTCACGTTGGAGCAAATTGGCTTCCAGCGATTAAGGAAAAATCAGGATTCTCAAGAAAACTGAAGGTTAACAATCAGTTGATCTCAACTGGAACCACAATGGGTTGCATTATTGAAAACAAATCCAGTGCCCAAATTGGATCTTGTAGCAAAGATTTTTTAGGGATGCCTCTTTTGGCTGCTAATTATTTCGGCGAATCAAACACCTTGTATTTTGCCAAAGTTTCAGACGAGCTTTATTGGGTTGTGAGCTTTGATTCGGATGGGTGTATTGACGTTGCTGATGATAGTGACAGTCTTATGGAGTTGTACCCACTTAGGAGTTATATACGTGAGGTTGTTGATTTATCAGAGTCATCAGAAAACTTCAAGATCATTAACATTGGGGACAGCGTTTATTTAGACGACCCTTCTTTAGATCCAAGGGTTGAACATATTCCTTTGTCAGAAGAAGAACTCAAGTCTTTCAATGTTTCCGGCGCGAAGGTTAAAAGGCAAGCAGGAAATCTTAAAACTAAGATATATGCTGCTGGATTACTATCTCTGGGAGGCTTTGGGGCATTGATGTATTCACTCGTAACTAGTCTACCTCAGGAGGTAATTGACATTAGGGATGGTGAGCACAGCCATGCATTTACGTCACAATACAATAAGCTCAAAAAGAGTTTTAATGATATTTCAAATGACGAGAAGAAAGCTCAAAAAATGTCCGATGAAAGAGTTCTCTTGCTGGGTAAGGAAGAGTTTAACGACTATGTGCTATCCCGTGGGCTTTCTAATCAAGAGATATTGCAGAATGTGCTCAGAATCAGGGATGTTTCACCAGTAAAATTAAAGGGTTGGTCTAGAGATATTGTTGAGTATAGTAATGATAAATTTATAGTCACTTACTCTAGAGATGGCGAGTATCCAATATCATCAACCTACAAGGAGCTGGATGAGGCTTTGGTGGCGTACTTGAAGGAAAAGCATGGGGTTGTTGCAACTGCTGTCAGCCTAACTGAGAGGGGAGCTAAAAGGGTATATGGCATCATAGTCCATAGGGAGCAGGGTAAGGAGTATGCAAACTACCTAGAAGAAAAAAGGAACTTCATAAACGCTAAAGCTTCTGTTATGGCTAAGTTGCGCCAAACACAACAGGAGCTAGATTCAGCTAAGCGTGAGATTGAGACAGTTGAATATTCTGTCGATAGTCTGGGTATTTTTGAACGAAGAGATAGTCAATCTATAGGCTATATTCTTGATAGAATTGAGGAAATATCAAGCTCCAACAAAGATGTTTTGAAGAGAATGAAACAGTCGATAGAGGAGTACAGGATGATTAAACCTGTAGTTCCTCCAGAGCACTCTGATAGGCTTCTTGGTGAGATGGGTATTGAGCAAAACCTATATCCGATTTTCCAGTCCACTAATCAGTATTTGTGGTCTAATCCCGTCGTCACTAGGAGTTTTCCGTCTGGTGTAACGTCTGAAAAGTTCAAAAATAAAAAGATAATCAAAGGCTCTACTATTAAGTTAAAGATTACCGATGGTGTGTTCGGTGTATGGTCTGTGTCGGATGTTATATCTAATCCATACATCTTCATTGATGGTGTTAAAGTGATTGAATCTTATGAAGGTTCCTTTATGGAGGTTGATATTTCAATTAACGAGTTGAATCAAGATTTTATTTCGTAAATAATTAATAATAAAAAATATGAATAAATTTATTTTTTTTGCTCCTCTGAGTGTGATGGTTTTATCAAATGGAGCGTTTGCGCAGGAAGGAGCTGCTGTCGATGGTGAGCTTACTTCGAAGGATATTGATTTACTAAACGGTCAAGAGCATTACTGGAAGAAGGTTAGTGGCATAGAAACCGCTAAAAACCAAGCCATACAGCTTCAAATAGCCAATAAGAATTTGCAGAAATCAGCAGGAATTCATCCTTCAGGATCTAGTTCTGAGAACGCTTATAATGAAATTAATTCACTCCAAGAGTTCTTAAACCTAAGCTTGAAAAAGAAAGAAGTTTTAAAGCCGGAGGAAGCTGGTGAGCAAGCTCAGATTATTTCAGCTAACACATCAATGTTACCTCATAATATTGAAATTGCTGGAACAGTAGATTCCCATGGTAATGCAATCCAGAGCCAGTCTCAATCCAAGCCAAAGGAGACAGATATCTCTGCAATTCAAAAAGAGCAACAGAAGTTCTTTGAGAAAATGGCTGAGTTCTTAAACTCTAAAATTTCTGATATGGAGTCTAAGCTGAATAACGGTCGATATATATCAAACCAAACAGAACAGAATTTGCCTAATGAGTTAGGGGTAGAGCAAGTAGAGCCGACCATGTCGGATGAAGATGGTGTTAAATTCGACTATCAGTCATATGAGTCACCATTTTACAAGCCTACAGGTAAAATTAAGAAGGTAACTCCTTCTGGTGTTGAGGTCGTTCTTGCTTACGAATGGAAGGATTATGATGAAGATACAGTTTTTGCCAGCACGGTTATAAGTGAAAGCGACGAAGAAGCAGTTTTTTACCCTATGATAAGACACATACATAAATATAAGGTCGTTGAGTTTTCCACAAGTAGGATTAAGCTTCTTTCTGAAAATGATGAGGAGATTGAAATTACCAGATAAAAACTTCCTTATCTGTATTCAAAACGGAGCCAAATGGCTCCGTTCATTTTTTTAAGCTGCTTCGAGAAACTCTTCCTGAATCTCATCAGAGATGACTCCAAGTAGAGCAATAAATGCATCATTGGAATTGAATGCATCATTCTCGGCGTTTTTATTTGTAGAAAATCGCTCGCCTCTGGAGCCATCCAGTACCGTAGTTGAGGTGTCCGCCTTCTTGCTAAGAAGGCTATGTTGAGCTGTGTCAAATTTATTTGCACTCAACCAGTAGACGACATTAACTTCCTGTTCTTGACCAATACGGTGCGACCTGTCTTCACATTGCTCTGCAACCTTAGGTGACCATGGTTGCTGCACCATACCCACAATGTTACCTGCTGTTAAGGTGATTCCTGCATAACCAGCCCCAATAGTTAGGTACGCAAACTTGCAGCTTGGATTATTTTGGTATTTTAACTTTTCTTCTTCTCGTTTTTTGCTGCTTACATCACCAGTTATAAGTATGTCAGAGTACTCAGGGTATTTTTCCTGAAGTATTTCCCTTAGTCGATTTAATACACTTTTGTGCTGGAAGAATAGGATGAATTTGTTACTTGGGTTGTTTTCGAACATATCTACGATACTTTCAGCAACATTCTCCACCTTACTTAACCCTGACTCCTCATACAGCCTGAAAATCGGGTCTTTTTGGCGTCTTTCTTCGTCAGAAATCTCCTCAAGCTCTGATTCGGAATGCTCCTCGTTGTACATGCCTATAGCCTTCCTAACTTCATCGGCTGACTTCCTGACAGAGAATCTATTTTTGACCAAAATGGGTTTAGCTACTTCCTTTAGATTTTCCATAAATTCATCGAAAGCAGCATCTTCTTTTGTCAGGTTCAGTGTATGAGTAGTTCTTTGCTTTTCAGGGAGCTGGTTTAGAACGTCTATTTTTAATCGCCTAACCATATAGTCGTTTCTAAGGATCTCCATAAGCTCTTCTAAGTTTGAAGTTCCGTAATCCCACCAAACCGTTTGCATCTTTGTAACTTTCTTCCAGTGGCCTTCGCAATATCTTTCAGTAAACTTTTGGTAGTCATTCCATTTAACCGGATCTAGACCGTGAAGTAATGCGTACAACTCTCTAACGTAGTTTAGTACTGGGGTTCCTGTAAGAGGGATATAGCACTTAGAGAAGTGCGCCAAATCAATTTGCGTAGAGCCTACCTGTGTATCTTTTTCCTTACCCGTGTGAGCTTCATCTGAAATTAGGATACCGTTGACATTCAGGTACTCCTTAATTTCTTTTTCATGGGTTACTGCATACCGATGAGTGCAAATAGATATAAGTTGTTCAGGTTTTTTTGATGAGTCATCTAAGATGCAAATATCATCTTCGTCAAGGAAATCTAAAAACCTTAGAAGTTCAGACTTCCAGTTATAAAGAACACTTTTAGGGCATGCTATGACAGCAGGTAGGTACTTTCGATAAATGCCGATAATTCCACAAGCTTGAAGAGTTTTGCCTAGACCCATATCATCAGCAATCAGTATTCGCCCATTTTTTTTTACGGCTTGCTCAACCCCAGCCAATTGATATCCGTATGGGGTAAATCCATCTCTAAAGCCAATTGATTCAATATCAAACGATTCTGAGGGCTGATCTGCGAATGATTCATGATAAGCCCACTTCTCTATATCGACTTTCACTTCATCTTCAGTCTGCCCAAATTCGTTTAAACCGACAGTTTCCTGAATTCTAGGTGAAAGCTTTACATACGAGCCTATAGCTTTGATGTGATTAATAACCTCTTCAGCTCTACTGACAGAGGTTTCATAAGCGCCACTAGTTGGGTTCCAGCGTAGCCTCAATGGTTCAAGTCTGTTTTTCTTCCATTGGTTTGATTCATATCTAACAGTAAGCAACCCATACTCTGTGTCTAACTCAATTCGTCCCATAAGTCTGCCAAAGATAAAAAAAGATGGGTCTATATTAGCACCCATCTTTGATAAATAAAATTTAATGAAGCTAGTTTAGTAGAAGGACGGGTTCGCCGTTATTGTCCTTTGCGCTAAACTTGCATTGATTTTTAGCACTGTAGTTACTGCATCCCCAGAAAGCTTTATCTTTCCAAACCTTTCTTCTTAGTATACCCGTCTTACAGCTTGGGCATTCTACTTCCAACACATCGGTCATTGGCTTATCGTCTTTGTCGTCGTAACTCGCTTGACACATAATGCCTTCTACTTCTCTGTTGTTACAAAGCCAAAACTTTTTGCCGTCAGCTCTTCTGGTTAATTGCTTTAATTCTCCTTTGCACTTATTGCATGGTGCAGTTTTGTATACTCGATTAGTTGATTTCTCCTCTCCAACTGAAAGATTTTTATCTTCATAGAAGGTGTTGCATGATTTGCTAGAGCATCTCCAGTAAGAAACCTTTTTGTCAGCCGAGTACCCATAATTTAGATGAGAAGAACATTTTTTACAGGAATGCATTTGAACCTTGGGTTTCTGCTCAAGATCAGGGAGAACGAGTGTGCACGGCTTACAGTACCATCCATACTTATCTTTGCTTCCCTTAAACATAAATCTTGTAAATGTTTCATTGCTACACTTGGTGCATTTCTGAGGCTTAGCTCTTGCTACAGGCTTTCCATTCTTGTCGTTAAAAGTCGCACTACAGTCATTACATTGCCAATACTTTTGTTTTTCTCGGTTCGTTCTTTGTGTCATTGTTCCATTCTTGCAAGATAGACACTTCTCTGTTTTTACAAGATACCTTTCAAGCTTACATTCGCCCCTGTTGATCGAGTCAATTATCTCTTTTGTTGAGTTTTTATACTCACTGATTAGTTGATCATACGAAAGTTCGCCTTTTTCGATTTGCCAAAAGGCTTGCTCAAGGCTTGCTGTAAGTGACAAATCAAGCAGCAAAGGTGGTGCAATTTCTGCGATCACTAAGCCTTTGTCAGTAAGTTGGAAAAACTTTTTCTTTCCCTCTAGAGAGTAGAAACCATTAGCTAGCATCTGTTTCAGGATGGTTGATCTTGTAGATTCTCGACCAATGCCCTGTTTTCTGTCTTTTAAGACTTTTTTTAGTTTATTTTCGCCAATGAATTTGGAAGGATTTTTTAAGACTTGTAGTATTTTTGCCTCTGTGTAAAGAGCTGGTTTTTGAGTCTTACCTTCTTTCGTGAATACTGATGTATCGGTGGTTGTAGTTCCCTTTTCCACCATTGGAAGCGACTTATCAGAGTCATCATCAGTTTCGTCATCATCCTTAGAGTTGCTTGAGCTGGAGCCTAAAGCTAATTTCCAACCAAGGTTAACCATAATGTTTCCGGTTGTTTTGAACTCACAACCAACAATATCTACCGTAATTACCGTATTGTCATACTCATAATTCGGAAGGAACTGCATCATGTATCTTCTGCATACCATTTTGTATACAGTTTTTTCGTGGTCTGTTAGTTTATCGAATGGGACAACCATTCGAGTTGGCATTATTGCGTGGTGGTTATTGAATTTTGATGTGTCCCAGTTAGAATTCTTTTTCTTTGTGTAGATCCCTGTAATGCCTTGAGAAAATTCTAGTTTCGTTATATTTGAGATAACTGTAGGTGCGTAATTGTGCGCATCCTCAGGGAAATAGTTGTTATCAGTCCTAGGGTAGGTCACATACTTTTTGTCATACAAGGATTGTGTGGCTGCAAGGGCATCTGATGACGATATTCCGTACTTTTTGTTTAGGTCAATTTGCAGGTCACTTAGACTGTACCCTTGAGGGCATTCTTTCTGTTTTCGCTGTTTAATGCAAGATGTGGCCACTCCATTTTTACCATTAAGTCTACTGGTTAAGGCATCTACCAGTGATTTTGCCTTTTGGCTATCGTAATCATCTGATTTTGCATCAAGGATTATCGCTTCATCTTTAGTAGGAGTATATTTCAGTTCCAGTGGGGAACCGTCAACAAGAGCCGTCGCTTTTACTTCATATGTATTCTGCGCAACAAAGGTTTCTCTAGCTACGTGATTAAGGTGCAAAATCTTAACTATAGCTGTTTGCACTCTACCAGCATTAAGTGGTTTAGATACTTTGTTTCTGTTGTATGCTGTCAGACCTACTGTCGTGTTGATCCCAACTATCCAGTCTATATGAGAGCGAGCTAATCCGGCCTTACCAACTAGCTCGGTTCTTTCCGCTGGGAATTCATCACTAAGGGTTTTCTTAATGTCATTAACTTCAAGTGAAGTAGGGAGGACACGGGTTAATTTACCTTTATATCCGCTGTACTCTATAACTTCTCTCCCTAGTAACTCCCCCTCAGCATCAGGGTCGGTTGCTAAGCAAACAGTGTCTGCTTGCTTAATAAGGTTCAATACATTGTCTAAGATCTTTCTCTTAAACGAATTGTCTTCCTTGCCTAGTGGTGTTTTTTTATCTTTAGGTGGCCTAAAGACAAAAGGATCAGGTAGGATTGGTAAGTTTTTTAGATCCCATTTGGCATACTTAGGGTCGTAATCCTTTGCGTCTATCAATTCTAGAACGTGACCACTAAGCCATGTCACGACATCACCGTTATTTGTGATGTATGACAAGCCACCCACTCCTAAAGACTTTTTCCCTAGAACTGGCTCAAAGGCTGTTGCTACGGTTTTCTTTTCTGTTATGTATAACTTCATAGTTTAATTCGGTGAATATGTTAGGTCTGTTCTTAAATTTTTTATCTTCTGCTTAAGGATTGCTCTACTTTTCTCATCTGGTGCTGAAGCGGCCTCCACTTGTAGTAATATAATGACTTCAGCAGCCGACTTTACGCAACCAAGTTTCATATTTTTCAAAAATACTTCTTTGGCCTTATCGTTTTGACCAAATGTTCTTAGTAAAGCACCAAGCAGATAGCCCGCCTCTATATTACCACACTCTACACCCAGAGTAAGGCATTTCATGGCATTTTGAGGATATTTGAATTCAATCTTTCCTATCCTGTCTTTTACTCCATTCATAAAAATTGAGCCTAACATAACGATTGCCTCTTGAACTTTTTTCTTGGTAAGTGATGAAAGAATTCTCACTGCATCAGTATTTAGCTTTTTTGATAAAAGTTCTCTGGAATGAGATAGCAATTGATTGGCGGCTGACCTTGTAGGTTTGTCCTTAAACTTCGCCTCTAATTCTCTGATTGAACTAATGTCGGGCGTTAGGAGTTTAACCACCTTGTTTATTGCTTTGTTGGCTATGATACCCAGTCCATCAATAGAGAATTTTGAGTCGGTTGGGGTATCTACTTCTGAAATAGCAATGAAGGCTTCATTGGTCAGGTGTCTGATTACCTTCTGTTTCTGCCTTAGCTGATTAATCTCTTTGGAGTTTGTCATACCCTATTGTGTTATTTTTCTCATTTTCGATTTTTTGAGCTTCGAACTTGGCCTTCATGTTATACTCCGAAGAAAGCTTCATATCTTTAGTCAAAGTGTTTGCTAGTCCAGTCTGAAGCGCAGCCTCAAGATTTTGAGACAACCCTTCTAAGCTTGTAAGGTTTGAAATATCTGTTCTGAAATCATCGAGAGTAGCTAGCATTTCGGCTTTGCTCAGTTCATCCAGACTTTCAAAATCAATTTGATTACACATTTCAATGAATTCAGATATTTCTGTATTCACTTGTTCGTTTATAGATGATAGTTTATTGCTCATAATTTTTAGGATAGTTTTTCCATTTGAATAGATTGAATTTTCAACCCATCTTGGTTTTCGTTTTCGTCTGCTCTAATGATAACAACCGTAACTCCATATCTTCCAAGTCTTATTACTCCGCTTTTGGTGTATAAAACAAGGGTTCCTTTTGTTTTTGCTTGCCAACCATGAAGAGATCTTACTTTTCCTGATGCAAGAGTTATCCCATCAGCTAGTACGAATTTTACTATCCCTGCCTCTTTATTCACTCTCCTTTTAAGCATACTCTCGACAAATTTCCCGTTAGAGGTTTTTCCATTTATAAATGAATCAAGGTTGCTGAGAGCTTCAGGGGTATAGTTTTGAGCGAGGCTAGTGGCGTGCTCAGCTTGGTTAGTGAAGTTGTAATCAAAGGCTTCAATAACTCTATCTGTAACCCATTGCTTCATCTCCTCATCATCTTTATTGGGTGTGTCAAGTGGAACTTTTTCGAAATAACTCCCGCCATCGTTTACAGCTATAATTTCAGGAGGAACTCTGAATGTTAGAGCTGAAGTTAAGGCTAGAGCGCATATTGCAATTGAGGCAACATTAATAGCCAACCCTGCAATTTCAATTTTTAAAGCTTTAGAGCCTCCCTTACTTTTATTTATAGCCTTTGAGTAAGTTTCGCTATCTAAATTATTTGACTCCTCTTTCATAGAATATGTTTATTGCTTGTTCTTTTATCTCCTTAGAGTATTGTATTAATTTAAATTCACCTGTTGATTTTACAAAGTATGCCTCCCTATCTAGGTGGATTTCAGTTAAGAAAAAATATGCTGTCAACCCAACAATAGTGAGCGCAACAGATGATAGGAGTATATTAACCCTTCGAACAAATTCAGCGGCATAAGCGTAAGAAATTCTTGGCTTTTTCCCTAATCTATGGTCAATAACCTCAGTCTTCTTGAAGTACATTTTTTTATTAATCTTATTAAGATAGACTCATTATTTAAAGTCTTGTATAAAAAAAGGCACCTGTCGGTGCCTTTTTATTACCTGTACTTAGCTACTATGGGGCTTCCTGTTACTTGTATTTTTCCACAACATCGCTGCTTGGGTCAGTGAAAGTAACTCGATCCGCAACATATTCAGTTACCAAAAGACCAACTTTTCCGTGACGGTTTTTGTCAACAATCATCTCTATAATGCAGCGACCATTAGCTTCTGCTGTACCCATAGAAGGTTTATGCATGAGTATAATTACATCAGCTTCTTGCTCGATGTCGCCACTACCTTTAATGTCATGTGTCTGAGGTTTTCTGTCACCTTTGACAGAATCGCGGTTAATCTGCGCCAAAAGTACAACGCAAATCCCTAATCTTTTTGCTAATTCTTTTAGCCTTTTTGTCACATGACCAATTTTTTCAGACTCACTGTTGTGATTTCTGTCTGAGTTTATTCGTTGTGCATAATCGACAATTAGAACTTTAATGCCATGCATATTGACCCAACTTTCAGCGATTTCCTCAATTTCGCCGATATTTATCCCACCTTTCTCTTCAATTAAGAGTTTTCTGCCTTTATGTCGTGTCCAACATTCAGAGATAGTTTGGACTTCCGCTTCACTGAGGTTTTTGGCATCACGTATTTTGTTAGCAGGTATACCTGAGTCCATGGCAACGAAACGCATAGCCAACTGCTCTTTAGCCATTTCAGAAGAAATGAATCCGAATGCGGCATCTGAATATCTGCACAGATTTAGACCCAATGCTGTTTTACCTACAGCAGGTCGCGCAGCAACAACGACTAAGTCCGAAGGGTATAGCGTACCAAGATTTCTAGCCATGCATTCAATCGGGTAGGGAACACCGACATCGCTTTCTTCTTCGCGAGCCTTGATGATCGTGGTCATCAAGGATTCAAAGGCATCACCAACTGTAACAGACTTATGAGAGTCTTTAACACGATTGCCAAGCTCAATAAGCTCATTACCAATCGCGCAAATTTTTTTTACTTCATCACCAGACTTAACTCTGTCTGTGATGGCTACTGACATCGAGAGCAAAGATTCTTTTGTTTCGATTTCTTTTAACTTAGAGAGGTGCCCTGCTAAATTTTTCTCATTCTCAAGTTTTTGAGCTACATTGTGCAGCTCCTCAATGGCTGAACGGCATTGCTCTTCCGTGAAGTTAGTTGTTGCTAGTCTTGGGACTGCGTAACTTTGGATAGTATCAAGCGAAATCTCTTCTTCGTCTTGCTTGTAAAGGGTTTTCACCTGCTTGCAAATAATTTTAAGAGATTCGTTTTTGAATCTATCTAAGGGTATTCTCTCAATGAGGTGAGGGAATCGCACAGCGTAGGCTGAAATAATTCTCTCACAGTTCCTTCTGTCAGATTCAAGGTTGTACTTATTCGCTTCTGTTGACATCGTTTTTTCTACTTTTTGGTGGCTGTTAGTTTAGGAGCTGCAAATTTCTGTCTTTGCCGCTTTGTTCTACATCTTTTTGCTTTACGTTTTTACAGTAATATCTGAATTGGAGTGGGTTTGGTGGGTACTTTCCGCCCGTATCGTTAACAAACTCATCTAGTGCTTTAGCTACATATTTGGCATTAAGACCTTGCAGACAAATAAACCATAGTTGGCATGCTCTGCTGTTGAAATTTATTCCACCACCATCGATTTGAGAGTTGTTGATCCATATCTCCCCCCAAAGAGTCGTGAATAAAGGGTGAATTTCATTTTTAAACATTTTCTTTGCTTCAGAAAATGATTTTGCTTCGTCATCATTGAGTCCGTCATCACTGGTTGACAGTGTAATTCCCTGCTCAGAAAGGAATAGTAATCTTAGTTCTTCAGGTAGTTCACTTGTCATTATATCGCCACTTATGCATAAATTTTTTAGCAACTCATTAAAAGTTCGAGTTTCGTTTTTTTGCCTGATGCTTCATTTGCTTCAGTCTCTTCTTCTTCGCTGATGTCGGTAAGTGCGGTGTCCGTCCCGCCGAAGTACCTTAGGTTCCGTCTTTGGTTTGCTTCTTCGACCTGATAAAGGTAGTGCTTGTCCTCACATTTTATTATGAGGTTTTCTATTTTGTCTCTATTTCTGAATATGTTGCATGGTTCGCAGTAGTGTTTTTGTTTTGTTATACTCCATAATTTTTCGTCGATTTTATAACCCATATGGAATGGGCTTCTTACACAACCATCGATTGCCAAGTTAAGTTCATCTGCTGTAGCTATCACTAATCCATCCCGAATCCACTTTCGACGATCTTTGGTCAGTGTTGGCGCTCTTTTGTATATTTCTTTCTGTGATCCAATGACTTCTAGCCAATGCAGCCATACTGTTTGAATGTCTTTCTCAAGGATATCGACCTTTTTTAATGACAATTTTTTCTTTTCTCTAACTGGTATGCTGAAAAAGGCAGAGATGCCATCAAAGCTAAATTGAAAAGTGTGAGCGTTTTTTGTGCTGCTAATCTTTGTGCTAGTCATCACTTGGCTTGAGATGCTGACTAGCTCTTTTAGGTCAGCTAGGAATTCGGTAACCCCAACAGACTCAAAGTGACGCTTGAGGAACTTGTTTTCTGAGCTTAGATGAAGTGGGTTTTCTGGCGTAGTTTTGTCTGCTTTTTCAAGCAAAAGAATAACCATGCGCATTACAGCATGACTTCTTTTATCAGAAAGCATGTGTTTTACGCACTTTAGGATTTGGACTTCGTTCATCTTTTTTCTACATTTTATTGTCGGCTTTCCAAATGTCACCATATTACCACGATTTTCTCTTTTAACAAGATTGAGAGTAATCTTTAGCAAAAGAGAGGGCGTAAGCCCTCTATGATTTTCTTACATTTTCTTCATTTGCTTTAGTGGGGGTAGCTCTGAATAGTCTTTTATGCTAAGAGTCTTCTTGCCGCGAGAAGCTTTTTCAACTTTGTTTGTCCATAAAAGTGTCAGTTCGTCTATTTTTCCGTTCAATATGTAAGGCTTTAGGTCATTGAAAGTTGATGTAATCGCTATCAGTATGTATCCGATGGGGTAGGAGGTTAGGTTGAGATCAATATCCCCCTCAATTCGGCAACCAAAAGGTAGCTCCCCATCTGGTATAATCCCGCCTTCGATGTGTATCAATTCTTTCCCAAAAGCCCTGTAGTGGTTGATGTTTGTTAGCATTATTGCAAGTGGTATCATCAGCCTCCCGCTCATAAGGAATCTCAAACGCATACCTGACCCTTGAGGTAGCTCTATTTTGTCTGGGATACCAGCGCCCTTTGCAGAGCGCATCATTAAGTCCTTGATTTTTTCCATATCTTTTTATTGATAAATTAGTTTGTTAATGCATCAAAGTCGAATTCCTCGATCTCTCCCTGCTCACTTTCTAGAACCTTTTTGAAGTTAGTCCCTGATAGTATAAGTTCCTGAGAGGCAGCGTATGCTAAGTCAGCCTGCATATCAGGTGTAACCACGAAGGTCTCTTCATTTAGCAGCCCTTTTGCACGCCACCTTTTTATGATGTCGTTAGATAGACTCTCAATTGTTTCGTTTGCGTAATCTAGCTCTACGTCAAATGAAACCAGAGGGTTAGCGTCGAGGTCTACTTCATTTATTACGATCTGCTCATTCTCCTGAACTAACCTATGTAATTTCTCCTTAGGGTTTTGGTTCAGTGTCATTCTTTTAGCAGTTTCATCGAGTTGCGAGGCAGTTACTCTCTCAAAACTTTCTGTATCATTGAACTTTTCTTCAGTTGTTAATTTTCTGTTTACAACCGATTCTAGCTCCTTAAGTTTCAGCACCATGGTTTGATCTACTAAGTCAATAGCGTTTTTTCTTAGTGCTAAAGCAAATGCAGCTTGAGTTAATGGCTCCTTATCCACCAAGAACGTAAGGTTCTTAGATAAATCCTTGTTATCTTCATCTACATGAGAATTCCATAAACTATTCAGTTTTTTATTCGTTCTCTTTACTTCTGTAAATTGCTTTTTGAGTTCAGTTAGACCTTTCTGGGTAGTGTGAACCTCATTAAATGACGGTGGTTTTACCCTAACAAAAGTGTTAACTCTTAGCTCTTTTGGTTTAGAAGGGTTCGCATAAAACGACCTACCTCTAATCAGAGCAGCCATGTTAAGAAGATGGTATTCGCCCGGAGCTTGATCTTTTAAGTCGAGTACATCAACACGCTTTCTCTTCTCGTAAGATATTTCCTTTTTCTTAACATATTTTGAGCCAAACATTCCTCCTTCACGCTCCAAGCCAGTTTCAACTTGGTCGTAATCTTCTCCCGCTCCGTCTACAAAAATGTCGGCTGTTTCTGTGGCATCTTCAAGACACATACAAATTTTTGTCGCGCAGTTGCTTCGTATACTCGCGGCTTCCTCTTCACTTCCTTTTTTAACGAATCCTTCACTTTTCATCGCAACTGAAAAGTCGCCTTACGGCTGCTCTAGCTGTTAGCTAGATGTCGAGACTATATCTTCACCATATCTATTAAGACTTAGGTGCTTTGCACTTCCAAGAGCCTTAGCTTGCTCCTGTACTCTACTCCGTTCCAGACATTGTCTGTCGTTTCGATAGTCGTTGAACGTTCCCCATATACATAAGCGGTTAGGGGCTTCGCTGCTGATTTTCCAATCCTGATTCTTTTCAAACCCTCACGTTTACCGTTTCTGGTTGCGTTGTGGTGAATCAGGCTCTAAGGTCAGTCCCAGCAATTCACAAAGTTTTCACTTATGTGTTTCCACATAAGGGCGCTTAATTGCTCAAACGCTTGGTAGTCTTGTCCTGCAAAAATTAGCGAGAATCCAATACCCTTTAACTTCACTTTTCATCGCAACT
>NZ_JAHKPM010000017.1:151803-195962 GCF_018860525.1 Vibrio hepatarius
TCGTTGAACGTTCCCCATATGCATAAGCGGTTAGGGGCTTCGCTGCTGATTTTCCAATCCTGATTCTTTTCAAACCCTCACGTTTACCGTTTCTGGTTGCGTTGTGGTGAATCAGGCTCTAAGGTCAGTCCCAGCAATTCACAAAGTTTTCACTTATGTGTTTCCACATAAGGCCGCAGTATCTATTTAGACTTTTACGGGCCTGTGCTGGCATTACTGCCGCACCTTCAACTGAGTAGTACGTTACCTTCACACTCTCTCGCATTGAGAGTGCCGCCTTACGGCTGCTCTAGCTGTTAGCTAGATGTCGAGACTATATCTTCACCATATCTATTAAGACTTAGGTGCTTTGCGCTTCCAAGAGCCTTAGCTTGCTCCTGTACTCTACTTCGTTCCAGACATTGTCTGTCGTTTCGATAGTCGTTGAACGTTCCCCGTGCGCTTATGCGATTAGGGGCTTCGCTGCTGATTTTCCAATCCAAGAACTTTTCAAACTTTCACGTTTATTGTTTCCAATTCCGTTGTAGTGTTTTTGGCTTAAGGTGTTTCCCAGCAATTCACAAAGTGCACTCTTAAACTTTCGAAAAAGAGGGGCTACTTTCTCACTAGACTTGAATAGTGAGTTGAAACCATATTCATCGAACACGCATTGATAGGTTCTTCCGTTCGTGGGTTTGCTATCTAATATGTATTCTGTTCTTCCTTCTAGCTCAGCTCCAAGAGCGCCTGCCATCATTCCTTTGATGCTGCTAATTACGATTTTTCCTAGGTTTGCCAAATTGGCTGGAGATTTCTCCAAAGCAGGCAATAACACAAGCAACGGCCTTCTTTGCAACACAATATCCTCAAAGCTACAATCAGCCAATTGAGTTCTCATGATATGAGAATAGGTGTCCGAAAGCATGCCGAAGCAAGGGGAGAATTGCATAGTTATGTAGCCGTGCTGTTCGTATACAGTTGATTCTATGTTATCTGACCCTTCTTTGTATCCGGGTAGGTTGCATACATACGCATCCAGACCTGCAAGGTGATCTGCACTGATATCAGTTCTTTTTGATAGTTCAATGGTTTTTTCTAATTGGAAGAAACTTCTGATTACGCTTACATCTAACAGAAGCTTTCCGTCGTCCCTTAAAGCAACAAGAGCTTTAATAAGAGCTGATATATAGCTAGATGCTCGGTCTTTCCAGATCCCGTCCGAACTCCCCCCAGATGGAAGTAAAGATGTAAGCAGCTCGGATAATGCTTCAGCGGTTGCTGTAGCAAAAGGATTTAGGGTATTGCTTAGCTTTTTATCTCGTTTAAGGTCTGCGCGAAGAGTCCCAACCATGTAGTTAATAACGAGTAAATCGTCTTCTCTCCCAAATCTCCTGCACATAGCAAAGATCTTTGAGAACAGCCCAGTGTCTGCCTTTCCATCAATATAGGTGAATGCAGAATTTTGCGCTATAGAATTGCCAATTAGCCCTATTAAGGACTCCGATTTTCCACTTCCGGTAGTACCAAATATTAAGCAGTGGCGTCTTGCTTCAGAGTCATCGAGCCAAATTTCCTTGTTGGTTCCTATTTCATTACCAAAAAAGAAAAAGCCGTCAAATTCCTTGCTATCTCTGTTTGCGTAATAGGGTTTCCTTAGAGGAGTATCTATTTTCCTACCTAAAGCTAGTCCAGCTAAAGGTAAGCTACATGCAAAGATAGCGGCAGCATGAGGCTGCATATCAGGAATCAACGACATCGCTGCTGCTCCTATCGGTATAGCAGCGGCTTTTGCATTAGAGAATCCATCAAGAAACTTTTCAAATCCTCCACGGGTGTCAGCCCGAGTAGAAAAGCCTTTACTTAATAATCCTCTTTGGATTTTATTTGACATATATCCTAGTCGTTTTAAAGAAGTATTATAAATCTGGATATAAAAATTAATAGATGAAGATTATTTTTTGCTAATATTTTTAGAAAAACGTGAATTCTAGAATAATTAAGAACAAATACGCGACCTTATTAAGTTCAATTTTTACCATCGCGGCTGGTTCATCATTTTATGTTTATTTGCAAGGTGATATTGCTGGAGACTTTAAGCGAGAGATATATTCAGTCGATTTAAGGGGTGAGGGTAAGGTGAGTAAAACCGAGACTCTTGATAAGGCAATTCTAACCGCAACAACAATTTCCACTAACTTAAAGAAGACAGTTGCAAAAATAGAGACACTGATTTTGTCAGACGCAGATTCATATTTTGATAAAGTTGAGCCTTTTTTTGAGCCTACATTCTTTTCTAAATTCAAGTTAGATAAAGAGGTTGAGTCGCAATTTCTTCTAAATAGTGATGTGAGGGTAACAAGCTTTGTTGTAACAGAAACCCCTATCTTCGTTGGTGTGGATATTTCAAAAAAATATCCTGTTTGGTTGTTTCATGTAAAAGGAAATTATATGAGAGACGGGGTATTCTCAAAAAGAACAGATAGTTCAACTTTTGGCGAGAAAACTATATGGGTCTCTGTTCGGGAGTCTGTTGGTCAGAATGGCAATCCGGCAGGCATAGAGATAGTAAATTACGACGCCCGAATATGAGTGCGGTTATTTGTCATCAAGTCATTTATTTATTAACTTTCAAGATAAAAATGCTCCGAAAATTTATAGTTTCTTCTATCTTGGTTGGGGTTGCTTCAACTGGTTTTGCAAATGAAGAGCAGAAAACGCCACCACCTCTTATGCTGAAGGAATCAAGGGATACGGAGTTGAGAGATTTGGCTGCGTATCAGTTAAAACGTCGTTTCATGCCTATGAATGAAAGCAATGCAATTGCTCTCAAAAAAGGCTTTGAGCAACGTGACAAAATGGTTAATTCGTCAGTTCGGGAGCCTGAAGAGCAAAACCGAACATTAACCATAAATCCATCAATGGTAAGTGGGAAGCCGACCATCTATTCTAGCGTAAACTATATAACAACAATTGTGTTTGTTGATAAGTTTGGAAATCCTTGGGATGTCGAGGATATAGGTATTGGTGCTGGTTCTTTTTTTGATTACAAAACAGTAAATCCATATACAGTTTGGTTATTCCCTAAAAAAAAATATAAGAAGTCAAACCTTTCAATTCTATTAAAAGGTCTTTTGACTCCAATATCATTTAATCTAGAGGAAAGTCCTGAAAAAGTTGACTATACAATTCAAGCTAAAGTTCTTAAAGCTGGAGCAAATACCGAAGTTAATGAATTTAGTTATTACCCGCTCCAAGCAGAAATAACCAATAACAACTTAACAAAAGACGATGCGGTAATGAGCATGTCTGATGGTATTACTCCAGCCCAAGCAAATAAGCTTAATGTGTTAATTCAAGGTCGAGAATCAAGTGATATTCAGGCTTGGGAATATGAAGATTCATATTATATCAGGTTAAGGGGTAAGGTTATGAGTCCTGAGCCTGAACCAGCTAGCCACCCTAACGTCGACGGAATACAGCTTTTCAAAATACCTAGGATAAGTTCTCTGTTTATAGAGAAAGATGGAATATTAATAACAGGAATATTACAGAAACCCAGAAAATAACCAATAGACAAAAATGAAGTTAAATCAAAATAAGAATAATAGCTCTGAGAAAGGAGATTTCGATAAGAAGAAAGGGCTTAAATACCTACTTGGCGCTTCGGTTGCTTTGGTTGCTGGTGCCTTTGCTTATCTATCTTTGCAGCCAGAGTCAGATGAGATCTACAGCGGTGCTTATGATGGTTCGGACATCAAAGGTTACGATGGAGGGCAGATCTCTCTTTCTGATGATGTAAAGAAGGCCAACAAGGAGCTTGAAGATAAGCAATATAATGACGCAGTTGATAGCGGAAAGTCGGTGTTTACAGACATAGACCCAACTGCTGGCGCAATTATTGACGGACTTTCCTTAACAAGTGAGAGCCTATTTTCCATGTCTTCTGCATGCTTGGAAGGCGCTGAATACGATGAACAAGGATATAATTGCATAACAGGCTTAAATGCTGATGGGTGCACCAAAGATAACCTCGACGTTAATGGCGAACAGTGCGAAAATGGTAAAGCAAATTCAACCAGTTCTGACGATCTGTGTGTAGAGCGAGTATTCGGCAAAGATGGATTTGACCAGTTTGGAATAGATGCTGAAGGTTACAATAGGCAAGGCTTTAACTCCGAAGGTTACGATAGGGACGGTTTCGATAAAGACGGTTATAATAAGCAAGGGTTTGATAAGAACGGCTGTAATCGTGAAGGTCTCGACGCGCTTGGAAGAGTATGTGAAAAGCCAGTTTATGGATCTGACGGATATGATCAATACGGATACGATAGAGACGGATTTGGAAGAGACGGTTATAATAAGCAAGGCTGTAATCGAAAGGGATTAAATAAAGCTGGCAAGCCTTGTTCTAGTATTAAGTTCGGAAAAGATGGCTTAGACCAATTCGGTTTTAATAAACTAGGTTTCGACAAGGACGGATACGATAGATGGGGGTTCGATAAGAACGGCTGTAATAGGCAGGGTCTAAATAAGCAAGGAGAGCTTTGCGAAGAACCTAAATATGGCTCCGATGGATATGATCAGTTCGGATTCGATGAAAGAGGGTATGATAAGGACGGATTCGATAGATACGGTTTCGATATCAATGGATGTAGCAGAGAAGGCATTGATAGAGAGGGCAACCCCTGCGATCCAGTACGATACGGCGAAGATGGATTCGATCAATTCGGGTACGACAGGGAAGGCTTCGATAAGAGAGGTTGCAATAGAGAAAATCTAGACCGAGACGGAAATCCATGTGAGGAAGTAGAACGTATCTTTGGCTCGGACGGATTCGATCAGTTCGGTTATAATAAGGAAGGATGCAATAGGGAGGGTTACGACAAATTTGGAAAACCATGTGGTCAGCCTGTTATTGGAGAAGATGGATACGACCAATACGAGTTCGACGCAGAAGGTTATGGAAAGGACGGATTTAATAAAGAGGGCTGTAATCGCTCAGGTATAGATAGATCTGGTAAGCCTTGTTCTAAGTTCAACTCACAAGGTTACGATTCTGAAGGTTTCGGTGAGGACGGATACAATAAGGAAGGCTGTAACAGGCAAGGTTTAAATCGAAATAACCAGTTGTGTAAAAAGCCTGTATATGGTGATGACGGATACGATGAGTTTGGTTTCGACATTGCAGGTTATGATAAAGAAGGGTATGACAGATGGGGCTTCAGTGCTGAAGGATGTAATCGTTCAGGTTTTGATAAGTCAGGGAACCCATGCGGTGAGTCTAAGATAGGCAAGGATGGATTTGATCAATACGGGCACGATAAGAGCGGATGTGGTCGTGACGGATATGATAAGTCAGGTAATCCATGCGGGAAGCCAGTTTTAGGAACTGACGGATACGATCAATACGGATTCAACTCTAAGGGGTGCTCTAAGTCAGGCTTGGACAAATCTGGCAAGCCATGCGGTAAGTCTGTATTTAGAGAAGATGGTTTCGAACAGTACGGTTTTGATTCTGAAGGCTACGGTAGGGACGGTTTCAATAAACAAGGGTGTAATAGAGAAGGACTTGATAAGTCTGGCAACCCTTGTGGTAAGCCTGTGTATGGCGAAGATGGCTTCGACCAGTATGGTAGAGATTCAGAAGGATACGACAAGCAAGGGTTCGATAAAGACGGTTTCAATAGATTTGGGTGCAGTCGCGAGGGCGTAGACAAGTCAGGTAAGCCATGTAACCCTAACGCAAAATGGAATTCATCAGGTTTTGGAATTGATGGCAAGGATAAGCTGGGGTTCAATAATCTCGATCTAGACTCTGCCGGATATGGAAAGGACGGATATAACGCTCTTGGCTATGATCGATTCGGTTGTGATAGACTTGGTTACGACAAGGATGGGTTTAGCTGTGCAACAGGTCTAGACAGAGATGGGTTCGACAGGTCAGGCTGTAATGTTTATTCAAAGAACAGGGACGGAGAGAACTGTATACCGCTTAAGCATGAAAAACCTTGGGACGATAATGGCTTTCATAAAATCACTGGACTCAATAAATTCGGTTTTAGTAAAGATGGATTGAAAGATGGATATAATCAAAACGGATTTACAAACAGAGGATTCGATAGATTAGGGTGTAATCGTCATGGTAAAGATGCACTCGGTTATGACTGTATTACTGGTTTAAATGCCCTAGGTTTAGATAAGGATGGATTCAATGCAAATGGGGTAAATCCTAAAACAGGTAGAGATCGTTTAGGTCGAGATTCAGAAGGTTTTTATGAAGATGGTTTCAACGACTCAAATATAGATCGGTATGGGTGTGATCGAGAAGGCAATGACGAAAACGGAGAGCCTTGCTCTAATGAAGTGAATTTTCACCTTAATCTCGGCGAAGAAGCATTGCTGAACAACTATGTTCGCTATCAAGTAGCGATGGCGCAGGCTATCGAGGCTGAGAACAATTTAGTTGCAGTTCCATCATTTGGTAAAGGGATAAAGCGCGTTGAGAGCATTCCTGACGCTACTCAGCAGCAAGCTCAAGGCCAACCTTCTAGAGGTGGGTTAGAAGGAATTGCAGGACTACCTACGACGCCGATTGCTGGTGCGGGTTCAGTGAGTGCTACTGAGGTAAATGAGTCATCAAGCACAGAACTTCCTGTTAGGATACCTTCATTGACCACAATGAAGGCGCGTATTGCGTGTGAGATCAATACTGACTACAAAGGCGATACTTGTGCGGAAATCATGGATGGCCCTCTTGCCGGAGCAATGCTGAGAGGTACTTATGATGTTCCATATATCGACCGTGTTGATATGCCAAGGGATAAAATCAAAATTACATTTGATAGATTGATTTGGAGAAGACAGCAAATTGATATTCAGGCTGTAGCAATCAATATGGACACTTTCAGTGAGTTTATGAGTTCAGATGTGAATTATCACAGAGCTTACAGATGGGGAGGTTTAGCGATGGCAACTGCTATCGATTTAACACAAGGGTACATTATTGGTAGCGCTGCTTCAGGCGCAGCGAATTCTGATGCAGAGTCTGCTGGAACCGCTATGGCAATTCAAATGGCAGCAAGTGAGCCACTAAAAGAAATGTCTGATACATATAGAGGTCGAATGGATAGGCCACCAACAGTCACAATGTTCATTGATGAGCAAATTGGTATAATGTTTAATGAGCAAGTTGTTGATGAAAGAGTGCCTTTCGTGTTCTCAGATAGATAAATTAGAATTAAAATAACCAAAAGGCACCCTCGGGTGCTTTTTTTATTGAGATTAAAACTCTATTATGAATTAAAAGAAATAAAAATAATGAATTCTGAAATTTTTGAGTTCAAGAGAAAGGGTAAGGATGGTGAAAACCAAGAAGTTATTTCTAAAGACAATCAAGGGGTAATAACTGCAAACTCAATATCTGATGATAACAATGGTTTAGAGTTTGATGATTCTCTAGAGTTCGAAGACATTGAATTAGATACTGAAAGCTCTGAAACAAATACAGAGACTGAATTAAGTATTCCTGATATAGAACTAGATAATGAATCTCCAATATCTACTGATATTGACACTGGAGATAAATCAAATTTTGAGAATGGAGACGAAGGTCTAGAATCAGTTGACCTAGAATTCACTATTGATGCTATTGGTTCTGTTGAAAGTGATAGTGATGAAAGCCTTGATCTTTCTAGTTCTGATTCGGAACTAGATTTTGAGGACGTAGAATTAGGGCTTGAGGTAGAAACAGGTTTCAATATAGACCCTAGTGATTTGACTGAAACTTTTGATGAAGATTCTGAGTTGGAATTAGAGGTTAATGTTGATTCTGAGCTTGATGATGCGATTACTGCCGAAGTCGATATCCACGATGATAGCTTTGAAGTGACATCTGATGACGAGTATGGTGCACCTTCAGATACTTTTGAAGACTCTGATATTGATTTGGAGTTGGGTAGTGATGAAGGGCTCGTGTTTGACCGCGATGGAAAGGAAGAGGTTTTTCTTAATCCTGAAAAAGGTCTAGAACCTATTGCTGACTCTAGTAGTCTTGATTCGAGCGTAAGTTCTGATGATGAGTTCCCATATAACGACTACTTCCTGTCTGAGAGTAGTGATATTGTTCTGAACTCTGATGAAGATTCGCTTTATAACGGAAACCACCATAATGATGAGTTCAATGACTCAGAAGGTGACTTTGGTTCGGAAGATAGCGAAACGGATAGGGATGCGAAAAATGCACAGGAGGATGTGTTTGAGGCGAGTGATGCATTAGCTGTGGCGGCTTTAGGTGCAGCGGCAGGAATGGGGGCTCGAAGTAATAAAAACGAGGAGGCTGAACAAGCTAAATTAAAAGACAAACAAGATAACGTGAAAAATAGTAAAGAAACAAAAGGCAAGCCGACTAAGCAAGCAGAAGCCACTAAAGGCTCCACAGGTGTACTTAAGGTTTCGTTAATATCTTCATTCGTCACATCGGCGATAACTATTGGCGGTGGTTATTTTGCGTATGATCTAGCACTTAAGGATAGCTTGGCTACAAAAGACGATTTGAACTATGAGGTGAACAGACTTCAGTCATCGATGAATAAGTCTACCAAGAAAGAAATTCAATCTATGCAGGACGAATATGTGTCTGTTGAGAAGTTTGAATCTATCATTGGGGAGTTGCGTTCTGTAATTGATGACGTTGAGTCTATTAGTGGCGAAAAGGCCACGGATATTGCGAATAGTTTAAGGGAGGTTAAAGGCTTGATGGCTACAGCCACCAAGAGACTTGACTCCCTAGAAAACCAAGATTTGGTTCTTCGTAGTGATATGCATAGTGCAATTAAAGATATTTCTACTCGTTCAGTTGAGGATAATACAGCCAGAAACGGTATTGTTGTCGCCCTGAAGAGGCTAGAGTCTCTTGAGGGTAAGTTTGAAGATAGAATCAACAATATACTCAGTGAAAACAAGGCTGATAGTGGAGACATCTCTGTTAAGATCAATGAATTAAAGGTGGAGCTGTTAAAGGAAATTGATGAAGTTTATTCTCAAGCTGATAAAGCAAGAAGAATGAACGAAGATCTCTACACAAAATACAATGAACTATCGAAAAGCATTGATTCTAACTCTCTTCCCGATAGAAAAGAGAGAACAATTGCTAATGCTCTAGGTATTGATGTTGCAAAAGGCTCATCAAGGCCAGTATACAACCTTAGCGGTATTGTGAATGGTCGGGTGTTTATTGATATGGATGACGACCCTAAAAAGCAGAAAATACAATACTATAACGTAGGAGATTATATTGATGGTTACGGTAAGGTTACCTCAGTCACAAAAGAGACTAAGGAGGTAATGACCGAGAGCGGTAGAGTGATTTTCAGAAATCAAAATTAATCGATAAAGCAAACTAGAGAGGGTATACCCTCTCTTTTTTTGCCTAATTAAAATAACTATTTCTGTATAATTAATGTCGTTACTCAGTAAGTAAGATTGAAGGTTCATTCTTAATTGCTTAAATTTAAGTAAATAAATTTAATAAGGGTGAAATATTTAATAACACTATTGGTTGTATTTCCTTCACTAGCATTTGCGCAAGCTGAAGGTGAACAATCATTTTTTGAGGCAGCAATAAGTATACAGTCTTTTATAGGCTTGTTTTATGTAGCTTCGTTTATTGTTGGTGCAACAATTCTTCTTTCTATAGTTTCTACTCTTGCAGACTTTGATAAGTTTAAGCAAAGGGCTGAGAATCCAGCTAGACAATTAGCAATTAGGTTTGTTATTGCAGGGATACTCATGAATCCATCAACAAGTGTTATGGTTATGTCTGAGACGTTAGGTTTCAGTGTAAGCAAAGATAACCAGTTTTGTTTTGCTTACAATTTGAAGCCAAACTCAACAGAGGGAGGGGTAGTAACTGATGGTTCAACTAGGCAGTGCTATGAGTCCGCCGCAACAAACCTACAGAAAGCTTTAAAAGAAAAGTACACACAGCTTGATGAATCAGAGCTTCAGAAATTCTTGCAGGGTAAATTTAAGGTTGTTATTGGTGTATTCCAAGTAATAGCTATGTATTTCTATCTATCTGCATGGTTCAAGATTTACGCAATATCAGAAGGAAAAGAGAGGCAGACAACTTATGGAAAACAAATTATTGTTCTCATATTCTCAACTTTATTCCTCAACCTTCCTGCGGCAATGGAGCAAATATATGCATGGGTATCAAGTATTGGAATTATATAACAAGTAAAAATTATGTTAGGAATATCAAAGTATAAAACTTTAAAAAAACTATCTAACAAGGAAACAACATCCTTGGTTAAGTCCGCAACAAAAGAAGTATCTTTAGGTGGAGGGGGGACTATGGAGGTTATGTTCTGTCAGTGTTGTAACCTACCTGTATTCGAAGACGATGCATTTATTGGTCAAGTTGAGGATAATGGCGGTGCCAAGATTTTGTGTGGTCTTTGTTATTATCCACGAAATTTAGATATGGTGCGGTTTTCAGACTCAGGTACACTTATTTTTGCTCCTGATTTAACCCAAGAGCAGGTTTCAGCTTTAGCATTAAACATTTACTACACTAAGGGTCAGGCTTCTGATAATCAGGATATGATGGATTTGGTCTCAGATATTGAAGATTTGATTCTGCGGAGGTCTGAAGTTCTGAATACTGGTATTTGTCATGGAGCTTCCACTCCAGCCATCGTATGTCAGTTTTTGTATATGATGGATGAGTCTGACTACAAGGATAGAAATAAATTATTTTCTTCTGTCAGATTGTTTCCTTCAGAAAAGCTTGCTAGTAGGCAGCTAGCCTACCTTAGTACAAATGTTTTGAAAAAATATCACCCAGATAAATGGGTTGGATTGGTTCAGGCTATGGATAAAGAAATTAAGAAATAATTTTTAGCTTAGAAAAATAGCAGTATAGCGACTTTGTGATGAAGTCGCTTTTTTATATACTTTTTAAAAAAGTCTAATGAATTTAAGTTTAGCCGGAGCTGTTGAGAACCTAATCAGACTCTACATTAACGGCACAAAAACAGACCCTGATCAGGTAGTCGATATTGACGCAGCGATTGGCAAAAACACCTTTGTTTCAAAGGATGGTTTCTTAATGTCAATAATCAAAGTTAATGGGCGACAATCTGAAAACAACCATTACCACTCCTACAATGAGTCTCTAAAACCACTAATTTCTAAGATTTCCGCAGGGATCAAGGAGGGTGTTCACTCTATTCATGCAACTTACGTAAAAGAGGTTGGTAAAGAGAAAGAGTTAGTGGCTAAGTCAATTGCAGGAGCAAGAGAAAAGGCAAACAACTATCAGTTTGAAGGGATTGATGATCTCTTTGATGACCAAGTCAATTTCATCTCTAAGCAGATTATCGACGAAGATGTGTATATGGCTGTATGGACAAATACATCATTTCTAAGGCCACGACAGATTGATCAGGAAAAAGATGAAATTGAGGAAGCGAGGAAAGAGTTACCTATTGCTGACGACGCACATGGACTCATAGATACATACACACACATCAAGATTAAGCATGAAAACTATGTTGATGCTGTAATTGATGGTCTTTCCGCATCTGGTGTAGACGCTGAGGTCTTAAACAGAGACAAGTCTATGCTATCTATGGCGCAGATTATCTACCCATTCCTTAGTGCGAACTTCGAGTTTATCTTCCCAGATAGAGATACCTTCCCTAAATCAAAAGAGCATGCTGGTGGTCTCGAAGATGATGCCAGCCATATGTTATGGGATTCATTAAGTTCTCAGCTTATTAGGGAGGACGATGTTGATGTTGATCTTACGGAGGGTGTAGCAAGAGTAGGTGATAGGTACTTTAGTACGTTTGAGGTGAAAAATCCTCCACGAAACCTTGTGTTGTTCAATTCTTTAGGTGACACAATAAAGGCTGATGTGCCTTGCATGATATCTTTCTCTGTTTCTTCAGCATCCAGTTTTACCTTTTTCTGGAAGAAGCTTTTATCAACTCTGCCGATACCAGCTTCAAACAAGCGTATTAAAAAATCTATTCATGCTGTTTCTCTGTTAAAGGAGCTGGGTGAACCTGATGTTGAATACAAAATGTCAGTAACCACATGGTCAAAGGATTCTGAAGAACTGCTTGAGAATAGGGATTACTTAAAGGGTGAGTTATCTAGTTGGGGTAACTCTGTCGTTAGAAACTATAGAGGCTGTCCGTTTGATGCCTTAGCAACCTCAATACAGGGGATAAACTCTCGTACTTTTGGTAGTACTGTATACGCTCCTCTGTCAGGCGTTGTAGCTCAACTTCCGCTAGGAAGAAGATTAAGATTTTGGAGAAGGTCAGCTCTAAACTTTGTTGGTAATGGTGATGTTCTTTACCCTTACTCTGTTCAATCATCGGAACAGAAATATTGGAATATCGGTGTTTGTGCAACGATGGGTTCTGGTAAATCAGTTCTATTGCAAAATATTGCCTTCTCTCACTTGTTTGGTGACACCATTGCTGGTGAGATGCCTATGGTTGGATACTTAGATAACGGTTTCTCTGCGAAGACGATGGTGGAGACATTGATAGCTATGGCTCCAAAAGATAAGAAGCATTTATTTAAACACATCACTTACGAGAATAATAAAAAGTTCGCCTACAACATCTTTGATACCCAGTTAGGTTGTAGAAGTGCTGATTCTGATCAGATGAATCAGATTATCTCAACTCTTGTGGGAATAATCACTCCAGCAGGTGAAGAAAAAGTTCATGGTGATGCAGCTAACCTTTTAAGGAAGGTAGTCGCTGAGGCTTACTTCACGCTAAGCGATAAAGAGAAGCCAAGAAACTATCGAGAGGGAAGAGCGCCTAAGCTGGATTCAGCTCTTAAAAAGATAGGATACGACCCTACAGGTAAGACATATTGGGAAATTGTTGACGACTTATTCGATAAGAAGAAGCTCGTAATGGCAGAGTACGCCCAAAGATTCGCTGTACCGACCATTCAGGATGTGATTCAGCAACTAACTATAAGTGATACCGTAAACAACTCTTACAAGGGGATAGTGGCATATAACAACGAGGAGTTGGTTCCATACGTCAGAAGGGCGCTTATGGAGGCTATTGAGAAATACCCTGTTTTCTCAGGAGTAACTGCCCTTGATGTAAGCATGGCTAGATTCATTGTTCTTGACCTTGATAAGGTTGCTAAATCAGGTAATGCAGAGATGGATAAAGATTCATCTGTATTTTACTCATTGGCTAGGTTTATTGTGTCAAACAACATGTTTATCTCTTCAACCCTTTATGAGGTGGTTCCTGATAAATACTCTAGTTACCATAAAAGGCGAATAGAGTTAGTTAAGTCTATTCCTAAACTTCTTGTTTATGATGAGTATCATAGATTGAAATCACCAACAGTTATTGCGCAGATTAAAAGGGAAATGCGCGAAGGTCGTAAATGGAGCTTGGTAAATCTCTTTGCTTCTCAATTACTTAAAGACTTTGATGAGGATATGCAGAATCTACTTTCAGCTACGTTCCTTATGTCTAATGATGCTGGATCACCAGAAGAGATCAAGAATACTTTTGGTTTAAATAAAGACACTATGGATTTCGTAATGAGTGAGCTAACGGGGCCAAAGGGCGCAAGAGGTGCCTCAATGGTTGCTTTGTTTAAATTTAAGAAAGCCACATTGATTCAGCGTTTAAGGTTTGTTTTGTACCCGTACATGTATTGGATGACCACATCTGATGCAATAGATAACGCTCTTAAGCAAAATGTAATGTCTAAACTACCTGTAGGGGAAGCCATTAAGGCTTTATCATCTACTTATGGCTTTGGCGCTAGAAAGGTGTATGAGAATATAGGGGAAACACATCCAGACCCTGAAGTGAAGAAAGATCCTATTCAGTTCATGGGGGACTCCCTTGTGAACTCATTTCGCACTATGATTGCATAATAGTAAGAATATTTTTTAAAAAAAAGACTAGGGAGCCAACAGCGGCTCCCTTTCTATGAGTGTAAAGTTTGAAAAATACAGTTAAGATCTAGTCTGGAGTTACAGATGGTGGCTGTGTAGGTGTCTTAACTTTAGGGTTTGATCCGAGCTTGAATGGCTTAAACTTCTTCTGTACGCCAGTTGTTAGCTCCTGATCTACTTGAAGCTTTACAATGCTCTTTCCGTACCTTCGCTTACCGTAATGTGATGTAGCTGTCTCTGTGCTGTAGTGACCCATAAGATAAGCGATATCTGTCAGACTAGCTCCAGACTTCTTTAGATCTGCACTGAACTGGTGTCTAGAGCTATATAGGGTGATGTTCTTCTTTCTTTGCTTCCATAGCCTCTTATTAAGCTCTTGCAGAAGCCTTCTGCACCCACTGTATACATCATTGTACTTTCCGTCATCAGATAGTCTCCTCATGTGTTTAGAGAAGTTTACAACTAATGTTCTAAGTCTTTCTGGTAGGTGGTTAAGGTATATAATCCTAGTTTTGCCATGACTCCTTCCGTTTGTTGCTTTCGCGTTAATTACCATGAGAGCTATCTTACCATCCTTGCTTACCACTTCAGCGTTTTGCCACTCACAAGGTCTTAAGCCTACAAGGCAATTAGCATGAAGCCATCCTTTTAAGGTCTTTGCGTATTTAGATTTGGATGAGTCGAGTGCTTCTGTGAGAACTACAAGTTCGTCATCATTTATGTACTTTTTCTTTTGTGCAGATGTTCTGTTGTACTTAAGGTCAGAACCATTTGTTTCCTTTAGTAGTTTTATGATTAAGCTTAAGTCTGTAGAAGATAACTTTCTGCTTTCATGTAAGGTTTCTGCGTAGTGTCTAAGTGATGCTCTATAATACCTCCATGTGTGCTTTGATACCGTGTTAGCCCAAAACTCGCATGCGAACTCCACTGTCTCTTTTATATCAAGAGTGTCAACCGACTTACCTTCAAATTTTACACTTTTAATATTGTGGGCTGGTGGCTTTTCGAAAAGTAGGCAGAAATCATTAAGGGCTTTCCTTTGAAGCAGGATAGCCCTTCTTATGTAATCATTTTTTGTTCCTTTGGTTTTTGTTATCGAATTTTGCATTATTTTTTAATAGCCATTGCTTTCGTTAACTGTATATGGACGCTATTTATAAGAGGTATGTTTAAAGGCATCCTAGATTTGTAAACATCCTTATCTTTGTTGCACGCTTTAAGTTCACTAAAGTATTCCTTGAGATAATTTTTAGCCATTTCGTCATCATTTGTGATGTTCGCAAATCTTGACACTTCAGAAAAATAAGAGCATTCAATCATCATTTTTGCGAATAGGTCAGCATCCTTTTCTCTCATGCTTGTTGAGGGCGAGAACAGTCTTTCTTCGTTCAATTTTCCGCCAGCAGCAGGAAAAATTATAAACTTGTTGTCTTCAGTAGTGTACATAGTAGTTAGTAAACCAGTGGGTCTTTTAAATTTTCAAAATTACTTGTGTCATAAATATCAAAGCCTTGCTCTAAGTTATCATTCCAGTCTTCTGCATCGATAGTCTTAGGCGGAGATATCTCGTCAAAGGATTTTACAATTTGAATTGGTGCTCTATTTAAAGCCTTTGTGATTTCAACTCCGCTCTCTCCAGTTATGACGTAACCATGAAAATCTATTGTTTTAACTAAGTCTTGAGTTTCTTCATACTTTGGGAGTAGGCAAGCTATGCGCTTTCTGGAGCACTTAATGCACATGTAAAATGGAGTCTCGGGTTCTCCGAACTCTATATATACAGATTTCATTCCAGCAATAATCACTCTATTAATCTTACCCATAAATAACCACGGTATTAAAGGTCTTGGAGCTGCAATGATTGGGTGATTAGTTTCAATATGCCTTCCAAAGCCAAACATACTACAAACACCAGAGTTAAGTTCTATAACATGCTCATATTTCTTGGAAAAGCTTGCTCTCTTCAAGTGAAGGAGGTGTTGTATCCAGACAGTGAACACAACCTTGCTAGGCATTATTCTTAATTCAATATTATTCATTTTTAGGTCTTTTATTATCGAAAGATACTTTAAAAATCATGCTGAATAAAACTATCCTTTATAAAAAATGTCGAATATCACCTTAAACTTAACCTTTGCCTTAACCGAATTAATTCGACAAGGCGTAACTCATGATGACGCAGCTAAAATTTTAACTGAGTCTAATTTCTATATGGAGAAAGTATTTGACTCCTTGGATGTAAATAGCTTTAGTGATTCTCAATCCATAATTCTAAGAACAATGCTCACTCGACTATTTATATCTAGTGAAGAGTTTAGAACCGAGGAGTTCTCTAGTAAGATTACAGACTCCCTTAAGGTTAATGACGTTTTAATAGGTCATAATAAAACATTTCCTAGAGAGGTTGCTCTTACTCTTTGTGCAAGAGCTATAAATAAATATATAGATTTCGCATTTCTACTTATGCTTACAGAGTCACTCAGTTATGAAAGCTATAATGATCTACTTAAGGCTGGTGACGAGGAGATTAAAAAAGCTATCTCTTCCAGCTTAACTATATTTGAAAAAATAGCAGGAGGAACAGTTTCTGAGGTTTTGTTTGCTTCTATATTAGAAGATGCTATCAATACGTCTATAACACCAGTATTGGAGAGTATTTCTAAAGACTCTAAACTTCGACAACACTTTATAATGGAACCAAGGCAATTGCTTGTTCCAATATCGGCTCATGTGGCTGAAAAAGTAAAGAATGCTGTTTACTTATCTGATGCACTAATTAAAGTTGCTGCAAAATAATGCTATAATTCACAAAAAATATTAAGAATGAAGCTTAATAAAATATTTGTCGCATGTGCTCTTGCAGCAATTCCCTATAGTGCTCAAAGTCAATCATTGATAGCTACAGGGTTTGGGCCAGCAGTGACGCAACCTATCGCAGAGGATGTTGCTCGTATAACTGCGGCTACAGGAACAACGACGACAACAATAATGCAAGCCACTCAGAATGTGATAGCTGCCGTTCACTCTAGTGGTACTGAAGCATCAAAGGCTACGCTATCGGCAGCCTCTAAGACTTCAACTGATAATCTAACCGCTGCCCAAATCCAGATGAAGCTTGAAATGGACTATAAGGCACAAATAGAGGCACAAAGGCAAAAAGATAGGGCAAAATTGATTTCAGATGAAACAGATGCCTCTGTGAAGTTTATTGAATCTTTCTTGAGGAGAGATGATATAAAACATCTAAATATTTCTGAGGTAATTGACTACACCAAAACTCAGCTAGACTCCAAAGCTGTTGTAGTTGAGCCTCCTGCTTTGGCTCCTTCATGTAATACAGTAGATAAGGCTTGCCTTGAAAAGAAAGAAAAAATGAAGAATGTAGGATTTGAGCGTAAGTTCACTCCTAGTTCTCATTTAGAGACTTACGCAGAAATGTGTGCAGTTGGAAAAAAACAAAAAGCAATTAAGTCCGCTGAAACGTCTGCAAAAAATAGAACCAATATTGATTCAGCTAAAAAGTCACAAGAAACACTCAATAAAACAAATTCCAGAGAAGCTCAATCAGCTCGCATCAAAGAACAGCAAAATAACACTTGTACTCCTGATGCCGTAGATAAAGGTTTGTGTGGTACTCTGACCAAGGGCGATTACATCGAGAAAGTACTAAAGAACGAGATAATACCTAACGGCGGACAGTCTGCTGCGAACTTGTATGCGCCTTCGGCTGTTGGGGGAGCAGGGATCGTTAATCTTGAATCACCTGAACTGAAGAAAATGGCTCAATTGGTCGAGTTCGATTCTTTGGAGAAGACTGGTGGTGGTAAGAAAGATTTGCCTAAAATTGTTCAGACCTACAGAAACTCAGCGCAATTAAAAGCTGCCGAGTCATTTGTGGAAAATATTGTTAACCTTGATGCTATAGGCAACCAACCAGTATCAGAGAGGAAAAAGGAATCCTCGGTTGCGTTTCAATCAATGTTTATGAGCAGAGCTGCACGACTAGATTTGGCAAAGAATACCCTAAATCAGTCTGTTGCAGAAAGGAGAGGTCAGAAGTTATCAGGAATACCTATGTCTTCAATTAAAACCGGAACATTAATCAAGGAAGTTGAGGATGGTGCTGGGCCATTAGATTTGAAATGGCATCAAATACAAGAGGATATGGATAAGGTTTCTCCTGCGAACATCGATAAGCTTACGGCGATGTCAGATAACCAGATTTGGCTTGAAATGTACACTACTCTGGTTAAAAAGAATGAGGCTCAATTTGATAGAAGAATGCGTCTGGAAAGACAATCGCTTCTTCTGGCTTCACTTTTAGCTGCGCAAGCTAACGACCCCAAAAATATTGAGTACATGAAAAGAGTAGGTGAGTAATATGACAATGATTAATTTTAAATTAAAGAAATTACCTATGGCTGTTGCTCTCCTTTTTTCAGGAGGAGCAATGGCAGCTACGTGCCCTCCCATTGGTACAGTTCAAACGCTTGCTAACCCTGCATTAAAACTAGTGCTTCAGAGTCCGGGTAAAGCGTTCGATGCATATGACTCTGCAATGTCGATGCAGTTAAAGATTGCATTTGCAAACATCCAGAACGCAGTTGTAGATCAAAACATGCAACTAGCACAAACAACGATGCAGGCAGCAGAACTAATTACTAAAAACCAAGTTGAGGTTCAGAGGTTAACATCGGAGCTTAAAATGAACCATGAAGCTTATCTAGAGCAAACAGGTAAGCGAGAGGCTGCGGCCTTACTTACTACTGGTGGAGGTGATGTCGGTAAGTCTGTTAATAAGGAGTACTTCGCTAAACTTTGTGCCTTGAAAAAGACTTCGGATTCTGCATTTAGTGCATCTGGTAGGAATGCTTCGCTTAATATGGCTAGAACCTCTGTGGGAGAGTTTGAGTTTTCTGCAAGGGGTGCTTTATTAACATTCTCAGGAGGTAATATAGTCAAGAAGCATTACGAAAAATTCTGTACTGAAGCAGATAAGTCTCAGGGCTTATGTGATGAGGTTGCAAAAATACCAAATGCTGATCTTCTTTCATTCGTTTTCTTAAACCCAGTAAATGAAGAAGGAAAAGGGGTGGTTAAAGATATCGTAATGAAAACTGAGTATACATATAGTGATTATGAGATGAGTGCTGCTAAGTCATACATTGAGCATTCTGTGCCAAGTATAAACATAAAGAAACCTCCTATTGGTTCAGAGTTAGAGCCAAACATGGTTCGATATACCGCAAGGTACAAGCAGTTACAATCCATGATCAATATGTCAAGATATGTCTACACTAAGGCGTACAATGACAGAGTACCTGTTGTTGAAACCAAAGACCTTAGGTTAAGTAGACTTGATCAGATGAGGGTTCTTTTAACTAAGGCATCGACAACAGATGTTGATGCGGTCACGAATGCTAACGCTAAGGGTAAAATGATATTTCTTCTCAACCAGATGGCGCTGGAGAACATGTTAGATCAGGAAATAGCAGAGCTTGAAAAATTGAATAACGATTTGTTGGCTGCCTTACTTGCCGAAAAGAATAACACTCAAGAGTTGGTCGCAGAGTTAAATAACAAAAGAGGTTAAGGTCACGGCCTCAGCACAAACCCACTTCGGTGGGTTTTTTTCTTCCTTTTTCTCTAAAAGTTAGTAACTTTAAATAAAAAGGATGAACGAAAACAATAACTCATCGCAAACCTCAAATGCCCTTTTGATTGCAATTTTTGCAGGGTGTTTAATTATCCCTTGGCTCATTAATCAGTACCTTATTAAATACTATATTGGGGCTTGGTATTGGTTGGTTTATGCAAAGATGTGGGTATTATATAAAATCACTGCATTATCTTTTGTTAGCGAACACTTGGACTCTATACTTTTTTGGGTCGATTGGTTTTTATTAGACTCTCAGATACCTGATGGGAGGTTGTATCCTCTAGTAAATGATGCGTATAAGACTCTGTTGGACACGGATACTACTAGCCTTATATCGATTCGAGAGACGTTTGCGACAACAGATGGTGATTTCACCTCAAAATTCACAAGCGTGAGTCGGTTTGCTATTGCAACATATTTTCCTTTATATCTTTATTTCTCAATCAGGTTAACTTACAAGCTCCTTACCGTTAAGTACTACGACAATGTATTTACTCTTGATGAGTTCGCTCAGACGATGGCTGAAGGGTTCCCAGAGTTACTTCCTGTGGTGTATGACAACCCTTTAAAGTATGACTTGGATGAGGGGCATTGGAGAATGTCCCCAAAGATATACAAATACTTAAGGGATAATGATTGTATAACTGAGTTTATAGATGATGGGAAAGAGTTATTCAGACTAAACGAAGAAACACTTTCGAATCTTCTTGTTGATCAGTTAGGTGAAAAGTGGGATGGGTTTGATGGACTCGATAAAAACTATAGAACCATAGCTGCTATAGCATTACCGATGGTTAACTCACCTGCTAAAGGGAAAGAGGCTACTTATACTCTAATTGAGGCTTTAGGTTACGCATATAGCGTTAAGCCAACATTTATTCCATACTTGAAGAAAGGGATAAAAACCTTTTTGTTCAGTATTTTCAATTTAAATTTGTACGCTTTTGGTACAACAAAGGGGAAAAAGCTTAGGAAAAAGTTTTTCTCAGATTTGAATGGAATCATTATAGGTTGGAAAGAAACCTTTAGGCAGAGGAAGTACAGGAGGGTATCAGATAAGATGATTGAACGTCACATTAAAGATTTTGAAGATATCCCAAAAGTGAAGGAAATACTTAAAAAGCACGCCTACAAAAGCACAGTTATATCTGCATTGATAGAATCAGCTAGGTTGGGTGGGGTTCTCCCTTCGTGTAGTAGTTTGTGGCTTAAAAAGGAAGACAGGAATTTATTCTACGTTTTCAATAACTTGGGTAGACATGTTTCTTGGATTGAAGTTGTTGGTTTCTGGTCACACTACATCAATGAGAAAAAGGTTGGAGCACCATTTCCATACCCTAAGGTGGATAATGGAGTAGAGGGTGTTGATGACGCTCTTTATTCATCATTCTATAACTATGTGCCTTTAGAAGAGAGAGGTTAAGTGTTTATGGAGGCTTTTAGCCTCCATTTTTATTCATTAATTTCAAACCTTCCAATTGTTAGTAAGTAGCTACCATATGGGCTGTCAAATTTAGCTTGTATGCTTCTCTTTCCTCTCATTGGTAAACCACTTACCCCCCATCCGCTACTGATAAGGTTTTTTGCAAATATTTCTGCTGAACTGGCTGTGTTTTTGTTAACGATAAGGTTTTTACTTATTTTTCTCTGGTTAGGAGGAAGGGTTCCTTCAACCCAGATCTCTTCTTCGCCATTTATAGTGAATAATGTAGCAATGTGATGCTTACCTATAGGTAAAAACTCAGAAAGAACCTTCAGGGTGCACTCTAAGTCGCCTCCAATATTATCCCTGAGATCCATTTTCATTACATTCTCAGGTTTACTGATTAAATCAGATGCCTGACACCCCTTGTCGCTATCAAAGTCGACAATTGTTAATAATTTGCCGTCCTTCGATATAGAGTTTATTCTCTCACCTTGTGTTGGCGATTTTTTGGTTTTTAGTTGGGGCTGATCTGGTTTAAGCATTATTGTATAAGGGTCATTAACGTTGTCTATAGCAACCTTCAGCAGAGCCTTATCAATACTCTCAAGCGTCAGTCCAGACTCTTCAGATAAGCCATCTTTAAGGTGTGTTGTGAGCTGAATTAGACCCTCAATACTGTTCTGTTGTAAGTCAGTCAAGCATGAGTTGCCAGCAAGCTTAAACTCGTTACAGAACCTCGTTATAGATGAAGAGACGATATTGGCAGTTTGCTCAAAGCTTCCTGTAGGGAAGTGTGTAGCGTATCTAACTATGAATGTTTCGAATTCAATCGGTTTCCCAGTCATTACCTGGGTATCTGTATTAGCAGAAAAACTCGGTGATATGTCACCGTAATCGGCTAGCGTTTGTGATGTTAAAAAAAAGCACACTATCCCAAGTGCGCTCTTTATTTTGTTGAATGAGTTTGCCATTTTACTCTCTAGTTTTGTTGACTTTTTTTAATGAGTTTTGGTATTCGACAAGTGCTTCAGTTATGTTCAGCATTCCTTTGTGGGTTAACCCAAATTCAGGGCTTACCCTATATGCCACGTTGCTACCGACTACTACGATGCTAGGTGTCCCTAAAACACCAAAAGACGACGCACTTTCTTGTGTTTTTTTAAAGGTCTGGTTCATCTTTTCCACAGTAAGCGCCGTCATTATCTTACCACGATTTTCACCTATTGCAACGCTAAGAACATCAGCAGCTTTTAGTAGATCTGTTACTTGCTCTATACCTAGCTTATCCTGAGATTTTTCCAGTTCTTTTCGTGTTAACTCAGGTTTAAGTTCTAGTCCACCTAAGTATGCTTTTGATGACCATTCCCAGTTAGCATAAGGTGCAAATGGTACAGAAATCATTTCAACCTTACCCTTCATTTTGCTCTGCCATTTTTCAAGTTCTGGTGAAAACTTTTTACAGCTCGGGCAGTTGGAGTTAAAGAAGTAATACACTCTAATTTCTTCATTTTTGCTAACGGAAGAGCCCATAGGTATGGCTTCAAAATATTTATCATCTCTCTCGTTGGCATTTGAGAACATTGATGATGATGCTAGTATCACAATAGTGATAACTTTTAGAATTTTATTGGTTATCTTTGTTGAAAGTATCATTTATATACACTGTGTTTTTTGCAATTATTTTATCGAATGACTCTTTAATTTCGTTATCAAATATAGAGCCAATGTTTTTGCATTCATCATTGTCAGCAATCTTAATAAGCGCTTTGTTTTCTCCCAATTTTATCGCCTTGGTCGGTAGTATTTTTACCTCTATAGTTTCGTCATCTCTACTTTTTGGCAAGGTTATTTCTTTGTCTGACTTTATGCAGTCTTTTATATTGCTAAACAAACAATCCTCACTTACTTCAACGATTAGAAAATCGCTAGAAATTACATGGCATGAGTAATTCATGGTTGGCTCAGATTCAGACCCTTCATCCACTGAAAGGTGCAGCGAAGGTATTGGTGTTTCTATAGATATACCCATATAGGTGTTTGTTGCGTCATCTGAATCAATGGACTCCATCTCGTTGTCTACTTTTAATACGTATTGGTTAATCGAGCTTAGCTCTTTAATAACCTTGAGTCTTAGTAATTTTGCTCTGTTAAATGCGTATATTTTGGCGTATAAAACATTACTTTCGATGGACTTGGTTGATTGAATTATTACTTCAGATTTACTTTCGTTTACAGATAGAATGTCTGCGGGTATTTCTTTATCAGATTCTGTGAAGAATCTCGGTATAGCTATATCAACTTTTGATAATCTTAGTAGACTAAGTGGCGTCATATTGTATACTTTTTTAATGTAAATAATATTAAAAACAAAACAATTTTACAATGAAGGTAAAAAAACTAATTATTGGTGTGCTTTTGGCTACATCAACCACAGCATTCGCAGGTTATAAAGATGCGTTAAGTGGCACTTTTGATGGTGTCAGGATATATCACGAGGATTCAGCAAAGGTGTTCGGTTACGCTGTAGAAAAAGGAGAATCTATAGGTGGGTATTTCTCGTTAAAAATTCAAGAAAATGCGCTTAAAATTGGAGAGTCAAAGTATATATTTAATGATGGAAAATTTGTAAAAAAAATAGACAACAGAGAGGGTGGGTTTAAGGAAAACGTAGTCCCCTATTTTGCAAAAAGGTATGGTCATAAATATTCAGACGGAGACAACGGTACAGCTTACGTTTTCCTTGATTACTCATGTCAGTTTAGCCGCGCATTCGTCAATAGAGGTGAGCTGGAAAAATTAAAAAATAGTGGAAAAGAAGTTTGGTTAATGCCAATGAGTAGAGATGCAACAACTGAAGGTATTTTAAACTATAGCGCACTTACTTGTAGTGATAGTACACCAGACGCTAAAGTGTCTAGGTTTCTTGATTGGATGAGTAAAGGAAAAGCTTCCGTAAATAAGTCAGAGCTTAAGGCTGCGAAGTGTTACTATTGGTTGGATTTAAAGCCGTACTATGGGTTAGTTAAAGAGTTAGGGTTTGATGGCGTTCCAGCCGTTGTGGAGGTAGATTGATTTTGAGTATAAAGCTTAATAATAATACTTAAAAAAAACTTGGAATAAGTTCAGAGAAAGGCGGTTTAAAAGAACAAAAACCTGGAGCTAAAAAGCCAACAAAAACTAAGGTTAAGGCAGGATTAATCAAAGATGATTCGCCAAAATTTCTATTAACACTACCCCCACTTCCTGTTAAAAGTTCTCAACCCAAAATAGTACTAAGCTTAAGACCTTGTCCGAAGCTGGATTCAATTTTTTCTCATGATTTTGCTACAGAGACTTTTATGGGGGAATGAATTTTTCTTAAGGTTACAGGGTTGTTGTTGTTAGGGTGCCTAACTTGACCGATCAGTAACATGGGGAGCAACGCTCCCCATAACTATCCACTTAAGCACTCTCCTTGGTCAAAAATGCAGGAACAGAACTTGCGTTTTCTTGCTTGGGTTGGTTCTTAGGTGTGAACTCATTTTGTTGCGCTTTACGTGACTCAACTCTAAATGGTGACTCAGGTTTTGATTTCACTTTATCAGATTTACTTTTTAGTCCAGTTGCGATTACTGTTACCTCAATCTTTTTCTGCATATCAAGATCAAATGAATTACCAACCTTGATGGTTGCGTTTTCTGATGTGATTTTTCGAAGTTCAGCGCCAATAATGTTTAGTTCTTCTAGCTGAAGATCCATTCCGCTAACAATAGATACTATCAATCCTTCAGCGTTGCTTATATCGATATCGTCAAGAAGTGGGCAAGTCGTTGCCTGAAGAACAGCTTGTATAGCTCGGTCATCTTCGGCCTCACCTATACCTTGACCTTGACCCATGATGGCAAGTCCCTTAGAACCCATAACGGTTTTTACGTCGGCAAAATCGACGTTAATCATTCCGTCCTTTAAGATAAGATCACTTATGCCACTTACTGCCGTATAAAGAACCTCATTTACGGCATCGAATGCATGAAGAAGGCTTATCGAATTATCTAGTTTTTCTAAAAGCTTTTGATTCGGAATTACTACGATTGAGTCAACGAATTGTTTTAGTTCATCGATGCCTTGAAGTGCATAAGACATCCTTTGATTTCCTTCGAAGCTAAATGGCTTAGTAACGACAGCTACTGTAAGAATTCCTTGTTCTTTTGCTGCGCGTGCAATAACAGGCGCAGCCCCAGTGCCAGTGCCTCCTCCAAGCCCAGCCGCTACAAATATTATGTCAGCTCCTTTTACTACCTCTGAAATCTCCACAATACTTTCTTCAGCAGCTTCACGACCTACTTCAGGTTTTGAGCCTGCGCCAAGGCCTTGGGTTAATTCTTTACCAATATGGATTACGTGATCTGGTAAGCAACCAGATACGCTTCTTAAGGATTGAGCGTCTGTGTTAACGCAGTAAAGCTCTGCATCTTCAAACTCACGTTTAATTATATGACCAATAGCGTTGGTTCCGCCGCCGCCTACACCGAAAACTTTGATCACTGGATTTTCTATAATGTTATGTTCCATTTTTTATTCCAATTTTTTTAAATTTTAATTCTGCATTTGTTTATCTGGACTCTGTACTTGTTTGCCAATTTATGAACACCTTTTGATTTATCCATTAGCCACTTTTTTTTCAAGTACGTTTTCTTTTTATATCCGCCTATACCGTCATGGTAAGCTAAGTAAAAGCTTCCAGCGTCGTATGGATTGTGACCAATTGATTTGATGGAGTTACTGAAATACCAACCAATAAAGTCTGTTGAGTCGTAAAATGAACCTCTATTTGCTCCGTGGTTTTTTGTGTCTTTTTTGTAGTCATTAAAGGTTCCAGTAAGTGCTTGGGCATAGCCATAAGCTGTACTTGTTTTGGCTGATGCATCTCCATTAAAAGATGATTCGTGTTTAATAACAGAAAGCTGTACAGAAATGGGAACTCCCCATTTTTTCCAAGCCCTATAGCTGGCCTTCATCCAGTCTTTGTTTTCAGTTAACATTTTGCATGCATCATCAGAATGATTAGTGTTAATACTTTCTAAAGATGAGCACCCTGTAAGAGACAATAAAAGTAGAGCTGATGCTGCTTTTAGCTTTTTACGAATCATTGAGCAAATCTTTTTCGAAAAAAGTAGTAAAAAAAAACCTGCAATGGAAGGGGGTTTGGTGATAAAAGTTTTAAAAAACCCTCGCTAGGAGGGCTTGTTGCTTAATTAGTGCATTAATCTTCTGGGATTAACTTGTTCAGCGTATTTGGGATCAAGGCTTTCTGGTTTGTTTTGGTGTTTTTGTAAATGTTGGTTTTTCATTTTTATTTGTTTATCTAATGAGTTACTTGCATCATCCAAAGACTTTGTGTTTTTCATTGAAGTTTCTGATGCAGAGTATAACATTGCATTAGTTAACTCTGCCTTAAGATCATTAGGGTGGGTGATCTTCATTTCATTTGAAACGGATATATTGTCACCCCAAATTTCACTACCATCGATTCTTGTCATGGTGATGAGGTTGGCATTAGTCATAAGGTAGTCAGTTGAAAGTTCAAAATCGACGATTTCAGGAGAGTGAGGCATAGTCATACTACCTTGAATTAACCTTTGATTATTTTCAATTGATACCTTCACATGATCTGGTTGCTTAAATTGGACATCAAACTCACCTAATTTTTCAAATAGATCTTTTAGTTTAGGGCTAAGGTTAAAAACCTCTTCATGGTCGATTGGAGTAAATCCGAGATTTTGATTAGAGTTGTTATTGGGAATCATTTTTGTATTTTTATTAAATTATAGAACATTAAACCATTAATAACATTCATGAGATTATTTAAAAAGATAAGTAAAAAAAGAATATTGCCTAAGAAGTATTCTGTTCACGTAAGGGTAGTTGTAGCTTTAGTTGTTTTGGGTATATCAGCCTCATCTGTTAAACAGTTTTTTATAGATGATTCTTTGCTTTTAAACCATGTTGATTTGGAGTCAGGAATAACTTGTAAGATTTCTTCAGAGTCAGGCGTTGGTTTAGCTAACTGCGAGAAGAACCCATCACTTGGTTTAAACCTTAGAGAGGTTGATCTTCAGTCAAAAAAATGGGAGTACTCTTTGGGTGGTGGCGATTGGGTTGAAGTTGAAAGAGAAGGGTTTTCCATGGGTTTAAAGATAAAAGTTAGAAGCAATATTTTTAACAATATTGTTGTGAGTGAAATTAATTACGAAAAGTAAAAGTAAAAGTAAAAGTAAAAGTAATCATTGACTTAAAGGTGGGGTAGTGGTAGATTTTTCTTCGAGAGATAGGGATCACTACTCCATAAGTTTGATAGAGATTTCTTGTATGAAAAATGTATTTAAAAATATCCTTGCTGGAACTATTGCGCTATTTCTGGCTACTCCTCTAATGATTCTTTTCGATATCTCGATTAACGGTGTTTTTAACCCCGAGTACGGAATCTGGTCACGTTCATTCCTTAATGGTGAGATTGCAGTTATCTCCTCGCTAGTTTTTTTTCTCCTTTCAATTTTTACAACGATGATTGGTCACGAGAAGATTATGAAGCTTTCTTCTTAATGCTTGATGAACCGATTAGAACTGGTTACTTTTAATGGAAAATGATTCAGTTTTCCTCTAACACAAGCGTAACTAGCGACTTAATCAAGGATGGGGTTGCTATTACTAGCTTTGACTCGCTGTGCCTAAGTGAGTTGATAGACGCTGTAGGTGATTTACCTAGCCAGACTGCCTCACAAATTTATAGTGGGGCATTCATCCCAGAATATTCTCCAGTCTCAGAATACGCCAAGTACTACTTCAACGAAGATAACCCTGCTAAAACAGATTTCTCCATTACGTCACCACTAGGTGATAAGGTAAGTGTGGGCGCAATTTACTTCCTATTTAACACATCCACCATTGAGGTTAATGCCCTATCTTTGGTCGGCAAAGATATTTATGTACCTTGTGGTAAAGTCCTGTTTGTGAATATTGGTTTAATTGGATTAAATGTAGATTTCACCAATAATGACTCAAATGGTTTACTTCAAGGTGTAATACACTCCGAGCTGGATGGTTTGTCATTTTTTGAAAACAACAATCGACCGCTTAAGGTCACAAATAGATATTGTTCATCCACCAGCAAAAATAGTGGGTTGGGTGAGTTTGACTTCGAAAAGTTTTGCTTAAAGGGGTATTCGGAGTCGAGAGTAAGTAGTGAGATTGTCGACAGTTTGTTGTCACTGGTTAAGGGTGAGCACTTTTTGGGTGTTGAACAATCTGAGCTTGATTCCTATAAAGGGTACTCCAAGAGGTTTATTAGCAAACATTCAATGTATAGACCGACCAAAATAAAAGACTCATACATTAAGTTAGTGCGAACCCTTAAGGAATCGTTTAAGCAAACACTTGACTCATACCCGAACCCAAAGGGGGATAATCTCTCTGTGTTTTTTGCTCCGAGGAGTCATTATATGGATTTACATGCCGACTGCTCAGACGGATCACCTATAATTAGCATGATCTATTTAAGTGATGATGAGTTTTTGGATTGTGATGGTGGACAAGTTAGTTTAAATACTGTTTTGCCGAACCCTGTAAGTGGTTCCATGGAAAAGGACACTTGCGAGGCGGTTTTTAATCCATCTCATGGGTTAATTGTTCACATCAACAATTCAAACATACGTTTTGCGCATCAGGTTCATGAGGTTCTTTCGGATAAGTTTAGGTACTCAGTTATTGTAAACTTATCTATGCTTACTAACCCTGATTGGGATTATGAATTCAATGAGGTAGCGGGTAAGTTTGAGGAGGGTGTAGTTGTGTTGGGAGAACCTTCATTACAAAATTAATAACAGCCACCAGCGATTTACTGATTGTTTAATTTTAAGGGCTAACATTAATTTGTTAGCCCTTATCTTTTTACCAACCAGTTGGGTTTTCTACGTCTAAATTCCAATAGTACTTAGCGCAAGATTTCACTTCCCAGCTTGAATTTTCATCAACACTAAGTCCGAAAGCTGCTTGGCACCAGCCGCTTGCAAAAAAATCAACAGTCGCATACGTCATGCCAGCTACAACAATCAGTATAACAACTACATTAATAAGTTTTGCAATTGGGTGCTTCTTGTTAGTGTTTGTTGTCATTTTATATCTCTCTATTCGGTAAGTGTGCTGCCGTTTCTTTATGTCATTATCATGCCATTGCGCTAACCCTAATGCAATAACTTTTTCTGTATTTTCAATAAAAATAGTAGGATGGGTGAAATTAATCGGAACCCATACATCACCACCAGAGATAGTAAGATAAAGACAAGTGGCCTCACCCAAGCCCACAACGCCAAAGAATTAACCTTTATTTATTCAAGAATGATACTTTGTTTGTTTTATTTATATTTTGTACAATTAATTAAACCATTAAAAAATATGAATAAATTAACTTTGGCTGCACTGGTAGTTGCGGCGTCAATGCCATTCTATGCAACGGCAAACTACACAATTAACAAAGATTCTTTCTACTCATTGGATGTAAATAACATTAAAAACGGCACAGCTAGTAAGGTGGGTGGCTTCGAAATTATTACGAACTCAGGACTATCTACCGCATCAGCTAGGTCAGTGTTCACAACAAGAACAAAGTCAAAAACTGCTTATCGTTTTCCTTCAGTTTCTGTAAGTTGTGCTGGAAATGAGGTGTTAACGGGTGGTGGTGGACATTGCTCATCTTATAGGGGGTGGATGTTTATGCCGATTAACCGACCTAGAGGAAATTCGTGGGTTGTTGCGTGCGACACACCAGAAGGGCAAATGGCAAGAGCAACGGTTTACGCCATCTGTATGAAGGTATCCAACTAGGAGAATTGTAAGAGCGGGAAAATCCCGCTCTGCTTCTGTCTCAAATTGCATCAAGAACTCTGATTAGCTGATAGCGACGAAGAGAGACACCAACCGATTTAAACTAGGTGATCAAACCTAATCACCTAATTTAAATCGGTTTGGGTAGCATCAATTTGCGGGTTAAACGGGTTTTGAGCTACTGCTGTTAAGGATAACTCAGTGCCCTTGTTAATGGCTTCAACTAAGCTGAAGTTCGTGATTGTAGCTTGATACGTTTTTGCTACGCTGATACCAATTATCTTGTTCCCAGTAAATAAACAGTGTGTTAGGAGATACCCAGACAACGGAAAGCCCGTCCTGAATATCTTCGCAGTCAAAAATAGGGACTTGGTTAACGAGTAACTTAAGTTGATTGACGTCTAAGCTCATCTTTTCTTATCCAGTGCTGGTGGCTTTAAGTGCGAGGTGTACCATTTACCGACTTAGTTTCTGATTTTTATATGAAAGTGAGCAATGAATTTTTTTTTACTACACTTAGATAAAACTCTAATTAATAAGGTATATGGTATTTAAATCTCGAAAGGTAGCGACCTTGGCGCTAGCCTTATCCGCAATATTAAGTCCCGCTGCGAATGCTGATTTTTACTCAATGGACGGTATGGATTACGGCAACGGAGTGATGACAACGACACAAGAGTACTCAGGGAGCAGAGCGTCAATCCCTACAAAAACAATTGAAATTCAAACTGGAATCCCTTCTGGTGCGATAGTGCCTTTTTTAGGAAACTGCCCCAAAGGGAGTCGTGTGTTTAAAGAACTCGCAGGAAGGGTCGTTGTTGGCGCTGGGGAGCTTGATGACGGGACTTTAAGGCATAGGTATAAGTTAGGTGAAAATGGCGGCACACAGCTTCATAAGCTCACAATTGAAGAAATGCCTAAACATAGTCACGGTGTTCAAACTGAGCCTGACGGGAGCGGCGGAAGCGGCTCTGTAGCTACTGGGCCTCGTAAGCCTGTAAAAAATTGGCCGACTGAGCCTGCTGGTGGTGACGGATACCACGAGAACAGAATGCCATACATGGCAATGAACTGGTGCAAGTTCGACTAATCCATCAAAATCGTAAATAGATAGAATGAAAAAATTTAAAATTATGACGGTTGGTTTAGTGGTGGCTTTAGCTTCTGGAGCCGTTGCCAACCAAGGGGCGTCAGGGGTCAATGATCACGATCTAGGAACCATGTTCGCTAGAGGTGGTTTTCAAATGAGTGTTGATTCGGTTAAACAGCCATTTGTGAAACTCGGCGGTGTGCCCTCTGGCAGCATATTTGCCTTTGAAGGGGCTTGTCCTGTTGGGAGTCTTCCTTTAGATATGGCAGGGAGAACAATTATAGGATCTGGTAGGTTGGATGACGGCACCCTAGATCATACCTATAGAATGGGTGAGAAAGGAGGCTATCAGCGCCACCAGCTTACTTTGAGTGAGTTTCCTAAGCATAACCATGGATTAAAGAGTGAACCTGATGGTACTGGCGGTAGTGGCTCGGTAAGGACTGGCCCAAGAAAACCCGTGAAGGTTGTTCAGGCTGACGGTGAAGGAGGCGGGGGATACCATGAGAACAGAATGCCATACATGGTACTTAATTGGTGTGTATTCAATTAATGGATTTATTGATACAGGAAAGGGCGCTCAATGAGAGTTCCATTTTTCTGCTCTCTCTGTTTGGTGTGGGGCGGTATGCCTTACCTCTCTATGACAACCATTACACCCATCGATAACATTAATGCATGTATTTTATGTTTTAATTATTAAAAACTTATCTAAATAGCTAAATTTATGCGAGATGCAATAAAATATAGCTATATAGGAAATAGATTTTAGTATGATTTATTTTCAAGATTCCTATATAGCTATAACCAGAGTCTAAGAGTAGAAACTTAGCTATTTAGACAAATTGAGTACTTAGGTGTATAGTTTAAAATATAAACAGCATAATGGTTGAGATTGAAGTGAGCAGAGAGCGTATCGGTGAGCAACTAGCAGCAGCTCGAAAAACAAAAAATATGACTCAGGCTGAGGCGGCAGAAAAAACAGGCATAGTCGCAACCACAATATCTAAGATTGAGAACGGTAGATTTACAGGATCATTCAGGATTTTAGAGAGATATGCTGAATTCTTAGGGTTTGAATTCACCCTGACAGTAAAAGAGCATAGGTTTCCAAGTTGGGATGACCTAGATGACCTATTTAAAGATGACGACTAATTAAAATTAATGATATGAAACTACCACAATCTATTAAGCAGCTAAATATACATGTGAATGGTGTGCGCTATGGAGATTTAAGGCACGGATCTCATTTCTTGTATCTTCCTGAGTTCGCGACGAGTCGCCCAGTATCGCTAACAATGACGGATTATAAACCAGACGGGTTTACGTTAGGGACATTGCACCCAGTCTTTGCCCAAAATCTCCCTGAAGGTTCAAACAGGCGATTCATTCAACAAAAATTAGCTAGATATGCGAAAGTTAATGACATGTACCTGTTAGCTCTTCAGGGGGATAACGGTATAGGTATGTTAGGATACTCAACTAAGGAACTAGATCTGCCACAAGTAGAGTCCATACCATTAGATGATATTCTTAGTTATTCTGGTTCTAAGCCGATATTCCCTGAGCTACTTGAGCGTTATTACCTAAGAAATTCACTTTCAGGAATGCAGCCAAAAATCAGCTTAATCAATTCCGAGGTTAAGAATAAAGATGCCGACGATGGTCAAGATCTTATGTTTGGAAGAACTATCCAACAAAAAGACTTTATTGTAAAAACGTTCGATGAACACGATTTGCTTACGGTAAATGAGTTCGTCTGCATGGAAGCGGCAAGACACTGCGGAATATCAACCCCAAAGACATACTTGTCCGAAAATTTAGAAAACTTTGTAGTAGAGCGGTTTGATAGGGTAGGTGATGTTAGATATGGGCTGGAAGACTTTGTTACACTAATGAAGCTCCCAAATTCAGATGACGCCAAGTATATAGGTAGTTATGAAAATGTTTTAAAAGCGACCAAAATGTATACTGGCTCCCAAGAGCAAGTCGATAAGGTTTATAAGTACATAGTTTTTAATGCAATGATCGGCAACGGAGATGCCCACTTAAAAAATTTTGCACTTCAGTATTCTCCCGATATAAAGGATGTTCATGTATCGCCTATATTTGATGTTACTCATACTAAAGTGTATCCGCTGATACCTAGCGAAATGGCATTAAAAATGGACAAGAGTAAGTCTTGGCCTGACAGGAACACTCTCATGAAGTTGGCAGAAGGAAAGGATTACTCTGTTAAAGACCCTAGAGAGATCATAGATTCAGTTGCGGAAGGAATACATGAGTCTGTATCTAGATCCCAAGAAGCTACTTTGCTAAAAGGATTAAAAGAGTCAATTGATTCCCATGTAACAAAGGTTCATGGAAGCCAGTACTCAAGTAAAAGTTACAGACACGACAAGAAAAGAAAGTTCGATTTTTAGGTTTCCCGATTCTCTATGATGATGCTCACTATACACTTGCGATAATATCTATGCGAGTATTTTATGGTTAATCCTGTGGATTGATTGCGAATTATCAGAGCAGAACTTGCATATAGGTTCCTTAAAAGATCGGGATTTGCATAAACGAAAAGGTGCTACAGATCAGGGTTTGCATATAGGTTCCTTAAAAGATCGGGATTTGCATAAGCGAAAAGGTGCTACAGATCAGGGGTTGCATATAAGTTTCCTAATAGATCGGAATTTGCATAAGCGAAAAGGTGCTACAGATCAGGGTTTGCATATAAGTTTCCTAATAAATCGGGATTTGCATAAACGAAAAGGTGCTACAGATCAGGATTTGCATAAAAACACCTTAACAGATCGGGATTTGTATAAACAAAAAGGTGCTACAGATCAGGGTTTGCATATAGGTTCCTTAACAGATCGGGATTTGTATAAACAAAAAGGTGCTACAGATCAGGGTTTGCATATAGGTTCCTTAACAGATCGGGATTTGCATAAACGAAAAGATGCTACAGGTCAGGATTTGCATATAAACACCTTAACAGATCGGGATTTGTATTACCTAAAGAGTCTTGGTGCCAGAATTAGTATTGAGCAGATCGGGATTTGCATAAACTACGTTGGAATTAGTATTTAGACTTAGTGTTAATTGTAGAGTCGCCGAGCCTGAAGGTGCATTCTAAACTTAAGCATGCTCAAAGGTTGTGCATTTAAGGAGAAAGGGGGGCTTACTTAAACTGGGATTTGTATTTGATGTAACTCATTGACTGGGATTTGCATTAGATGGACTTAAGATTTGCATATATCTTCGATAAAATTCGGGTTTTATATGCAAATTTTGTGATAGATCTGGGATTTGCATTCTTTGGCAGACTGGGATTTGCATTAAAAATTGATAAAGTTGTGATTCAAGATTAGGATTGATCTAAAGTTAGCATTTCAGTGGTGAAGATAGATGAGTAATGGCGACATAATAGATGGTCAAGATTTAGATATCGATCTTGGAATAAAAGATGGAGAAATCTACTACTATAACGATAAGTTGTTGCTGGAAAACCTTCCTGATGAAACTGTAAGTCCTAGAACAATCAGTCCGTTTTTCCTACCTTCCAAGCGTGTTCCAAAACGTTATATAGATAGAATCCGTTCATTTTCTGATGAAGAAATAGAAAAGTTGTTTCATGGGGAGCTGCCTTTACTGGTTAAGAGGCAAAAAGTTTCGTGGGAAACAAATAAAAAACTTCCTTATGATGAGTATCAACAAGAACTCTATGGCTCTGTTGCTATAGAAGATGACCAAACTGTATTGGATGCCATTATAGGGATGGGAGGCATGCTAGAAATAGGTGCAGGCGTTTCATTGCTCGACGTAACCTCATCATTGGGTCTCAATGTTAACTTTGATGAAGATGTTTTGGAGCCGACTCAAACACTTAGTCATGAGGTTAGTTGGTATCATATGGAGGTTAGTAAGTTAATCCGCCATATCGGGATAGAAAACTCTACTCCTAACAAGCAGACTATTAGGGGTAGACTGGAACGGATATCAAAGATGGTTTTTCTCCAGAGATTTTATAGATCTGGAGTTGAGCTTTCGAATGTTAGGCAGTTTCGGATTGTTGCAGATAACGGTGTTATTTATCTGTGTGACGAAGATAAATTAAAGTCAAAGCGCAACCGAAGTGCCTCCACTTATACCGATATAATTGTCGGTATAACAAGCTCTTATAGGAAAGAGAATGAGGATAACGGTTTTCTTTCTAGAGACCGACTCCATAAAGTTTATCCAACATTAAATCGATCTAAGATAATGCCATTCTTGAAATGGTTGGACTCTAATAAGCGAAAATTCTACCACCAGAAATATTTAACATGGGCGATCAAAAGATACTTAGATCACCACCCAGAAAATGCAACTTCGCAAAACCAAGTACATATCAGTTTTGAGTTATTTAATAACGTTGTTAATGAGGCTGGATTGTTGACTAGACACTTTAATTTAAGGCTAGTTAAGGTTGAGAGAGACAATCTTCTTCCTAGGTATAAGGGTATTGATTTTCAGATATTGTACGAGGGTAATATCGTCGATGGAAGTCAAGAGTTGGGAGAAAAGTAATTGAAGTTCATAGGCTTAAATGACACTAAGCGGCTTGAGGATTTGGCTGCTGAACAGAATGGGTATGTTCTTAAGGCTTTGCCAGAATCATCTTGGGCTATGATTATGGGTGATCAGGATATCGGAAAAAGTAAGCTGATGTTTTCTATTGCTTACAGTCTGGCAACGAATATCGACTTTGTAGGTTTACTTCCTTGTAATGAACGTGATAGGAGGCCGCGCAACGTTGCTATATGGGCTTCTGAAGAGAGTTTGAATTGGGCTTCAAGAAAGGTCTTGGCTCATATGAATGCTTTTTCCCCTTCTGTTGTGGATGTAATCAAGAGTCGGGTGTCCTTAATAGATGATATAAACCCAGAAAATGACAAAGAGTACCTTTTTGATGACGAGTTGAAAGTAAATAGGTCATTTGTGGATAATCTTGTTGAGCAGCTAAAAGATGTTGATGTTCTGATTATTGATACACTTAGAGACGCAATGGGAATCGCGGATGAAGTCGAGCAAGATAATAAGGTGAAAGTTCTTTTATCCAAGATTGTGAGGGATTCAAGTTGCGCAATTATTTATTTGCATCACCCAAGGAAGTCTGACGTAGGGGCTTCAGCTAGGCAGTTATCAACTGTATCAGGGAGCGGCTTATCCAAGACAAATGCTAAAGCCAGAGTGCATTACTCTTTAACCAGACAGGGAGATGGTGTCAGCCTATCTTTTGGGGTTAAAGCTAATAACATACCAAAAGACAAAAGGAATCCAATTAATTTAGGTTGGTTCGAGCTTGGTGAGCATAGTTTGTATGTGATGGAAGAGAAAAAGGATGAGATAATCGAGCTTATAACATCAGGTAATTTACCGCCATCAGCAGAAGATAAAATAGAACCAAATGAAATGGAGGATAAATCTCCAAAAATTAAGAAGAACCAAAACTCGAAACTTGAAGTTGATATACCTAAACAAATAGTACACAAGATCATGCCAGCAAAGACTAATCAATCCAATGTTAATAGTCGAGTAAGAGGGTTAAGAGCTAAGGCTGAGAAGATTAAGTGAATCCGGAAGTTTAGATCGGGATTTGCATCATTTTTAAGGGGTGAGATCGGGATTTGCATCTTGATTTCACCTAGTAAGATCAGGATTGGCATTTAAAGGATCGTAATTAGTATAAATCAGATCAAGTTTAGTATTTATCAGATCAGTATTTGCATTAATTGATCAAGATTAGCATTTATTTTCCTACCTTCTAATAACGGTTTATAACCGTTTTAATAACGGTTTATAAATATAATAGCTTTTACTCTTTAAACTCTTCACTGATGTTCAGAGTTTCAATTCCATTCAAATAAAAATAAGGATGCTTATTTTTTTTTGAATGGAATTTACTGTTTAGTCTGTCGCTATAAATCTAACCTCAAGGGAATTAAACAGCATTGCACTCTAGGCAGTGGACAGAGCCGTCTAAAATTGGTTCTAGAGAGTCAGGTTCTCCGCATTTATCGCAACGGCAACTGTCATTATAGCTATGGTTACTTGGTTCCTCATATTCCTTTGAAATGCCGCCGTTGTAGTTAAATTTGTTCTTTGTGACTAATGCTTTAAGTGTTGGGGTGAAGATCCGTAAGAATCGATGTTTAGCAAAAAAGCTAATAGTGATAGAACCTGATTCACTATTAGACAAGCGTAAGTAAGGAACGTCTCTCTTGCTACTTAAGCGCTTACATCAAATGGGATAGGGGAATCATCAGATAACAAGAAGCAGGCTAGCTATAGGGGGCTGGTGGCTTTATTGGAAAAAAAGAAGCCATCAGGAACGTAATCCATATCGCCACTTTCCAAAATTTTGCATTGCTCACCATCAATTTGAAAATGATCGATATTGATGTTGACCTTTACGTGCTCAAGGCGAAGCTTAATGAACTGCGTATTGTTTGAAGAGTGAATAATTTCTTGATTCTTCACAGAGTTGAACCACTCTTCGATGCGGTGATCGACAGTAGGGTGATCGTTTGTGTGAATAGCCACTGATTCTTCATTTTTCGCCTTGCTCCGTTGTTACAACTTAATTTTAAATCCGCCGCTATACTTCTCGGCAGGAGAGTCACGCTTGAGTAGTGGCTCTGAAGTAATGTCGTTAAGGTAATTGCTAACACCATGCTTTGAGGCAATCTCTTTTGCTTCATCAAGTGTGATTGCTTCAGGGAAGTCTTTAGAGACTGCATTACTAAAGCATTTAATTGTTTGATTCTCAATCTTTTCAACTTCATCGGGCCGTCTAAATACATTTGGTTCGGCGCGGCGAAGTAAAGTTGATTGCTTTTCACAGAATCGATCAAATCTCATTTGAGCATTTGGTATGCGAACAGGATCGATGATACGTGTTGATTCCACATCATTGGAATTACCCATGTGGGCAAAATCGTAACGGCGCGAATCAGAAATAAGTGATACACCTTCTAGTAGGGTGTAGTCTTCGCTGAAAACAGTCATTTTATTTTAATAATACAATATTTTGATAATTATTTTTAGATACTGCCCACCAAATTGCTGGTGGGCATCTTTGTATTACTGAGCTGACTCGGTGATAATCTCTTTGCTGGTAAGCCCTTGAGAAATGGTGGCATGAAATTTAGGACAATTGCGCTTCAAAACCTTCATAAACTGATCTTTCTGAAAAGCTTTTCCTTCTTTGGTGGATAGCCATTGTTTGAGTTCAGATGTTTTAATGAATTTTGATACTTTCCCGTGGATTCAATTACCAAACGGTGCACGGAGATAGTAGACTTTTTCCTCTAGCTCAACTTTTGTTGATAGATAAATGATTGGGGTTCCGTCTTTTGTTGTTACATTTTCACGATCATCGTATTTGCTAGTATTAGGTTAGCTCGCGGCTGCCATAGGTGCTCCGGTAACAGAGAGATCGACTCTTTAGGTAAAACAACTGTTACGTCTTCCATTTTAGGAAAGTAGAACATTGCTAAAAACTTTGGTCTGTCACTGTTGTAGAACTTAGGTGGGGATATTCCTATATAAACTTGGGGGGCATTATACATGATACATGAGGTGTCATAAATGGGTATTGAAAATGTATTAATTCGAACTTTTCTGGGGCGATTTGTCTTATTTTTTGCAAGTTAAGGAAGAAGTTATGAATGTTATAAATTTTACACCCATAAAAAACCCCCATATTAATGGAGGCTCGTTATTTTTCTTTTTCCTACAAGTCGTAGTACTCTGCGAGGTATCCGATCAAATCACCACCCTTCAGAAGTAAGAAGGCAATGACCATCATGACGCCTAGACCAACCGCAAAGCTTTTCATTCGGTCTTTTATTGATATGTACTCGTAATCGTCTGACATGGGTATCTCCGTTCATTTTTTTCTCTTAGCAGGAGGGTAATCCCTTTCCGCTCTCTCAATGTATATGTACATTATACCTAGCGCTAACATAAATGAAAGTACTAATAATGAATAAAATTAAACTTTTTTAGAACAAGAAAACGGGCAAAATCAGATTTATTTTCTGACATCAGATTCTCTAAGTCTATGAATTAATGTTGTATATCCTTTCCTGATTTTTTTCTAAATCCAAGATGAGTATTGATGATTTTATTGATTATTTCGGTATTAACTCACGATCAAGGTTCTACCACCTTAAGAATTTAGGGTGTGAAATTAATGAAATGGAACGGGCTATTTACCTCCCACCCAAAGAGTTAAAACCACGAGTTCCTCAAAAACGTAGAAAAAGCAAAATGAGATATTGCCTTGTTTGAGTTTGGCTAGTCGGTCTTCAAGGAGGTTGATCCCTCGCTGTTGCTGATAATAACTTGCAGCAAGCTTATCAATATCATCTGTTGGTCTTGGGGATTTTAGGCGATTCAGAGACTTTAGCTTGGATTCTGCGTTAGTTATATAGTTCTTGTTGTTTCATTTTCTGGAATCAATCATGCCAGAAACGGCAGACTCTACACCTTTAAACTGGCGATAAGCCAAGTCCGAACCACACACTAATTCACGAATTTCTTTTCGCTTAAGACCTTCTAACTTACCTTTCTGCAACAGAGAGGTCATCCGTCTTTTGCTTCGACAGAATAGCTCAGCGTAGGTATTCAGTGCAGCATTTTGCTGCTCATTTAGTGCCAATTTAGCTTGTGTGGTTAAGGTAAGGTGGTCTTTCGTCTTCATCGTCTGGATATTCCCATGACACTGGTTATCCATCCATATTAATTTACCTAAGTGGCTAAATTTTTTCTGGTTTCATTATTCTTTTTCTTTTTTCTTACGTATGTCGTTATTTTAGCCACGATAAAAGCAACGGCTACCCAAAGAAATAAGCTGATAGCTGCGCCGATAATGTAAACTGCAAAAATTGCAGCAACTATTGCCGCAAACACCCAAGCCCAGTTCGTGTAAGTGAATTTTCTCATTAGTTATTATCTGTTGTGTTGTCTGCTGTCACTATGTTACCACAATGTTTGGGCGTTTTTTAGACTGAAGCATAAAAAGCGACCTTATGGTCGCTTTCTAGAGAATAAGAATTCTACATATTGGTGAGCATGTATTTAGTGAATACCGTTGCAGCAAACAGCCTAAGTCCCCAAAAGTGGCAATACATGATAATGGGACTAAGCGCATTCAGTGACCATTCGTATGGAAATAGCCAACCACCTACATTGTTTTTATAGAAATTCGAGTCCTTTATCAGCTCGATGTAGTCTAGGCTGTGATCGTAGCTTACTGTAAAAATAAAAATGATGATCGCGGTATAGATTGCTACTTTAACAGCATTGATATTCTTGTACTTTATATACGATTTAACCTGCTGCTTGGCGGTTTCCATGCTCGTATCCTTCTTGTTTGATGATGTCGTTGTCATGATTTTTATTATACATAGCACTAGTTTGTATTCAAGTACTATATATCTATAGGAACGAAAAAAAGGCGAACATTTCTGCTCGCCTTTAAGTCTTGATGACGACCTCTATTATCCATTACAGTCCGCTCACGGCGGCAGAAATGGCTAAGGTTTAAATTCAATATAAAAAACTTTATGGGTTATTGGTCGCCCGGAACTAAATTGGATGTATTTCCCAGTAAATTCGCTGAGGGTATAGCCAAAGCAGCGGCAACATCTGCTAAATTGACCTTCGAGTTCAAGTACGAACACAATAATCAAAAATGCAGAGATATTGTTCCAATTTTCAGTCAAATTCAGTTAGTTGATGAAAACGAGGTGGTTGATGTTGAGTTAAACTCTAGATTTATGCCATTTCTAGTGTTTTTCTGCCGTGATCTCTTGAAGTTAGGTTATACCGCTCTCCCTCTTAATCTAGTTAAAGGAGCTAAATCTGAATTTACATTAAGAATGTGTTTGGCTATTTTGCGACGATATCCTGATTCCACAGGAACATCAGTTAGAAGTATTGATATATCTATTAAAGATCTAAGAGAAGAACTTGGGGTTGTTAATAAGCACAAAAGAGGTAATGACTTTTGTAAACATGTTATAGATATAGCTCTAAAAGACATTAATTCCATTATTCAAAAACCAGACACCTCTAAGGGCGAAGAAGAATCTCTTAAACCACCAATGATTGTACCTCAAGCAGACGGGAGTCTTTATAAAGTAAAGATTAAAGGAAGGAGTATTGTTGGAATTTCTATTACCTTTGATCCATCAAAATATGTTGAAATTAAAGAACAGATAAAAGCTAATAAAGAATTAAGTAAGTTTAAGAAAGGCAAGAAGCGTGGTAAGCATCGTCATGATTTATATGATTATGTACAATCTGAGTTCGAAGAAGAAGAAAATCTGGCTATGTTAATGAGCCTAAAAGGAGCTAGTAAAAAAACAACAACAAAACCTCCAGTAGACTCAAAACCTGGTGGTATCAAATCTAAGCCTGAAGAAGTTGCTGAACCGACTGTAGACGATAAGGTTGCCTCGACAACTGAGGAACCAAAACCTAAGCGGGATTCAGATTTAGTGGCTGGTTTTGATGACAATAGCCTGTTTTAAAAAATATTAAAGCCTCCACATTGGGAGGCTTTAATTTTACCAAAAAACAAACAATTTAATAATAAAATACGTTAAATAAAACGATATAAATATAGTAATTTTATTTTCTGAAACTTGCAAATGATAAGGATGTACATCCTTAAGGTATAATTATTTTTTGTACACATTGATTTTATGCATTAAAATTAAAATAAAGGCATGAAATTATTTAAGCTGTTATTAATATCGTTCTTATCTTTGACATTAATAACACCTTCCTTTGCATCGTCGATATTTGGTTTTAGCACAAGTAACGAGTGTCAGTTTGAGTCTCTGAAGCCTCTCCATGCGCGTGTGGCGGTTGCACTTTTTGGCAACACAGGCGCTACCTCAGTCGCATCAGAGGCAGAAAAGGCTTCTTTGGCTACTGCATCTATTGGAGTTTTGACAGGGTGTGTTAAACCATTTCCCAACCTGTCTGACTCAGTTATATACAGCATTCTAGCTGTTGTAGCGATTATCACGACTGCGATGTTCTCTATGTTCCTTTTCAGCAACACAGGTAGATCGATTTTCACAGGTCTTTTTAATCGAGATAAGTGGGGATCTGCGGTAAGTCGTATCGCTCTGTTTACTGTAGGCTCATCATTAGTTCTACCTCTCTCGTCAGCCCTCAGCTACCTAATTGAGGGAAAAGGAGGTAATAGTGCAATAGATCTTGATGATATTTTATCTCCTGCTCAGACAGCCGCTATTGAAGGTTTTGGGGGGACTTTAAATGCTGTTCAAAACATCACTAATGACATTGTAAATGTTGAGGGCATCTCAACATCTCAGTATCGAGTGCCTGATGCTCAATATGTTGCGCGTGACACGGGGTATACTCTCAATGGCTACAACTACAACATCATGTCCTCATTTATTGAGTTTGCTCGTTGCACTACAGAGAAAAATGGTAGGCAGGCAATTGAGATAACGATTTCCGACCTTCGTGTTAATGTCGTGGGTGATCAGGTGGTTGCTGAGGTTGGTTCCATTGGCGGAGGTTGTCATCTGCGGTTTTCTACTCCATACGATAACTCTCCAGCGGAGTCTGTTAAAGAAGAGAGGGAAAACCTAGGCAATGGATCTGCAAAATTACTTGAATATGCATCAGCATATAAGAACTCACAGAAAGATATTGTAGAAACATTGACTCGCGAGTTGTTAAGGATGGCTCTGAGTTATCAGTATGGTTTTTATGATGCTGTAATCGCTAGCAACAGAAACAATTTCCTGTTCACAGGTTGGAGAATCGAGCCAAGCGCAGAATGGAGGTCTGCGTGTCCCTCTGACGGTGATTTATCGAAGCTATTCGATATTGAAAAGCCATCACGTTGGTCGGCAGGCCAAATCATAGAAACTCAAAGGCAGGCTGAGCTATGCATGGCTGATGTTGTGGCTCAAAAGCTTTCATATCCTGAAGGTTTTAGCGATGAAGTAGGGCGATTTAGGTTGCATAAAACCTGTGGCACTGAAGATCTTGATACTTGTCTCGCTAGGGTATGTTCGGTTGATGCTACAGCTAAAAGAACTGGGTTGTTTGAGTGTGCGGCTGCTATCGACTCAAAAATCGAATCATTGAAGTTGTCCCAATATACAGACCTAGGTTTTTTGGCTATGCCTACCGTGTTAATGAAACACTCAGAAGCAAAATCTGCTCCATTGGCTCCTCAAAAAGTTCTGTCTGCGATCAAAGTTGAAGCGCACTCAAACCTCACATCAAAAGGCGAGCATGATGTTTACTACAGAGAGATAAATCAAAACTATCTAGCGGCTGCTGACGCATCATATAGTGGCCTCGCCGAGTATCTGCCTAAAAGATCGGGAGCTGAATCAGTTGATGACAAGGATATTTTTGGGATAACGCCATTAACTCGCTGTTTAAGTCAGCCGAACACTATCGTTCTTGACGATGCAGGTGATCTTCAGTTCCGTTGTGGTTCAGTAATCTCAGAGTTAAGCAGTTTTGGTTCACGTATACGTTCATTCGGTACGTACTACTATCTAGGCCGAGCGACAGATATTGCAGCGAGTAAAATGACTGGGGATAAATTGGCGTCTGAAAACGATGGTGGTATCGACTCCGATAATAAATCTCAAGAAAAATCCAAGTCTACCGGATTTATAGACAAGATTAAGAAATACGGCGTTGGTATTTTTGGCGCGGGGATTGTTGCGTTTATTGATAGCCTTGGAAATGAGAGTGTTGATGTAGAAGAGTCGCCCTACAGCATAGATACTGGAAGCTCTTGGGTCAGTTCGTTAGCTAGTTCGTCTGCATTCATCTTCGGTTACGTTATGAATGATGGTGGTTCGTGGTTAACCTCGCCTGCTGTGTATTTTATATTTCTAGGAGCTACGCTGGAGTTCGGCTTACTTTACGGTTGGATCATACTAGGTGTTCTAGGGTTTTTGATTGGGCTTTGCTCTTTTGTTTTTAACATGGGGAAATTTGGTCTCTATCTAGTTTCTGCGCTGTCACGAAACGAGAGGGAAATGCTCCAGATGATCAAAAAAACGGTCGCTGAGTTGGTTTCGTCAATTTTGTATCTCGCGTTTTTTACAGTCGGATACTATTTTTCGCTGAT
>NZ_JAHKPM010000025.1 GCF_018860525.1 Vibrio hepatarius
ATAGGGAGTTGAACGCTACGTTTAGACAGCATGGCAAATGAGCCATCAAGCTTTTTAAATAGGCCCGCACGTTCAGAAACAAAGGTTCCGTAGTTGACCCCGCCTGTTCTGCTTGCCATCGCTACTTGAGAAGCGTACAAATCATTTATTTCTAAAAGCACGCCTTGGATGTTTTTCATATTTTGCTCAACAAGTGCCGATGTAGTCCCTACACCTGTCGCTACTTGAGCATAATAGTCGCTAGGTAAACCATCTGATTTAATTCGCTCTTCCAACTGATAAGAAAACAATTCAAAGTGACGGTTCAGGGTATCAACTTCCTCATCCAGAAGCTTTCCTAATTCTTTACTGGCAATCTTTGCTTGCTCAAGCCACTCATCAAGCAGCTTCTTATCTTCTGGTGTTTTCGGCTTTGTTGTCGGAAGAAGCACAATCTCACCCTCTCGAACAGGCTCGTTAAGGTGTGAATTACAGCTTTTGATATACTGCTTTTGATCTTCCTTAGTTTCAGCAGTAAACAAACTTGCTCATAAAGCCTCTTGAAGTTGAGTAGTTGGCGACTGCAACCAGCCAAGTTCAAAAACTCGTGCTGCTTTTTCGCGCTCAGCAATAACCCGTTCACGGTTCTCAGCCCAACGTTTCTCATCCTTCTCTGTATAGGTTAATTCTTCTCTGCGCTGTTGCCGGTGACGTGCCGCTCTTTCTCTTGTGGTTTCTTGCCTTTCTTCAGGGGCATATGGGAAAGATTTATACCGCATATAAGTTCGCTTATAGAAAAAATAAAAGGGATGATACCAATAGTTTCAGCTAGTTATCATACCTAATAAAGCATTTTGATGCATTAACCAACGAAATAGTCATTTTGACTACTGAAACGCTCAAAGTAACGCTTTGCATTCGGTTTTAAAGAGTAAATATTGGTAGAGGTAGTAAGCGTTAACATAACCAGAGTGGGTTCTGATTATGACTTTTGGACAGAACGTTGTTAGTTAATTTTATAAATTGCTAAATGAGAGATAACTAAAAATATGGCAGTTGATAGCTTGATATCCATATTAATGGTGCTGATGAATTTGTTATACACCTTTTGAACCAACGTATATACCATTATCGTGTGACGCGTTTTCATAACGTTTAATATTTATGATTATGTATTTAATACTCTCTTCATCATCACCCAAATTCTTAGATAGCCTTACCATGAAAAACACGATACGAGACCACGCTTTGAAGTGATCATCTGTTAACTCGGATGCTACAGGAAGCAAATTACCAAAAGTATTTAGTTCAATGTCACATTGAGCTTTGATTGCGTCTATCTCTTGAGTTGCTAAACCATTTTCTTTAATAAATTCGAACAAACTGTCTAAGTACTCAATGTTCTGTGTATGTTCTTCACCATAAAAAGCACCTACACGATATTTACGAGGTAATGTTTTAAAACCGTGTCGTAAGAAAAAAATTAGGTACTCGCGCAAGCGCTTCTCTTTTACAATTAAAAGCTGTATTCGGTTTTGTTCCTGCCAGCGATCTATGATGAACAATATAATGCAAAGCTCGAACAACATTCCTGTGAGTTCTGGCAAAAGATTTTCCGAAAAATACTCTGCTGAATCATTTATATAGAATCCAACTTGGATACATACTAGTAGTAGGATAAAAACTACAATAGTAAATGTTCCTTGTTTAGTATTGCCCGGTATCCAGTTCATTCTTTGTAATTTTCCTCTGACAACGCACAGCACAGATAATATTCTTGAATTGATTGCTTTACGAAACCTATTACACAAGTGGATATTTATCCAACCTTACCGCTTATATATTTTTCACTTTTTATCAATCAGTTAGTTGAGCTGATTTATTAGAAATTACCTTAAGAAAATCCTCGATATTAGCTTCTTTTTCAGGCTTCTCCTTTATATGTGCATAATAAGTTTGCTGATCTGGCCCCCAATCAAAGTAAAGACCTCTATTCGGTTGTGACAGGCTTTCTGCTTGTGATTCGCTAACCACTAAACTTATTTCTGATAGCTTCTCTGGCATTGGGTTACCTACAAGTTTGGCAAAAACCATAAGACGGTAAGAGCCTGCTAGGAAGACAAAATCTACACCATCTGCTGGCAATAGAAAGTGATGATCGAATGTTACACCCTCTTGCGGAACATAAAGACCGCTACCTCGTTTTAACTCACCTTTATCGCCATATACCCAAATGTTGAAATTTTGTTTAGACTCGTGTCGTTGTAAAGATACATGGATGCTCTCTATTACTTGGCCTCGTTTTGCAGTACTAAAGAGTAATGTTCGCAAGTAAACTTTATTTTTTCCACTGTCAAAAAGAGAACCATCAGGACCCAAAAAAATCACTGTTGGCTGCGACATCAACAGCTTTCCTTTTCTAAAGAAGGTAAGCCAGGCAGTTACCCCAGATACGATTAAAGCGATACACGAAAATACCAAACTAAGCACATATAACTCTTGATTCATAAGATGAGACCAAAGTAATCAACCAGTCACATATTGAGTTATTAGAAAAGCTAGGTCAAATAACAGTGGTTAGAAATGTTACAATCAACGACTCTACGCAGAAAGGGGCAAAAACACTCCAGTCCCAAAATCTAATCTTTGATCCATTCCCCCAGCATCAATATGCTAGCCAAGATAAATGAAAGCCATTAGCAGCAAAAACGTATCGATGGGTGTTATTTCGCGGCAAACAGGCCGTTTCTTTCGGACTCGGTTGGAGCACAGGAGCGCAGGCTGGTTTGCAGCCAATGAGTGAACTTTTGCTCTGCTTCATCAGGTGTTTTCTCTAAGCCAAGCAAAATGTATTTATGGCCAAATAAACCAAACCCAAATGGGGCGACTAAATTCCCCCTTTTTATATCATCAACCACAAGCGGATAAGAACCTAACGCTGCACCAAGGCCTTCTACCGCAGCTTGAAAACAAAAATAGAAATGCGCATAAGATTGGTGAACATTGTTTAACAGATGAGAGTAGCCATTGCAGGATAACCACTTCTCCAGGTTAAATTTAGGGCATACACCAATAGAACTTTAGCGGGCAACACTCTTCTATTGACTCAAAGAGTGCTAGCCATTACTTTCTCTTCCTGTAAGAGACTGAATTTAAGATAATTATGAGTATCACTACAAAAATTAACAACAAAATAAAGGTGGAAGACTTATATCTTTCGCTAAAACTTACCAATGGGGAACAAAGCCAGATTATCTCCAATATGCCTTGCGCTTACAAAGACATCTATTACCAAAATCAATACGATAAAATTGATGACACGTTTGATTTCACTGAGCAAAACCCTGGCCGAGTTTGTTATCCAAATGAATTGGGGGAATATACCTCAAACTACATTAAAAAAATGGCAGGCCACGGATACTACAACCTTTTTTCCTTTTCATTGAGTCATAGAAACCAGTCTATCTCATGTATTGTCACCGTCCCATGGAAACCGCACGATAATCAACTTCATTTTAGTGAATTGAGAGACAAAGTGATAAACTCGACGAAAACTATAATACGTGAATTTAGTCAATATCCCGAGTTAGCTGATATAGACTTAGCACTTAGCTAAGCTATCCAACCAAGATTGATAGCTTTTATCGCTGCATCGATGGTTTTTTTTGCCCCTAACTTTAGGCGCGCATTTTTAAGGTTACTATGTACGGTAGATACTTTATATCCAGTAATCTTAGATATTTCTGTCACGTCTATCCCATCTTTTGCTAGAGATAAGCATGACAGTTCTCCATAATTGGGCTTTTCAATAGGGCTATCATTAAAGAGCTGTCCTGCGATTGTCTCTGGATTCAAAATAAGTGGGGACAACTTTACTTCTTCCATTTCTACCGAGATTTCATGAATGTACTTCTTAAGCATGTACTTTGAAAATTTAATCACAGCTTTATCTTTAACCTCATTGAAATACAAACTACCTTCCTGACAAAAACTCCCCAGAACAAACGAAACCTTCATCGAACCAACAATCGATGACCTAGCATATAAATTATTGATATTGAAACATTTTCCTAATTTTTCGTTAAACTCCACTTCTTGAGGGTCTCTATTATTTTTAGTCATAAACACCCCTTCCTTATCGTTATTCAACATAGGGTCGATAAGGTATAAGTTCTCCTTTCTATATATTTTCTTTACATCTGAAGGCAAATTTGAAATCACCGATACATTTCTATTGCTTTCAATATATAAGCTGTATAGGTCAATATTTATTTTTTCTTTCAGTGACTCACAATCAGATTTTATTGCTGAATCTTTTCTGAGCGATAGTTCTGAATTCGACTTTGATTTCATTGAGTTAACAACTTAATTATTCGGTTTGTGGATATGTACCAATCAACCCTAAATTTAGGATTTTTGTATAAACAGCTTTAACTTACCCTAAGTTCTTACTACTTCGGGCTGTTCCTAAAATAGTACCGGGGTAAGCTCCAAGCCAAATTGTACTATTATCTATAACCTTCCTAGGTAAATGCCTCACAATTCTTTTGTGAGGCAAGCTTTTTAGCTAATTTGTCCGTAGCTCAGCTGCCTTGTTAGATGATGGTTTCCATAATGTATCTCAAAAAGCACTGTATCTATTAATTATTATAAAAATCAGAATGTTATTAACATCATCTAACTTGATAATACTAAAGAAGATGTTAACAATACATAAGCTTTAGTACCCGAAAACTAAAAGAAGTTTATAATGACTCAGCCAACTGGACTCAGGAAAAATGTTGTTAACAAAAGAAATACTAATTCAATGGTGCTATCTGCCACTGAGTGATATAGGCTAAATCCTTTATTGAGGAAAAACGCCCCCCTACAGATTTCAAGTGTACAAATCCTCAAATACATAAAAGCCCCTAAACGCCAAAGCGTTTAGGGGCTAAATCGATTAAAGGTTTGGACTTTATATGGTTACGGCGTGTAGTAGGTTGCCGCGCCCGGGCCAACAGGTAGGCCAAACACAAATACCCATAGATAAAAGAGTAGGCTCCAGCCGACGATAAAACACAGTGAGTAAGGCAGCATAGTGGCGATTAGGGTGCCAATACCAAGGTTTTTCATATAGCGCGTCGCTACCGCCAGAATAAGAGCGAAGTAGCTCATCATAGGCGTGATAATATTGGTGGTCGAATCACCAATACGATACGCCGCTTGAATGGTTTCTGGCGCGTAGCCAACCAGCATCAGCATAGGCACAAAGATAGGCGCAGTCACTGCCCACTGAGCCGAAGCAGAGCCAATCATCAAGTTGATAAAGCCGCACATCAAAATAAAGGCAAAAAACAGCATAGGCCCTGTTAAACCAATTTCTTGCAAAAAGGTGGCACCCGACACAGCAAATACTTGACCAAAGTTTGTCCACTTGAAAAATGCGACAAACTGGGCGGCGAAAAACACCAGTACAATATACGTGCCCATTGAAGACATCGACTTTGACATGGCATCAATCACATCACGGTCAGTTTTCATTGTGCCGACAACTTTGCCGTAAACCAGCCCTGGAATAGCAAAAAAGACAAAGATAAAGGCGACGATACTTTTCAAAAATGGTGAACCCGCCACAGTGCCTGCATCAGAGCGTAAAATGCCATCGGCCGGCACTATGGTCCAAGCGAGCAAAGCACACAGAACCAAAAGTGCAATACCGGCGCATTTCATGCCTTTTTTCTCAATCTCTGCTAGCTTACCCATTGAATCTTGGGATAAATCTTCTGACGCTTCGTCTTCGTTGTATTTTCCCAATTTGGGCTCAACAATCTTTTCCGTTACAAAAGCGCCCATGGCCGCGATAAAGAAGGTTGAAACAAACATGAAGTACCAGTTGACTTCAGGACCAACCGTATAGCTTGGGTCAATCAGCTGCGCCGCCGTTTCCGTGATCCCTGACAGCAATGGATCCACAGTACCAATCAGCAAGTTGGCAGAATAACCGCCAGAGACACCGGCAAAGGCCGCCGCAAGACCAGCTAGAGGGTGTCGCCCCAAAGAATGAAAGAGCATAGCTGCAAGAGGAATAAGGACAACATAACCAAGCTCTGAAGCTGTATTAGAGATAATACCCGCAAAGACAACGGTGACGGTGACCATGCGCTTTGAAGCGCCCATCACCATACCGCGCATCACAGCAGAAAGTAGTCCTGAGTATTCAGCAATTGCAACACCCAATAGCGCAACGAGAACGGTTCCAAGCGGCGCAAAGCCAACAAAGTTTTTCACTAAATTGGTGACAATTAGCTCTAGGCCATCGGCATTAAGCAGACTCACTGCGTGAATCATGCCGTCAGCGGCTCGCCCTTTTACACCTTCAGGTCTTGGGTCAATAACAGAAAGTTCAAAATATCCAGCAATGCCTGATGCTACTAATATAGTGGCACAAAGTATCACAAACAATGTGATGGGGTGAGGCAGTAGATTCCCTAAGTACTCAACCATATCTAAAAAGCGTGTGAATATAGGCTTTTTAGGCGAGTTAGGTGTAGGTGTAACTGAAGCAGACGACGTCATCTGTTCTCTCCTTGTAAGTAGCTCCTGCGTTTTGTAACAATTTATCAACAAAACCTGCGCAGGTTACTCGACAAAGAAATCCATTAAAAGTCGTAAATGTAACAAGTTGTTAGCCTGATCATTATATTTTTGCGAATAAAGCTCAAAGCTAGTGACATCACCCATATAAAAATAAAAACAATATTATCAATTACATGGGTGCATTTATTAATTAACGCTGAACCGCTTTAAAGCGCGGGTTAGCTTTGCAAATCACATACAGCCGCCCTTTTCTCTTTACAATTTGGCAATCAGGATGGCGATTTTTTGCACTCTTGAGAGATTTTAGTACTTTCATTTACTCGTCTCCTTTAGCAAATTGTCCAAAGCGACGTTTAAAGTTAGCCACTCGACCTTCCTGATGAATAACACGTTGCTTACCAGTATAAAAAGGGTGTGATTTAGATGAAACCTCAATAGTAAAATAGGGATAGGTGTTCCCATCTTGCCATTCAATCGTACGATCCGTTTTTAAGGTCGACCCAATTAAAAAATATTCATCAATACTGGTATCATGAAATACCACGGTTCTGTATTCAGGGTGAATGTTATCTTGCATAAATACTCCTCCACTCATAAGTATGTTATAACATAACAAATGATAACGACTATCAACAAGTATTACTAGTGTTTTTGTGGTACTTTTATTGCCCCCCTTGCCCTGAGAGAAAAATATGTATTCTGTAAAACCAATCGGTTTTATTGAGACTCCCTATAAAGAAAAGTTTGCCGTGCCTCGTCAACCGAATTTGGTTTCAGCTGCATCCTCTCGAGTCAAATTATTGGGAGAAGCCAATAATCCTGATGCTGTGAGAAGCCTAGAGCAGTTTTCACATCTTTGGCTGCTATTTCTATTTGATCAAAATTTAGAAGCCGGATGGAAACCTACTGTTAGACCACCAAGATTAGGTGGTAATGAGCGTGTGGGGGTGTTTGCGTCTCGTTCTACTTTTAGGCCCAATGGTATAGGTATGTCAGCGGTTGAAATGAAAGGCATCACTAAAATGGGGGAACAAATCTATATCGAGCTAGGTAACGTCGACTTAGTCAATAATACGCCAATTATCGATATCAAACCCTATATTCCCTACTCAGACTCTATTGCTTGTGCCAATGGTGGCTACGCTGAAGAAGAACCCATAACCTTGCCCATCAACTTCTCAGAAGCAGCGCTTCACATATTAGAACAGCGCAGTGATGCTAGTATCGTCAAAACAGTCATCGAACAAGTTCTGGCGCAAGACCCTAGGCCCGCTTATAAAAAGAATAAACCTGATACTAAAGAATATGCCGTCAATTTGTTCGATTTAAACGTAAAATTTATCGTCAAAAATGACTTAGTAACCGTTACTGCAATTGAATGCTTTTGACAAAGGCTTTTGGCTGATATTATAAACGGCTGACTATTTCCCTGATGGGAATTCAATACTCCTGCCCATTTTGGCTGGAGACACTAACTTTAATAAACGGATAAAATTAATGCGTACCAGTAATTATCTTCTTTCTACTTTGAAGGAGACTCCAAACGACGCAGAAGTCGTGAGCCACCAGCTCATGCTACGTGCAGGTATGATCCGTAAGCTGGCTTCAGGTCTTTACACCTGGCTACCTACTGGTCTACGCGTACTGCGTAAAGTCGAAAACATCGTTCGTCAAGAAATCGACAATGCAGGAGCAGTCGAAACTTTGATGCCCGTGGTTCAGCCGTTTGAACTTTGGGAAGAGACAGGCCGCAGTGAGAAAATGGGCCCTGAGCTACTTCGCTTTACTGACCGTCATACACGTCCGTTTATTCTTAGCCCAACAGCTGAAGAAGTGATCACTAGCCTTGTACGTAACGAAGTGAGTTCATACAAACAGCTACCTATTAATTTGTATCAAATTCAGACCAAGTTCCGTGACGAACGCCGCCCTCGCTTTGGCGTGATGCGCGCACGTGAATTTTGCATGATGGATGCCTACAGCTTTGATATCGACAAAGAGGGCTTACAAAAGTCTTACGATGCCATGCATGACGCATACTGCAAAGCATTCGATCGTATGGGGCTTGGATATCGCCCTGTACTCGCCGACTCTGGCGCTATCGGTGGTAGTGGTTCGCAAGAGTTCCACGTACTGGCAGAAAGCGGTGAAGATCTAATAGCCTTCTCGACCGAGTCTGACTATGCAGCAAACATTGAGAAAGCTGAAGCAGCCGCTCCTGTTGGCGATCGCGCTGCTCCTAGCCAAGATATGACGATGGTTGATACACCAAACGCAAAAACCATCGCCGAACTTGTAGAGCAACATGGCCTATCCATTGAAAAAACAGTGAAAACACTGTTCGTCAAAGCATCAGAAGAAGTTGATGCCGATATTATCGCGCTTATCATTCGCGGCGATCATGAACTAAACGAAGTCAAAGCAGAAAACCTTGCTCAAGTGGCTGCGCCTTTAACAATGGCGACCGAAGAAGAAATTCGTGCACTTATTGGCGCAGGCCCAGGTTCACTAGGTCCTGTTAATCTCAAGCTGCCCTTTATTGTAGATCGCACAGTAGCTGCAATGAGCGACTTTGGCGCTGGTGCTAACATTGATGATAAGCACTATTTTGGCATCAACTGGGGCCGTGATGTAGAGCTAGACCAAGTTGAAGATCTACGTAACGTAGTAGAAGGCGATCCGAGTCCTTGCGGCAAAGGAACACTGATGCTTAAACGTGGTATTGAAGTGGGCCATATCTTCCAGTTAGGCAGCACATACTCTCAAGCAATGAACTGTGGAGTTCTAGGTCCTGATGGCAAGAATGCCATTCTAGAGATGGGCTGTTACGGTATTGGCGTATCACGTGTTGTGGCTTCTGCTATTGAACAAAACCACGACAAAAATGGCATTATTTGGCCAGATGCGCTGGCACCTTTCCAAGTCGCGATTGTTCCAATGAACATGCATAAATCTGAAGAAGTCAAAGCAGCAGCTGAAAAACTGTATACAGAATTGACTGCAATGGGTATTGAAGTCCTATTCGACGACCGTAAAGAGCGCCCAGGTGTTATGTTCTCTGATATGGAACTTATCGGTATACCTCACACTATAGTGATTGGCGATCGCAGTATGAAAGAAGGTAACTTCGAATATAAAAATCGCCGTACTGGTGATAAAACATCGATTGCTATCGCTGAAATCATTGCCCACCTAAAAGAGCAATTGGTTTAACCAATAGACAAACCGCTAAACAAAAGGCTGATATTAATACATCAGCCTTTCTCATTTTAACGGTATGCTTATACCAATTACTCTAATGGTTCTTTAGGGGCTTGGTTTTTCACTTTTTTAGGCGCAAAAGGGACGCCTTGCAATTCATCCGCATTACCGTCAGTTAGTTCTCCGCAATGAAATAACCCAAACTCTCCCGGCTTCATACGGTGCCATTCTTCATTGTCGGTCAATGGCTGTGTTGCGATAACCGTCACTACATCGTTTGGCGTCGTTTCTTCCTGAAAATTGATTTCAATATCTTCATCAATAAGAGAAGCTTTACCAAATGGAGCCCGGCGAGTGATCCAATACAAATGGTTAGTACAGTAAGTCATTACATATTCACCATCTGACAGCAACATATTAAATACCCCTTTCTCACGCAGCTGATCACAGCATTTCGCAATCAACTTAAACACACCTGCCATATTTTGTGGTGGTTCAGGGTAATTATCCTCCATTTGCTTTAATAGCCAGCAAAAAGACAATTCGCTATCCGTCTGGCCAACAGGGCGGTGCCGCCCCGTGACCAAATCATGGTATTCACTTAGTTGGCCATTATGCGCAAATGTCCAATAGCGGCCCCATAATTCACGAGTAAACGGGTGTGTATTTTCAAGATTAACCGCACCACGATTTGCCTGGCGAATATGACTAATAACAGCGCAGCTTTTAATCGGGTAGTTCTGAACCAATTCTGCAATTTTTGAATCACAACTTGGATTTGGATCTTTGAAATTACGAAAGCCTTTACCTTCGTAAAACGTAATTCCCCAACCATCACGGTGCGGACCCGTATTTCCACCACGTTGCATCAATCCAGTAAAACTAAAACAGATATCGGTTGGCACATTGGCGCTCATTCCGAGCAGTTCACACATAGCTCAAAAAGCTCCTTATAAAACAACAATACCAGCGCTAAACACTGGTATTATATAAGCTTGATTAACCCTTAACCATATAGAAGAGTTATTGTTCCATCTCTTTTTCAATTAGCTGAATCACTATGTGGATGATCTTGATATGAACTTCCTGAATACGATCAGCATAACCAAAATGCGGCACACGAATTTCAATATCCGCTAGACCCGCCATTTTGCCACCGTCTTTACCAGTAAGTGCAATCGTTTTCATTCCTTTAGCTTTAGAAGCTTCAATGGCTTTAAGAATGTTACCTGAATTGCCAGAAGTGGATAGCCCAAACAGCACATCACCTTTAGAACCAACCGCTTCAACATAACGAGAAAACACATGATCATAACCAAAGTCATTGCTGACACAAGATAAATGGCTAGGATCTGAAATCGCAATACCAGGAAATCCTGGCCGATTTTCACGGTAACGCCCAGTGAGTTCTTCAGCAAAATGCATAGCATCACAATGCGAGCCTCCGTTACCACAAGATAATACCTTACCACCTTGCTTAAATGACTCAGCAAGCATCTTAGCTGCCGCTTCAATCTGTGCGATATTAGTGTCGTCACTAAGAAAGGCATTTAATACTTCAGCAGCTTCAGTTAATTCGTTTTTAATCAGATCCTGATACATAGGTTGTTCTCTAATTATTGAGTCTTAAAAAGCCGACATTAACTGTCGTCATCGTCATACTCAGAGTTTACTCAAACAATCCCTACTGTCGATAGATTCCAGTAAACAATTCCGCATTTATTGTGTTCCTAACCCCAAAAAATCGTCGGTCTCTTCATTTTTAGGTTTTTTACTCTATCAAGATCATTTTTAAGCACATTTTTGTTTTACATTTATTTAATATTTTAATTACAATAAAACTGGTTGGACCTCTACTGGAATTACAGCGTATAAATAAATACAACACGCTGAACAAGGAACATTAACTATGGACACTTTGATTTCTATACTTGGATTTTCTGCTGTACTGGCAGTCTGTCTGTATCACCGAACTACCTTGGTTAAATCCATGGCTGCTCTTACTGCAACTTTATTAGTACTTTCTGTCTTTGGCGCTGCTGGGTCAGTTAGCTGGATTCTGTTCATAGTAGCGGCTGCCATTCTTACTATCCCCTCAATACGACAATCCCTCATCAGTAAAAAAGCACTCACTGTGTTTAGAAAAGTACTGCCTGAAATGTCACAAACAGAGAAAGAAGCGTTAGATGCTGGAACGGTATGGTGGGAAGCAGAGTTATTCAAAGGCAAACCAAATTGGCAACAGTTACATGATATCCAAGCGCCCCAGTTAACTGCTGAGGAGCAAGCCTTTCTAGATGGGCCAGTCAATGAAGTCTGTGCCATGGTAAACGACTATCAAGTCACTCATGAATTAGCTGATTTACCACCACAGGTTTGGCAATACCTGAAAGATAACCAGTTTTTCGCCATGATCATAAAGAAAAAGTATGGGGGCTTAGAATTTTCTGCTTATGCACAGTCTTTAGTTCTACAAAAACTCACAGGGGTATCTTCTGTACTGTCTTCCACCGTCGGTGTACCAAATTCACTAGGACCAGGAGAACTTCTGCAACATTACGGAACAAAAGATCAAAAAGATTACTATTTGCCTAGACTAGCCGAAGGAAAAGAGATCCCGTGTTTTGCTCTGACTAGCCCTGAAGCAGGATCCGATGCAGGTTCGATTCCAGATTTTGGTGTCGTTTGTAAAGGTGAGTGGGAAGGTAAAGAAGTGGTTGGAATGCGCCTAACTTGGAACAAACGCTATATCACATTGGCCCCTATAGCGACGGTTCTTGGCCTAGCATTTAAATTACGCGATCCTGAAGGTTTATTAGGGGATCAGCAAGAAGTGGGGATCACATGTGCCCTTATCCCTACCAACCTAACTGGTGTTGAGATCGGTAACCGACATTTCCCACTCAATGTACCTTTCCAAAATGGCCCTACTCGTGGTGAAGGTTTATTCGTTCCATTAGATTTCATCATTGGTGGCCCAAAAATGGCTGGCCAAGGTTGGCGAATGCTAGTCGAGTGTTTATCCGTTGGACGAGGAATTACCTTACCCTCTAATTCAACCGGAGGAATTAAAACAGCGGCACTGGCAACAGGTGCCTACGCTCGAATCCGTCGCCAGTTCAAACAACCAATAGGTCAAATGGAAGGTATTGAAGAGCCGCTAGCTCGCTTAGGTGGTAATGCTTATGTGATGGATGCAGCAAGTAACCTTACGGTCGCGGGGATTGATCTTGGAGAAAAACCATCAGTAATATCTGCGATTGTGAAATACCACTGCACCCACCGTGGCCAACAAAGCATCATCGATGCAATGGATATTTTGGGCGGCAAGGGGATCTGTTTGGGCCCCTCTAACTTTCTTGCTCGAAGCTATCAAGGAGCTCCTATTGCCGTCACCGTTGAAGGTGCAAACATTCTCACTCGTTCAATGATTATTTACGGCCAAGGCGCCATTCGCTGTCACCCATATGTACTTGAAGAGATGGATGCGGCTTACTCAGATGCTTCCGATGCCCTCGATAAATTTGACTCAGCCTTAGCAGGCCACGTTAGTTTTACTCTTAGCAACCTTGTTCGCAGTTTCTGGCTCGGGCTGACCGATGGTCGCTTTTCTGATTCTCCTGTCAACGATTCAACCAGCCGTTACTATCAACAGCTCAATCGCTACAGTGCGAACATTGCCTTCCTATCAGACGTATCGATGGCTGTTTTGGGTGGTTCTCTAAAACGTAAAGAACGTCTTTCCGCTCGTTTAGGGGATATATTAAGCCAACTTTATCTTAGCTCTGCCACTCTAAAAAGATTTGAAAGCGATGGCCGAATTGCTGAAGACTTACCATTATTACATTGGGGGCTTCAAGATAGCCTCAAACAAGCTGAAGCAGCGATTGACGAGCTTTTGGTTAACTTTCCCAACAAATGGCTAGGTAAGGCTTTAAGGGTAATAACCCTTCCCTTTGGTCTGGTTAGAAAAGCACCCAGTGATCAATTAGACAGCGAAGTAGCACAAATACTTCAAACTCCTTCAGCTACACGTGAACGCCTGGGTCGTAACCAATACTTCCAAGCGAGTGAATTCAATCCAGCTGGTAGAGTTGAACAAGCGTTACATGTTATTTTGCAAGCTGAGCCGATTTTCAACAAGGTGTGTAAAGCACTGGATGAGAGGCGTCCATTCTTAAACTTGGATCTAATTGCTGATATTGGCTTAGAAAAAGGGATTATTGATTCTGATGACGCTCAATTGTTGCGTAATGCTGAGCAGCATCGTCTCTATGTGATCAATGTGGATGACTTTGACCCAAAGGACTTGGCAGCCATGCCAAGTGAGGTCTTTCCTCTGATGGATGAAGTTGCTTAACAAGCTATATGTATAAGGGCCGCATACGCAGCCCTTATCTATTTATCCTTAATCACTTCAGCACCGTTTCGCTTACTACTTCTTCGGCATCTCTAATTGCATTTCAGGAATCTCTTCTTTCTTAGGCCTTAACTTTAACTTACCTATCCCAAACCACATTGCCAAACCAATAAGAATCACCACAATATTAGCAACAGATATCATAATGATTGTCTTAGTACGCTTTTCCTCACGAAGTTCAAGCAGCCGCATTTCTTCCATTAATTTCTGCTGTTTCATCCGCTCTTCTTCCTGAAGCCGGCGAGTTTCGGCAATATCGACCTCTTCCAAAACGCTATAAGTCTGATTTTTAACTGGGAAAACAAGAGGTCGTCCAGAGGCTAATTCGGTAGCAAATGCTCGCCCAGCCCAAGAGTAGTTTCCGATATCACCATTATACGGGATAGGTAATAAAACTCTCTCGGCGTCTTCCTTCGCACTCTCTGCGATAACCAGTTCTGAGCCATCAGGCGATTTGTGCTCTATTTGAGCGGCAATACTACCAGGTTCAATCATGCCCTGCTCACCAGCCACCGCCACCATATGCTCTTTTCCTTCTACGCGGCTTTGGATAAAGGTAGTTTGTATTGGCGTTGGGTAAACTAACACTTCCTGCTCTTGTGCCCGAAGAAAAACGCCATTACCTGAGGTAATACGAACGCGGTATTTCCCCGGGACTGGGGATATATTCAGTGAAACGGTAAACACCCCATCTCCAGCAACTTCATCTAAGCCCATTCCGTCATCAGAGAAATCACCGATTTTATAAGCTATCGGTCTTGCCTCTTTGATCAATGAAGCTTCATTTTCAATATACTTGGTGAAAGTCACCAGAAGATTGACTCGATCTAGGAAATCTCTCATGATCAAAGGTTTATCATCTGACTTCAGCTGTGCAGAGAATTTAATTTGCTCCCCCTGAAACAGTCGAGTCGGCATTTTATCCGTGATGAGCTCTAGGTGTGAAATCAAAATGATTTTATTTTTGGGTGTGATCTTACCAATTGCCTGCCATGGACCAGCCATTGGGTTATTAATAGAAATAATGTCCATTGAAGGTTCTTGATACCAACGAACATTATCTGGTTTTCGAAAAGCGTAATACTTTTTACCATCCGGACGCACAAGAACCACGGGCTTAGAACGCTCAGCTCTATATACTACAAACGTAATTTGTTCAATAGTAGAATCCACTCGAAAACGATTATCTAGTAAAGACATTGAAGATTCCTCTGCGTAAGCAGAAATACTGACTAATAAGCCAAGTAAGACTAACAAAACCTTCAACATTTCTTCTCCTACTGACGCCAGAGGCAGCTACCGCTTGTCTCCACTATGTCTAATCGTTCATTGTGTGCTTTTAATTCATCGGCCGTTGCAGCGATAACCTTTAGCGATTTTCGTCCACTAGACACTCGTTTTATTGACTCGCCTCCCAATTCACCTTCAGCTGAGTAACTTGAGCTAAACTGCAACGATGTCTGGCCACCTGTCATCAGTAAGTATACATCAGACAAAATTTCAGCATCCAGCAAAGCGCCATGGAGCGTACGATGCGAGTTGTCTATACCATATCGATCACATAATATATCAAGGTTATTACGCTTACCTGGGAAGATTTTCTTCGCCATCGCAAGTGTATCGGTCACTCGACAATAGTCATGTGTTTTGCCAATGCTGGGATCCAACATTGAAAATTCATGATCCATAAAACCCGTGTCAAAAGGCGCATTGTGCGCGACTAATTCTGCCCCGCTAATGAATGCTAAGAATTCCTCATGTACATCACGATATTCAGGTTTATCAACAAGAAATTCATCCGTGATACCATGCACTTCTATCGCTTCTGACTGAATAGCGCGATCAGGTTTAAGGTATACGTGGAAATGACGCCCTGTTAGCTTGCGGTTGATTATCTCAACGGCGCCGATTTCAATAATGCGATGACCTTGATAATGGGGGCCACCTTCTCGATTCATACCCGTAGTTTCGGTATCGAGAACGACAATGCGATTGTGATTGGAATTGTTGCTGGTATTCATAACAAATTTTGTGTCAGACTATACAAATTCTACGCTTAACCCAATAGTATCAAATCATGACGAAACTGGTGGAAATTTTTACAGATGGATCTTGCTTAGGTAATCCAGGTCCAGGTGGCTATGGCATTGTAATGCGCTACAAACAAGTAGAAAAAACATTCAGCAATGGCTATACACTTACCACCAATAACCGTATGGAAATGATGGCGACCATTGTTGCCTTGCAAACGCTCAAAGAACCCTGTGATGTCGTTTTGACGACGGATAGTCAATATGTGCGTCAAGGTATCACCCAATGGATACATAACTGGAAAAAGCGCGACTGGAAAACCTCTGATAAAAAACCAGTTAAGAACTCAGACCTTTGGAAAGCTCTCGATAAAGAAAGCACACGCCATCAAATAGACTGGCGCTGGGTCAAAGGCCATGCTGGGCACAGAGAAAATGAAATGTGTGATGAATTAGCTCGATCAGCAGCTGAAAACCCAACAGAAGAAGACACTGGCTATCAAGCGAACTAGAATCGTCTTACTCATCGGATACTTTGTAGTTGATCCCAACTGGCGTCAACTTTCTCTTAAGTTTCCAGTGAGGCTTAATTAGCTTAAGTGGATAACTTCTTTTGCGTGCCACAATAAAATAAAGACTGCCTACTGGGTTAGCCCAATCTCCTAAGCTATTTTCTAGCCAAGTCCACACAGTGCGGTAGTTTTCCATTGGAAATAAAGCATACCGATCGCAATCGATGACTTGATAATTCAGAATATTAAGCCAATCTCGAATTCTACTAGGAGTAAACATGCGCCCACTCCAGGGTAAATTATTTTTTCGCCAAGGCATCAAACTAGATAACCCTGTAAGGCTTATTGGGTTAAAACCCGTAATGATGACGTAACCATCATCAATCATTACTCGATCAACTTCTCGGAGCATTCTATGCGGGTCATTGCAGTAATCAAGTTGATGCGCTAATACAACTACATCAAAGCTTTTTTCTAGAAATGGTAAGTTGAAGCTATCTGCAATCACATTATGCAAGGGGTTTTGAATATCGAGGTGAACTTGATGTTGAATATTACAATTAAAGCTGGTTAACTCGCAGCTGAGTCCACCCAGCTTAAGCATATGATAACCAAATAGCTTTGGGCACCATTCATCAATACGAGTTTGTATTGATTCACTGACCCACTGGCCATTCTTAAGCTGAGACCATGAATGAGGCTTTTCAAGCTTCTTAAAACTTCGTGCTGGCTTCATACTTAACCTGCTTTACTCTTGGTAATCGGAGAAACAACCATGTTAGATATCAAAAGCATACCCGCATTCAATGATAATTACATCTGGCTGATTAAAAATAGCGATCAGCGTTGTGCTGTTGTTGACCCTGGGGATGCAGGTCCGGTAATAAAATACCTAGAGGAAAATAATCTAGCTTTAGATGCCATTCTAATTACCCATCATCACAATGACCATATTGGTGGTGTACCAGAACTTGTAAGACGCTTCCCAAATATTGACGTAGTTGGCCCAATTAATGAACCTGTACCAACCTTAACTCATCCAGTCGAAGTCGGTGAACAAATCGAACTATTTGGTGAAATTTTCTTGGTGCTAGGTTTAGAAGGCCATACTAAAGGGCATATTGGTTATGTAGGAGACGGTAAACTTTTTTGTGGAGATGTGATGTTCTCAGCTGGATGCGGTAGAGTATTTGAAGGCACGATGACTCAAATGCATAGCTCGTTAGACAAACTGATGGCATTACCAGAAGAAACCGAGGTCTACTGCGCTCATGAGTATACAGCTAGCAATATCGCCTTTGCTTTAGCGGTTGAACCGGACAACCAAGCACTCCTTAAGTATCGTGATGAAGTCAATCGTCTTAGAGCACAAAATAAGCCCACTCTACCAACCACGATTGGCAAAGAAAAACAAATCAATCCATTTGTTAGAACAGATCAACCCAGAATCATTCGCTCGGTGGCTAATCGAACACCTCATTCAAATAGTTCACTGGCGATTTTTACTGCATTACGTGAGTGGAAGAACGAATTTTGACGTGTTGTAACTTGTCAGCACCGTATTTAGACAAGTATTATCAGCAGCCAAAAAGAAAAAGGGTTGTGAAATGCGAGTAAAACACAGCTGGATATTAGCTCTGCTACTGACTGGATGTCAGCTTACCCAGCAATCAGAAAACAAAGAATTACCTTCTCAAAACACCGAAAATCTGTCTGAGCTAAATTCAAGCCACACCACAAAAAATACGAGTAGCGAATTTAGTGTATCGCCTCAATCTCAAGAGGATCTATGGCAACGCATTGCCATGCAGCTCAACTTCGCTATACCAGACGACAAAATGGTCAACTACTATCGCACTTGGTATTTAAAACATCCTGGACACTTAAAAACGGTCTCTGAACGAGCACAACCTTTTTTATTCCTCATCACCCAAAAAATCGAGCAACGAGATCTGCCACTAGAACTCGCACTGCTACCGATAGTAGAAAGCTCATTTGACGCTTTTGCTTATTCTCATGGAAGCGCAGCGGGTCTGTGGCAGTTTGTACCAGACACAGGGAAATATTACGGGCTCAAGCAAAATTACTGGTATGATGGACGCCGAGATGTTGCCGCTTCAACAGACGCAGCTTTAGATTACCTCACCGCACTCAATGCTCGTTTTGATGGTAACTGGTCCCATGCTATTGCAGCTTACAATAGTGGTGGTGGGAGAGTCTCTAGTGCGATTAGAAAAAACCAAAGGCTAGGTAAACCTATCGATTTTTTTTCGCTTGACCTACCGGAAGAAACTAGTGGGTATGTTCCAAAATTATTGGCCCTAGCCGATATAATGGCCAATCAAGACAAGTATGATATTGATATCCCACCAATCGCTAACAAACCTGCAGTTGAACTTTTTGATCCTCAGGAACAGCTTGATTTAGCAATTGCCGCTCGTTATGCCGGTATCAGCGTCAAACAAGTACAAAGTTTAAACCCTGCTTATAATCAATGGGCTACCGCCCCAACTGGTCCACATCAATTACTCCTGCCAGTAGACACTATCGAAAAATTCAAGAGAAACATCGCCGAAAATCGTGGAAAAGGGATGAGATTGGTGCGATATAAGGTAAAATCAGGAGATAGTCTTAGCGAGATTGCCAATCAATACAATACCACAACTAATGTCATTAAAAATGCTAACGCCTTGACCAATGATTCTATCAGAATCGGGCAATTTTTAATGGTTCCGACATCAACCAAAGACGATAATGTCTACACACTAAGTGCAAGTAACAGGTTAGCGAGAACCCAAGAAAAATCACGAGGTCAGTATAAGGTCACTCATACTGTTCGCTCTGGAGATAGTCTATGGAGTATCGCCAAGGCAAATAAAATCTCTTATCAGTCTCTTGCTAAGTGGAACAGTATCGGCCCCAAAGATACCTTGCGTGTGGGCCAGAACTTGGTGATCTGGAAGAATACTTCTGACGGAGCCGTGATTCGAACCGTCTTTTACAGCGTTAAGAATGGCGACACTATCAGTGCCATCGCGAATAAGTTTCGGGTCAAGTCGAATGATATTGTCAAATGGAACCAATTAAGTAAACAGAAGTATTTACAACCCGGTCAAAAGCTAAAATTATACGTAGATGTCACCAAAGTCAGTGTTTAGGCTTTTGACTCACGGTGAAGGTTGAATCGTTTCAGGATTTATTAACTCAAAAAATACTTCGATAGGGTTATGATCAGAAGCATCCGATGGCGATGCTTCTGCTCTAAGCAACTTTAATCCCCGATAGAATACATGATCAAGTGCATACCCAGTAACAAACTGACTTCGATTATCTGGAGAATAATCGACTTCCTTGAGGTCTAACTTATTAAGAGCTTTCTCAACGACAGCAATCCGAGTCTCACTCCAACTATTAAAGTCACCAGCGACAATAATGGGGCCACGATGCAACTCAATTAAATCTGTCAGTGTATCAAGTTGCCTCTGATACTCGCGAGTACCGTAGGTAAAATTCACTGCATGGATATTAATAACGGCTAATAGTTCACCATTAGAAAGACGATAATTAGTATAAAGTGCTGACTTGGGTAGGCGAAGCCAAGGCTCTAACTCGGTAAAAGCACATGCTTTTTGAGGTATAGCTTTCGACAAGCTGAGCACTCCAACACTGGTATTAAAAATCTCAAATGCGTCAACTTGATAAGCATTCCACTGTTGAGATTTCAACCAATCTTTTAGATCCGAGGTAAGACTAGATTCTTGAAGCAATACTAATTGTTTATTCTGGGTATAAGATTGCAAACTTTGCTGCCAATTATCTTTATTTTGCTTGTAAATGTTCCACACTAACAAACTTAATTGGCCTTTATCGTCAAGTATACTGCCCGATGATATTTCAACACAATATGGAGAAAATGCTTCACTTGACGGTGATATTAGAGCAATTTGTGGCTGACTGGGCAGAAAAAAGACCGTATTGAATCCTATAATCCCACCCAAGACTACGGCCAATAGACCAAGTAGAAGCCACTTGCTTTTCATTCAATTCTCCACCAGTAGATCAATCAAGGCTAAATAGCCTCTTCATCCTCTTCACCGGTCCGTATGCGCACTACACGTTCAACGTCAGTAATGAAAATTTTACCGTCACCAATTTTACCCGTTTGAGCCGTATCGATTATGGTATCAACACATTGATCGGCAACATCATCAGCCACCACGATCTCAAGTTTTACTTTAGGCAAGAAATCAACCATGTATTCAGCACCACGATATAATTCTGTATGACCTTTCTGACGACCAAAACCCTTTACTTCTGAGACAGTCATACCTGTTATACCAACTTCTGCGAGAGCCTCTCGCACATCATCTAACTTAAACGGTTTAATAATGGCTTCTATTTTTTTCATGTTCATCCCTTAATCTTCAAAAGCTGGTGCCATTATCCCATGCTCAACAAACAATAAAAAGCCCAAGCAACTCAAGTCTACACACCTTATTATATGTTTGCTTACCTTAAATACAGGTGTAAACAAATAAAAAAGGGAAAGACTATTATTGCTCGGGCCAATAGTACCTTTAGATCAACCTACTTTAAACTTGAGTAATACGCCGCTAGGTTTTCAATATCAGCATCACTTAACATAGCAGCCTGAGCCTGCATTACTACCGCTAAACCGCCATTACGCTGCTTCGCTTTATAGGCTTTAACTGATGAGATAATATACTGCTCATTCTGTCCTTTAAGGTTTGGATAGCCTGGGATGACAGCAATACCATCAGCGCCATGACAAGCAGCACAGACTGCCGACTTAGTTTTACCCGCGGCTATATCACCAGCTGCGATGGCTGTTCCAGCGATTAGACTCGCCCCAATAACGATTCCAGTTACCATTTTATTCATTGCGCTTCCTTATTATATTCACTATTTTCATGTGATTTTATGTAAATAATAGTTACACATCTGGTACGGATTTATCCCAAACAAGTTCACAATCTTGGCCAACAAAATCAGAATCAATAAAGACTCCAGCAACAGCTACCACTTGATCACCACACATAAGAATCGGCACCCTACGCCTCATCCAACTCGGTATACCATATTCTTGAAATAGTTTTTTTAGTTTTCGACTATGGCCACGATCTGAAGGTGTCGCGCTTAAACCTTGTGGCTGAAAAATAACGCTGAGAGGAGCACCAGCGAGCGCTACTTTAGATAAAGCTCCAGTATCACTATGTTGTAACTTCAATTCCCCTAAATTTTCGGGTAAGGCTACTACAACATCAAATTGAATATCATGCTGCCAATATGATAAGTCTTGCCATTGTTTAACTAAATATAGTCGACCATCAAAACGACGAACCTGCCCATCAGGTAAAGATATCATCGGATTGGCATCATTTCGACTTAGTGCAACCTCAAGCCAAATTTTAATTAGCACATCACGATTTGGCATCTTGGCTTGCTGGGTACCAAACCACATTCTTAAAATTCGGCTTCGCATTAATGGGGACATATTCAACAATACAGCAATTTCTATACTTCCATCTTGATACAAAGCGCGATTTAAATGCTCAGATAAAAGCTCATCCAGTAGTGCTTCTTGTTCAGCACAAAGCTCAGTGCTGCGCTGCACAGATTGAGCAAAATGAGGCCAACGTTCATTGAGAGTCGGGAGGACTTTGTGACGGAGGAAATTGCGATCAAAACGAGTATCTTGATTACTTTCATCTTCCACCCAATGTAAATTATGCTTGTATGCATAATCCTCTATATCCACTCTCCTTACATCTAACATAGGACGAACTAGCTTAGCTTTACCATAGGGAGTGTATTTGGCCATCGAGGATAGTCCCTTAGGGCCACTACCGCGCTTTAACGCCAGAAGAAAAGTTTCTACTTGATCATCTCGATGCTGACCAGTTAACAGTAGATCTCCACAGTTCAAGTGTGCCTCTAGCGCTTGATATCGAGCTTCTCGTGCACTCTCTTCTACACTTTTACCTTTTTTCTCTAGTCTGACTTGCTCTAAGTAAAAAGAGATCCCTTCTTCAAGGCACCATTGACGACACTGATCAGCCCATTGGTCGGCATTACTACTCAAACCATGATGGACGTGCACCGCCAGACAAGGCCGGTGAAATTCATTTTGATACTTAGTCGCTAATGCAAGTAACACTCTAGAGTCAACCCCGCCACTCAAAGCAATGACCAGACGACTGTTTGGCTGTACGTATTGTTGAATCACCGACAAAAAATTCTGATATAAGTCCATAAAAACAGTTTTATTGCAAAAAGTCATGACCACTAACAAAGCCCGCAGACCTGTTACCGAAAGTGTCAGCTCAACAAGTCACTATACACTAGTCTAACATCCCCAATAAAAAAGGCCGAACCCAGTTCAGCCTTTTATTTCGAGCATTACTGGTTAGCAATAACCGTAATTCATTAGACGTTGGTAACGACGCTCAAGTAACGTATTATTATCAAATTGCTGTAACTCGTTCAATTGTCTCAGCAGAGTCGCCTTCATGTTTTCAGCCATTTTGACATGGTCACGATGCGCTCCACCCAATGGCTCTTCAATGATTTCATCAATAAGTTCGAGTTCTTTCAAGCGTGGAGCAATAAGGCCCATTGCTTCAGCAGCTTGAGGAGCTTTATCTGAATCTCTCCATAAGATTGACGCACAACCTTCAGGTGAAATAACAGAATAAGTAGAGTACTGCAGCATATTTACGTAGTCACCTACACCAATAGCAAGTGCACCACCTGAACCACCTTCACCCACGACATTACAAATTACTGGAACTTTAAGCCCTGACATCACTTTCAAGTTTTTCGCAATAGCTTCAGACTGACCACGTTCTTCTGCCCCTACTCCAGGGTATGCACCAGCAGTATCAATAAAGGTGATGATAGGCATATTGAATCGTTCCGCCGTTTCCATAAGGCGAAGCGCTTTACGATACCCTTCTGGCTTTGGCATTCCAAAATTACGCTTCACTTTCTCTTTAGTTTCACGACCTTTTTGGTGACCAATAATCATGACTGGACGACCATCTATACGCGCCATACCACCAACGATAGCTTTATCATCCGCATAAGCACGATCACCAGCCAACTCTTCAAACTCAGTAAATACATGCTCAATATAATTCAGCGTGTACGGACGTAAAGGGTGGCGAGCTAACTGAGCCGTTTCCCATGCACCAAGATCACTGAAAGTTTTCTTTTTAAGTTCTAAGCTTTTCTTTTCTAACTGCTCAATCTCTTTTTCCAGATCAACACCAGAATCTCCACCATGGCGAGAAACACTTCTAAGTGCTTCAATCTTGGCTTCTAATTCAGCAATAGGCTTTTCAAATTCTAAAAAGTTCAGGCTCATCTATAGATCCTTTCTTATTCGGCATGGTTTGCCGAACTTAGTTAAATTCGAGCTCTACTTGGTTTTTACCAAGCAGCTGTTTCAAATTGTCTATTAATTCATCACTTGGCGTCACACGCCATTCCGTACCTAACGTCAAGCAAGCTCTTGCATCGCTGCGCTGGTAATATATGTCGACAGGAACACTTCCCGCCTTATAAGGCTCTAATATGTTACTAAAGCGCTCAAAAAATTGCTCGTCGATCTGAGACTCTTCCATAATTATCGACAATCCTCGTGCGTATTTTTCACGCGCCGCACCAAGATCCATGATCTCACGTGCCATCATTTTAAGGCCACCATTGAAATCATCAAAGCTGACCTGTCCTGACACAACCAAAATTCTGTCTTGCTCAAGCAGTTCAGCGTAACGCTCAAGCGCATCAGAAAATAGCATAACTTCCATACGACCACTTCGATCATCGAGAGTCATAAGACCAATTCGACTACCACGTTTTGTCGTCATGACTCTGGCTGCTATGACTAAACCAGCAATCGTGACACTTTGATCTCGCCTGGTAGGCGTCGCGTCTTTCAATCGACAACTGGTATATTTACCTAATTCCTTTATGTAAGCGTTAATAGGATGTCCAGTTAGATAGAGGCCTAGTGTATCACGTTCTCCCTCTAGCCAAATTTTTTCTGGCCAAGCTGGCACCTTAGTATATTTGTGCTCAACTTCTTCAGGGGCCTGGGTAAGCACACCAAATAAATCACTCTGTCCAAATGCTTCTGCTTGATGATGTTGACTTGCTGCTTTTACAGCATCATCTAAAGACGCCATCATGGCCGCACGGTGAGGTCCCAACCTATCAAGTGCACCAGAATAAATTAACTTCTCGATAACACGTTTATTGACTTTTTTAAGGTCAATTCTTGCACAGAAATCAAATAAGTCTTTAAAGTAACCGCCGTTATTGCGCGCTTCAAGAATGACTTCAATGGGCCCTTCCCCAACTCCTTTAATCGCACCAATACCGTAGACAATTGCGCCACCTTCATCCACATTAAATCGGTACAATCCCGAATTAATGTCTGGCGGCAACACTTTAAGCTTCATGCGTAAGCATTCATCGACCAAACCAACCACTTTCTCGGTATTATCCATATCAGCTGTCATCACAGCAGCCATAAATTCTGCTGGATAGTGCTTTTTCAACCACAGTGTTTGATAGGAAACCAAAGCATAAGCTGCTGAGTGAGACTTATTGAATCCATAACCTGCAAATTTCTCCACTAAATCGAAGATTTTCATCGCAAGTTCGCCATCTACACCATTTTTAATAGCACCATCTTCAAACACAGCACGTTGCTTAGCCATTTCTTCAGGCTTTTTCTTACCCATAGCACGGCGCAACATATCAGCTCCGCCTAAAGTATACCCGGCCAATATCTGAGCAATCTGCATGACTTGTTCTTGGTATAAGATAATGCCATACGTAGGTTCAAGTGTTTCTTTAAGTGATTCATGCTGCCAGGTTTCATCTGGGTAAGAAATAGCTTCTCGGCCATGTTTTCTATCAATGAAGTTGTCTACCATTCCCGATTGAAGTGGGCCGGGTCGAAATAGAGCTACCAAAGCAATAATGTCTTCAAAACAGTCTGGCTTAAGGCGTTTAATAAGCTCTTTCATCCCACGGGATTCAAGCTGGAATACCGCCGTTGTTTCAGCATTTTGTAGTAACTTAAAAGACGCAGCATCATCAAGAGGAATCGACTCGATTCGAATTGGGGTCTCGCCTTGCTTTTCAAGCCTGGGGTTAATTAATCCTAGTGCCCAATCAATAATGGTAAGTGTACGTAAACCAAGGAAGTCAAATTTTACTAAACCTGCAGTTTCTACATCATTTTTATCAAACTGGGTAACTGGAAAGTGACCTTCCGCATCAGCATGTATAGGGGCAAAATCTGTAATGGTAGTGGGGGAGATAACCACTCCTCCCGCATGCTTACCTGCATTACGTGTACAACCTTCCAGAATACGGCACATGTCAATCAGTTCTTTTACCTCCTCATCAGCTTCATAAAGATCGGCCAATGCAGGCTCAGCTTTAAACGCTTTTTCCAGTGTCATGCCTGGATCTGGAGGCACCATTTTTGAAATTCGATCAACAAAACCAAATGGGTGTCCGAGTACGCGCCCGACGTCGCGAATAACCGCTTTTGCAGCCATAGTACCGAATGTAATAATCTGAGAGACTGCATCCCTCCCATACATTTCAGCAACATGCTCAATAACTTGATCGCGTTTATCCATACAAAAATCGACATCAAAGTCAGGCATAGAAATACGTTCTGGGTTTAGAAAACGCTCAAATAATAAATCATATGCCAAAGGGTCAAGATCGGTAATCTTAAGCGCGTAAGCAACTAAAGAACCAGCACCAGAACCTCGACCTGGTCCAACAGGAATATCATTGTCTTTAGACCATTGAATAAACTCCATAACGATCAGGAAGTAACCTGGAAAGCCCATATTATTTATGACTTCAAGTTCTATTTTTAGCCGCTCATCATATTCAGACCGACGTCTTACTCGCACCTTCTCATCAGGAAAAAGAAACTCTAAGCGATCTTCTAAACCTTCTTGCGATTTCTTAACCAGAAACTCCGTTTCTTCCATGCCATCTGTTGGGAAAGCCGGTAAGAAATACTCCCCTAAACGCACAGTGACATTACAACGCTTGGCAATTTCAACACTATTTACAAGTGCTTCAGGAATGTCGGCAAAAAGCTCGCACATTTCTTCTTCACTGCGCAAATATTGCTGAGCACTATATTTCTTAGGCCGTCGCGGATCATCTAATGTATAACCATCATGTATCGCAACACGAATTTCATGAGCTTCAAAGGTCGATTCATCTAAAATCACGACATCATTAGTTGCGACTACCGGAAGTTGCTCAAGCTCCGCAAAATCAAGAGCAAAATGTAGATATGTCTCTTCATCAGCTCTGCCCGTGCGTGTCAGCTCAAGAAAAAAACGTTCAGGAAAATGCTGGCGATAAAAATCGGCGCAATGCTGAGCAGCCCTTCTATTTCCTTTTAATAAAGCTCTTCCAATCTCACCATTGACTCCACCTGATAAAATGATCAGTCCTGAAGAGAATTCTACCAACCAGTCTTTATCAATCACAACCTGGTGCTGCACATGTCCCCGTAAATAGGCTTTGGATATAAGAAGCGTTAGGTTTTTATACCCTTGATTATCAGACGCCAATATAGTTAACCGAGTTAACTCTTCCCCAAACTCCACCGACTGCATGACAAAGTCAGCACCAATTATCGGTTTAACTCCACACCCATGAGCGGTTGTATAAAACTTTACCAATCCACATAAATTGGTAAAGTCTGTCAGCGCAACAGCTGGCATTCCCATTTTCGCAACTTCTTTAACCAGAGGAGAAACCTTAGAAAGGCCATCAATCATGGAAAAGTCACTATGGACTCTGAGGTGAATAAATTTAGGATCTGACATTAATATTCCAAATATTATGCTGAGACTGTGGGTACGCAAGGTTATTTTACGTGATATAGCGTTTTAGATATACCCTAGCCAACTGGGTATTGATATGATCTAAACTAAACCCAAGGCTTTCTTTACTGGCTTAAAACTTCTCCGATGCTGTTCGATGACACCATATTTATCAATAGCCTCAAAATGCGCCTTAGTCGGGTACCCCTTGTGTTTTGCAAAACCAAACTCAGGGTGAAGCTTATCGAGTTCTTCCATTTCCTGATCACGAATTACCTTTGCAATAATAGATGCAGCACTAATTTCAGCAACACGCATATCACCTTTAACCACAGCTTGAGCATCCATAGTCAACGGTGGTATGCGATTTCCATCAATCAGAGCTAAATCTGGTATAACATTCAAACTTTCTATCGCTCTTTGCATCGCAATCATAGTCGCGTTGAGGATATTATGCTCATCTATTTCTTCATGGGAGCAGCGCCCAACACCCCAAGCCAAAGATTTATCCAAAATTTCAGAAAAAAGTGCCAAGCGTTTTTTTTCTGTCAATTTTTTCGAATCATTTAAGCCCTCGATTGGTTGATTTGGGTCAAGGATAACGGCTGCTGTAACCACATCACCAACTAAAGGCCCTCGACCTACTTCGTCAACACCAGCAATGACTTGATAGCCAGCAGGGTATTCAAACTGGGGTAGATTTTTATTTTTCTCAGCCACTATGACAACCTACCTACTAGTTTTAATACCGCATCAGCCGCCTGAGTATCTGCACCTTTACGAATCCAATTATGCATTTGAGCAAATTTTTCAATCATTTTCTCACCCCGAGCAGTGAATAATTTCTCCACTTCTACTTCAAGGGCTTCTGGAGTACAAGCTTCTTGAAGTAACTCTGTCACTAACGCTTCATCTGCAAGAATATTAGGCAAAGAAACATATTTAGTTTTAACCATACACCTAGCAAGAAAGGCGGTAAAACCATTAACACGGTACCCAACAACCATAGGGCGTTTAAGCAACATACATTCAAGTGCGACAGTACCAGATGCTAGCATTACCGCATCTGATGCCGTAATCACATTACGAGCAGTGTCGTTGACTAGTCTAAAATCCAGCTCAGGAGCAAGAGTCTGCCAAGCCTGCTCAAATTGCTCTCGACGCTTTTCATTGACTAAAGCGACAACAAAGCCCAACTCAGGATTTTTTTTATTCAGACGTTTACACGCCTCAATAAAAGGTCCAGCAAGCATCTTAAGTTCATTTCCCCTGCTTCCTGGTAACACGGCAAGCCACTTTTTATCTTGTTCAAGCTTCAGGACATCACGAGCTGGTGCCTTTGGTGATTCAAGCGGGATAGAATCAGCTAAAGTATGTCCGATAAATTCACATGGAACTTGGTATTTATCGTAAAAGTCTTTTTCAAATGGCAAAAATGCCAACACTAAATTAGTGGCTGCTTCAATTTTAAAAATGCGTTTCTGACGCCAAGCCCAAACTGAGGGACTAACGTAATGAACCGTTTTGATACCCGCATTTTTTAAATCAAACTCCAGTCGTAGATTAAAATCGGGAGCATCAATACCGACAAATACATCAGGTGGATTTTTAGTAAAATAACGCACCAATTCAGCTTTTACCTTAAACAAACGTGGTAATCGTCCAAGTACTTCAACTAAGCCCATCACCGCAAGCTCTTCCATGTCAAATAAGGATTCACAACCTTGTGACATCATTTTAGGGCCACCAATGCCAACAAATTCAGCATTTGGGTAGCTTTTCTTAATCGCCTTTATCAAGCCTTCACCCAATGTATCTCCTGAAAGTTCTCCGGCAACAATGCCAATACGCAGTGGTTTTTCCATTACTGAATTACCTTTCTTAATGCCATAAACGTAAAAAAGATCGCAACAAGCCTGTGCGATCTTTTTCTAAACACGCTGAGCTTACTTAACGAATAACACCACGTTCAGAGGTATCCACAAAATCAATAAAGTGCTGTATTGAAGGCCAATCTTTCGCTATTTCGACTAAAGCTTGCTTAGCTTCAACTTGAGTTTTCCCAGAACGATAAAACTCTTTATAAGCATTACGCAGCGCTCGTAATTCAGCTTTTTCAAACCCATGTCTTTGCAAACCAATAAGGTTCAAACCAAATGGCGTAGCATGATTGCCCTGAGCTAAAACATAGGGTGGAACATCTTTAACAACAGCTGAGCATCCGCCTATATAACTGTATGCGCCGACTTTACAAAAGGGGTGTATTGCTGAAAGTGCCATAACGCCAGCGTAATCTTCAAGCGTAACATGCCCACCTAAAATGGCATTATTGCCAATGTGAGTATGATTACCTACAACAACGTCATGGGCAATATGAGCATTAACACATAGAAGGTTATCATCACCGATAACGGTTGATGCTTTGTCTTGAACGGTACCGCGATGAATTTGAACCGCCTCACGGATGACGTTACGATCACCGATAACCACTGTGGTCGCTTCCCCGCCATATTTTTTATCTTGGTTTTCTTCACCAATCACAGCATGAGGAAAAACTCGATTTTCCTTACCAAGCTTGGTGTGGCCTTTTATGACCACATGAGACATTATTTCTGTTCCCTCACCAACTTCAATCTTGCCTGATATATAGGTGAATGGTCCAACAGTAACATTGGCAGCAAGGGTAACGTCTCCCTCAATGACTGCGGATGGGTGAACCTTAGCAGTTTCATGAATCATATTAAAATTCTCGACGTGCGCACTTTAACTCTGCTGAACAAACCACATCACCATCAACTGTTGCTTTTCCATGAAAAGCAGCAATACCACGGCGCTCTTTAATAAACTCTACTTCAATTACAAGTTGATCACCTGGCGTGACAGGCTTGCGAAATTTTGCTCCATCAACACTAGCAAAATAATACAGTTCATTTTCAGAAGGAGCACCAAAAGATTTAAACGCCAATAGACCTGTAGCCTGAGCCATTGCTTCCAAAATTAACACACCAGGAAATACCGGAAGTTGTGGAAAATGACCCGTAAACTGAGGCTCATTTACTGAAACATTTTTAATCGCCTTCAGATATTTTTCTTCTTGAAAGTCAACCACACGGTCAATTAGTAAAAAAGGATAACGATGAGGTAACAATTCTTGGATTTCAGTGATGTTCATCGTTTTGTTTTCAGTAGTCAAAGTCATGTTCCTATATTGAATGCTAAATTAGCTGGCAGGCATTGTACCCAAGTCACATTTAAATACTAAGTATGCGCATTAGCGCAGATATAATCTCAATACAATCAGTCGGAAAAAAGACTCGCAAATGCGAGCCTTTAATTGAAATGAGTTAAGTGTCGTCTTCCAATTGTTTCTCAACTGCTTTAAGGCGCTTATTCATATCATCAATACGATGTACACGCGCAGCAGTTTTACGCCACTCTTTATTAGGCTGTAGAGGAATGCCTGAAGAATACATACCTTTTTCATCGATACTACGCATAACCATACCCATGCCGGTAATCGTCACACCATCTACAATTTCAATATGACCGTTAATAACGCAAGCTCCACCAATAATACAATATTTTCCAATGGTAGTACTACCAGCCACAACTGTACCACCAGCCATAGCTGTGCCATATCCGATGTGTACGTTGTGCGCTATTTGTATCATATTATCAATGATGACATTATCTTCAATAACTGTATCTTCAAGCGCACCACGGTCTATAGTGGTACAAGATCCAATTTCGACTCGATTACCAATAATAACCGTGCCTAGCTGTGGGATCTTGAGCCATTCACCTTTTTCATTTGCATAGCCAAAACCGTCAGAGCCTATGACAACATTTGCTTGAATAAGGCAATCAGAGCCTAAAACAACATTATGATAGATGCTTACATTTGACCACAACTTGGTATTTGCACCTATTTGTGCATTTTTGCCAATATAGCAGCCAGCTCCAATCACGGCATTTTCGGCTAATCGTACTCCACTTTCTATAACCGCATTAGCTCCAATAGATACGCCTGCTGCTATAACTGCATCATCCGATATAACAGCTGATGCATCAATACCGCTAGCTGGTGCAGGCGTTATATCTAAAGCTTGTGCTACCTTAGCAAAAGCAACATATGGATCCTTTACGACAAGAACATTACCCGAGCACAACTCTCGTTGCGCCTCCTTTACCATAATCACTGTCGCTTGGCAGTCAGGTAGATATTTTGCATATTTAGGATTCGACAAAAAGGTAACATGTCCTTCTTGTGCTTTATCCATTGGGGATACCATAGTAACAAGCGCTTGCTCATTACCATATAACTGCCCCCCAGTAATCGTTGCCAATTTGGCTAAAGTAAGTGTTGCCATAGTAAATCACTTAAGTGCGTTAATAACTTTATCAGAAATATTATACTCAGGTTTACCGTATTGCATAGTTTGGATATCAACAACGATATCATAACCTTCTTTTTCAGCTACTTTCTTCACTGCATCTTGAATAACTTTAAATAATTTCTGTTTTTCTTCTGCTTCACGGCGAGCTGATGCTTTTTCTAAAGCTTGCCCCTTAATCTTGTATTTGCTATCTAATTGAGCAATATCAACTCGAAGCTTTTCTACTTCTTCCGGACCAAGTAACTCACCATCTCGTTTCAGCTTTTCAATTTTTGTTTTTGCTTCAGCTTGGATCGACTTAAGCTCATCAGCTTTGTCTTTGAACTCTTTCTGCATTTTCTGGAGTACAACCTCACGCTGTGGAAGAGCCTGAAAAACTTGAGCTGTATTTATATAGCCAATTTTTTGCGTATTGCCTGCCGCATTAGCAAAAAAAGAAGACGTCATTAATACTAGGCTAAGGCCAGCCGCTTTAATCATTTTATTCACTTTTTATTCCTCTGTATTTAGAAGGTTCTTCCGATGGTGAAAGTGAAGAATTCTTCATCATCACCTTCATAAATTTCAATGGGTTTAGCTACGGAAAATACCAGTGGCCCCATTGGAGACATCCACTGTAAGGCGACGCCATAAGCAGCTCGGTAGTTAGTAGGATCTGAATAATCATTATACATTGGGTCACTAACCCCTTCTCGATAATTAAATTCGGTATCCCAAACGCTCGCAGCATCGACAAATAGACTGGTTCGAATCTGACTGCGAGCTTCATCAGACGCAAATGGCGTCGGCACGATTAATTCCATACTCGCGGTAGCAATAGCATTACCACCTACAGAGTCATCTGTTACATCTATACAACCGTTATTTCCGCATGAACCAACCGTTTCAGTGTAAACAGCTTTAGGGCCTGCTGAGCGTGAACTAAAGCCTCTCAAAGACGTAAATCCACCTGCGTAATAGTTTTCATAAAATGGAAATAGATTATCATTTCCATCAGTTTGCCCATAACCGTTACCGTACCCAAGTTTACCACGCATTAATAAAGTAAACTCGTGTTTCTTAGTCAGTGGGATGTACTGACGAACTTCGTAATCAAGTTTAAAATATTGCGCATCAGAACCAGGCACTGTCATTTTTCCAGAGGCGCGCTGATAGTTACCAGCAGTGGGGAAAAAACCACGGTTAAGGTCGTTGCGAGTCCAAGATATGTTGAGATCAAAATCGTTGGTAAGAATATCACCTTCAGGCTGGCCGATGCTTTGAGCAAATAGCTGAGCTTGATCGTAAGTTGGAACATTACCAATCTTATTATGAGTGTATCCTATACCAAAGGCGATATTGTTCAATTCATTGACAGGAAAGCCCCAGGTCAAACTTGTACCATAACTCTCATTGGTATAATCGATGATACCAGCGTCTGAAGCTTCAAAGGTGTTATAAAATATCTTACCACCTAGGCTTACACCGTCTAAATTCCAAAAAGGATCACGATAATCAAGGCTGATATTTTGCTGGTAATCATTCATCATTGCATTAATACCAACTCGATTACCTGAGCCTAAGAAGTTATCTTGCTGCAATCCCACTTGGAAGCTAACACCAGATTCTGTTCCGTAACCAATACCAAAATTGACACTGCCTGAGTTGGCCTCTTTGACATTGTAAACAAGATCAACTTGATCATCACTGCCAGGAACTCTCACCGTTTGCACGTCTACAGTTTCAAAATAACCCAAACGATTAAGGCGCTTCTTACCCGTCTCAATAGATTTTGAGTTCAGCCAACTGCCTTCCATTTGGCGCATTTCTCGGCGCAAAACTTCATCTTTAGTCGAGTTATTACCTACAAAACGTACATCGCGGACATAAATTCGCTTACCCGCTTCAACATTAACAACCAAAGAAACCTGCTGAGTTTCATCATTAAACTCTGGGATAGTACGAACTTGCGGATAAGCATAACCAGCCTCACCAAGGACGCGCTTGACCCCTTCCTCTAAGCTCGTCACCTTTGAGCCATTATAAACATCACCAGTTGCAAAAGGCACCAAAGCCTCAAATTCAGCTTCTTTACCGATCAATTCACCGCGAAATTTCACATCTTTAACCGTGTAAGGTAACCCTTCATTAACGGCTAAGGTGATATATACGCCTTTTTTATCAGGAGAAATAGCAACTTGTGTTGAATCAAGCTTGAATTTAAGATAACCACGATCCAAGTAATATGACTTTAAAGCTTCTAAGTCACCAGCCAGTACCTGCTTTTGATATTTGTCATCTGATAGAAAGTTCCACCAAGAAACATCAACATTGAGGTTAAAGCGACTCAATAACTCTTCGTCATTGAATGCCTTATTACCAAGAAAGTTAATTTGTTGGATTTTTGCCGACACACCTTCCGAAAAGACAAACTTCAGATCAGATCGATTACGAGGTAAAGGAGTAACAACCGCTTTTACTGTCGCATTATATTTTCCAACACTGTAATAAAAATCTTCTAAGCCCTTTTCAATATTTGATAATGTCGTCCGATCAAGAGCTTCACCAACTCTAACTCCTGAAGCGTCAAGGTTCTCTTGTAATTGCTCTTCCTTTATCGCTTTATTACCAGAAAATGAAATGCTAGAAATCGTTGGACGTTCTTTGACCTGGACAAGTAACTGATTGCCTTCTCGCAATACTTTTATATCTTCAAAGTTACCTGATGCATACAGTGCCTTGATGATTTCAGACACATCTTGACTATCAATCGTATCTCCAACTCGCACTGGCATTTTTAATAACGCCGCGCCAAGTGCAACACGCTGTAATCCATCAATCTGGATATCTTCCACAACAAAGTCTTCGGCTCCGTTCGCAGCGACGCTCGATGCCAATAGCGTTGCAAACAGAATTTTATTCATCGCCATATTGGTTTTAGTTATTCCTTACTACAACCTTTGCCCACTTCTTATAGACGAGCAAAGTCATTAAATATTGCCACTGCCATGAGAGAGAAAATAATAGCTCCGCCAATACGGTAGCCCATATCTTGAACACGTTCTGGTACTGGACGCCTAGTGACAGCTTCAACTGCAAAAAACATTAAGTGCCCACCATCTAACATAGGTAGGGGGACAAGATTAATGATGCCTAAATTAACACTAATTAATGCTAAGAACCCGAGAAAATACACCAAACCATAATCAGCTGTTGTACCTGCACCTTTCGCGATTGAAATTGGACCGCTCAAGTTATTTAAGCCTACATCGCCAATAATTAGCTTTTTCAGCATACTGACAGTTAAACCAATTACTTGTCCCGTTTTTTGAACTGCTTTTCCGACTGACTCAAATACACCAAACTTCAGATCGAATCGATAGTTTTCTGGCCATTCTGCGACCTGAGGAGCAATTCCAGCAAAACCAATAACTCGCTGATTAGACAACTCTCGGCTATCAGGAACCAAAGTCAAATTGATGACATCACCGTTACGCTCGACGGTTAAATCAATCATCTGCTCTGGTCGACTTTGCACTAAGTCAACAACCTGATCCCAATCGTTTATGGCTCTACCATTTGCCGATAATAATGTATCACCAGCCATCAATCCCGCAGCTTCACCAGCGCCACCTTCTGTCACTGAAGCCAGAATGGTTGAAATATCAGGAGTAAAAGGCTTAAAACCCAACGATGACATAGCTGACTCGACTTCTGGGTCGAAACTCCAAGTAGTCAAATCTAACGACTTAGTCTCCTCAGTGCCAAACTCGTTCGCAGGAGCTACTGTCAGTGTCATCTGTTTATCACCAATATGAGAAATCAATCCCATATTTACTGATTCCCAATCCGGTGTTTGGACGCCAGAGACCAACTTAAGTTCCATATTCGGCTCAAGACCAGCTTGCGCAGCTATCGAATGAGGTACGACTTGCCCAATTACAGGTTTTACAGCAGGAATACCAATTAAAAAAACTAGCCAGTACGCAAACAAAGCAAAAAGAAAGTTAAATACAGGACCTGCAGCAACTATCGATGTTCTCTTCCATAGAGGTTGAGCATCAAATGTTTGATTTTTTTGCTCCAAGGAAACTTCATCGACCCGGCTATCCAGCATTTTAACATAACCGCCCAATGGGATGATGGATAAACTGTACTCAGTCCCGTCTTTACCTGTCTTACTCCAAATTGATTTACCAAAGCCAATAGAAAATTTTTCTACCTTGACACCGCAGCGTCTAGCAACCCAGAAATGGCCATACTCATGCACCGCTACTAAGATACCTAAAGCAATAATAAATGATGCGAAATTCCATAAAATATCTGTCATTATGCAAACTCTTCAATAATTTCGATAGCCAATGCTCGCGCCATTTTATCCAGCTCTAAGATACTTTCCAAGCTATTACAACCTGACTGGCTATTCTTGCCACAAATATGGCTAACCACGCGCTCATTGACGATAGCTATATCAGTAAATTTAATCTGGCGTGATAGAAAATATTCTACCGCCACTTCATTGGCTGCATTAAGAGCGGTTGTAGCATGTTGCCCTGCATAACAGGATTCTATAGCTAACTTCAAACAGGGATACCTTTTATAATCGGGCTCAAGAAACGTAAGCTGCCCAATTTTAGTGAAATCGAGTGGTTCCACCCCTGCTGAAATTCGTTCTGGATAAGAAAGTGCATAAGAAATAGGTGTCGCCATGTCTGGATTGCCCATTTGAGCTAACAAGGAACCATCTTTATACTGAACCATAGAGTGAATAACAGACTGCGGGTGAATTAATACCTTAAGCTGATCTCGATGAGAATTAAACAACCACTTAGCTTCAATGTATTCTAAGCCTTTATTCATCATACTCGCTGAATCCACCGAGATCTTGGGCCCCATAGACCAATTAGGGTGAGCAATCGCCTGCTCTGGGGTAACTTGTGACAGCATTTTATTATCGGTGTAACGAAAAGGACCTCCAGAACCGGTCAATATGATGTGCTGGATCCCTTGCTTCGTTAGATCACAATAACCAAGGCTGGTTTGGATAGATTCAGGTAAACATTGAAAAATTGCGTTGTGCTCACTATCAACGGGCATAATTTCTGCGCCATATTGTTTAACCGCATCGATGAAGATTTGACCAGACATCACCAACGCTTCTTTGTTGGCCAGTAACACTCGCTTACCCGCCTTAACCGCATCCATTGTTGGTATGAGACCAGCGGCCCCAACAATAGCTGACATAACCGTATCCACTTCATCAAAAGAAGCGACATGGCTAATTGCTTCATGCCCAGCTAAAACTTCAGTCGGCAACTTCAACTGCTGGAGTTGCGTTTTAAGCATTTTAGCTGCATCGTCGCAGGCCATAACAGCATATTTGGGTCGCCATTTTTGGCATAATTGACGCATTTTGTTTACGTTAGTGCCTGCAGCCAGTGCAACAATTGAATACTGAGACAGGTTATGTTCAATCACTTTAAAAGTGCTGTCGCCAATTGAGCCCGTTGCACCTAAGATTGTCAGCTTGCGCATAAGAAAAACCTGTAAAATCGACAAGGTAGGCCGAAGCCTACCTCTGTAATTAGAAAATGAAATAGAGAAGTGTAAACACCGGGAAAGCGGCCGTTAGGCTGTCAACACGATCTAAGATGCCGCCATGTCCAGGAAGAATATTACCACTATCTTTGATACCAGAAACACGTTTAAACATGCTTTCAACGAGATCACCTAGTACAGAGATGACAACGGTAACTAGCGTAATGATTACCATGGAAAAAGAGTTACTGAACTCAATATCAAACCAAACAGCTGTACCCCAACCAACAAGGATGGCAGTAACAATTCCACCGATTAATCCTTCAACTGTTTTATTGGGGCTAACATGAGGAGCCATTTTACGCTTACCAAAGCTCTTGCCACAAAAATAAGCACCGCTGTCAGCAGCCCAAACAATAAAGCATACAAACAGCACAAGCTTGGCCCCGTGATAACTATCCTCGTAAATACCTTCAGCCCTGAGTAACAAAATACTCCAGAAAAAAGGTAAAAGGGTGAGAACGCCAAATAGGTGTCTCAACCAATTGGAATGTTGCCAAAGTTTTGCTGAACGAGGAAAAGAAAGCACTAAACAGCTAGATATAATCCACCAAAAACTTCCAAGCGAGAGCACCACAACATGGGCATCCGTGATTAAATTTAGGCTTCTTGCATCAAACGGAATAACAGCCAAGGTCAAGGCACTAATAGCGACACTTGGTATCAATGCAAACAACCTCGTTTTAGATTCGACAAATTGGGTCCATTCCCAGTAACCTAAAAATGTCACCATAGCTACTGCTAGCATAAATAATGCTAACGGCAGCTTGAAAATACCAAGAATAACAGCAGGAGCAAGAATGAGCGCTGTAATAATTCGTTGTTTCAAACTTAAACCCTTAATCGCTTTCGATCAGTTCTTTAACCTGTTCACCGGTGTAGCCAAAACGTCTCTCCCGATTAACAAACCATGTAACAGCTTCAATTAAACTATTTTCATCAAACTCGGGCCAATAGATAGGGGTAAAATACATTTCAGCGTAAGCCATCTGCCAAAGCATAAAGTTACTAATACGGCATTCACCACTCGTTCGTATTAATAAATCAACCTCAGGTAAATCGGCCATAGTTAAGCATGAAGTAATCAGTTCTTCATTAACATCATCGGCATCGACTTCTCCAATTAACACTTTAGATGCAATGGTTTTGGTTGCTTCGACAATATCCCACCGGCCTCCATAGTTGGCTGCAATATTAATCACCATGCCACTATTGCCTTCAGTCAAAGACTCTGCCTGAGCTATTTTATTTTGTAACCGCTGGCTAAAGCGACTTTTATCACCAATGACCCGTAAACGTAAATTGTTCTTATGCAATCTTTTAACTTCTGTAGATAAAACGGTAATGAACAACTCCATTAACACGCCCACTTCCTCTTCAGGTCGACGCCAGTTTTCACTGCTAAAAGCAAATAAAGTGATAGCTTTAATGCCTAACTTAGCCGATGTAGAAATAGTTTTTCTCACCGCAGAAACGCCATTTCTATGACCAAATACGCGAGGTTTTCCTTGCTCTTTTGCCCAGCGACCATTGCCATCCATAATGATGGCAATATGTCTAGGGAGTAATTCTGATGAAAGTTGAATATTTTGCATACAAGGATTTATGGTTATCAGCAGGAGCTAAAGAGTAGCACAAAAAAACGCTGTACTGCGAGCACAGCGTTCTCTATATTGAGCGTATGAATGGAATTAAACTTCCATCAGCTCTTTTTCTTTTGAGGCAAGGACTTCATCTATTTTTTTCACTGCTGCGTCAGTAATTTTTTGAATTTCATCTTGTGCCTTATGATCTTCATCTTCCGAGATCTCTTTATCTTTAAGCAATGATTTAAGCTCACCATTAGCATCTCGACGAATATTGCGAATAGCGACACGACCACCCTCTGCTTCGCCTCGTACAATCTTAACCAAATCTTTACGGCGTTCTTCTGTTAGTGGTGGAAGTGGTACACGAATAATAGTCCCTGCCGACATTGGGTTGAGCCCAAGATCTGACATCATAATAGCTTTTTCTACTTTAGGAGCTAGCTCTCTGTCAAATACTGTGATTGCTAGAGTTCGCGCATCTTCGGCAACAACGTTAGCAACTTGATTCAATGGCGTTGGCGCACCATAGTAGTCAACAGAAATGCCAGAAAGTAAACTAGGATGAGCACGGCCTGTACGTACTTTCAAAAGATTACTTTTCAGCGCTTCTACACTTTTTTCCATGCGCTCTTGAGCGTCTTGTTTAATTTTATTAATCACAATATCACCTTAATGTGTCATTCTTTTTTAGAAGAAAGCCTAATTAGGATTCTTCAAAAGGTAATACCCTAATATGAAACTCTCACACTAGGGTTGAATAAGTTATTCAGCCGTACTAATTAGGGTACCTTCAGCTTCACCCATGACCACTCTACGAAGTGCGCCAGGCTTGTTCATATTGAATACGCGAATAGGCATTTTATGATCACGCGCTAACGTAAATGCTGCTAAATCCATCACTTTTAGTTCTTGATCAAGAACTTGTGAATATTCAAGCTTATCATACAACTCTGCATCTGGATTAGCTACTGGATCGGCGGTAAATACACCATCTACTTTTGTCGCTTTTAAAACCACATCTGCTTCAATTTCAATGCCACGTAAACAGGCTGCAGAATCAGTAGTGAAAAATGGATTCCCCGTACCTGCCGAGAAAATTACCACTCTTCCCTGGCGCAGTTCACGAATAGCATCTGCCCAGTTGTAGTCATCACATACACCTTTTAGAGGAATAGCAGACATAACACGCGCATTTACATAAGCACGATGCAAAGCATCACGCATCGCAAGACCATTCATTACTGTGGCCAACATACCCATGTGATCACCAACAACTCGATTCATGCCGGCTTCTGCAAGCCCAGCACCTCGGAAAAGGTTACCTCCTCCGATTACCACACCAACTTGTACACCCAGCTCCACCAGTTCTTTCACTTCTTGAGCCATGCGATCAAGAACCGCAGGGTCAATACCAAAACCTTCTTCACCTTGAAGAGCTTCACCACTCAATTTTAACAAAATACGTTGATATGCAGGTTTAGGGTTCGTAGTCATGCAGTTTACCTTCAAAAAGAGAGTTATTAATTAACAGTCATGGATAACCAAATAAGATAAAGCGCAAACCACATATCAGCTTCAAGCTTACTTAACTATTCATCACGGCTAACTGAACAAATGCTATTCGTAAAAAGACCGTAGCCTAAGCTACGGTCTAAACTTTTATGCATTTCTAAGGATTAACCTTTTTGAGCTGCAGCGACTTCTTCGGCAAAGCTCATACCTTCAGCCTTCTCGATACCTTCACCCACTTCTAAGCGAACAAAGTTAGTAACAGAAGCTGCGCGCTCTTTAAGAATTTCACCTACAGACTTTTTAGGTTCCATAACGAAAGCTTGACCAGTCAGAGATATCTCACCGGTAAATTTCTTCATACGACCAACAACCATCTTCTCTGCGATTTCAGCTGGTTTGCCTTCGTTTATAGCGATTTCTACTTGAACTGCTTTTTCTTTCTCTACTACGTCAGCTGGAACATCTTCTGGGTTCACATATTCAGGACGAGAGGCAGCTACGTGCATTGCAACATGCTTAAGTGTTTCTGTATCGCCTTCACCAGCAACAACAACACCGATTTTTTCACCATGACGGTAAGAAGCAATTGCAGTACCTTCAACGTATTGAACTCGACGAATGTTGATGTTTTCACCAATTTTAGTCACTAGAGCAATACGAGTATCTTCGAATTTCGCTTGTAGTTCTTCTACGCTCGCTTTTGTAGATAGAGCATGAAGAGCAACTTCTTGTGCAAACGCTGTAAAGTTTGCGTCTTTCGCTACAAAGTCAGTCTGACAGTTAACTTCAAGAAGTACAGCCGCACCATTATCTTCTTTAATGATGATAGCACCTTCAGCCGCTATATTACCTGCTTTCTTAGCAGCTTTAGCAGCGCCTGATTTACGCATATTTTCAATTGCTAGTTCGACATCGCCGTCAGTTTCTACAAGCGCTTTCTTACATTCCATCATGCCTGCGCCAGTGCGGTCGCGCAGTTCTTTAACTAGAGCAGCAGTTACAGCCATTCCTCTATTCCTCAGTTTAATCTGGATTTGGTAAAAAACAGGGGCCTAAATCGTGGGCCCCTGCTGATAACTATAACTCAACCTATGCAAATTTTAGATTTTGCATAGGTTAAGTTTGGCTCAGAGCCGCTATTATTCAGCTTCTACGAAACCGTCTTTTTCAGCAGCGCCAACTACGTCTTTGTTACGGCCTTCAGTTACTGAAGAAGCAGCAGCATTTAGGTATAGCTGTACCGCACGGATAGCATCATCGTTACCAGGAATAATGAAATCTATACCGTCTGGGTTAGAGTTAGTATCAACTACAGCGTAAACTGGGATACCTAGGTTGTTTGCTTCTTTAACTGCAATGTGCTCGTGATCTGCATCGATTACGAATAGAGCATCAGGTAGACCGCCCATGTCTTTGATACCGCCAAGAGACTTCTCTAGCTTCTCCATTTCACGAGTGCGCATTAGAGCTTCTTTCTTAGTCAACTTGTCAAAAGTACCGTCTTGAGATTGACTTTCAAGCTCTTTAAGACGCTTGATAGACTGACGAACAGTTTTGTAGTTTGTTAGCATACCACCAAGCCAGCGGTTGTTAACATAGAATTGGTTGCTTGCAATAGCAGCTTCTTTAACAGCTTCAGATGCAGCGCGTTTAGTACCTACAAATAGAACCTTACCTTTTTTCTCACCGACTTTAGCTAATTCAGATAGCGCGTCGTTGAACATTGGTACAGTTTTTTCTAGGTTGATGATATGAACACGGTTACGAGCACCAAAGATGAATGGCTTCATTTTTGGGTTCCAGTAACGAGTCTGGTGACCAAAGTGAACACCAGCTTTTAACATATCGCGCATTGATACAGTTGCCATTTTAAATTCCTCTATGGGGTTAGGCCTCCACAATCCCCATAACTCCGACTGAACTAACGATCAGCACCCCGGAATATGTGACGAATTGTGTGTGATTTAAAGATATATGTTTATTGGAAAGTCATCGGCTTCGCCAAAAAGGAGAGAACAGACAGCATTTCCGGCGCGTTTTATACCATATTTACACCTGTACTGGCTAGTAAAAAAACATTCACCCAGATTAACTAAAATGTTTCATGGTGCTAAGCCCATTTCTTAATCCATGAAGAATCATTCTCATTAGCTTTGCTTCCTGATAGAATGCATCCATTCGCGCTAATGAGTGCCATTGATTAAATTAGAGAAAACCGATGTCAATCAAGATAAAAACCTCAGCAGAAATTGAACGTATGCGCATAGCGGGTGCGTTAGCCGCCGAGATCCTTGAAATGATCGAACCTCATATTAAGGAAGGCGTAACAACTGACAAACTTAATCAGATTTGTCATGATTACGGGATTGAAAAAGGGGCTTATTCAGCGCCTCTTGATTACCACGGATTCCCCAAGTCCATTTGTACATCCATTAATCATATTGTCTGTCATGGCATCCCTGCGTCAAAAGATGAAGTAGGAAGCAATGGTCAACCAAAGCCAGCTATACTTAAAAATGGAGATATCATAAACGTTGATATCACCGTGATAATTCCAACCGATGAAAATGCAGACCTCAGTGTACGCCCGCAAGGCTATCATGGTGATACATCAAAAATGTTCCTCGTTGGTGACGTTTCGCCTGCAGACAAACGCCTTTGCTTGGTAACTCAAGAAGCTTTATACGTTGGTATGCGCAAAGTAAAACCTGGAGCTACTGTCGGTGATATAGGCACTGCGATTGAAAAATACATCAAGGAAAATAATAAGAGGAATCCTCGCAATAAGTTTTCTATTGTGAAAGATTTCTGTGGCCATGGTATTGGCAACGAGTTCCACGAAGAACCACAAATTGTCCATTATAAAAACAACGACCGCCGCATTCTGGAAGAAGGAATGTGCTTTACTATTGAACCGATGATCAACAGCGGAAAATTTGGCGTTACCGTTGATGCCGAGGATGACTGGACTGTGTATACAGGAGACGGTAAAAAATCAGCCCAGTATGAACACACTATACTAGTCACAGATACGGGTTGTGAAGTTCTCACATTACGCCCAGATGATACCATCCCACGCATTATGGATAATGCTTAGTTTCACCGTAAAATATCCTCACTTCCTCGAGGATATTTTTTTATTCTCGGCATTTTGGTAGATTGTTACACTATGGATGCTTTGCACGGATTTGCCATATGTGTTATCAATCACCTTTAAGTTTGCTGGACAACCAAATATCAATCTCTGAACTTAAGTCTCAACTCAAGAAATTTGCTGATCACCAAAAAAACGAATTCATCAATCACCACTCAATCACTGAACTTGTGTTTGGTCGTGCAAAATATATGGATTTACTTCTCAATAGACTCTGGCAACATTTTGGTTTTACTCAACACTATCATGTCAGCTTAGTCGCCGTCGGTGGCTATGGCAGAGGTGAATTACACCCTCTTTCGGATATTGATATATTGATAGTCTCCGAACAATCCCTGCCAGAGGATCTGAATGGAAAAATCAGTAGCTTTATCACTCTATTATGGGATCTTAAACTCGAAATTGGGCATGCAGTAAGAACCATTGAAGAATGTTCATCTATTGGGCGAGAAGACTTAACTGTTGCAACCAATTTACAAGAAGCTCGACTATTGTGCGGCTGTGAAGAAACCTTCAACAAACTAAATCAAGCAATCCATTCCGAATCATTTTGGCCTAGTGACATTTTCTATAAAGCTAAGGTTCAAGAACAGCGAGACCGTCATGCAAGATACCATGACACTACCTACAATTTAGAGCCAGACATCAAATCAACACCAGGCGGCTTACGTGATATTCATACCTTAAGTTGGATTGCAAGGCGGCATTTTGGTGCCACATCTTTGCTTGAAATGAGCGAGTATGGCTTCCTAACCGATGCCGAATACCGTGAATTGCTAGAGTGCCAAGATTATCTTTGGCGCGTTCGTTTTGCTCTCCACTTACAACTAAAAAGATACGACAATAGGCTGACTTTCGCCCATCAAGTGCAAGTCGCAGAATGTCTTGGCTTTGTTGGTGAAGCTAATAGTGGCATTGAGATGATGATGAAAGAGTTCTATCGTACACTCAGACGTGTCGCTGAACTCAACAAGATGTTACTTAAGCTTTTTGACCAAGCCATTTTGGAGAACGGTATTGAGAGTGCACCAGTCATTCTAAGTAGAGACTTTCAAAGGCGAGGACCTTTAATAGAGGCGCGTAAGCCAGCATTATTTCAATCTCGCCCAGAAACGATTCTTGATATGTTTTTGCATATTGCTAATGATTCAACGATCGAAAGTGTCGCCCCAGCAACACTTCGGCAATTAAGAACAGCTCGACGCCGATTAAATACGTTCCTTCACACGATTCCAGTAGCACGTAAAAAATTCATCGAACTTTGCCGCCACCCAAACTCACTCACCAGAGCATTCACTTTAATGCATAAACTTGGTGTGCTCGCAACCTATTTGCCTCAATGGAGCCAAATTGTTGGCCAAATGCAATTTGACTTATTCCATGTTTATACCGTTGATGAGCATAGCGTTCGTCTCCTTCAGCATATTAACACCTTTAATCAACCAGAAAATCATCCAAAACATCCCATTTGTTGTGAAGTTTTTCCTCGTATACAAAAAAAGGAACTACTGATCATCGCTGCCATCTTTCATGATATAGCCAAAGGCCGTGGTGGTGACCATTCTATCCTCGGCGCAGATGAAGCTTATGAATTCTGTAAAGAACATGGCTTGTCCAACCCAGAAGCTAAACTGGTTTCTTGGCTGGTTAAATACCATTTATTAATGTCAGTGACAGCTCAAAGACGTGATATTTACGATCCTGATGTGATCAGTGAATTTGCGAGACAAGTTCGGGATGAAGAATATTTAGAATATTTAGTTTGCTTAACCGTCGCAGATATCTGCGCAACTAACCCAAGTTTATGGAACAGTTGGAAGCGTACGTTATTGGCCGAGTTATTTTATTCGACTCAAAGAGCGTTGCGCCGAGGGTTAGAAAACCCTGTTGATGTACGTGAAAGGATCCGTCACAACCAACAACTCGCCTCAGCTCAGCTGCGCAAGGAAGGGTTTAATTCTAGAGAAATAGAACTACTATGGCAAAGATTCAAGGCTGATTATTTTTTACGCCATTCACATAAACAAATTGCTTGGCATTGCTCGCACCTGCTTCGCCACAGCGATCATAGCCAACCAATAGTTCTAATTTCAAAAAAGGCAACTCGTGGTGGTACAGAAGTCTTTGTCTATAGCCGCGACCAACGTGCACTTTTCGCCACCATTGTCGCTGAATTAGACAGGAGAAATTTCAACGTACATGATGCTCAAGTAATGACGAGCAAAGATGGTTATGTACTCGATACCTTTATAGTACTCGATCACCACGGCAATACTATTGATGAAAATCGCCATAATGCCGTTATTAAACATTTGGTTCGCGTACTTAGAGATGGACGTACAACTAAAATAAAGACTCGCAAGCCCCATAGAAATCTACAACACTTTAAAGTCAAAACTCGAATTGAATTTCTACCTGCAAAAGGTAAAAAGCGCACCTTTCTAGAATTTGTTGCTCTCGATACTCCCGGTTTATTAGCCATTGTTGGGGCGACATTTTCCGACTTAAACTTGCACCTCCATGCCGCTAAGATCACAACAATAGGTGAACGTGCAGAAGACTTATTTATCATTACAAATGCACATGGTATTAAACTGACTGACGAGGAAGAGTTACAGCTTAATGAACGACTCGCAGCGAATATTACCAAGTTAGCCCCATAAGCGATCTTGTCCACAAGTTGCAAAGGTAGCCTGGAAATCAACTACCTCCAGCCTGATTCCACTGCTACATTAGTGGAACTGGTTGTCATGTAAATCATTAACACAGATTTAAACATAAGAGGTCGCCTATGTTCCCACACCTCACAGCTTTAGGGATTCAAGAGCCTAAACAAATTGAACGTTACTCCCTCAGGCAAGAAGCGCATAAAGACGTATTAAAAATCTACTTTCGCAAACAAAAAGGTGAACTGTTTGCAAAAAGTGTTAAATTCAAATATCCGCGTCAGGTAAAAAATGTCTTGGTGGATGGAGGCAGCAATAAATACAGAGAAATCACTGAAATCAATCGCAATCTAACACTCATTATTGACGAGTTAAACACAATCACTAAACCTGAAAAGCTCGCTAAAGTCGATACTAAGGAAAAAATTCTTTCCGATCTACGTCACCTTGAAAAAGTTGTATCGAGTAAGATAGCAGAAATCGAAGCCGATCTTGAAAAGCTCAAATAAAGACAAATAGGGGCCAAGCCCCTGCTAATAAATAGTGAACTCGATTTCTCAACTATCTAAAGTAACCACATACAAACTCTAACTGTGATCACATCCAACCAGCGTATTTTCCGACTAGATAAAGAGAGACAAACGCCATAACACCAGCAACAATATCATCAAGCATGATACCAAAACCACCATGCACATGCTTATCCAACCAACTAATAGGCCACGGCTTAACCATATCGAAAAACCTGAAAAGCAAAAATCCTGTTAATACCCATTTCCAATCTGTCGAAGAAAGATCAAACAAAGGGACAACAAGCATAGTGATCCAAAAGCCTACAAACTCATCCCACACAATAGCGCCGTGATCGTGGACACCCATATCATCTGAAGTAACTTGGCATATTTTTTTTCCGACCAATGCCGCTACCACAAGAGCAAAAAAATAGATCGGCAGAGGCAATTTTACCAACAAAAGATAAAACGGGATAGCAGCCAGCGTTCCCACAGTTCCAGGCATAATAGGTGATAAGCCACTACCAAACCCTGTTGCCAAAAGATGCCAAGGGTTTTTAAGCGAAATAAATACTAATGGATTTGTCATACTACTAATTAATCTTGTTTAAAATGATCGAATCCCTGTAGAGCCCAGTCCACAGGTTTTCCTTTATTGGACAATTCAAAAAAGTCTTTATGGCGAATTTGACCGATACAGCTTATTTTACAGCCACAATGGGCCAGGGCGATATCAATCATACCTTTATGTTGCTCAGGTACGGTAAAACACAACTCATATTCCTCACCACTGGTGAGGGCATAATGTTGAGCTTTATCTATACTGCCCATAAATTGAATAAGTTGGTTAGAAACGGGTAACTGGGTAATTTCCAGATGAGCACCCACACCCGAGCGTTTAAGAACATGCCGCAGATCAGCAACTAGCCCATCAGAAATATCAATGGCAGAGCTTGCAAGGCCAAGTAGAGCCTGACCAGCTAAAATACGTGGAGTTGCCAAATAGTGAGACTTCTCAAGCTGCTCGGAAAATGGCTTATTGCGTAACTCTGTGTTTAGAATGACATCTAGCCCTGCCTTACTATCACCCAGCTCGCCTGTCACATATATCCAGTCGCCCACTTGGGCGCCATCTCGCCTCAACGCCTTAGCGGGGTCAACAAACCCCTGCACGGTGAGTGTCAGACTTAATGGCCCTTTAGTCGTATCGCCACCAATTAACTGGATACCAAAATAGTTCGCAAGCTCAAAAAAGGAATCACAAAAAGGCGCTAACCAAGATTCATCTAACTCAGGAAACGTTAAAGCAAAAGAAACCCATGCAGGAGTTGCCCCCATTGCAGCCAAATCACTAATATTAGCCGCCAATGCTTTATGTGCTATCCAAGCTGGATTAGCATCTTCAAGGAAATGAGTACCCGCTACCAGAGTATCGGTACTAATCGCTAAAGACATGCCATTAGGTACCTTAACTAATGCACAATCGTCCCCTGCCGCCAACAACACATCTTTACGTGGAGACTGTCGACCTACAAAATATTTATCAATTAGATTAAATTCACCAAACATAATATTCAATGTAACGTGCGATATAAAAAAGGTCAGCATTTGCTGACCTTTTTTAATTATTTTGACTGTTTTTTACGAACATGTGGTGCCGCTTTATCCAAAACACCATTCACAAACTTATGACTTTCTTCCGCAGCAAAGACTTTTGCCAATTCTATGGCTTCATTAATAACGACTTTGTATGGTACATCTTCACGGCGAGTCATTTCGTACATTGCAAGGCGGAGCAAGGCCAGCTCCATCATATCCAAATCTTGCATCGGACGAGCAGTATAGGGACGGATCTTGCTATCCAGTTCCATGTGACTTAACACAACACCTGTTAGAAGGTCACGGAAGTATACAACATCCGTATCTGGTGCAATCAATGCAGGCTCAGCAGCATGATGTTCTTCTTCATCATATTTGCCGCCAGATAAAAACTGCTCTTCAATAGTGGCAACATTTTCTTTAGTAATTTGCCATGAGTAGATCGCTTGCAGAGCGAATCGACGTGCATTACGACGTGCGGCTGGTTTCACACTGGCCCCCATTAGGAATCTATTTCAGATAGAACGTTAATCATTTCAAGTGCGCTTAGTGCGGCCTCTGCACCTTTATTACCAGCCTTGGTTCCCGCGCGCTCAATTGCTTGGTCAATTGTATCAACAGTTAAAACTCCAAATGCAACTGGAAGGCTAAATTCCAACGACACTTGAGCCAAACCCTTGTTACACTCACTGCAAACATAATCAAAATGAGGTGTACCACCACGGATCACTGTACCAAGCGATACAATAGCATCAAACTTACCCGTTTTTGCTACACGTTGGGCAACCAAAGGAAGCTCAACTGCACCAGGGCAGCGAACAACCGTAATATTATCATCACCAACTTGCCCATGACGCTTTAAAGTATCGATTGCACCAGATAATAGACTTTCGTTAATAAAACTGTTGAAACGAGAAATAACGATAGCAATTTTTGCATTTGGCGCTGGGAAGCCACCCTCGATCACTTTCATAAGCTTTCCTTTAACTATGTTCATCAAGTGAGAATCGCCGGATTCTAGCACAAACCTGTGATCAATATCTAATGGAAATTTGCCATTCCTCAGCAAGCAGGGCAGCTCTCAAAAGATGTGCCTGAATGGTTATTTTAGCTAAAGAACTATTCAGTCGTAACATTATTCACAAACGTACTCAACCACATTCAAACCAAATCCACCCAAGGCATGATATTTTTTATTCGTTGAAGAGAGAAGACGCATATCATGGACACCAATATCAGCTAGGATCTGCGAGCCAACCCCAACTCGTCGCGAGGTTCCCTGCTTTTTAGCTAATGTAGGTGCATGTCCTTTATCCTGAGCTTCAAACATTTTCACACGATGGATAAGAAGCTCTGTTGATTCTTCATTACCGAGAATAACTAATACACCTCCATCTTCACCAATACGCTTCATCGCATTATCTAGAGTCCAACTACGTTCTGCATTTCTGTCACTACGCAACAAATCTGTGAAAGTATCTTGTAAATGCACTCGAACTAATGGCGCTTGATTAGAAATATCACCTTTACACAAAGCATAGTGGATTTGGTTATCAATCGTGTCTCTATAGGTAAGTAATTCAAACTCGCCATATTCAGTGGGTAATAGGCACTGCGCAACACGCTCAATCGTCGTCTCAGTGTTATTGCGATGCTCAATAAGATCGGCAATTGTACCAAGCTTTATGCCATGCTTTTCAGCAAATACTTCTAAATCAGGACGACGAGCCATAGTGCCATCTTCATTGAGAATTTCGACTATAACACCCGCAGGTTCAAGCCCCGCTAACCTTGCAAGATCACACCCAGCTTCAGTATGGCCAGCGCGAGTCAAAACACCGCCTTCCTGCGCAGCAAGAGGGAAAATATGCCCTGGCTGAACCAAATCAGCCGCTTTCGCATCTATGGCAACCGCAGCTTGTACAGTTCTAGCTCTATCAGCAGCAGAAATACCTGTTGTCACCCCCTGAGCGGCTTCAATTGAAACAGTAAAGTTTGTGGTGTACTGCGCGTTGTTATCTTGCACCATTGGGGGAAGGCCTAAGCTTTCGCAGCGCTCTTTTGTCATAGTCAGACAAATAAGGCCTCGCCCGTGGGTCGCCATAAAATTAATTGCTTCGGAGGTCACATGTTCCGCTGCCATGATTAGATCGCCTTCATTTTCACGATCTTCATCATCCATCAAAATAACCATTTTTCCTAAACGAATGTCTTCAATGATCTCTTGCGGCGTACAAATTGGCATGACTTGATTCCTGTTATTGGTGCTGTTAATTATATTTATTTAGAGCAACTCGTAATGCTTAATCACGCAAAACCATTTTGCTGGAGGAATTCCATAGTTAAACGTGATTCTGGTTGTGAAGACTGATTGTTCAAAAGACGTTCCATATAACGGGCTAATACGTCAACTTCAAGATTTACTTTACGCCCAACATGGAAATCAGCAATCGTTGTTTCTTCTCCAGTATGTGGCACAATCGTTAACTTGAAAGCATTTTTACGCAACGCATTCACTGTTAAACTAATACCATCAACGGTTATTGAGCCTTTTTCAGCAAGGTATTTACACAATTCTGAAGGCATAGATACCCAAAATTCGATTGCTCGCCCCACTTGATTGCGTTCAACAATTTCTCCCACTCCATCGACATGCCCTGAGACAATATGGCCACCAAATCGAGTGGTCGGTAACATCGCTTTTTCTAAATTGACCTTACTACCAACTTGATAATCAGTAAACCCTGTTTTATTAAGCGTCTCTAGTGACAAATCGGCACTATAACTCGTGGCATTACAACTGATAACGGTCAGACAAACTCCATTCGTAGCAATACTATCGCCAAGTTTGACATCTGACATATCAAGTTTACCAACCGCAACAGTAACACTGATGTCTTCACCTTTAGGGGTAATTGCTGTCAATGTCCCAACAGCTTCAATAATTCCTGTAAACATAATTATTTATTCTTTGTTTTTACGTGGGCAATAATGCGAATGTCTGGGCCGATCTGCCTAATATTTTGAATATCCAACTCAACAACATCCTCCATCGACTGTAAACCAAGCGCGCCAAGCAAACCTCGACCATCACTACCCATTATTTTAGGGGACAAATACAGTACCAATTCATCAACCAAGCCTTGTTTGATTAGGCTACTGGCGAGAGTCGAACCAGCCTCTACCCAAAGATGATTAATACCAAAGTTTGACGCTAAATCAGCAAAGGTTGTTTTTAAATCAATTAGGCCTGAGTTAGTCAATTGAGGCTGAATATCTCCTTGGTCAGAAACCACTATTCTCATACCTTCTGTCGAGAACAATTTAAGCTCAGGTGTGAGATTATTTTGCCGGTCCAAAATGACACGTTTAGGTTGACGTACCTCACACTCAGAAAGCTCATTTCTCACTGATTCTGGTAATTCTACCCAGCGAACATTTAACGATGCATTATCGTCAATCACAGTTTTGCTAGTTGATAGAATTGCATCAGACTGAGCTCGATACCTTTGTACATCACTGCGAGCCTGAGTTGAAGTAATCCACTGACTTTGACCGTTAGACAAGGCTGTTTGTCCATCAAGACTCGCCGCCATTTTCAGTTGTACAAATGGAAGTCCGGTTTTCATCCTTTTAATAAAAGCTGGATTCAATGCTTGTGCATCACTTTTCAAAAGACCAACTTGTACTTCTATACCGGCTTCACGAAGCATCTTAATGCCGGCTACTTTGGGGTTAGGGTCTTCCATTGCACAGATAACTTTTGCTACTTTTGCTTGGATCAAAGCAGCGGCGCACGGAGGGGTCCTACCGTAGTGAGAACAAGGCTCAAGAGTGACATACACAGTTGCGCCAGCGGCTTTATTTCCAGCCATTACCAATGCATTTACCTCAGCATGTGGCTCACCCGCACGATAGTGAAACCCCTCACCAATAATATGATCATTAAGCGTAATGACACACCCAACATTCGGATTTGGTGGTGTCGTATAAATGCCGCCTTTTGCCAAAGCAATTGCACGCGACATCATTTGAAAATCTAGAGAAGAGAATTCAGACATGGTAATGCTAACCGTTAATCTTCTAAACGAGCTATCTCTTCACCAAACTCTCGAATATCTTCGAAACTTCGGTAAACGGAAGCAAAACGAATATAGGCAACCTTATCGAGTTCTTTAAGTTGATCCATCACCAAATTACCAATCATTTCGCTTGGCACTTCTCGCTCACCAGTTGCTCGGAGCTGTGACTTGATCATACTAATAGAGAGTTCGACTGAATCTGCACTCACAGGACGCTTTTCTAGCGCACGCTGAAGCCCACCGACCATTTTATCTTCATCGAATGGTTCACGGTTTCCATTTGATTTAATCACCCGAGGCATAACCAATTCCGCAGTTTCGAAAGTGGTAAAGCGCTCATTACAGGCCAAACACTGCCTGCGACGACGAACTTGGTGACCATCCGCCACCAAACGAGAATCGATCACTTTGGTATCATTCTCTGCGCAAAAAGGACAATGCATATCACCTCCATAATATACTGAAATAGCCTTTGGTTGACGACCGAAATACATCAACAAAGCTACTTTAATATATCGTTACTAGTGTAACGGATTTGCTAAAGCGAAGAAAAGTAAAAGGGGCTATATCGCCCCTTTTTTCATCTCAAAGATGACTAAATCATTAGAATAAGCTAATGCTTCTTGCTAACCCTTGGCAAACTTGTTCAATATTCACACAAAAAAGATTTAGCTACGAACTAAGTAATCTGCCTTTCCTACCCATTTATAACTAGTGAGTTCTTCAAGACCCATTGGACCACGTGCATGTAGTTTTTGTGTTGACACCGCAACCTCCGCCCCCAAACCAAATTGAGCGCCATCTGTAAAACGAGTCGATGCGTTGACATAGACTGCAGCTGAATCTACTGAGTTAATAAATCGCTCAGCATTTTCTAGGCTATTAGTCATAATAGCATCTGAATGACTAGCATTATGAACCCGCATATGCTCAATCGCTTCAGTAAGATCGTCAACGACTTTCACGCCTAAGGTATAATTCAACCATTCAGTATCAAAATCGCCTTCAGTACTGTTGCGGATATTTTCAGCACCGTCGAGCAATACCTTTGCTTGAGGCTCAGCAACAAAAGTTACTTTACTCTGTATTCGTTGCTTTAAATTGGAAAAAAACTCAGCAGCAACACTACGGTGAACTAACAATGTATCTAAGGCATTGCATGCAGATGGGCGCTGAATCTTGGCATTTTCGACCACATTTAATGATTTTTCCAAATCAGCACTTTCATCAACAAAAATATGACTGATGCCAAAGCCACCAATAATGACAGGAATAGAGCTATTTTCTTTGCACATTTTATGTAGACCAGCACCACCTCGTGGAATAATCATGTCAACATAATCATCAAGTTTCAAAAGCTGAGACACTAACTCTCTATCTGGTTTTTCAATATATTGAACCGAAGCCGCTGGTAGCTTAGCCCTTTCAAGAGCTGATTGAATGACTTTAACCAGCTGCATATTGGAAAAAAACGTTTCTTTCCCACCACGGAGAATACTCGCATTACCTGTTTTCAGGCATAAGGAAGCAATATCAATAGTAACATTCGGACGTGCTTCATAAATAACACCAACAACCCCCAGCGGTACACGCCGGCGAGCCAAAGACATACCGTTTTCCAATACTTTACTGTCAATTTCGCTTCCAACAGGGTCATCGAGTTTGATAACATTTCTGACATCATTTGCCATTGCAATTAACCGAGCTTCAGTGAGTAACAGACGATCTAGCAATGCATCTGTCATCCCCGACTCTCTACCAAGCTCAATATCTTTTGCATTTGCTGCTAGAATATCTTCACAATTGTCTTCTAGTTCATCAGCAATAAAAGCCAAAGCTTGATTCTTTTGTGTTGTTGATGCGTTGACTAGTTGAAATGCAGCTTGCTTTGCAGCTTCACCTATAGAAATCAGTTCCACTCTTATTACCTCATTATTCTTGAATAACGACCATATCATCTCGGTGCAATACTTCACTACCATAGTCGTAGCCCAAAATGCCTAAAATATCTTTACTGTGTTTGCCGATGATCCTAGTCATATCCTGACTAGAATAACTCGAAATACCGCGAGCGATTAACACTCCCTTCTGGTCGGTAATTCTAACCACCTCTCCGCGAGAAAATTCACCGATCACTCCAATCACACCTTTGGCCAATAGGCTGCTACCTCGAGACAAAACGGCTTTCATTGCTCCGTCGTCAATTACAATATCACCTGACGCAGCTGGCCCGGCTAAAATCCAGCGTTTACGACTTTCCAAAGCCTCTTCAATAGGTAGAAAACGGGTGCCTTGCGGCTCAACACTAAGAGAGTCAAACACCACATTAGGTGCACTACCGGCAGCAATAATCACCTCAATCCCAGCACGGCGAGCAATATCGGCGGCTTGCAGCTTGGTTGCCATTCCGCCAGTACCCAAGGTAGTCCCGCTATCACCCGCTATCTTTCGTAGCGTATCATCAATTGTTTTTACTTCTTTAATCAACTCAGCATTAGGATCTTTACGTGGGTCTGCTGTAAACAACCCCTTTTGATCTGTGAGTAATAAAAGCTTGTCAGCACTACATAAAATGCCAACAAGAGCGGAAAGATTATCATTATCTCCGACTTTGATTTCACTTGTCGCAACGGCATCATTTTCGTTTACGATAGGAACAATATCATTACTAACCAAAGCGTTAATAGTATCTCGAGCATTTAGAAAGCGTTCACGGTCTTCCAAATCAGCACGAGTTAACAGCATTTGACCAATTTTGATGCCATAAATACCAAACAATGCTTCCCAAGTTTGGATAAGTTGACTTTGACCGACTGCGGCAAGAAGCTGCTTGTTCGCCATGGAATTAGCTAGTGTGGGATAATCTAAGTGTTCTCGCCCAGCTGCTATAGCCCCTGAAGAAACTATTACGACAGAGTGACCTTGCTTTTTTAATTCTGAACATTGCCTTGCTAACTCTACCATGTGAGATCTATCTAGCGCCGATGTACCACCAGTTAATACACTGGTACCTAATTTAATAACAACGGTTTGACGACTCGCAACATGTGCGCATTTTTGATTCATTGTCTATCTGCTATGAAAATTAAAATAGTCTATTCACTAGGGTCTGTTGTCCCTAGCTAAGCAATCAAGTTGATTGATCACTGCTAGTTGTTCTGAACATAGTGTTGTAACAATCAAAGCAGAAATTAACAAGCAGAAAAGGCGCTACTTAGCGCCTTTTTTAATCTAAAAACTTATTAAAAGATTTATTTAAACAAATTCAGTAGATTCTTTATGAAAGTCAAGAGTCATACCAAATTGAGTAGCAAGAGTATCGATAAGCTTTTTATGAAAACCTTCTTGAGTACGGTAGACTTCCGCAATTGCTTTTTTAGGTAGCTTCTCGTCCATCCAGTCTCCTTGGGCATCATATAAACCAATGCAATATTTTGCCTCGAATGCTTCCCCCTCTTGCTCTAGTTCTAACCACCACCCCCAAAACTCTCGTTCTTCTGGTGATTTCTTGTCATTAACGCACACAGAAAGACAATCGAACAAATATTTACCTTGTTCACATTGTGCCTCTCTTAGATAAGGGCCAATTGCTTTTAGCGTAGATAGTAAACGGTAATGGGTTGGATTTTTTGGCTGTTCAGACATAATGAATCTCCATATTCAATATCTGTTGTAATTATGATGAGCAAAAATCAGGACCACTTTGTTTGGGCATTGCCCATATATAAGTGTTGACTAATTTATGTGTTTTGTCATCTAATTAACTCATCCTCCAACCATTTGATCGCCAAATCGAGGGATTGCTCATACCCCTGTGTAATTGTTTTTGCGCTGATTTTCTTTGCTTTTCCATAGTCGCTAAATAATGCAACTAACTGATTATCACTATGGGGAGAGACAGGATCATTTTCTAAACTCATCGCTAAAATAGGAACTTTGGTTTTGCGACTCGACAGTATGCCCTGAACTTTAAGCGACCAAGCCATGAGTTGTCCTGCTAAACTATTAATATCCACTGCATTTTTACCGAGACGAGAAGCCAGAACATCAAGGTACATCTTAGGCATTTTTTTCAATTTCTCTGGCGAGGAAAGAACATCATGAATTGGAGCTCCCAAACTGACACAAGCTTTCAGTTTGTCTTGCTCAACAAATGAAAGCCTCACCATCGCATTGCCTCCAAAACGAAAACCTAACAAACCCACTCTATGATGATCCACCCATGGAATATGAAACAGTTCATTAAGAACAACTTGATGTAAGCGAGAGGTATCTTCAGTCAATGACCAATGATTGTTATGTCCTATTGAAGGCATATCAACAGTCAACATCGCAATATTTTTTGCCGCTAGGTGATTTCGAAAAAGCTTCCATAGATCCGTTTGTAGGCTATCCAATCCAGCACTGACCATGACAACAGGCTGCGGTTTGTCTGTACTAGTTAAATGTAAATGAGCAATAATACGTTTATTTTGAAATGGAATTTCTAATTTTTTAACTATATATTGTGTTTTTTTGGCGGCTTCTGAGTAAGCATTGCTAGCAAGAACCTGAGCTTGAGATGCTAAGTTGTCATTCTTAAGATGAGGATAACCTGCAATACTAAAACACAAAGACGCATTAAATAACTCATCAGCAGCGTCTTCACCCTCAAGTTCATTAGAACGTTTGGTATGCAACATACCCAATTTAGTCCACTCGTAAGTCCAGTTCCCGCTATGATATCCCATCACAGTATCGAGCCATTCATCATGGCTCCTCGAATGCTTGGAAAAAGCTATTTTAGCTAAAACAGCTTCAGCTTCTATTGGATCGACACCTTGCCATGTCCACTGCATTCGCTGCATATTTCGATACCATTTAGAACCGTCTAACTCACGCTTATCATCCAGTATTTTCTGACTACTTGGCATATAGTGAGTAAGTGAAGACGTTTCTTTGGCTTGCTTGTGATTGGTGAACAGTGTTTCTGATAGGTTTTTGCTCACTTCTTCAGACATAACATGGCCTAATCATAAAATTTCCTGCATTGTATACTTGAGTAGCGTTAAAAATCAGCTTTGAATTGTCGTTTAATATACAAGCTAACACTAGGCTACGTATGTATGAGCACTATGGCTAAATACGGCTGAAAACAAAAGTGATCCTCTAAGGACCACTTCACTTTCAACCATTGATTTAAACAACTGTTCTCATCGAGAACCGTTGTTTTAGTTTGGCTACAGCAGATTACTTCTGCTTGCGATTAATTGGTTCTACATACTGGATTGCCATATCCCAAGGTTGCTCAATCCAAGTTTCTTGTTCAATATCTACAACATAATCATCAAGAAGAAGGGCACCAGATGGTTTAGCACAAACGGCAATAAGCTTAGCTCTTGGGTAAAGTTCCCGTAGCTTTCGTGCAGTATCTCCACTATCAACTAAATCTTCAATTATTAGGTAACCCTCACCATCTCCCTCCGGTGCTTTGAGTACACTCATGTCACGCTGATGATCATGATCGTAGCTAGAAATACAAATGGTGTCGACATAACGAATACCAAGCTCGCGAGCTAAAATAGCGCCAGGTACAAGACCACCTCGACTCACTGCCCATATTCCTTTCCACTGGTCAGCTGGCATTTGCTTTTCAGCGAGCTCTCGACAGTAGGCATGCATTTGATCCCACGTAATAATGAACTTCTTAGTCATTGTAATAACCCAATTATTTGACCGTTTATCCTACTGTTAATAGTGAGATAATCCGTATTAAAACCGCTAAGCAAATATATATTTTAGGATAAAGATTATCGACATAACCCAGACACTAAGAGAAACATCTCGACCTTTACCACTACATAACTTTATTGCAGCATAAGCAATAAAACCCAAAGAAATGCCTTCAGCAATCGAGAAAGTCAAAGGCATAAGAAGACAGGTAACAACAACGGGGGCAGCTTCTGTCAAATCACGCCAGTCAATACTCGCTAAACCTGATAACATCAAAATAGCTACATAAAACAATGCACCAGCCGTCGCATAAGCTGGAATCATCCCCGCCAACGGTGAAAAGAATAAAGCAAGTAGAAATAAAATACCAACGACAACAGCCGTTAAACCCGTTCGCCCACCAGCAGCAACACCAGATACACTCTCAATATACGATGTGGTATTTGATGTACCGAGTAATGCGCCTACAGATGTAGCCGTTGAATCAGCTAATAAAGCTTTGCTCAAGCGGGGAATTTTGCCATCTTTATCCATTAAACCTGCTTTCTGTGTAACACCAACCAAGGTTCCCGCGGTATCAAACAAATCAACAAATAAGAAAGCAAAAACGACCGAAATCATCCCAACTTCAAACACAGCAGAAAAATCGAGTTGTAAGAAAGTTGGCGCAATACTCGGTGGAGCCGACATAATGCCTGCCCATTGTATATCACCAAAAGCTAAGCCTAAGCCAGTAACAACCAAAATAGCAATCATGACGGCACCTTTTACACCTCGATTAACTAAAGCAATTGTCAAGAAAAAACCCACAGAGGCTAAGACTGCTGGTAGAGATGTTATGGCTCCTAAGGATACTAAAGTCGCTGGGTTATCAACCACAATGCCTGCATTCTTTAATGCGATAAAAGCCAGAAACAGCCCAATACCTGCAGAGATACCAGTGCGAAGTGACAGAGGTATAGAATGTATGATCCACTCACGAATTTTAAACACACTCAATAGAATGAAGAGCAGACCAGAAACAAACACCGCGGCTAAAGCAACTTGCCATGTATAGCCCATGCCAAGAACAACAGCATAAGTAAAGAAGGCATTCAGTCCCATACCTGGCGCTTGTGCTATAGGATAATTTGCAACAAAACCCATAATAAAACAACCGATGGCAGCCGCAAGACACGTCGCTACAAATACGGCACCGTGATCCATGCCTGCATCGGCTAAAATTGCAGGGTTAACAAAAATGATGTATGCCATGGTCAAGAAAGTCGTTAGACCAGCAATAATCTCAGTTTTTACGTTCGTACCGTATTCACTGAGCTTAAAAATTTTTTCGAACATAATCGAGTTCCAAAGGTGAGAAAGTAAACGGTTGCGTAATCGATTGGCGGAATTATAGAGTCTAATAATTTCAAATTCCAGATAGATTTGAGCTACAGTCGAGTATTCTATTGTTAGGGTATCAATTCGAATAACGTAACATCTTACTGATCAAGACAAAAATACCTTTGAGTTCAAAAGTTAATAAAAAACGCCACTCAAGTTGAATATCGATAGAGTCATATTAGTTCTTAATCAACTGCGATAAAATTCTAACTTAAAGAGTAAATGAGCTTAGTTTTTAAACATCAATGGCTGTTTAAAAACTAAGTTGTAGGTACAAATAGAATACACAATATGGCACGCATAGTAATTCTTTCATAACTATCGCCTTCTTAAAGAATTAAATTAGATATCAGCTAAAACGACTCATACATAAACAATAATTATCACTTCATCACACCTAACCTACATGGTATTTATGTGACGAAAAAATAAATTTTTGCTCACTTTTACTACTACACAACATCGGGTGGTGATATTCTCAGGAGTTAGAGTTCGTCGGCTAAACAAGCCTTGCACAATGGTGAGGTTTTAAAGTCATTTGCCAAAACTTTCCTCACCACAGTTAAGGAGTCATCTGTGTCTGAATTCCATTCTGCAATAAGCAACTTGTCACCTAGCCTTGTATGGCAGTTTTTCGACAAGATTTGCTCCATCCCACATCCTTCTAAACATGAGGAAGCACTAGCTCAGTACATAATAGGCTGGGCCAAAGAGCAGAACTTGGCCGTTCGAAGAGATACCGTGGGTAATGTATTTATCAAAAAACCTGCAACACCTGGTATGGAAAATAAGAAAGGGGTCGTACTGCAAGCCCATATTGATATGGTCCCGCAGAAAAATGAGGACACCGTCCATGATTTCACTAAGGATCCAATCCAGCCTTACATTGATGGCGAGTGGGTGACAGCGAAAGGCACAACGCTTGGTGCGGATAATGGCATGGGTATGGCGTCATGTTTATCTGTACTCGCTTCTAATGATATCAAGCATGGACCATTAGAAGTCTTGCTGACTATCGATGAAGAAGCAGGTATGACAGGTGCTTTTGGGCTGGAAGCTGGTTGGCTAGAAGGAGTGATCTTACTCAATACTGATTCCGAACAAGAAGGTGAAGTATACATGGGTTGCGCTGGTGGTGTTGATGGTGAAATAGCTTTCGACATTCAACGCGAAGCGATTCCCAATGGCTACACTACTCGTCAGCTTACCATGAAAGGTCTAAAGGGTGGGCACTCTGGCTGTGATATACATACCGGTCGAAGCAACGCCAACAAACTCGTTGCTCGCTTTCTTGCCGGTCACGCTCAAGAGTTAGATCTACGTTTGATTGAATTTCGTGGAGGAAGCCTTCGTAATGCCATCCCTCGTGAAGCTTTCGTGACCGTTGCTATACCTGCTGAAAATGAATCAAAGTTGGCAGACTTATTCAATGCATATACTAACCAAATACAGCAAGAGTTAGGAAAAACGGAAACCAGTATCATTTCTCTTAATCAAGAGATAGAGCCAACCGAAAAGGTGCTCTCCGTTGCCGACCAACAGCGCTTTATTGCAGCACTTAATGCATGCCCTAATGGGGTTATACGTATGAGTGATGAAATAGAAGGTGTGGTCGAAACGTCACTCAATGTGGGGGTTATCAGTACTGAAGCCAACACGATTAAGATACTTTGTCTTGTGCGCTCTTTAATCGACTCTGGTCGTAGTCAAGTAGAAAGCATACTTACCTCAATTGCAGAGCTTGCCAATGCTAGCATTGAATTTTCTGGAGCTTATCCAGGTTGGAAGCCAGACGCAGACTCGGAGATTATGTCCATTTTTCGCGAAATGTATCAAGGCATCTATGGCCATAAACCAAACATTATGGTTATCCACGCAGGTCTCGAATGTGGCTTATTTAAAAATCCTTATCCAAATATGGATATGGTCTCGTTTGGCCCGACCATAAAATTCCCCCACTCTCCAGATGAGAAAGTAAAAATAGATACAGTCGCGCTATATTGGGAGCAAATGGTAGCTTTGCTTGAAGCTATCCCAGAAAAAAACTAATCTGCGAAATTACCTCAGATACAACAGGGGCAAGTATTAAGCCCCTGTATATTCCTTATCATCTTGCCACAATGTCTAGCTTTCCGATAAAGCAGTGAAACCAACAACAGTGATAGATATTATTTGTCGTCACGATGAGTTTTTTCTGTTCGTCCAATTTCTCCAATATTGCTAGGATAGCAGCCTCATTTGAATAGACCATTAGCCAATCTTAATAAGCTTTTTGTCATAATAAACAATTTGTTAAAATTTTTGTTTGATCAATGGTTGAGGTTAAACTGTGATAAAAAATAAAATGGTGGTTGGTTGGCGAGAAACCATTAACCTTCCAGAACTTGGAATAGCCCAAATTAACGCCAAAGTTGACACTGGTGCGCGTACTTCATGTCTGCATACCTTTAAAACGAAAAAGTTTGAGAAGCAAAATGCTTCTTGGGTTCGATTTTGGATTCACCCGAGACAACGAAGTACAGAAGAAACCATCATCTGTGAGGCCCCTATTATTGACGAGCGACTAGTAAGAGACTCTGGAGGGCATGAAGAGTCTCGCTACGTCATTGAATCCATTTGCTCACTCGGAGGGCAAACTTGGCCAATAGAAATTACTCTCACCAATCGTGAAAACATGTCATTTCGCATGCTTTTGGGACGAATTGCAATGCGAGAGCGCATCATAGTTGATCCGAGCAAATCATATTTAATACCTTTCAAGGAATGAGCTCAATGAAAATTGGAATTCTATCGCGTAATGCACACTTGTATTCGAATCAACGCTTAATTGAAGCTGCGCAAAACCGAGGTCATGAAGTCAAGGTTATTGATGCCTTGCGCTGTTATATGAATATCAACTCGGATAAGCCACAAATCCACTTCAAAGGAGAAGAGTTATCGGGATTTGACGCTATTATTCCTAGAATTGGTGCTTCGGTGACCTTTTATGGTACAGCCGTGCTACGTCAATTTGAAATGATGGGCGTATATCCAGTCAACGAATCAGTAGCAATCACTCGTTCACGTGACAAACTTCGTTCGATGCAGCTGTTATCGCGCAAAGGTGTAGGGATGCCGATCACAGGATTCGCGAGTAAACCTGATGATGTTAAAGATCTGCTGGAAATGGTTGGTGGTACCCCAGTAGTTATCAAGCTTCTTGAGGGTACACAAGGCATTGGAGTCGTTTTGGCAGAAACACGTAAAGCGGCTGAAAGTGTAATTGAAGCTTTTATGGGGCTCAAGGCAAACATTATGGTTCAGGAATACATCAAAGAAGCTGAAGGAGCCGACGTTCGCTGCTTTGTTATCGGAGACAAAGTAATAGCAGCAATGAAACGTCAGGGTGCTGAGGGCGAATTTCGCTCTAACCTGCATCGCGGTGGCAGTGCATCTTTAACAAAAATCACACCACAAGAACGCCGAACCGCAATCGCAGCAGCTAAAATAATGGGACTGAATGTTGCTGGCGTCGACCTACTAAGATCTTCTAGAGGCCCATTGGTGATGGAAGTCAATTCCTCACCGGGTCTTGAAGGGATTGAGGCGGCTACCGGAAAAGACATCGCTGGAATGATAATAGAATTTATCCAAAAGAATGCAGCAAGTAAAAGGACAAAAACCCGTGGCAAAGGCTAAAAAAAATCGCGTATTTGAGTTTCTCAGTCATTCAATACTCCCCGGTGAGAGAAAGGTCATTGAATTGGAGGCGGCAAAACTCTACACACATTCCCCTCTATCGATCACTGTTGAAATAATCAACGGAAGATTGGCGGGGCCTGTTCTTATGGTGAATGCAGCAATCCATGGTGATGAGCTTAACGGTGTTGAGATTGTTCGCCAGCTCATAGACACCATAGAGATCGACAAACTCAAAGGCACACTCATTGCAGTCCCTATCGTTAATGTATTTGGTTTCATTCACAAATCACGTTACCTTCCCGATAGGCGAGATCTCAACCGTTGTTTCCCTGGAAGTGAAAAAGGCTCTTTAGCCTCTCGGATGGCTTACACTTTTTTTTCTCATTTGGCAAAACGTTGCGATTACATTATTGATCTACACACAGGCTCAATACATAGGACTAACTTACCACAAGTCCGTGCCAACTTGACTAACATAGATACTCTTCGCATCGCTCAGGCCTTCGCTACCCCCGTTATTATTGATGCCCCTTTGCGCCCTGGCTCATTGCGCAGCGAAGCTGAGCAACTCAATATCCCAGTTCTAACTTATGAAGCAGGGGAAGCACTACGCTTTGAACCCATATGTATTAACGCGGGATTTTTAGGGGTTAAGCGTGTTATGCAGGCTATTGGTATGCTTAGAAAAAGTCGAAAAAGCTTGCCATCCTCGGTGATAGCAAAATCAACCAACTGGCTAAGGGCAGAAAGTAATGGCATTCTAAGAACCGTAGTCACATTAGGAGAAAAAGTTACTCGTGGGCAGATACTCGCCTACATTAGCGCCCCACTGGGTCATAGTGAGATCGCATTAAAAGCGCGCAAAGGAGGGATTGTGATAGGGCAACAGACGTTACCGCTGGTCAATGAAGGCGATGCCATCTTTCACCTCGCCTATTTTGAAGAAGATGATCAAGAAGTAGAGCAAGTTGTAGGGGACTTTATCGACGAGGTCTCAGATGCGGATCTAGAACCTCTCACTACAGGCCAAATCACCCAACCAAATTGATAAACACCTCATACAACATGAGGTGTTTTATTTTGTTCTTTTAACTGAATGACGCCCAAATAACTGTGGTCACTAAAATAGGGCAAACAAACTTAACATAGAGTGGCCAAAATTTTCCAAACCAACCTAAAGTAAACTCTGGGTAACCCTGTTCTAATTCTTTGATTTTGGAGTGGCGATTCCAAACCCAACCACCAAATACACAAAACAAAAGTGCAGCAACAGGCTGAAGGTATTGGGTTGCTGCTGTTGCAACTAATCCAAACAAACTGCCAAAATTGAATACTATTACTGTACTAAATAACGCAATCAGACCACCTAGAACCCAACTAGTCGTACTGCGCTTGGTTTTAAATCTCTCGCCAACTAAAGCAACTGGGCATTCTAACATCGAAATAGAGGATGTTAACGCCGCAATTGTCAATAAAGTAAAGAACACTATCGCAAATAACTGCCCCAACAAACCTAAGCTATCAAACATCAAAGGAAGAACAGTAAATACCAGTGTATCCGAGCTCAGTAGGGCACCATCTTCGGCATAGATCTGGACACCTTTATGCATAGCAACAAACATAGCAGGCATCACCACTAATCCAGCGATGAATGCCACCAAGGTATCAACAAGCGTAACGTGCATCGCCATCTTGGGTAGATTTTCTTTCTTACTGAGATAAGAACCATAAATAAGCATAGAACAGCCGCCAATGGTCAAGGAGAAGAAGCCTTGCCCCATAGCAGCCAAGATCAATTTACCATCCATTATCTTATTAAAATCGGGGACCAGATAATGCTGCAACCCTTCTGTTGCGCCAGTTTGAGTCATGATATAAACGAACAACAACCCAAAAAGAATAAATAGCGCAGGCATAAGACGAGTTGACCATTTTTCAATACCTTGCTTTACGCCACCTTGAACTATCAAGATTGTCAGCACATAAAAAACCAAAGTACCAAATAAATTGCGCTCGACACTAAAACCTTGCAGCCACTCTGTTGCCAATTCTAAACCTGCAACTTCAGTGATAGCACCTAAGAGAAAACATATAAGCCAGCCTCCAACAATACTGTAAAAGGCGAGCACCAAACTGGGTACACTCAAACCAATCCAGCCAACCATAGCACCAAACTTTTTCATTGTTTGGTTAGACGTTAGGGAACGCATACTATCGACTGGGTTAGCTTGCCCATGACGGCCAATAGCCATCTCAACAACAAGCATCGGAAAAGCAACGGTCAAAATCATGATTAGGTAGACGAGTAAGAAGGCCCCTCCCCCATTACTTGCTGCCTGTGTAGGAAAACCCCATATATTACCTAACCCAACAGCAGCGCCTGCCGCCGCTAAAATAAAGCCTAAACGAGAGCCAAAGTGCTCCCGAGATTCGAAGTTGTCTGTGGGTGTCATACGACCTTAAGTACCGCATCTATAAACTAGTTGGCTAGTACGATATTACAATCTTTCATTACACTCCAGAGATATAAGGTACTAATCATTACTTACTCAGAAAAAAACACATCACAGAACGTAAATAATTCTTTACAAAAATAATTACTCTATCAATAAGTATCTAATTAAATAGAAAAAGAATGGCGTATACATCAAGAGCGCCTAAAAGCGCTCTATCAAAAATATCTAACTCATAGTTTCAGGTGCAAGTTAAATAGTAAATACCTGATAATCTTGAAGCTGTGGGATTATCTGATGCAGTTCTTTTTCTTCTTGGGCAAGATCATCCAAAGAGTCACAAAACTCTTGGCTTTGCTTCTCTACTTCTCCAGCATGCTTTTTGAGTCGAGTCGCTATCCGCTCCTTAAGCTCACTCATAGTTTCAGCCATTTGAGTCAGGTTAATCCCATCTTCAGCTTTCATTTTCTCAGACATCGCCGTGAAAGCACTCGATATAAACTCTTGATTAAAAAGTTTTTTTGCATTTTCAAAGTCTTGAGACCAAGTTTCGCTTAAAGACGAAAAAGTATCTGCTGGTAGAATTAAATCTCCTTCTTTGTAGTACCTTTGTTCAATGTCGGCGTAGAACTCTTGCATCGATGCTTTAACACTTTCAAACGCATCTGGCGCATCAAAACTTCTACCTACATCATCTATGATATCGTTTGCAAGCGTGAGTCCATCACGAGCAATTTTTTTCGCGCGCGGAAGGTAGTCATTCAAATGAGCACGATAGTCTGAGATTGCCTGTTTTTGTTCAGGCTCTAGAACCACTTCCTTCCCTTCAATCAACAGTCTGTTATCCGAATCAACCACTGCTGTATTACCACTTTCCTGATGAATCTCTAGCCTCTCGCCATTTAGCTTAATATCGCTTTTTAAGTCGACTTTACATTGAGCAGCATTGACTTGGCTCACCATAATCAGCAGAGGTATCGTCAAAAACACTTGTTTCATTTTTATCTCGCTTTGTTGAATACTTCCAAACCGTATCAAACAATTTGCCGCCTTGCGTCAAATTATTGTATCGATTTGATAACTAAAACTTGCTTGGCCCACTTTATATTCAGCTTCATCACCGATAGATTTACCTTTTAGCGCCTGCCCAAGGGGAGAATTTAATGTCACTAGCATCACTCGTTGCTGCTGATAATCTACTTTTAAACCTCCCGCACATGGTGCTACAAAAAACCACTTAGGCTCATCATTGTCATCCAAAAGGCCAACCAAACTCCCAAGTGTCACAACTTCACTCTTTTGAGGTAACTGCAATTGTTTCATCTGGCTAAGCTCACGCTCACACTCTTCAACCCGCATAGCTTGGCCATGAGCTAAGTAAGAAGCTTCTAAAGCTAAAGTATCGTATTTATGCTCAGGAACCGTTTGTTCATCGGTTGCCGATTCAATCGCTCTTTGCGTCGCACTATGTGCTATAGACAAAGAATTCTCCATCTCTAGTAATATTGCTTGCCGTAGCTCAAACTTATTCATACTAAAACCATGTTCCTCAGCCAATATTCTCTCTAGAATACTATCTCAAGCACCATCCTCATACTGGTAATGGAAAATGCAGACTTCAAATACTCAAGAAATCATTTATACATGTTTGCAACAACGTTTTGGTTTTGAACAACTTAGGGAAGGCCAATATCAAGTCATTGAAAAGGTCTTAAACGGTAAGTCATGTGCTGCTATCTTTCCCACCGGCTCAGGAAAATCACTATGCTATCAGCTTTCGGCTTTATGCCTTCCTCATCTCACGCTAGTGATCTCGCCATTACTAGCCCTTATGAAAGATCAATTGTCATTTTTACACAATAAAGGAATCGAAGCCGCTTCACTCCATTCAGGTCAAAGTAAGCAAGAAATTCAAACAACAATGAACAATGTGCAAAATGGAGAGGTTAACATTTTGATGGTCTCCGTTGAAAGACTGAAAAACGAGCGCTTTCGCCAATTTTTGTCACAACAAAGCATCTCATTATTGGTGGTCGACGAGGCACATTGCATTTCAGAGTGGGGGCATAACTTTCGTCCTGATTATTTAAAGCTCCCCCAAATACAGCAGGAACTTTCTATACCTCAGGTATTGCTCTTAACCGCAACAGCAACACAAGCTGTGTTAAACGATATGGGCCATAAGTTTAATATTGATAAGGACGATATTACTGTCACTGGGTTTTATCGCCACAATCTAGATATTTCAATCCTTCCGTGTTCAGTTGAAGAAAAAAAATCTGCATTACTTTCTATTATTAATCAAAAGCCTAAGCTAACTACTATTGTTTACGTTACCCAACAAAATACCGCTGAGATAATTTCCAAGCTGTTGATCTCTGAGGGAATTGATACCATGGCATATCATGCTGGCCTAAAAAGTCATCAACGAGAAAATATCCAACACAAGTTTATGTCAGGTCAAACCAACTGCATCGTTGCAACCATTGCTTTTGGGATGGGGGTGGATAAATCAGATATTCGCCGAGTGATTCATTTTGATTTACCGAAGTCGATTGAAAATTATGCTCAGGAAATCGGCCGTGCTGGTCGAGATGGACACCCCTCGCAATGCCTATTACTGGCAAATGAAGAAGGAGTTTGTACACTAGAAAACTATATTTTTGGCGATACGCCTGAATATACAGAAATCCTCGACGTGATACAGCAAGCTACTTCATCAATACCTCAATGGGAAGTCGTCATTTCACGACTTTCAAACCAAAGCAACATTCGACAACTACCACTCAAAACCTTGCTAGTCTATATGGAATTGCAAGAGGTTATCAGTGCTCAATATATCTACTTCGCAGAATATCGATTTAAATTTCTGGTACCACAAAGTGAAATAATAACGCAATTTAATGGTGAAAGACGCGTATTTACTCAAGCGCTATTTGATAGTACTTCAAAAGCTAAAATATGGTGTCAGGTTGACTTTGACGAACTTTGGCATAACTACCAAGGTGAACGTAATAGAGCTATTTCCGCCCTCGATTACTTTCACCAGCAAGGTTGGATAGAACTAGAAAGTAAACTAATGACTGAAGTTTACCGAGTTAATGAAATCAAAACCTCTCCAGAGCAAATGGCTAATCAACTATCAGCCTTATTCAAAAACAAAGAGCACAGCGACATAGATCGTATTCATAATCTATTGCATCTATTTAAATCCAATCAGTGTCTAAATCATGCTCTGGCAAGCTATTTCTCTGATCTAAACGCCCCTAAACAATGCGGTCATTGCAGTGTCTGTCGAGGAGAAACTAAAGCTTGGCCCGAGAAAACTAATATAATTAATGGTTTAGAAGATATCGGCAGGTGGCTACAGGAACTCGAAAAAGTCTCGACATCATTATCAGATGCCATCAAAGCAAAATTTCTTTGTGGTATTACCATTCCATGGTTTACAAAAATAAAAGCGAAGAAGATGGTCGGGTTTGGTGAGCTTAGTAACTATCCATATCAACAAGTGCTTAATATGATAGCCTCACAAAATGATGTTCAGAAAAAGCTTAATTGCTGATTGTCTTCTTCCGGTTTGAGCATAACACTCAAGCCTAACAAGCGAATCTCTCTGCCCTTTTGTCGCTTAAGAATGTCCCGAAGTAGTACTTTAAAATAGCCTAGATCTAACTCTGGGTGAATATGCTCAATAGTTGTCTGCTGAAAATCTGCAAACTTCACCTTAACACTTTGTTTTAATATTGATTTTTCTTGGGATACTTTTGCCAGCCTAATTTCAAGTTGAGGAAATAATTTATTCTCAATCACATGCCAACACTGCTCAAAAGTCATAATGTTTTGACTAAATGTACTTTCAACTCCTACAGATTTTCGCTCACGCTCGACCACTACAGGACGATTATCAATACCATGACTTTTACTCCATAACGCAGCACCGAGGCGACCAAAATCTAAAAGCAAGCTACGATAATCACTCTTTTTAACATCCAAACACGTAAACAAGCCTGCTTTGTGCAATTTGCCCAAACTTACTCGACCAACTCCAGGGATTTTTTCTAGTGGAAGCTTGTCTACTTCTAGCTGTAAACGACTTGGCGAAATCACATATTGACCATTTGGCTTATTTAAATCTGAAGCAACCTTGGCTAAGAATTTAATTGGAGCAACACCCGCTGATGCAGTAAGGTTTAACTCCTGAAAAATATCATTTCGAATAGCTTGTGCTATTAAAGTCGCAGAACCTTGATATAATTGGCATTCCGTCACATCTAAGTACGCTTCATCTAAAGACAAAGGCTCAATAAGAGACGTATAACGAGAAAAAATACCTCGAATATGCTGGGAGATTTGCTTGTACTCCGGCATACGACCAGGCACTACGATAAGGCTCGGGCATAACTTAAGTGCTTTCCCTGTTGGCATTGCACTTCTAATACCGTATTTTCGCGCTTCATAATTACAGGTACTTATCACCCCTCTTTGCTTTTCACGCCCCCCGACGGCTAAAGGTCGGTCACGATAGCTTGGATTATCACGCATCTCAACCGCAGCATAAAAGCAATCCATATCAATATGGATAATTTTTCTTACCCTAGTTTGATCCATAAACAACAACGAATACTGTATAAAAAACCAGTATAATAATTATTCGCTTTAACGCCAAGGATAAATTACAGTTTTGCTTTCAGATAATCGCTTTAGGCTAAGTAGGAAACTCAGCTATTACTTGAGAAAATCTAAATGGATTTTATGTAGATGATAAAGCCCGACATTAAATCGGGCCTATAGAATACTATGCAATACGGTCGTTTTCCCACGCGGCAAGCTTTTCTGCCCTGAGAGCCTCTCTTGCTTCACGTTTCTTACGTGCATCACAAGGCTCTGGACAATTACATACTTTATCCACTCCAACAGCGCCAAGCCCACCACAGCTTCCTTTTACCACTTTCTTTTGGAAAATGTAGCCTACAGACATAGCGGCGATAAAGGCAATAAAAACACCAAAGGTGATCAGAAATGTATTCATAACAACATACTCACTAACTATTATTTATTAATATATGGCTTATACGCTTCCGATGCCAGTTCTATATACCCATCACTCGATTTTACAATCATAATCACAGGAATATTGTTTTCGTTGGCTATCTTCATACCCTGTTCCTCGCCCAGAACCATCAAACCCGTAGCGAGACCATCAGCCGTCATAGAAGACTTATCGAGTACTGTAACTGAAACGACTTTGTGATTGATGGGCTTCCCAGTCGCAGGATTAATAATATGGGAATATCTTATCCCATCTCTTTCAAAATAATTTCGATAGTCACCTGATGTTGCGATTGCCATATCACCTGGCTCAATAATTTCCTGTATTGCGCGCTCATCTACCGTTGGTTTTTCAATCGCAACTCGCCATTTTACACCTTCTCGATTTAAGCCTTTAAGGCGCATTTCGCCTCCAACTTCGACCATATAATTCTCAATCCCTTGTGACTGTATATAATCGGCAACAACATCAACACCCCAACCTTTCGCTATCGTGGAAAGGTCAATATATAGATTGGGAATATCCTTTGAGAGCGCATTACCATTAACACTTAAGTGTTGAATACCTGTTACCGCTCTGCGCTTTTCAAGCTCACTATCACTCGGCACCACTTCTGGACGAGCTTCAGGCCCAAAGCCCCATAAGTTAACTAAAGGCCCGACTGTCACATCCAAAGCCCCTAATGTTAGACCATTAAGACGAACAGCTTCTTTCACCACAGTTACGGTTTGTGGTGATACTTCAAAAGGCTGTGAGCTCTTATTTTGATTAAAACGACTCAATTCAGAATCGCTACGATAAGTCGACATCTGATCATTAACTTGCTCCAGTAAGCGATCTATCTCTTTCTGTAACACATCTGGAGAGGGCTGTTCCTGGGAGACAATATACTTGATATTGTACGTTGTCCCCATAGTGAGGCCACTGAGATAAATTTGGTCAATTGGTTTTTCGCAACCAACAATAACGAAGAGAGAAGCAAATACAACAAGCCATTTTTTCACTTGTTTGATTCCTTTTGAGTAAATGGGAATAGCACATGAACCTTCAGTGAGTTCATCTTCTATCACCACTTAAAGTTTTAACCGTAGAAAAAACAATGGCTGACCTTACAAGGTCAGCCATATTTATCAAAGACTTAAAGTATTAACCACCAAAGTCATCGAGTAGGATGTTTTCATCTTCAACACCAAGATCTTTTAGCATACCGATAACAGCAGCATTCATCATAGGTGGACCACACATGTAGTACTCACAATCTTCAGGCGCGTCGTGGTCCTTAAGATAATTTTCATACAATACATTGTGGATAAAGCCAGTATAGCCATCCCAATTGTCTTCAGGCATTGGATCAGATAAAGCACAGTGCCAAACGAAATTGTCGTTCTCTGCTTGCAATCCATCAAAGTCTTCTACGTAGAACATTTCTCGCTTAGAACGAGCGCCATACCAGAAAGACATTTTACGTGAAGAGTTGAGACGCTTAAGTTGGTCAAAGATATGAGAACGCATCGGAGCCATACCAGCACCCCCACCAACGAATACCATTTCATTTTCAGTATCTTTGGCAAAGAACTCACCAAATGGCCCTGAAATAGTACACTTATCGCCATCTTTCAGTGACCAGATGTATGAAGACATAATACCAGGTGCTACCTCTGGATTATTCGGCGGAGGCGTAGCTATACGAACGTTCAGCATGATAATGCCTTCTTCTTCCGGATAGTTTGCCATAGAATAAGCACGGATGGTCTCATCGTTAACTTTAGACTCATAACGGAACAAATTAAATTTGTCCCAGTCTTCACGATATTCATCTGGAACATCGAAATCTGCGTATTTGATGTGATGAACAGGCGCTTCAATCTGAATGTATCCACCAGCGCGGAAAGGCACTGACTCACCATCAGGGATCTGTAGCTTTAGTTCTTTGATGAAGGTCGCTTTGTTATCATTAGATATAACAGAACATTCCCACTTCTTAACACCAAATATTTCTTCAGGAAGCTCAATATCCATGTCAGTTTTCATTGCTACCTGACAGGCTAAACGTTCACCTTCACGGGCTTCACCTTTTGAAATATGGTCAAGCTCAGTAGGCAAAATGTCACCACCACCTGATTTAATTTTGACACGACACTGACCACATGAGCCACCGCCACCACAAGCAGAAGAAACGAATACACCAGCACCAGCTAGAGCACTCAGAAGTTTACTTCCTGGTTGTGTAACGATTGCCAAAGAAGGGTCATCGTTAACAGAAATTGTAATGTCACCAGTCGGTACAAGCTTAGACTTAGCGAATAAAATCACTAGTACTAACGCCAGCACAATCAGAGTAAACATCACTACGCCAAGAATAATGTCCATTGACTATTCCTTAATTGTTGCGGTCTACCCGACTTACAGTTGAACACCAGAGAAAGACATAAAGCCTAGCGCCATAAGACCTACTGAGATAAACGTAATTCCTAAGCCACGTAAGCCTGGAGGTACGTCTGAGTACTTCATCTTTTCTCGGATACCTGCAAGAGCGACAATCGCTAACATCCAGCCCACACCTGAACCGAAACCATAAACAACTGATTCAGCAAAGTTATAGTCACGTTGCACCATGAAAGACACACCACCAAAGATCGCACAGTTAACCGTAATCAATGGTAGAAAGATACCAAGCGCATTGTACAGAGGCGGGAAGAAACGGTCCAAAACCATTTCTAAAATCTGTACTAAAGCCGCTATAACACCGATAAAGGTGATGAAGTTTAGGAAGCTAAGGTCTACCCCCGCAACCAAGGCATTCTCTTTCAACACTAGATTGTATACGAGGTTGTTTACTGGTACTGCAATAGTCAACACCACAACAACAGCGACACCTAGGCCGAAAGAGGTCTTTACTTTCTTAGATACGGCAAGAAACGTACACATACCCAAGAAGAACGACAAAGCCATGTTTTCGATAAAAATCGATTTAACTAACAGACTAATGTAATGTTCCATGACGTTCTTACTCCTTCGCTTCTACTTGTTCTGGTTTAAGGATACGAATCGCCCAAATCAGGAAGCCAATTAAGAAGAATGCAGACGGTGCAAGTAGCATCAGACCATTTGGCTGATACCAACCACCATTGCTCACTAAAGGCAGTACTTCGATACCAAAAAGTTTACCAGAGCCAAATAGCTCACGGAAAAAACCTACAGTAATAAGAACAAAACCGTAGCCTAAACCATTGCCAATACCATCAATAAGAGAAGGTACTGGAGCAGACTTCATTGCAAATGCTTCAGCACGACCCATTACAATACAGTTGGTAATAATCAGGCCAACAAAGACCGATAACTGCTTAGAGATATCGTACAGATAAGCTTTTAGTACTTGGTCTACCACAATAACAAGTGAAGCGATGATTGCCATTTGAACAATGATACGCACACTGTTAGGAATATGATTACGGATAAGAGAAACAAAGAAGTTAGACATCGCAGTTACAAAGGTCACCGCGATTGTCATAACAAATGCTGTTTCAAGTTTCGTAGTTACTGCAAGCGCAGAACATACACCAAGAACTTGTAGCGCAATTGGGTTGTTATCCAATACTGGCGCTAAAATGCTCTTTTTAACGTTTTGTACACTAGACATTAGTTCAGACCTCCGTCACGAACTTTTGCTAGGAACGGGCCAAAGCCCATGTCACCTAACCAGAAGTCAAATGTGTGTTGAACGCCATTACTGGTCAGTGTTGCACCAGATAAACCATCAACACCATGCTCTGAGCCTGCTGGCGCACCACCTTTAACGACTTTGATAGCAGGTTTGTGATTTTCATCGAACAATTTCTTGCCAACCCACTGAGCTGTCCATGAAGGATTCTCAACTTCACCACCAAGTCCAGGTGTTTCACCTTGCTCATAGTAAGTAATACCTGAGACTGTATTGCCATCAGTTTCTACAGCAACAAATGCATACATCATTGACCATAGACCGTTACCATGAACTGGTAAAATGACCCTAGACACGCTATCACCCTGTTTAACTAAGTAGATAGTACCTACATTAGCACGTCGAATGATCTTAGCTTGATCTTCATCAGTTGGTAACTTTGTTGACTTTGCTGGGTCTTTAGCTGCTTTACGCTGATCATATATCGCAGCATCACCTTCAACAAAATCACCCGTGTTGAAATCAACTAAACGAGGTTCTATATACTCAGAAAATAAGTCTGGTACATTTTTACCGTCAGTATCAATGCCAGCAACTTGAATAATTTTCGTTTGCTTATCCAAAGCAGCATTGGCTTTTTGCTGCTCACGTAAGCCCACTGCTGCAGTTGATACTATGATTGAACAAACAAGGCTCAACCCAATAACAACCCCCAGCGTCTTTTTAATGCTGTCGTTATTACTTGCCATAGCGTGCTTGTCTCCGCTTGATGTTCTTTTCAATAACCACATGATCGAACAAAGGTGCAAACAAGTTCGCGAATAGAATCGCCAGCATCATACCTTCTGGATAAGCCGGATTCACAACACGAATTAATATACACATCACACCAATCAGTCCTCCATACCACCATTTCGCTTTATTAGTAAATGAAGCAGATACAGGATCGGTCGCCATAAAGAACATACCGAATGCAAAACCACCTAAGACTAGGTGCCAATGCCATGGCATATTAAACATTGGATTAGTGTCTGAACCAACTAGATTAAATATTGTTGCAGCTGCAACCATACCTATCATCACACCAGCAATAATACGCCATGAAGCAATTCTCATATAAACGATTACTGCGGCACCAATCATCAGAGCTAGGGTTGATACTTCGCCGATAGAACCGGGAATGTTACCGACAAAAGCGTCCATCCAAGTGATCGGGGTACCTGTTACCGTATTGACTAGCGCACCGTTACCACCTTGTGCCCACTGGCTCAGAGCCGTAGCACCAGAGAAACCATCAGCAGCTGTCCATACTACGTCACCTGAAATTTGAGCAGGGTAAGCAAAGAACAGGAATGCGCGGCCAGCTAATGCAGGGTTTAAGAAGTTACGACCTGTACCACCAAATATCTCTTTAGCGACCACGACACCAAACGTGATGCCTAAGGCTGCCTGCCAAAGAGGAAGTGTAGGTGGAACAATTAATGCGAATAAGATAGAAGTGACAAAGAAACCTTCGTTAACTTCATGCTTACGCACCATACAGAACAGTACTTCCCAGAAACCACCAACGATAAAGACAGTCGCATAAATAGGTAGGAAATATGTCGCTCCCAGCAGTAATTTACTGCCCCATCCGGCATCGGCCGCAAGAGAACCACCCAACATTTCTGTTAACCAGTAATGCCAATTACCGGCAACAATCGAAGAAAATTGATCGCCAGCATACATATGGTTAAGCGCGACAATAGCTTGGCCACCAGCGTTATACATTCCCCAGAACATCGCAGGGAATACCGCCAACCAAACCATAATCATGATACGCTTTAAGTCAACACTGTCACGAACATGCGAACTCTTCTTAGTGATTAAACCTGGCGTGTAGAATACCGTCGCAACAGCTTCGTACAGTGCAAACCATTTTTCATGTTTACCACCAGGTTCAAAATGATGTTCAATGTCTTCAAGATACTTTTTAAGAGCCATGAAAATCACCCTTCCTTTTCGATCGTGTCTAGGCATTCACGAAGCAATGCTCCGTATTCATACTTACCCGGACATACAAAGGTACATAATGCTAGATCTTCTTCATCAAGTTCTAGTGCACCTAATGCCTGAGCACTGTCTGTATCACCTGCACATAGATCACGAAGTAGCAAAGTCGGCTCCATATCCAGTGGCATAATACGTTCATAGTTGCCGATTGGCACCATTGAACGATCACTACCATTGGTCGTAGTTGTCATATTAAACAACTGACCTTTGAAAATATGACCCAAATAGGCTCGTGTTACCGAGAACTTGTTCTTACCAGGCGCAGCCCAGCCAAATAGCTCTTTGTCTCGACCTTCACGCAGTACCGAAACTTGTATATGGTAACGACCAAGATAAGCATGTGGACCATAGGCCTGCATTCCTGACAAAACAGAGCCAGCAATAATACGAACTTCACCTGGCATTAATTCACCATCAGTCAGTTCGGCAACATTTGCTCCCTGAATGGTACGAATTAAGCGGGGATTATTAACAACTGGACCTGCAAGAGAAATCACACGTTCAGTATAAAGTTCACCTGTGAGAAATAATTTACCGAACGCTATAACGTCTTGGTAGTTAATGCTCCACGCGACATTCTCGGCATTCACTGGATATAAGAAATGCATGTGAGTGCCAGCGAGTCCCGCTGGATGGGGGCCGTCAAAAACATGCTCTTCAACATTTGTTGAAGAAGAACGAGGGAGACTGGTACCGGCTTTACAAACGTAAACTTTGCCATCAGTCAAAGTTGAAAGTACATCCAAACCTGCAACAAATGCTTCCTGCTGTTCATTAATGACCAACTCAGGCTGAACTGCCAATGGATTGGTATCCATTGCAGTGACAAAAATTGCCTGTGTAGAAGATTCAATGGCTGGAACCTTGCTGAACGGACGAGTACGTAAAGCTGTCCAAAGACCAGAATCAATAAGCTGAGTTTTGACCATACTAGGGTCAAGGCCTGCTAATTTTTCGGCTTCAAACTTATCGAATGTTACCTGTTCCTCACCTGACACTTCAATCACAACTGACTGAAGGACACGTTTGGCTCCACGGTTAACCTCGATTACTTTGCCACTTGCTGGTGAAGTAAACTTCACACCAGAGTTCTTTTTATCTTCAAAAAGAACTTGTGCTTTTTTTACTTCATCACCTACGCGAACATGCATAGTAGGTCGCATGCCAACGTACTCTTCGCCAAGCAAGGCGACTTTCTTGATGGTCTTACCATCATTAATCACCTGGGTAGGAGTTCCTGCAATAGGCAGGTCCAAACCCTTCTTTATTGTAATCATACGCACTTGCACTACTTTTATCGGGAAAAAGATTCATTGATTGCGTAACTTTTAGACACGACATCAGTGTCCGGTTTTGGCGCAGTTCAAAACACCAAAATCGCAACATCCTATTAAAAACCTCGTTACAAATTTAGTCGAGATTTATCAGGTGCGGTAGTCTAGCATCTTTTTAGAAGTATACGCTATGTCCAAAGAAAGGAATCAGATATATATTTCGAAGGATTTGAGTTTAAAAGGTTAAGTATTATTCACAAGTTTGAACTACCGCACAATTTGCGATAAATTCAGGCTGCATAATACTCTGTTTTATTCGCATTATGAAACACTTATCATTAAAAGCAATCACGGTGTTTTTTTGTATATTTACTGTTAAAAACTTGGTTATTTTATAATCAAGGAATTACTCGTTATCACTATACTTATTTTTATGCTCTATACTATTTGGATCCTCCCAAGCACATTGGGCTATCTGGAGCAATTTGATTTTGTTTTTTCCATTCTTCTAAGGTATATGTGTGAATTGAGAGTGCATGAATATGATTAGCTAACTCGTTCGCTAAAACGTGGTTAACCTGTCGATGACGACCAATCAACCTCTGCCCTTCAAATTTATCACTGACAATCACTACCTTAAAGTGACTTTCTGAACCTTCAGGGACATTGTGCATATAACTTTCATTTAACACATCGAGATGCGTAGGAATAAAGTAGTCTGTTAGTTTAGTTTCTATCACTTCTTGTATCATTGTGTCACCGTGAAAATAAGAACTATTTTAGAGGGCAAATGATAGCCTTCTTATAACCAAAGCTAAAGGTTTTAGTTTCCAGTCTCCTCTGCTTCTGCGACAATTTATCCCAACAATTCCCATATCTTTACAAATATGAAAACTGAACTTGCGCTTTTTGACCGTGCTTTAACCCTGAACAGGTTTCCCAAAAGGGATAATGAGACACTTCAAGCATGGGATGCTGGAGACGAATATCTCATTAGTTATATGGAAGAATTGAATATTGAGCCTGGTAAACACATCTTGATCCTCAACGATAACTTTGGCGCACTGAGCTGTTGGTTTACGCACAAGTATCGTGTCACCATGATGAGTGATTCATATATCGCTCACCAAGGTACAATTGAAAATATCGAAAGTAACCGGTGCGAAGAAGTCACTCTGTCTAATACCATAGCTAACATACCAGCTAATGTAGATTACGTACTCATCCAAATCCCAAGGAATAATCGTCACCTTATATGGCAATTAAGTCAATTAAGACAAGCCCTTGATTCGACAGTACCTGTCATTGCTGTGAATAAGGCTAAAGACATCCACACCTCAACGCTAAAACTGTTCGAGAAATACCTCGGCAAAACCCATACATCACTAGCTTGGAAAAAACATCGTCTAGTTTTTTCTGCAGCCGATAGCTCTAACACTTTGGTTGTCGAACCGGTCACTCAGTGGAAGGTTGAACAATATGGCTTTGAACTCAATAACTTACCTAATGTTTACTCTGGAGAAAAGCTCGATCAAGGAGCACACTTTATACTCAATTACTTACCAAAAGGACTGACAACTGAACGAGTGATAGATCTTGGATGTGGAAACGGTGTACTGTCAGTTAAACTAGGGCTTGATAACCCAGGTGTGCAAATCACATGCGTAGACGAAAGTTTTATGGCAACAGACTGCGCAAAAAGCAATTTACTCAATTCCTTAGGGGTAGAAAGAAATACAAAATGTATCACTAACAATTGTCTTGATGGATTCGAAGAGAATAGCGTAGAGCTGGTTTTGTGTAATCCTCCTTTTCATCAACAACAAGCTATTACCGATCACATAGCATGGCAAATGTTCTGTGATGCAAAGCATGTTCTTTGCAATGAGGGGAAATTATTAGTTATCGGTAACCGTCACCTCGGCTACGATGTGAAGTTATCCAAGTTGTTTGGAAAATCTAAGATCAAACTTATCGCCTCAAATAATAAATTTGTTATTTTACAGGCAACTAAATAGTTCACTATCATGTCTCTATATTTAGAGCGACGATTAAAGGAAATCATAATGAGAAAACTGTTTCTGACCGCGTCAGTGGCTTTACTTGCTGCATGTTCATCTCCTCAGCAAGAGCAGCTAAACTTTATACCTCAGCCAGTTCTAAGCAACAATAACCTTGTTCAAGACGCAAATTTCACACTAACCAGTAAAGATGTGCGATCAGCTCAATATGTGGCATTAATTGATAGCGGCCGTTCAAATATTGAACCTATACACTCCAAGCAAAACATCAGGATTAGTATTGAAAATGCTTTATTGGAACAGTTTCAATCTCAGGGTTTTCGCAGTACCGTAAATAGTGAAAATTCGGTTCGTATTGAGATACAAGAAGCATTAGTTTCCGTCAAACACTCAGTAATGGAAAACCAGATGGACGGTAAAGTCGTATTAGAAATAACCGCAGAAACACCCAAGGGTAAACTGGTAAAAACGTATACTGGTACAGCTAAGCGAAATGGTGTTCTTAGTGCCTCTGATGATGAGATTGGCATGGTACTAAATGACGTCACTAACATAGTGCTAAAAGAAGTTGCCAATGATAGAGAGCTCAAAAACTACATGCAGGAGCGCTTCTAATGTGGAAATCAGTAATAGCTTCACTTGCTCTTTTCAGTAGTCTAGCATTTGCTGGGCCTAAAGTTGTATTTGAAACAACCTTAGGGGCATTTACCGTTGAACTAGATGAAAAAAAGGCCCCTATTACTGTGGCTAACTTTGTCAAATATGTTAAAGATGGCAGTTATGTAGGCACACAATTTCATCGTGTCATCCCTGGTTTCATGGCTCAAGGAGGGGGATTTGATAAAGACATGAAGCCTGTAGCTACCTATGACCCGATTAAAAATGAGGCATCCAACGGACTAAAGAACGAGGTGGCTACGATTGCGATGGCCAGAACTCGTAACCCAGATTCTGCCACTCGGCAATTTTTTATAAACTATAGCGACAATGGGTACCTTAATTATGATGACAACAAACAGAAGCCATCCGCAGGCTATACCGTATTTGGAAAAGTCACTAGCGGCTTTAAAACCGTTACAGATATGAGTAAAGTTACCACCATAAAAAAAGGGAATTATCGAGACGTACCTGAAACTGCCATTATTATCACTAAGGTAACTTTAATGCCCTAAAGCTTAGCTCTAACCTGACAGGTTGGAGCGCTTTATTACCGCCTTCATATTTATAAAAAATATTTATTTTTTCTTTTCGATTGATTAAAAAAACAAAAGCAATTCATCTTGACGCATTCGAGACAACCATTAATATCACCAAAGATACTTAGACCACTTCAGAACCTTAGATCTAAAATCTCTAACCTGATTGGCTAGAACTTTCTATTACTAAATTTTTACTATTTAAAATCATATCTTCTATTAGGATGAATTCATGTCAATCAACTCCTGTTCAAGCTCATGGCAAGCAACTCTTCGTAGTTACTTAGATAAACGATTACTTTGGGTTTTCATGCTTGGCTGCTCTAGTGGTTTCCCTTGGGTTCTTATTGGATCAAATATGTCCGGCTGGCTCAAAGATGCGGGCCTTACACGCTCAGCCATTGGTTATTTTGGCAGCGTGTTTGTCGTCTATGCCATCAATTTTCTTTGGGCCCCCCTGGTTGATCGGGTCAAACTTCCACTGCTGCATACATTGTTAGGACAGAGAAGAAGTTGGATTTTCTTCTGCCAATCTATAGTCTTGATTTGCACCTTAATGATCGCAGGAGTCAATCCAGCGGAAAACTTGCTCTTCACGTCCATGCTCGCTCTTGGTATCGCAGTCGCTTCCTCCACTCAGGATATTGCTATCGATGCCTTTCGTATTGACACCTTTCCTAAATCAGATTCTTCCAAATTGCCGCAAGCCTCGGCAATGGCAATTATTGGATGGTGGACAGGATACTCTCTCCCTGGGTACTTAGCCTTTGTAAACGCTGATTCTATTGGTTGGAATGGTGTTTATTATGGTATGACAATGTTCGTGGCTATTCTTATGGTTTTCACTCTTCTCGTTACGGAACCAAAGACCAACCGTGAAAAATTGCAGAAACAAGCAGAACAACGTCATTCTGCAGTAGTAGGGTCAAAAGCTTTCTCATGGTTAACAGTGACTGTTGTCGAACCCTTCCTTGATTTTTTCAGAAGTAATGGAGCCAGAGTGGCCGTAACTCTGCTGCTATTTGTTTTCCTATTCAAAATAGGAGAAGCTTTCCTTGGTCGCATGTCTATCCCATTCTATAAAGAGGTTGGGTTTAGCAATGAACAAATAGGCTATTACTCTAAGCTAATCGGTTGGGGAGCAACTATTTTCTTCACTTTAGTTGGTAGTATGTTTAATGTTCGTTTCGGAATAGTACGTGGGCTGATGATAGGCGGTATTACAATGTCGGTCAGTAACTTAATGTTTGCTTGGATAGCCTCAGTCGGGCCAAATGAACATCTTTTCTTAGCCACTATATTAGTCGACAACTTCACAACAGCATTTTCAACTGTCGCCTTTGTATCTTTCCTAACAGTCCTTACTGGCCAAGCTTTCTCTGCAACACAATATGCCTTACTTGCGTCATTAGGAAATTTAGGGCGCACAACGCTGGCATCGTTTAGTGGTGAACTGGTCGACTACCTTAACGATTGGTCCATGTTCTTTATTCTTACTTGTTTGATGGTAATTCCGAGTTTAATTATGCTGTATTCGCTTCGACACTACTTCACAGACATATTAAACAAGGCTCACAAAAAGACATGAGCGAAGGTTAAAGTAAGGGCAAATAAAAAGGCTTGGTCAAGTACCAAGCCTTTTTATTTCTAACTTATTAAGGGTACATCCCCTTACCAAACAAATTGAATACTCTTGCAACCCCTTGAGTAAATACCATTGGTTCTGTCAATACAGTTAGGCACAAACAATCTTCGTCAGGTTTAGTATAAGGGCTGTGTTTATCTGAAGCATCTTTGACCAGGTAATCTCCGACTTCGTAATGCCCTTTTTCGTCGCTGAAGCCGCCGTACAAAATCAAGGTTGATTCAGTTCCTTTATGGGTGTGTTGCGGAATGTTCACCCCTGCAGCAATGTATAATAAATTCACTCGCACCGTATCACACACATCAATAGGAGCACTGAAAACTTTTCCTCCATAGCTGCGCCATTCGCCTATTTTATGTTCAAATCTAGACAGTGATAAAGGTAACGAAAACTGTTTACCGTGAACCTCAATCGATATAGGCTTCCTAAAACGCTTTATCGGCATTGTGTCAGGCTTAGATGCAACAATATTAGTAAACATAGAATCAAAGCTTAAGTCTTGTTCTCCATGAAGTAAGCTCAACTCCTCTCCAAGACATTGTTCGAGACTTAGAACTTTTTCCTTGCAGTTTTGGCAGTTTTCTAAATGAGTAGCAACAGCAAATCCTTCAATTGAGTTGAGGTCACCTGCTGCGTATGCTTTGAGACTATTGTAATCAGGATGATAACTCATAACCGTTCCACCTCCATAGAGTGACGTAATTTTTCAACCGCTAGTCTGAGTCTAGATTTGACTGTTCCCACGGGTATATCATACATTTCAGCGACCTGCTGGTGTGGAAGCTCTTCCAAATACACAGCCTGCACAACTTTTCTTTGAGCTTCGGGTAAAACGCTCAAAAACTTGATTACCTGCTCTTTGAGCATCTCGTGTTCAGGAGCATAATCTTCAACACGATCTGGTGGGAAAAAATCATCTGGCCAGATATCCTCGGAATGAATATGTAACTCTTTACCACGTTGTTTTCTGAGGGTATCAAAGCATAGGTTTCTCGCGATAGTATAAATCCAAGTCGACAATGAACTTTTACCACCATCGAAAAGCTTACTTTTTCGCCATACTGTCGCCAACGTTTCTTGAACAAGTTCTAATGCAACTTGTTCATTTCCCATGTGCTTAAAAACAAACTGTTTGAGTCGCGGCGCAAAATGCGTAAAGACTAGAGAGAAAGCCTCTTTATCCTGCTCTTTCACTTTCTCCATGCATTCGCACCAATCTTGCTTGACGAACGACTTAGTGTCTTTGGATACCATATCGGGTTTCCTTGTGCGGGCTTTCACTTCTTACGAGCCGAAAATGTAAAGCGATCATATTAAAAACACATTATTTGACATGAACACGCCATAATATTTACGACCATTTTCGGCATGTCATCTTTTGGCTATATCAAGTTTAGCTGTCTATTGACAGAGATAAAAACTCTATTGCTTCTCGGCAATCTCTTTGTAGAAGTAAAAAGTCTACATCCCTTTGCTTAACAGGAAGTAATTCCAGCCATCTCTGGCATACCCAACTTGCATCATCAAAGAAACATTGAGGATGCAGCTCAGAAAACTGAGGGAAATGGCGGTAAACATCTTGGAGGGAATCACTCAAATGCTGATGCTTAACTTCTATCTTTGAATAAGACCATGCATTTAGCCATTCTACTTTCGCCTGCCTCAAACCATCATATTCAGACCTAACTGCATCAATCCTAAACTTCTTAATCCCTACAACCGTAACGCCCAACAAACCACTTTCAAGCATCTCAAAGTCAACAACTTGCACCAGAGTCCCAACTGACGAAAGGACAGGCTCAGCCGATTGATCGTTGGCATCCAAAAGACAAATACCAAATGTGCCATCGGATTGACAAGCTTGCTTTATAAGCCTTTTGTACCTTGGCTCAAATATTCGCAGTTTCATTTTCCCATTGGGCAATAACATTGATCCAAGGGGAAAGAGCATAATTTCCTTCACAATCAAACACCATTTACTTATTTATAGTGGTTTACGTCACTGCATGAAATTCGATCAAAAACAGCGCATGATGGTAAGCGTAAACTTGAAAGATGTGCTGACATCAAACAAGAAATTGGCAAGCAAACGATATCGTCAACCACTTAATCCAAAACTGATAAGTTCAGTAAAAATAAAATAAACAATAAAATATGTGACACACATCAACAAAATAGTGCAATTTATCATCATTTATCACTGATAAATGATGCGTTTGTCGTTATTATGCAGCAGCCAAAGTACAGCGAAGATTGTACATTTCGGCACCATAACTACATTTTCATATCAAATATACATAGAGAGTCCCACTATGCGTAAATCACTTTTAGCTCTTGGTGTTGTTGCTGCAATGTCTACATCTGTCATGGCAGCCGACTATTCAGACGGTGATATCCACAAAAATGATTATAAATGGCTTCAATTTAACCTAATGGGAGCCTTTAATGAAAAAGGTCCAGGTTCTGACTCAACCCATGACTATCTAGAAATGGAGTTTGGCGGTCGCTCAGGAATTTTTGACCTCTACGGTTATGTTGACTATTTCAACATTACTGGTGATTCAGACAGTGATAAATCAGGCTCTGACAAGCTATTTATGAAATTTTCACCACGTATGTCACTTGACGCTGCTACTGAAAAAGATCTCTCTTTTGGTCCTGTACAAGAGTTGTATATAGCGACAGAAAACATCTTTTATGGTGGTACTACAGAAGCGCAATATAAAATTGGTGTAGGTTCTGATGTTATAGCTCCATGGTTAGGAAAAATAGGCTTGAACCTTTACGCTAACTACGATAACTCACGAAAAGATTGGAATGGCTATCAGATCTCTACTAACTGGTTTAAGCCTTTTTATCACTTTGATAATGGTTCATTTATTTCATATCAAGGCTATTTAGATTTCCAGTTTGGCATGAAAGACGAATATTCTCAGTCTAGTACTGGTAGCGCTATGTTTAATGGTATCTACTGGCATTCAGACCGCTTTGCTGTAGGTTATGGTTTAAAACTGTTTAAAGATGTATATGGCTTCGAAGATGGTGCCAATCGTCCTTGGCCTGATGCAAACGGTAATTTCCCAGAGAATGAGTCTTCCGGTATTGGTCATTACGTATCGGTCACTTATAAGTTCTAAACCGACTTACGATCTAAAATTTTTAAAATGGCACTCTTGAGTGCCATTTGTGGTTGGCAATATATTTGTATCATCGTATTCTCTTGGTAAACTCGCATCTCTAGTTATTAAGATGAATATCGTTATTGTTGGCCCAGGAGCTATTGGCTCTTTATGGGCATATAATTTGAATATTGCTGGCCATTCGGTCTCACTTTGGTCTCGGCAGCAAAACCCATCGATTTCTCTTCAATTAGATAATCATTCTGCCATTGAATTTAAGAATAATTATCGAGACAAGCTTGCATCAGCAGATGTTTTACTGGTTACAGTTAAGGCGCCTCAGGTACAATCAGCTATTAAATCAATGACACTTAACATCCCCAAAGAAACCATTGTAGTCTTAATGCATAATGGTATGGGGACAGCAGAGACTATCAACACTTTATTACCGAATAACCCACTTGTGATTGCTATAACCACACATGGGGCGTTTCGCCCAAAGCCTTTTCAAGTACAACATACAGGTAAAGGTCATACTCAATTAGGCGGATACAACGATGCTGGTAAACGTTGTGATTTTTTACAGCCCGTGTTTGAGCATGCGCTACCCAAGGCAACATGGCACTCTGATATCCTCAATCCAATTTGGCATAAGCTGGCGATAAATTGCAGCATCAACCCACTGACTGCGATCAATCAAGTCAAAAATGGACAGTTGTCTTGCCCAAATTATCAAAAAATAATCACTTCGTTGGCAGAAGAAATAAGCCAAGTTTTAAACGCTGAAGGTATACTTATAACTAGCGATAGTCTAATAAATAAGGTCAATCAGGTGATTGAGGCAACGTCTAAAAATCACTCGTCTATGCATCAAGATATTTACCATAAGCGTCCAAGCGAGATAGACTTTATTACAGGTTACCTTTTACAAAGAGCAAAAGCGCATAACATCCTTGTGCCAATCAACGAAAAGCTCTTTCAACAAATTAAGCAGATTGAACAAAACCATGACTAAAAAAGTACTGGTACCCATAGCTCCGGGTACGGAAGAGATGGAAGCCATCACTGTCATTGATATGATGGTACGAGCGGGCTATCAAGTCGTTGTTGCAAGTGCTGATTTCGAAGGTCAGTTGGCGATGAAAGCGTCGCGCGGAGTAACACTAACCGCTGATTGTAAACTGGTTGATATTGCTGACAACGAGTTTGACGCTATTATTTTATCTGGTGGCGTAGGAGGCTCTGAAGTCTTTCGCGATAGCACACTGCTAATCGAAATCCTTCGCCAACAAATGTATGAAGGTAAATTGGTTGCCGCTATCTGCGCGGCCCCAGCGTTAGTACTGGCCCACCATAACCTTTATCCAGATGCTCTTATGACTTGTCACCCAAGTTTTGAATCACATATTGGTCAAGATAAGTGGCGAGCTAAACGAGTCACCTATGATGTCAATCATAATTTGCTCACGAGTCAAGGTCCCGGAACAGCTCTTGAGTTCGCAATGGAAATTATTATCAACCTATCTGGTAAAAAACATGCATGGACCGTCGCTGAGCCTATGATCACTTTACCCACTCTTCACTATCAGAAATTAGGTGTCGTTGAATCATGATAGATGTAAATGCTATCCGCGCACAATTTCCAGCTCTTACACAAAAAGTTAATGAGCAAGCACTTGTTTACCTTGATAGCGCAGCAACCACACAGAAACCCGAATGCGTCATTGATACCATTGCACACTACTATCGCTCTCAAAATGCTAATGTTCATCGAGGAAGTCATAGTTTAACGTCTACCGCAACCAATTACTTTGAATCTGCACGTCAAACTGTAGCCAAGTTTATCGGTGCTAAAACTGAGAAAGAAATCATTTGGACTCGAGGGGCAACTGAAGCTCTCAACCTAATCGCTCAAACTTATGCTCGGAATACACTCAAACCTAATGATGAGATTTTAGTCAGTGAAATGGAACACCACGCCAATATCGTACCTTGGCAGATAGTGGCAGAACAAACTGGGGCAAAAGTGGTAAAAATCCCAATGACGCAAAGCTGTCATTTGGATATGGAAGCTTTTAGTACCTTACTCTCTGCTAAGACAAAAATCGTCGCTCTCGCTCATATCACTAATGTCACAGGAACCCGACTTCCAATTGAAGACGTCATCGCCAAAGCTAAACGAGTAAACGCTAAAGTCATTATTGACGGGGCGCAAGGTATTGTCCACGAACCCATTGATGTAAAGACGCTTGGCGCTGACTTTTATGTTTTCTCAGGCCATAAGATCTACGCTCCTGCTGGTATTGGAGTTCTTTATGGAAGGTTAGAGTTGCTTGAGGCCATGCCGCCATGGCATGGTGGCGGCAAGATGGTCGAAAAAGTGTCTTTTATGGGCACGACTTACAGTGAACTTCCTGGCAAATTCGAGGCTGGCACCCCAAATATAGCTGGGGCCATTGCACTCGCTAGGGCAATTGACTGGTATACTGCGTTGCCTACCCAAGATGTTGAAAAACATGTACAAGATATCACTCGGCAAGCTTATCAGAAACTAACCTGCATTGAAGGCGTAAAAATACTCGGGTATCAGCCTAAAACAAGCGTAATTTCATTCATCATTGAAGGCGTCCATCACCAAGATGTAGCCACCTTACTTGATCAGCAAGGTGTCGCAATACGAGCAGGCCACCACTGCGCTCACCCTTTAATGGATGCATTAGGGGTAAAAGGTACATTGCGCGCTTCTTTTGCTATATATAATACCTTACAAGACGTTGACCAGCTCATAGTTAGCGTCGAAAAAGCGGTAGATATGCTCTAAAAAATGAAGACTGGACTCAGGGTTGAACATATTCAACCCTGTTAATTTATAACTCTTCAAATGCAGCTATCGCATCTGACAATTTTTTTACTGCGTGGATTTGCATCCCAGCAATACCACCTTTGGGCATATTGGCAGCTGGCACAATAGCTTTCTTAAAACCATGCTTAAATGCCTCATTCAATCGTTCCTGACCACTCGGTACTGGGCGTATTTCACCAGCCAGCCCTACCTCACCAAAAACGACTACATCTTGGGGTAATGCTCTATCTCTAAAGCTAGATAATAGCGCCATCACTAATGCCAAGTCAGCGCTCGTTTCAGTGACTTTTACACCACCAACAACATTTACAAACACATCCTGATCTGACATCTGCAAACCACCATGTTTATGTAATACAGCAAGTAAAAGGGACAATCGATTTTGCTCAAGACCAACAGCAACACGCCTCGGATTTGCTAGCTGCGAATAATCAACCAAAGCCTGAATTTCTACAAGTAGTGGACGCGTACCTTCCCACACCACCATGACTGAACTACCAGATGTCTCTTCTTCACCTCTGGAAAGAAAGATTGCAGAAGGATTACTGACCTCCCTTAGCCCCTGACCGGTCATAGCAAAAACGCCTAACTCATTCACAGCACCAAAGCGGTTTTTATGGCTTCGAAGCGTTCTGAAACGACTATCGGTCCCACCATCAAGCAACACTGAGCAGTCAATGATATGCTCCAGTACCTTTGGACCGGCCAAGGAACCATCTTTAGTCACATGCCCGACAATAAACACAGCGACGTTATTTTGTTTGGCATAGCGAGTTAAAGCCGTTGCAGATTCACGCACTTGAGCAACACTACCAGGAGAGGACTGCACATCACTAACATGCATCACCTGTATTGAGTCTATGACCAACAGTTTTGGCTGCTCCTTTTCTGCAACCTGGCAAATTCGATCGACATTAGTCTCTGAAAACATTTTCAAGTTATCTTTAGGAAGTCCTAAGCGTGATGCACGCATTGCGACTTGTTGTAGAGATTCTTCACCAGTCACATATAATGTTGGCATCTTAGAAGCCAAATAGCACATAGTTTGTAAAAGTAAGGTCGATTTACCAGCGCCAGGGTTGCCACCGATTAAAATTGCAGCACCAGGAACAACACCGCCTCCAAGCACTCGATCTAGTTCTTTAAAACCACTGCTAAAACGTGGTACTTCTTGTAAATCAATCTCAGAAAGTACCTGAACCTGTGTTTCACCTGAATTTCCAGCATAACCCGCTAGCCGCTCATAGCTGGTAGTATTGGGTGATGCCGCAAGCCTAACCTCACTAATTGTATTCCACGCGCCACATGCATTACATTGGCCCTGCCACCTAGGAAAATCTGCCCCACAATCATTACATACGTAAGCTCTTTTTACCTTTGCCATAACACTCCAGACCCAAATTTATAACGATCTCGTTATCATTCATCACCGATAGACCTTGATTCGTTGTAACATAACACTAAAGTTTTATATATCAAGGTAGATATTTCATACGCGAGGTAGTTAAACAAGAACCGATGGAGCAAACAGAAATATTATCATTAGCAGAACGATTGATTCCTGCTTATCACTCAGATGATTTTGACTTCCTTCTTAGCCAAATAACCGAAGGGGAGCCCCCGTCCGTCAAGCTTTTAGTCAAAATGGAACTCAATAGAGTAATGGTGCCATGCTCCAAGATTGTCGACCTAAGAGGCAGGGTTAATGGCGAATGTCGAGAATATGAACTAGATGGCATCAAACATTGGCTTGATGATGTGGCTTTTAACACCTACCAAAAAAATGTTCGCAAGTTTGGTGGTTATACCGAAGGCGTTTGGGAAGCTTTAAGTAACACGCACAATAACTTCCGCGTGATGAAAAAAAGAGGACAACTGCACGGAGATGAAACCGAAGAGAAGAGTAGTATCTTCGATGTGGAAGCGATTAAACTTGGCTATGACCTAAAGCGCCGAGAAAATCGCCTTAAAATATCCTCTCAAATTGAGTTTAAGGTTAACAATGATCTAGTTCACGCCACAACTATAGATCTCTCACCATCTGGAGCAAAATTTAAAGTCCCTTCTGCATTTGACTATAAGTCAGGAGAAGTTATCTCAGTTCGATTTATTGAACTGATTAAAGAATCAGAGTTGGAAGAATTGAAAGATCCAATACAATACCGAATTGTTGGTGTCGACGAGTCTTATGATAATGATTCGGTCAAATTTCTTCGTTTGATCAAACTAGAAGAATCAAATGTAGTCGAGCAGTTAATAGAAAGTAAACTCAATAGTGCAAGCCAGCGTAACCGGCATGATACCCAAGACAAAGTCATCCGAGCACGTTCAAGAGGGTATGAGCACACTTTTCTCAAACATACCTGTAATTTACCTTTATTCTTTAGTGGCTCTGAACTTAAACTCGCTTTGATGACCGAAAACAATCAACCAATATGGCACTATTGGCACGATGAGCGAAATCAACAAGCATTGACTGGTTTATTTAATCAAAAGCGTCTAGAGCAGTTAATGCCAAAAGGCAACCAAAGTACAACCAACATTCTTTATGCGTTTACTCATAGCCACCAAGAAAAAGTGTTATTCTTTTCCATGATGCTCCCAGAAGCAAAACCCGAGGTACGACAACTTTTCTGCCATGTCGGAGCGAAAAAAGACAGTTGGAAAGTGTTCCAAATTCATATGTTTGAACTAACCAAGGAAGAAACTTCAGAACTGGTAAGGCACTCATCTGAACTAACCCTTGACGCCAGCACACTAACTCATTGTGGTATTCTTCAGGAAGTTTCGACAGAGACAAGTAATAGCGATTATTTACTAACTCCAAAGCCCAAACTGCCAAGTAGTGCCATTAACAATTTTCGTCATGCTCGCAATCCAACCAACAATCCAACTTGTATTTATTATGATGCTAAATCTCGCCGCAAAGAACCACGCTTTCAGTTTCGTTCCTCTTTAACGCTTACAGGCGAAGATAAACAAACCCACACTGGCATTACGCTCGATATATCTAAACGTGGTATTAGCATCGCGTTGACTTCTCCAAGTGCACTAAAAGCAGGAGACACATGCTCTGTAAACTTCACAGAGCTGGACAAACTGGATAAAAACGTTACTTTAAACCAAGTGCCATATAAAGTAATCAGAATATCTCCAGGAGGTAAACGTCTACAGCTCGTCATCCTCGAAGATAGCCACACCATGAAAAATATAGCATTTTTCGGTAGTTTAATTGAACATAACCAAGACAAGCTAAATTCAATAACTGAAGTTCTTCCAAGTAATGAGTTACTCGAAGACCTGCATGATATTCTGTTAGACAAAATCGTCAGTGCCCCTATTTTCGTAGAAAAACCGACTAGGACCCTAAAACCTAGAGTCATAGGGGTCAATTTCCCACTTCCTCCTTACCTAATTTTACTGGCGAAACTTGGCAAAGAAGACAAATTCTCTCTTGAACCACTATACAAAGGACACACAAATACCCTGCTTGCTCAACCTATGAAACACATAGACGGCGCTCAACCGCAATTTCATGAGATTTATCTCGCGATTACTCTTTTTGGCAACCGTATTCACTCCTATGAATCAAAACTACTTGGCGAATTTGAATCAGTCAAACAGCGTATTGAATTTATTAAAAACGCCCAATCACTAGGAAATTTCTATGCTATCCGTATATGTAGCGCCCCTGTGTTTGAACCTATGAGTGCATTACTTCAAGAAGACATAACCGAGCTAGCTCCAATCAATATGCATCATGCGAGAACGTTAGAAAAAGAAATAACCGGTATCGTTGGTTATAGTGAAATCATCGATATCACTGAAGAAGTAACACTTCGTTTAGGACTGCCGAATAAATAAAATTTCCTTCCTTGGAGTTACTTCGTTCAAAAGCACTTCTCACCATAAACCACCTCAAATTAGAACGGACTAAGGTTTTATTTTAAAGCTTATCTTTTTCTGCTTAGCCAAAGCCGCAGATAAAATACATAATACCCCCCCAAGCCCTGAGAAACGTACCGCAGTTTGTGCCAACTGCTCTACTTTAGGCTTAGCATGGTAGGCAATACCTAAGCCTGCTGCTTCCATCATAACCAAATCATTGGCTCCATCCCCCACAGCAACGGTATTGTGAGCTTCTATTGCATATAGCTCTGCTAATTCATGCAAAATATCAGCTTTAGTCTGCGCCGTTACAACTTCTCCAAGCACTTTACCGGTCAGTTTACCATCAATAATTTCCAACTGATTAGAGCATGCATAGTCTAGATCTAATGTATTTTTGAGGTGATCAGAGAAATAGGTAAAGCCCCCTGAAGCTATTGCCGTCTTCCAGCCAAATTGATGAAGTGTATAAATTAAACTAGAGAGGTCGGGCATCAAAGTTAACTCATCCCTAACTTTAGTCAGTACCGATACATCAGCCCCTATAAGAGCGGCAACCCGCTTGCGAAGGCTTTGTTCAAAATCAAGTTCGCCTTGCATTGCTCTTTCAGTAAGTTCAGCGACTTCGTCCCCCACTCCAGCCAGTTTCGCTATTTCATCAATACATTCGATTTGTATAGCGGTAGAGTCCATATCCAACACTATCAACCCTGGCGTGGATAAGTCTGGTAAATCATTAAGAGACGCATAATCAAGTTCTAACGCAGGGAGAATTTCCTCATGTTCTGGAAGTAAATTACCTTTCATCAAAGCAACTTGATAATGGCCTACTTTCCATATGTCAACAATAAAATTCTTGTATCCGGTGTACAAATTGATGCGTTCGAAATGCTCATCTAGTAGACAATCACCAAAGATAATCCAATTTGCTTTCGCCTTATCTAAGTGGCTAGTGTATCTGGCCGCTGACAACCTACTGTATAAATGAGTCTGTTTTTGAATAGAAAGAGTCTTAAACGTTTCCATGTGAATTATTCCTAAAAAGCTTAACCACAACTTAACCTATTGCATTTTACCTGCGCAAGTATCAATATTCTTTATAGTAAACTTATCTTCTGTTTAGGTGAATATGGAATCTTCCCTGTTTTCATTCCGCATGGCACTGAGAGTACTCGCTATCTTCTCTTTGATTGTTATGCTCATTGTGATCGGTATCAATAGCGTTAAGATCACTCAGGCAAATCAAGAGATACAAAAAAACCAATTAGATACGCTAATTAAGGTTTTGGTATCACAAGCTTCTTTGGCCGCAGGAGATATGATCGCGAGCCAAGATCAAGAGCGCTTATTAAAATTAACCAACCAACTCGCCATAGACGACTTGGTATTTGATGCAACTATTTACGATGCTCAAGGCGTTCGATTAGCGTCAAGCGATAAAAGTAAAAATGTACGAGAAATTCTTGGTTTAGACACGCCCCTTGAAACGGCTCGCATAGGCAAGCAACAACTTGTTGAACCTGTTATTTATGATGGTGTCGTGATAGGTTTTGTACGTCTTACCTTTGAAACTGGAAAAGTGACGGCTTTCTCCGATCATTACTACAGAAAAAGTGACCGTTATATGTACACCATGGTCGGAATGAGTTTTATTACGGGGTTACTTTTGACTATGGTTGTACGTAGGAAACCTAAGAGTAAAGGTGAAAACCTACTATTAAAGGAACTTGTATAAAAAGGCCAATGTATAAAATAAAACCTAATTTTGTACAGCCATTAGCCTTTTAGCTTATTATCCATCCATAGGTAGGCTCAGCTGGCCTTATCAAAAATATGGCATTAAATGTCTTCAACACGTATTTGGCGATAAACTTCTGGAGTTGGTGAATACCGATTCCCGATTACAATAGCATTTTGGAGTGAGGCTGCTGCGTCTTTCCACTGTTCTTCATTTCGAGCATGAATAATGGCTAGCGGTTTAGTTGAAGATGCTCGCTCACCTAAGCGAATAAAGTGGTCAAACCCTACTGAGTAATCAATACTATCGGTGGCAAATTGGCGTCCTCCTCCCATCGCCACAACAGCCATACCTATTGCGCGTGTATCCATTGCTGTCACCACACCATCTTGCTCAGCAAATACTGGTTCAGCAATAGGTGATTTTTCTAAGTAGCTGTCATAATTACCGACAAAGTCTACTGGCCCACCTAAGCCCGCAACCATGCGGCCAAAGCATTCAGCGGCTTTACCATTATTCAAGGCATCTGTTAGCTTAAAGCGTGCATGCTCACTGTTATCAGCCAACCTTCCTAGTACTAGCATTTCCGCTCCTAGAGCTAAGGTCACTTCAAGGAGACGGGGATTTTGATATTCTCCAGTCAAAAACTGAACCGCTTCTTTCACTTCGAGTGCATTACCTGCTGAAGATGCCAACACTTGATTCATATCGGTCAAAATAGCCGTTGTTTTGGTACCCGCGCCATTAGCAACCCCTACGATAGATTTAGCCAAATGCTCAGACTCGTCATAACTTGACATAAAAGCACCGGAGCCCACTTTAACATCCATGACCAAAGATTCTAAACCAGCAGCGAGCTTTTTCGATAAAATAGAGGCGGTGATAAGGGAGATATTATCTACGGTTGCGGTGATATCCCGAGTCGCATAAAGGCGTTTATCAGCAGGTGCTAAGTTACCGGTTTGGCCGATAATGGCCACTCCGACTTGTCTGGTAACATCAGTAAAAACTGCATTGCATGGCATAATATTATATCCCGGAATAGACTCTAATTTGTCAAGTGTCCCCCCAGTATGACCAAGCCCCCTACCTGAAATCATAGGAACAAAACCACCACATGCTGAAACCATAGGCCCTAACACCAAGGAGGTTAGATCTCCTACTCCACCAGTTGAATGTTTATCTACAATAGGCCCCGGAAAATCTTGCTGACACCAATCAATGACCATTCCTGAATCACGCATGGCACAAGTCAACGCAATACGCTCAGACATCGTCATCTCATTGAAAAAGATTACCATCGCAAAGGCAGCTATCTGACCTTCAGAAATACTATTGTTGGTAATCCCTTGTATAAAGAAGTTAATCTCACCAGAGGTAAGCACTCCACCATCACGCTTTCGACGAATGATTTCTTGAGGTAAATACATTAGACTTTCCCATACAAATTGATGTTTGATTGTAATTTAGGCATTGTGGCGAGAAGATGCTCACCACAAATAAATAGAAAAGCTAATAAGCTGCAGGGTCAGCCGTTTTATCTGTCACTTCTAATGTATTCAGAAGGCTGGTCAAAAGACTAGATGCTCCAAACCTGTAGTGACGAGTATCTACCCACTGACTACCCAATATCTCATCAGCCATTGCTAAATAATCTGCGGCATCTTCAGCAGTGCGCACTCCTCCAGCAGGTTTAAAACCAACACTTGAAGCGACATTCATATCGCGAATAACTTCAAGCATCATACGAGCGTACTCGGGCGTAGCGTTAACTGGCACTTTACCGGTTGAAGTTTTGATAAAATCAGCACCAGCTTTGATCGCTATCTCAGATGCTTTCTTGATAAGCGTTTCTTGTTGTAGCTCACCTGTTTCAATAATTACTTTGAGTAAAATATCTCCACAGACTTGTTTACACTGCCTTATAAGCTCGAAGCCCACGTCCTCATTACCGGCAATAAGAGAACGGTATGGGAATACAACGTCAACTTCATCAGCACCGTAAGCTACTGCAGCTTTCGTTTCAGCAACGGCAATGTCAATATCATCGTTGCCATGAGGGAAATTAGTTACCGTAGCAATTTTGATCTCAGGTGTGCCTTGCTCTCGAAGTGTTTTTTTAGCGATTGGAATAAAGCGTGGATAAATACAGATGGCCGCAGTATTCCCTACTGCAGATTTAGCAGCATGACACAAAGTAATAACCTTGGCATCCGTATCATCATCATTCAACGTAGTAAGATCCATCAGTTTAAGTGCACGTAACGCTGCAGCTTTTACATCGCTCATTTCTATCTCCGATCAATATTTATTTACCCGCAGTTCAACACAATACCTAGGTTGAATACGGAACGATAGCCACTGATAAAATGCAAACGGTTTGTATCTCAAAAATTATTTAACTTAAAATGTGGCGGGGTTTCAGGGCTCTAGATAAAAGGAGATTAAAAGCAAATATTAAATACATCCTGCGATCTTAAACGTGATAAGAACTTCGTCAAACCTCAATCAAGATAAATATGGCTAAGAAATGATCTTTAATAATTTACAAAATGTGCAACTCAAATCGGCATCAAAACATGCTTGATTTTGCTACTTTGACTAACAATTAGATATACAAAAAAGCCCCGCTATCGAAATGAGCGGGGCTTTAACATTAATTAGATGCGAAGGTTACATGCCAGATAAAGTAAGGCAAAAGCCTGCTATTGTCGCGGCCATTAAGTTTGATAGTGTGCCTGCGGCTACAGCTTTCATGCCCATACGAGCAATTTCTGAACGACGTTGAGGCGCAAGTCCACCAAGGCCACCTAAAAGAATGGCAATCGAGGATAGGTTAGCAAAACCACACAGTGCAAACGAAATAATTGCCTTTGTCTTCTCAGAAAGAACTATTTCCGCGGCATCACCTAATAGAGGGGCAAAATTAGAATAAGCAACAAATTCATTCACCACCACTTTTTGACCAATAAAAGAACCTGCTATCACAGCTTCTTCCCATGGCACACCAACTAAGAATGCCAACGGAGAAAAAACATAACCTAAGATCAGCTCTAGTGTCAATTCAGGCATACCAAACCAACCACCAACACCACCCAGAATACCGTTAGCCAATGCGATAAGGCCAACAAAAGCCAGTAGCATAGCACCAACGTTGAGTGCTAACTGCAAACCCATTGCTGCACCGCCTGCGGCGGCATCAATAATGTTCGCTGGCTTATCTTTTTCACCATCAATTTCGGCATCCAAGTTTTCATTTGGCTTGTCCGTCTCAGGCATGATGATTTTAGCAAACAGTAAGCCACCAGGAGCTGCCATAAACGATGCTGCTACTAGGTATTCAATAGGAACCCCCATAGACGCATACCCTGCCAGAACACCACCAGCAACAGAGGCTAAACCACCACACATAACTGCAAATAACTCAGATTGAGTCATTTTAGGGATAAAAGGGCGAACGACTAAAGGAGCTTCGGTTTGACCGACGAAAATGTTTGCAGCCGCAGACATAGATTCTGAGCGAGAAGTACCCAATATTTTTTGAAGAGCCCCCCCAAGAATCTTTATCACCCACTGCATAATACCGACGTAGTACAAAACAGAAATGAATGCCGAAAAGAAAATTAGTGTAGGAAGTACGCGGAAAGCGAAAACAAAACCGCCACCACCGAAAATTTCAAACATCTTACCGGATACTAAGCCACCAAAGATAAACTCTGTACCTTGGTTGCCGTAGGCAATAACATCAGAAACACCGTCAGAGAAGCTTTTAAGCAACTCCTGCCCCCATGGGATATATAAAATAAATGCACCCAGTGCAAATTGAATAGCGAATGCGCCACCCACTGTTCTTAAATTAATAGCTTTACGGTTGCTAGATAAGGCTACTGCAATTGCGAGTAGAACTAGCATACCGACTAGGCTCATAAACAGGCTCATAGTTTATGACTTCCTTATATGTTGTTTGTTGGCGTGTTGCAATATGGAGTTATAAAGCGGGGCAATTATACTCATCCGGCCACCGTTAAGGTAATGCGGCCTTCACAGTTTCTAATAAGATTCATCATGTGACAGTTAAAATTTGAGATCTTAATCACAAAAACAAAACAAGCAAATCATACTAATAACATTTTAATTAGGAACTATTCACATATTTTGAAAGCTATATTTCCATTCTTCCATGTAGAATGAGCAACAAGTTCCTCATCAGAATCTCGAAGACTTGCAAGGCAAGACAAAATGTTGACCAGCATGGTAGGATGATTGGGTTTCCCTTTGTGACCATACAGAGGCATATCAGGAGAGTCCGTCTCCAATACAATACATTCAATAGGCAAATCGATGACTGTCTGACGAGTTTTCCTAGCTCGAGGGTAAGTGATCACGCCACCAATACCAATATAAAAACCCAGTTCGACAAACTGCATGGCCTGCTGATAACTACCAGAAAAGCCATGTAGCACTCCTCCATAGCGAAAGTTATGCTGTTTTAACTGTCGAAGAACTTAGTTATGTGTTTTTCTACTATGAAGTATCAAAGGTAGCTTAAGGTTATCTGCTAACTCGATCTGAGCATCAAACACTTTTCTTTGCACCTTATAATCGATGTCAATTAGCGCATCCAACCCACACTCACCAATAGCGTGGCAATGCTTAACAGGAGTTTCAAACTGCTTATATAGGATTGGGATAGTCTGAATACTGTTGTCATTAAGAAAATAAGGATGCATCCCCATTGCGATATATAGTCCGGCATACTCAGATGACAATGCCAGCAACCTCTCCCAGTTTAAAGGACCAATTGAAGGAAGCATGATTCGTTCCACGCCATTTTTTTTTGCCAATTGAAACTGTGCAGCAAAATCGCCAGCAAAGACATCAAAATCAAAATGGCAGTGGGTATCAAAAAGGCGCATTATAATTGCGCCCTGAGAGTAGAGTCTGACATGTGTTCAGCTAAATCTTTACGGTAAGGAACGTATCGATACCTGCTTTCTTCAAAAAAATCCAAGTAAGTACACCATAAGTCGCCATTTTTGAGCTCGATATACATAGTCAACAACCTTTATTGCTCATCTCGTTTAAAGATTAATTCGGTTGGCGAAGACTCTTGTTCAACAAAATAATAGCCCGACGCTTCAAATTTAGTCAGGCTAACCACACTATCGATACGATTTTCGATAATATATCTCGCCATCATACCTCGTGCTTTTTTAGCATAGAAACTGATAACCTTATATTGGCCATTTTTACAATCTTTAAAAATCGGAGTCACGACTTGCGCGCCAAGTGAGTTGAGTTTTACCACCTTAAAATATTCATTTGAAGCGAGGTTTATCAGTACATTATCCCCCTGCTCTGATATAGCATGATTTAATTTATCTGTAATCACATTACCCCAGAACTGATATAAGTTACTTCCTTTATCATTGGCAAGTTTAGTCCCCATCTCTAATCGGTAAGGCTGCATTAAATCGAGAGGCTTAAGAAGCCCATATAGCCCAGACAACATCCGCAAGTGTTTTTGCGCATAGTCAAAATCGTCATCAGTTAAGGTTTGAGCATCGAGTCCAGTATACACATCCCCTTTGAAAGCCAAAATTGCCTGACGAGAGTTTTCTAAAGTAAACTTTTCATCCCACTCTTGGAAACGCCCAACATTCAAATCTGCAATCTTGTCACTGACTTTCATTAAACTAGCTACATCTGCAGGGGCAAGCTTGCGGCATACGTCGATCAATTTTTTTGAATACTCTACCAACTCAGGCTGAGTAAATTTCTCTGTCGCCAATGGTGACTCATAATCTAAGGTTTTTGCAGGTGAAACGACGATTAACATGACTTTAACTCTATCCTTGCTGTTGTGATTATCTATAGGGTACAAAAAAAGCCATGCAATGTCTGCATGGCTTTTTGTATCACTATTATAGCTAACGTCTATGAGTCTTGTTTGTTGTTATCCCAAATACCATCTTCTAATTGTGATTTCAGCTCTGGAAAATCATTACAATCAAACGTTGGAACCTTCCCTGCTTTAAGCTGGCGATTATAGTCTTTGGCTAGCTTAATCACGATACCAGATAGCAATAGAATCGCTACTAGGTTAACAATAGCCATCATACCCATGGAGACATCAGCCAGTGACCAAACAACGGGTAAGGAAGCCAAAGCACCGAACATCACCATGCCTAGAACCACGAGACGGAAAATACTTAAACCTGCCTTATGGTTATGTTTAAGAAATATTAAGTTAGTTTCAGCATACGAATAGTTGGCAATGATCGAAGTAAAGGCAAAGAAGAAAATCGCAACTGCAACAAAAATCCCTCCCCAAGAACCAACTTGAGAACTTAGCGCTGCCTGTGTCAATTCAATACCTGTAATCTCACCATGAGGTACATATTCACCAGACATAAGAATAATCGCCACTGTTGCTGAACAAATGACAATCGTATCCATAAATACGCCCAACATTTGTACGTAACCTTGAGATGCTGGATGTGGAGGATAAGGTGTCGCTGACGCTGCTGCATTTGGAGCAGAACCCATACCCGCTTCATTCGAGAATAGACCACGTTTAATGCCATTAATCATTGCTTGAGCAATAGCGTAACCTAAACCACCAGCTGCGGCTTCTTGCAGACCAAAAGCACTCTTGAAAATCAAACTAAGAACAGCAGGCAACTTTTCAATGTTGGTAAATACAACAAATAAGGCAAGAAGCAAATATAGAAGTGCCATTGCTGGGACTATCATCTCAGCAACACGCGCGATTCGTTTAATACCACCAAAGATGATTACTGCAGAAAGGACAACAACTGCAATACCAACGTACATTTCATCCCAACCGAAAGCAGTGTTCATCGCTCCTGCAATAGAGTTGGCTTGCACAGCATTAAAGACCAAACCAAAAGCGATAATTAGGAAAATGGAAAATAGCACTCCCATCCAGCGCATACCTAAGCCTTTTTCCATATAATACGCTGGACCACCACGATAATTACCATCATCATCTTTGGTTTTGTATAGCTGTGCTAGTGTACTTTCTGCAAATGATGTTGCCATTCCCAGCATAGCAATAAGCCACATCCAAAAAATTGCACCTGGGCCACCTGCCGTTAACGCAACAGCAACACCTGCCATATTACCCGTGCCCACACGTGCAGCAAGGCTAGTACACAAGGCCTGAAATGATGAGATACCTGCGTTATCAGTTCTACGGCTATTTTTCAAAACCGAAAACATATGGCCAAAGTGTCTAAACTGGATAAAGCCAAGCCTGAATGTAAAGTACACACCGACGCCAACCAGTAAATAAACCAGAATCGAGCCCCAAAGCAGGTCATTCATCAAATTAATTAAGTCTGTCATAAGATCCTCATATTGAGTGTTCGCTGTTCTCTGCTTCCTTGCCTTCCATCTAGTTGCCAACCAAGTGTCAACTCTGCTTAGTATTATTATTTGTTTATCGTGCAACCCAGATATGTAAAACGCGCCTCATGCTTCCATTTTACGTAACAGCGTATTTTTTGACTGGCGGATAATGCAATCTCAAACGTCAAAAATCAATATGTAACAAAATGCATATAGGTGATATATTTAACTATAAAATCACCATTAGCTAACACAAAAAAGAACAAAAAAAACACAACTTAAAAACATTAGTATTAAAATTTAACAACAACAAACAATAGATAACCCTGCAACCTAATTCCACTCTTTAAATGATCATCGGTCCTTTCGCATCAAGGACTCACCCTTATCTCTCTATCGCTGGCTTTCAGGGCAATCACCATACAAAATCAGTAGCACTGCACACAAACTCAACCTCACCAGTGGTGGTCATTTATTAAACACGCATTTAACATTTAGTTTGCTGTTTTTTACCTATTTAAAAGGAGCTGCTTGCATAAAAAAACAACAATTTTTCATCATTTTTCTGTGAAGCCTAGTAAAAAAAGCATTAAAAGTTAATTAAATCGTAACAAATGAGAAACCAATCAAGGTTACGCTTCAATCAGAATGGTATTTAAACATTACCCCTTCAAAGAGAAATCAGTTAAAGAGGTGGCGTATGGAAGGCTTAAACTTTGAAGAAATTATGGAAATGGACTTTCCAAAAACTCGAGCAACACGCTCCAAGCCAGTAAAACGTAAATGGCGAGAAATTGAGGCTATTAAGGACAAACAAAGACTACAGCGTGAGTTAAAAGATATGGACATCGGCTTCGATAATTTTGATCAACTCGATTTCGATTGCTGACATTAAAAAGAGGCATTAATGTGCCTCTTTTAATTTTTGTTCAAACACAATCTTGCTCACCTTGGCGAACGCGGTTAGCAATTTGCTGGTATTCTTCTGCTATAGTGTCACCAAACACAGGATCACTCTCACCAACACTCCACTTTTTCTCAACCTCTTGCCAGTCATGGAGATTAAAACTTTTTTCAATTAATGGTAGGATGAAACGCTCTTCTATCTCTAAATGACGTTTTTGCGCTAAAATGAATTCCTCAAGCTGCTTAACAAACATATCTTGTGGTACAACAGCATCCTGAAGGATCATTTCGACCGTATTAAGAAAAGTATGAGTCTTGTCCGATAACACCTCATGTTCTTGTTCCAAATTATCCAGTTCCTGTTTATGCCCATAATGGTCCATATAATAGTGATAGAGAATATCTTCTTTAGGGTGATGTACACGTTCTGAATGATTCGCCAAATAGTCCACAACTTCTTTAACCAAACTATAATTAATAAACTTTTCAGCCTGTAGTTGAGCAATATTCTGTTTTAATACAGCCAAAAGACGAACCATATAGCTATGCTCTCTGCGGATCCTTTCCATCATCATGATAAGTTCCCTTAAGACTTATTTTTTATAAGTGTATAAGGAAATCGCCATGATAAGTTTGATGTCTTCCTAAAAATAAACACAAAAAGTAATCTTAGTTTTATATTGTGACTGATATTGGCAAACGCCAGTCAATTGCTGACTTTCCTATCGAGTGAAGAATTTGATTAGCTTTAGAAAAGTGCCGACAACCGAAAAAACCTCGATGGGCGGAAAGAGGAGATGGATGCGGCGCTACTAGTACATGATGTCGCTCTCGATCAATAAATCGTCCTTTCTTCTGAGCGTGTGAACCCCATAATAAGAATACAACACCAGACTGATGCCTATTAACCGCTTCAATCACTCTATCTGTAAATGTTTCCCAACCTGTTTTAGCATGTGAATGAGCCTTACCTTGCTCAACAGTTAGTACTGTATTTAACAAAAGCACGCCTTGCTCGGCCCAGCTCTGTAAATATCCGTGAGTAGGACTCTCAAAACCCTCAATATCCTGAGACAACTCTTTATACATGTTGGTAAGTGAAGGAGGTGGTTTAATCCCTGGAAGAACAGAAAAACATAAACCATGCGCTTGATTGGGACCGTGATAAGGATCTTGGCCCAGAATAACCACCTTTATATTACCAAATTCAGTTGCACGAAAAGCATTAAAGACATCTTTTTCCGGAGGAAAAACGACCTTTCCCAATGCTCTCTCAGATTCAACAAAGCCTAACGTTTGCTGGAAGTAATCCTGCTGTTTTTCAGCTCCAATGACATCATGCCATGCCAATAATTGGTTCATATGTTGTTCCTTTTTCCAATTTATGCTGCAATGATTGTCGCAAAAAGTGGCAAAGGAACAAAGCAATTAGAGGTAGTCAATCAGTGTTTTTGTGGCGTCCTATAATGCCCTTGCCCTACCACATGGCGATTTGGTATGGGAAAACGAGCAACTCGAGTACGAGTATAAAATGATGTATATGGCATAATGGTATCCTCAGTTGTATGCAGCCCAATCATGTTATGAAAATTTGATGCCAACATTCAGAAATTTACTCATCCGATCGATAATTTACAGTCAATCAAATCTTTTCATTGCAACAACTTAAACGTAGTAAAATAACAACAAAATACGATAGACATAAAAACAACAGAATCATAACAAAAGTAAGAATACATTAGAGAAATGAAGATTAACTCCAATTAAACTTTTATATTTTATGTAATTAAAAATAGTCAACTTCAATTGATAAAAATCAAAATCTAATCCCTATAAATAGGTTATATAGAATAAAGAACATAAAGTTATGAAAAATAACACCATATACTATTCATATCACCTAGGAGATAGACATGATTCAAGGTATACAAATTACTAAAGCCGCCAATGAGGCATTAGTAAACTCAATATGGTTACTCGATAAGGAGAAAGGTGAAGCTCGATGTATAGCAGCAAAACATGGGTTCAATGCTGATCAGATTATTGCAACCAGAGAACTCGGTGAACATGAGAGTAGAGAAATATTGATTGAGACTATGCCGCGTATCGAAGGGGGCCAACATCTAAACATCAACGTACTAAAACGTGAAACACTAGAAGATGCCGTAAGTAATCCTGAGAAATACCCCCAGCTTACTATCCGTGTTTCAGGCTATGCTGTTCGATTTAATTCTCTGACAACGGAGCAGCAACGTGATGTAATTGCTCGTACATTTACAGAATCACTTTAGTAGGTGCCTAATTGTAAGGCGTAGCGATACGCCTTTTTGATGCTTAGTTGTCTTCTTCTTCTCAGTTTAACCTTCGATCAACTCACAATATACTAAACTATCATTAGTGGACTTTTCGAGACCTATTCTAGGGGGGACTAGTTTGAAAATGCGATCGACCTTAAGACCCACCCTCGGGTTTAAGCTATGTGTCCATTTAGGCATTTTGATTACACTTGTACTCGTATCGTTTGCTATTTTGGTTGGAGAATATAGAGAACAAAAACGCCGAATCCTCGACAACTATTCTGTCATTATGGAGTCTAAAGTACGTTCTAGTATTGGCGTATACAATAAGTTTTCTCACTATGTCTACCAGCAGATTACCAACAATGATGAGGTAATCAAGCTATTATCGATAGCAGTCGAGGGGAAAAACGACAAGCGAGACGAAGCAAGAATAAAACTATACCAATTACTCAAGTCTAATTATCAGCTTCTTAGAGCACATAACTTTAGGCAACTCCACTTCCATTTACCTAATGGTGATAGCTTTCTTCGAGTACATAAACCTGAAAAATATGGCGACAATCTATTTTCTATTCGTGAGTCTGTCAGGCTAGCCAATACACAACAAAAAATAGTTGAAGGCTTTGAAGAAGGACGCATTTTTAATGGTTACCGCTTCGTCTATCCAGTATCAAAAGGGCAACAAGCTCTAGGTAGTGTAGAAGTATCTCTATCAATGGGAAGCATTGTAGACCTTCTGGTTGATTTATACCCTCAAGACGACTTCCAATTTATAATCAGTCAAAATGCAGTCGATTCAAAATTGTTTAAGGACATGAAAAACCACTATATACCTAGCATTCTCGCTGATGGGTATTACTACGATAAAGCGGTATTTGAAAAACATTTACGTAACGTGAACCACAGAAGCCTGATCGACCAAGCTAAAAATTACAGCAGTCAGCTCAAGCCTTTATTTGACAAAAAAGAGAGCTTTTCACAAGCTATATCTTTACAAGATCAAGACTATATTATTAGCTTTCTTTCGATAAAAAACTTCAAAAATGAACATGTTGCCTATTTGATCAGTAGCTCACGAGATAATTTATTGAGCACTTTACTCCATAACTACGCGACTTACTTAATCTTAATCGTAGTTGTGTCATTATTTTATATCTGGAACATTTATTCTGAATTTACCCACAAAAAAGAGCTGACTTACCTGTCCAGTACAGACTTTTTGACCAAGCTTTCAAATCGCAACAAATTCACTGAGCATTTACACTTTGAACATGAGAAATCGAAGAACTTTAATTCCACACTGAGTATAATTATCTTCGATATAGATCATTTTAAAAAAATAAATGATGAACTGGGGCACAATGCAGGAGATGATTGCCTGAAGGAACTCAGTGAACTCGTTTCTAAGAAAGTCAGACACACAGATATCTTAGCAAGGTGGGGAGGTGAAGAATTCATAATATTACTTCCAGAAACACCTGAAGAAAGTGCCCTTAAAGTGGCAGAAGCGGTAAGAAAAGCAATCGAGTCTAATGCCTTTTCACTAGACCGAATTATAACTGTCAGCTTAGGCGTTGCAGAATTATCTTCTAATGATACAAATGTTGAGCAGGTTATTGCAAGAGCAGATGAAGCACTCTACGCATCAAAAAATGATGGTAGAAACAAGTCTAGTTCTTGGTATCAAATTCAAGAAAAAACTTAGACTTATTACCATCATTTAAAATCAGTTATATTTAAATAAATAGACAGTAAATTTAAATATATAATCAGCTCTTAAACATATGTTTTCTATTAGATAACAATAACCCTACAAATGTTAATTAAATTACTTAAACGTACCAACTTACGTGGCAGGGTTAATGTTTCAGAAAAATATCAATATGTATTTGGGATATAAATCATACTTCAATTACTTAGATCATTTACTCTCACAGAACAAATAACCTACCTTGTTGTAACATTTTAATAACAAGGAAGTTTTATCATATGAAATTGTCAGCATTTATTTTTTCTACCCTACTACTATCTAGTCAAACAGTATATGCAAATACAACAACTTATGTATATTGTGGCCTACCTGATGCAAGTGATTGGGAATGGCTCTTAGACGAAAATGATAATTATATGACAATACCAGGGAAATGGGGAATAATAACTGAAGCAAGTGGCCACTATTTCAAAGTATTTAGAGTGAGTGAAGAAGTTTGGCAACAAAAATCATTTAACTGCCCTTCTGGTTATACTTCACAGCCTGCAGATAGCGGAACATCACGCTGGGAAATCTTTGAAGTCATTCGTTCGAATGGCTCTAGCTACTTTATTAATGGCTATAAGACGTATTATTTACAAGGTCAAATAGATGCGAATTTCCAACTTAGAGTTTGATTTAAATATAACTTAAGCAATGATTCAATATATTAAATCATTGCTTATTAACAAAATTTAACTCATTATATTTCTCACCATACAACCATTAAACAATGAGGTAATCATGCTTAAAAAATCTATTCTATTATTCACCATTGCTTTATTTTCATCAGCAAGCTCTATGGCAAGCATTAGCTGCCCTCCAGGTGAAATGCCAATATGTAGTGTAAATTTATGCTTTTGCGATAAGCTTTAATAAGATGCTTATTCATTAAACCATTATGATTAATAGGCTGTTTTAAATCCAGCCTATTTTCCACCTAAATAAAAAACCAACGGCCTATTTAATCGGTAATAATTAATTATTTAAAATACAAAGGATAATTTATAAAGTGAATTTTTTTTCGATCTTCATCTTATTTTTTTTATTTATATCCAACGCACATGCACAAACACCAAATTACTGGAAAAAAATATCACTAGGAAGTAGTCACACTTGCGCTGTATCAGAAAGTGATGCTATCTACTGCTGGGGTAATAATTACTCAGGACAGTTAGGGGTAGGCCTATCCAATATTCATTCTATAATCAGACCAACTGCTGTCAATTTATCTGGTGAAAAAAAACAAATCAGCCTTGCTGCCAATCATTCTTGTTCTCTATCAACACTCGGAGAAACAACTTGTTGGGGAAACAATAGCCGCTATTTACTTGGGCAAGGGCTTTATCGATTCATCGCTCCAAGAGCACTATCACTTCAATATTCAGCAAAATTCCTTTCAATGGGCAGCAATCATGCTTGCTTAATACAAAGTGATAATACTGCGCAATGTTGGGGCGACAATTTCTTCGGCCAACTCGGTACTGGCAGAACTCGACCTGAACTCTTTCCCACTGCTGTAATAGAACAATCACCACTAACAAGCATCCAAGTAGGTGATAATTTCACCTGTTTTCAAACAGAGTTAGGTCAAGTAAAATGTTGGGGAAACAACTATTTTGGTCAATTAGGCATTGGCTTTCCAACTAATCAAACCAAAGATAATCAATCTTATTTAATGCCACAAACCGTCCAATTAACTCGCCCAGCAAGTTCTGTTAACGTGGGTCACCAGTTTGCTTGTTCTCTGCTTGATAATCATCAAGTCAAGTGCTGGGGTAATAATCAATCAGGCCAACTTGGGATAGGACATCGAAGAAATAAAGCCAGACCAACAAGCTTAACGTTCGATGAAAATGTTCAAACACTTGCACTCGGCAAACAACATGCTTGCGCAATACTACAAAGCGGAACACTGCAATGCTGGGGTTCCAATCAACATGGGCAACTGGGAATTGGCAACTACCAAACCCAAACCACCCCGACGACAGTCACTCTTGGTCAAAGCGCCAAACACATATCGCTCGGTGATAGGCACACCTGCGCGATCTTAGAAGATGATACTCTCAAGTGCTGGGGAGACAATATCAAAGGACAACTAGGGTTGGGTAATCGAGAACCTAAAACAACACCTCAAACTGTCATCTAGGTATATACGCCATTGTCTTACTTAATTCTTTTTGTAAGACAATGGTGATGAAAAAATTTAACTACCAAGTCAGAATAACTTAAGCTAAATTGGGTTATCCATTCCTATTTTTCAACGTTATTCATGTTACTTGAAGGTATTGAAACTCTACTGGTGCTTAGCAAAGCAAAAACCATGAGCCGCACTGGTAGCCTACTGTACATAAGCCAATCTGCGGTCAGTAAACGTATCGCTAATTTGGAAAAGAAATTGGATAAGAAATTGATTGAGCCTTGCGGCCGTTCAATCAAACTTACGCCCGATGGCCAAGCTTTGATTAAGAGTATAGGCCCCTCATTTAACGAACTTCGTGGCCTTATCTATGAACAGCAAACACTGCAAGATACCTCATGGATAACTCTTGATAGCTCAAAATCATTGATTGCAGGATATCTTGGTAAAACTATAGCTAACTACTTAAGAGACGACTCTTTCCTCAGGATTACCACAAATCATACTCCAAGAATTATCGAACACGTTCAATCAGGCAAAGCCACTTTGGGCCTCTGCGCTGGCCTAATACCAGACCATCATGGCTTGCTCACATTCCATTTAGCAGATGAACCTTTTGCTATTGTGTACCATAAACCGTTAACCCAATTACCAGATAAAGTCATTACTAATGATCTAACCAACCCAGCCAATAGCTACCAACGTCAGACACTCGACAAGTTTAATATTACGCCAATTATGGAAATGGACGCTTACACAGCTGCTGCTCAACTCGCACTTGGGGGGACGGCACCTGCTCTTATCCCTAACTCGATCATCAAAGCCTTAAGCATCTCAGAAAAATACTGTTTTCGTTTTGCCGAATTAGCACATCTGATTCGCCCAATTCATATCTGTGTCAGGCAAAGTGTCTATCAATCACCCAGAGTTAAAGCATTGATATCAACCATTGGTGATGCTGTTGCCAAAGCAGTTTAATTGCCATCGCCATCGACATAGTAATAACTAAAGGTCGAATCCATTTTTGCCCTTTTGTTACCACTACTTTCGCACCGAGACGTGCTCCCATAAAACCGCCAACAGCCATAGTTAAACCCAGTTGCCAAATCGGTAGGCCAGCCATAATAAAAAACAGCAGCGCGGCAATATTAGAGGTAAAGTTAAGCACCTTAGTACGTGCCGTAGCAGCCACCAGAGAAAATTGGCCAATAATCACAAAGCACACGGTAAAAATAGATCCTGTACCAGGACCAAAAAAACCATCATAAAACCCAACACCACCGCCAACACACAGAGCAAACATCGCCTCAGATAATTTTGCTTTTCCTGAGTGAGGTTTACTCTTGGGCATTAGTAAAAAATACACTGAAATTGCCAGCAAAAATATCGGTATTAGACTGGTCAAAATACTAGCATCGATATATTGCACTACCTGTGCACCTATTGCCGCACCAATAAAAGTGCACGCAATGGCAAGGCGCATTTCTTTTAGGCTCACTAAGCCATTGCGGACAAAGTACCAACTGGCTGAAAAGCTGCCAAATGAGCTTTGCAGCTTATTTGTGGCCAGAGCCTGAGTCGGGGGAACGCCAGCGGCCAGAAGAGCAGGTAAGGTCAACAACCCTCCCCCACCCGCCATGGCATCAATAAACCCTGCCGCAGTAGCAACGAAAAAAAGTAAGGTTAATATTTCAATTGAGATGTCCATATCATGCACATAATAGTCATTAGTGATAATAAACATATCATTCTATTTTTATCTCACATAAGGAAAGCACAGATATCAACCTATTCCTTTTTTTCATCATTTATAGAAAGCAAATTTTATTGATAATAAATAAATGACATCTTACTCATACCCATCACCCAAGGTGAGATCGTACTTTGATTGAGCTTTATATAAGCGGTGAAATCTGAACATGTCCTCAACGACATGGGATAAATTTGAAAGCAGATCAATTGCTTGTTGGTCATTTTCTCGTTCAAGTTTTTCAGCTAGAGAAAACATCGCTTTACTATTAAGTGAAGAAAAAAGGTGGTCATAGGTTGAGGCTCTACTTAAATGTAGTCGTTCTAAGGTTGCCAAAGTAAAAAACTGACAAAATCAGCACAAGGCACTTTCTAACAAGAAAATGCCCCATTCTGCGCTACGTGTCGAAGTTTGAGTAAAGAACATTCGGTAGATTCGATATAGAAAAATTAATGGGTGGCAAAAGGCAATGTATGG
>NZ_JAHKPM010000028.1 GCF_018860525.1 Vibrio hepatarius
CATGTGCGTGAAGTAGTTGGGCAAGAAGGCTAGTGGTTGATTATTGATCATTGTTTCCCTCTGCCTTTTGCTCTGACTCTTTGAGAAGGTCGAGGTATTTATTTTCGACAAATTCTTTTTCTTTCGTCACATGATGTAGCTGCTGCTGAATGGCTTCGAGTTCCTCATTGGATGCTCCCGCTCCACCTTCTGGTTTTTCACTGATCTTCTTCTTGTAATTTTCTATAATATTAAGGAGTTGTTGGCGTTCTTGGTGATACTCTTGCTCCATCTTATCGAAGCCACCAGTTTCGCTGATTTGCATGTATTCTTTCTCAAGCTGTTCAAATTGTTTTTCGAGCTGTTCTTTTTCTTGTCGTAGGCTATCCACTGTATCCGATTGTTTCTCCAGCTTGCCTTTTGCTTTTCTAAGCCCTTCCATACTCCTATCAAGGTCCCCTTTGAGTTTGCGGATAAGTTGATGAGATTTTGATAGTTGCTGATTAAGGTCATTAATGGAATCTTGTTCATCGGTGGAGAGTTCCCCTCCACCTGCAGCTTTAATTTGTGAGACCTGGGCTTCGAGGGCTTTTTGAATAATGATCAAATCATTAAGAGTATCGCTGTTTATAGTGGTATAACTAAGAGCGCTCTCGACTGATTCTTGGCAAAGTTCGTAGGTTTGACTATCTATTTCTGGATTAGAACTGGATTCAGGGCCATGAACTACATCGCGTGCGAATTGACGAAATTCTCGTATCATCAGTAACAGAATAACAAACCACACCAGCAGAATTAATAAGCCTACGTCAATTGCAAGAGCGAATAAACTCTCTGTTGTGATTAAAGGTGTAGTGAGAAGTGCCGCTAAATCCATGAACTCATTCTATGTTTTTAAATATCTATAGAGTGTAAGTTTAGCTGTCGACAGAAATTGTGCCTATAATTTAAAACAACCACCCAGCCAGAGTAGAATACAGTTTGTGAAAATTCTGATTGTCGATGACAGCAAAGCGACATTAGAGATAGTCCGGCGTGCATTAGAAAAGTTTGGCTATCGTCGTTTGTCAATACAGAAAGAGGATAGTGCCGTTGGAGCGCTTAATAGAGTAAAAGAGTGGCAACCAGAGATTGTTCTCACTGATTGGCATATGCCTGATATGACAGGTCTTACTTTAATTCAAGAGATAAAAAAGCTCAATTTGGGTACTAAAATGGGAATGATCACCACGGTTGATGATCAGCTTCAGATAAACCAAGCTAAATCTGCCGGTGCTAGTTTTGTTCTATCAAAACCTTTCGTTGATAAAGATTTGCACCGTAAACTTTTGCCTTTGGTACAAGGGGCAGAAGAAAGTGAGCGCACACTTGAAAATATTGGCGATGTGCAAAAGGAGTTGGCTTTACCTAAATTAGCTCAACTTGAGAAGCTGATGAAACGTGAAATCAGTGACCGACTAAAACTAAGTAATATCCGTAAGCAATCTTTTGACGAGAGTAAAATCCCATGTTTACTCGCTATGTATGAGGATGGTGACACCCAGAGAACCCGAGCGGTGGCTATTTTGGATATCTACGCTATTTGCATTGTTTCTCGTGCTAACTCAAAAATTAGTAAAGACGATCTTTCACAGGCTATTCACAGTAAATTGGTGAGTAAAGATATTTTAGATATCTGCCATAAAGTGCTTGATAAGTCTTCGCTGGCGTTTCTTGACAGTGCTTCACGAAAAAGCCTGCGCCTTAAAAGTGTCAGCTTTATCCCCTCGGCTTTTGATAAACTTCAAGCTTTATATAGTAAGGAAAAAGATAAAAGAGTGGATTTCTCCTGCCAACTAGAGGATATGGCTCAGGGAAAAATCACTTTAATAGGATTCTAATATTTAAAGATAATTGGATATCAAGTTATAGCCATCACTTAATTTGCCTTGGTACTTTTTTATTTTATTCCCACATCGAATAACTCCGTTATCTTCCCATGTGAGTAGGGAGTCATTCACATTCTTTTTATTCGTTATTGAATATTCTAGATTTTAAAACATCAATCAACTCTAGTTATGGCTTGAGGTTTTTTCCGTGTAATTCGTTGTAATTCGTTTCTCTTTATTCCTGTAACCCATTAATTTTCATCCGATTTTACTTGTATGAAATAAAGGGCTAACTGGTATGGCTGCTAGCCTGAAAGAGATAAGGAACGAATAATCAATGAGAACAGAAAAATACAAAAAAAAGTTATTGTTGCTAGCGATAACAGGAATCTTGGTCACAGGCATGGCAGGGTGTAGTGATGATGATACGCAACAGTTGGAATTCTCAGCAACTGTAGATATGCCTATAAGTGGTCTTGCTGCTGGAGATACGGCAGAAAATGGCGAACATTACGATTACAATACATTGGCAGTGTTTGACTGGAAAAATTACGGTGAAGAAACGCCATTACCAAGGTTTGCTGTAATTGAGCGACACGGTGATTCTGCAACCATTGAACCACTTGATCAAAGCATTGTTAATTGGCCTGAATCTGAACCTAGAGGTAACGATCTTGAAGCTATCTGCCAGATTAATGATACCTACTATTTGGCAGCTGAAAGCAGTTATTTCTACGATGACGATGAGCATGCGTATAAATATGGTCGTTTATTTCTTATCGAACGAAACCCTACGCAGGGTGGCTTGTATTCAGGGTTGTCGTTGGCAGCCACATATCAGTTGACCAACAACCCGGCAGACTACGATGATAAAAGCTTTGAAGGTTTGGCGTGTGCACCATCTGATCTTGATGATGGTAGTTATAATATTTTGTTAGGAGATAGAAAATCAGGTGACTTATATTGGGATAAAATAAACCCAATGGAAGACATTACTACAGGCACACCTTCGTATCTGGAGTTAGAACGTGTGGGTGAGGCTCATGCACCAGAAGAATGGGGCACAAATCGCGATATATCAGATCTCTTTTATACAGACCAATGGCATTACTTGTATGGTGTGGCTTCTTTTGACCCTGGTGATGAAGTTACTGATAGTCCGAACGCCACTATGTACCGCAGCAGTAATGCATTCTATTTGGAAAATGATCTATTTATGGAAGGTTTAGTGGATTCTCCACAAAAGATTACCATTAACGCTGTACACTCATTTCCTCATCATAAAATTGAAGGGATTACCGCTTATGGCCTGACGGGAGGTGTTTTCTATGGCTCGGATGATGACACTACTGCTAACGAATATGGTTTAGTGAAGGTTCAATAAATATTTCCTAACTTAATTCAATAGTTAAGAGTCAGTAGGTTTAGGTTACTCTGCTGGCTCGATTCTGTCTATCATGGGCTCAGCTGGTTATATCAAGTGACTTATTAAGAGTATTAGATGTATGTTCTCGAAGTGCTTGTTCAATAGTATTTATATTAACCGGTTTGGAAATAAAGCCATTCATACCCACAGCAAAGCAACGTTGCTTATCCTCTTCTTGTACATTTGCTGTTACGGCGATGATGGGGATTTGTCGCCCCCAGTTCGAGGTTTCTCTAATCCGCATCGTTGCTGTTAGGCCATCCATTACCGGCATATGGCAATCCATAAATATTATTTCGTAGTGATGTTGCTTGAATAGCTCCAGAGCGACTTGGCCGTTTTCTGCTACATCACACTCAAAGTTGAGTCGTTTTAATATCTGTCTCATGACAACTTGGTTGACGGAGTTATCCTCGACGACTAACACTTGGGAATTTGATGCCGCTGGCTTAGGCTTTTTGTTGGTATCCGGTTTGGCTATCACCACAATCTTTTTTTGTTTGTCTGACTCACTTTGTGACGCTACAACTTTGAGACTATTGGATTGGGAGGGGAGAGGAAGCTGGACAGTAAAACGGCTACCAAGACCGACCTCACTAGATACTTGTATTTCTCCTCCCATAAGTTCAACAAGTTCCTTAGAAATAGCAAGACCTAACCCTGTCCCCCCATACTCACGAGTAGTGCTACCATCGGCTTGATGAAATTTATCAAAAATCATATCTAGCTTTTCTGGCTCGATACCAATACCAGTATCACTTACCGCTATTTTTAGTCTGGAAGATTGATAGCTAACATTGATTCTAACGAATCCAATTTGAGTAAACTTAATGGCATTACTCACTAGGTTGTTAATAATTTGTTTAACGTGTATAGGATCTCCGACGACCACTGTGGGTAGATTTGGCTCAGCTTCTAACATTATTTGTAAGTGCTTACTGTTTGCTCTGACTTGATTAACTTTATAAATATTATCTATAAGCTGGTGAATGTCGAAAGGAATGGCCTCAAGTTCAATTCTGCCAGCTTCGATTTTTGAAATATCGAGAATATCATTAATTATGGTGAGCATGTCTTCAGATGATTGTTGAATCATGCGAAGGTAGTTTAGCTGAGGTTCATTGAGATCTAAATCCTCCATTAATGCTGATATACCGATAATACCATTCATTGGGGTACGGATTTCATGGCTCATATTGGCTAAGAACTCACTTTTACGGCGATTAGCTGTTTCGGCCTCTTCCTTGGCGTTTTTTAGCTCTTCATAATAGGTCTCTAAGCGAGAATTTGAATCATTAAAGTTTTCGACTAGGTGGGAAATCTCGTCTCTAAACATACGAGGATATAGCGTAACACTCTGAAGTGAATAATCATTTTTTACACTTGAGACCGCTTCAGCTATTATGCTGATAGGTTTAACAATAATAATCCAGATGAAGCTCAATAGTGCGACTAATAATAAGATAATACGAGCAGCTTCTGCCGTTAAAATGTGAAGAAACTGCAGCCAAAGGTCGCTATATACTGATGAAAGATCAGACTGAATAACTAATCTGCCTAGGGGATAGCTCTTGCTACCAAGCTCGTAATTGAGTGGCCAAGTGACAGTAATGGATTCATGGGGTTTTTGGCCCTTTTCAATTATGGATTCACTGCTGCTATAGAGGTGGACATAGTCGACTTTGGGTAGGCTGATTAAACCTTCCAATTGAGCGTTAAGTAGAGTTCTATCTTCCACCCATAAGCTAGTTTGAATGCTTGTGAGTTGGCTGGTTTTTAGGTTGTCGAGAGTTATGTGCAGGTTGTCAATATCTCGCTGCAATTGTTGATATAGGTTATAGCTTGTGCCCGCCAAGGCGAGTAACACGCTAAAAAATGCTACCGCTAAAACGAGTTGCTTACTAATGCTTAGGTATCGATGTTCTTTATTCAAAATATGCAACTACACTCTTAAATGATGTTCGATAATGTAAATATAGTTTTAATTATTCAATAATAAAAATGGGGATCAAAAATGAACTGGAAATTCCACCTATTGTCAGTTGCTTTGTTGATGCTGAACACGTCTTTTGCCAGTGCTAACAAAGTTGATTACTACGTTATTGCAGAGCAAGCTAGACCATTTCAGATTGAAACCAAAGGTGCTGACCATTCTGGCATAGTGACGGACATCGTTAAAGAGGTGTTCAAAGGGAGTGAACATCAGATTGATTATCATACTTATCCGTTTAATCGTATGATTTCTATCCTATCTTCTCAAGACCAAGGTAATTGGATTACCTACGGCAGTCCGCATTGGGGCAAAGTGCAGTCGGAAAATTTATCTGATGAGCCTATTTATACGGTGAGGCACAATCTGTTATATAGCAGCAAAAAACCCATGAACTACGATCAAGCATCTGACTTAAAAGGTAAAGTTGTCGTATTGCTAATGGGCTTTGACTACCCTGAACTTCAGCCTTATTTTGACAGTGGCGAGGTGCAGGAGATGCGAGTGAAAAATTATCAGTCGGCGTTTAGAGTTGTTGACCGTCACCCTGGAGATATGGTGTTTGTTGAGATGGGTTCAAGAATTATTTACAACCAAAATCAGCTTAACCTCGATAAGAAGCTATACTCTCAGCACGGTTTCAACGATGTAATACCGGATTATTCTGTCTATCTAGCCTTGTCACCCAGCATGGATAAAGAGGTTCAAGACTATATTAACAAGCGCTTAAAAATAATGAAAAAACAAGGAAAAATAGACGAAATCATCAAGCAATACATCTGATTTTACTACGGACTATCACTGAATATCTCAAGTTGTGGTTTAAGTGAACGCGGGAATGCTATGCCATTCCCGTCATGTCATAAAGTACGTTTATTGTTTAATAAATTTCTGGTCTAAGAGGTGGCCGAGTTTTTTTGCTTTGGTTTCTAAATAGAATTGATTGTCGATATTGGCCCCTTCTTGAAGAGCAACGCGTTCTTTTATTTGAATATTGGCTTGCTCTAATGCTTTGACTTTAAGAGGGTTGTTGGTCATTAGGCGTACTTTGTCTATTCCTAGATAGGCGAGAATTCCATGACAGAAACGATAGTCTCGCATGTCTGCTGAAAAGCCCAACTGTTCATTCGCTTCCACGGTATCGGCTCCTTCATCTTGTAAGTGATAAGCCTTAATTTTATTCAATAAACCAATACCTCGGCCTTCTTGACGCAAGTAGAGCAAAACACCTGCACCCTCTTGGACTATGTTGTGTAGTGCTCTATCGAGTTGAAATCCACAATCACAACGAGTACTAAAAAGTGCATCGCCAGTTAAACACTCCGAATGAAGGCGAATTAATGGCGCATCGACAACAGAGATATCACCATAAACTAGAGCTAGATGCTCTTTGCCAGTCTCATTTTCTATAAAACCATGCATTTGGTAAGTACCCCATTTAGTCGGTAGCTTGGCTTTATCAACGAATTGAATGAGATTGTAGGGTTCTGTGTGTTTGAGCTTCTCTCTAACCGCCATAAGAATTTTGCCAAGTTGGTTCTCACCTTGACCGTTACCGCCATCCCCCCAAAAGCTATCTTTATGCGAGTGCTCACTTATATCTACATCACCTGTTTCAAGTAATTGGAATGCTAATATTGGATTTTGGTTAAACTTTTCTTCGACGATAAAGCGCATGATATCTAGCCGAATTTTCTCCCAGTCCACTCTAATATTTTTGCTGTGCTGGCGGCTTAGTGAGAAAGCAATGTCTGGGGTGTCGCAATACTGTATTTGATGAATGATTCTTTCATCAGTAAATTTGTGCGCTTGGTAATAATGTTCACTAGTTTTCCATTTGGTACCATTGATCTGGATTGGCGCATAGAAAAAGTTAGACAGAAACCCAAATGCATCACTAGGTTCGTAGAAATGAATGTTTCTATTCATAGAAACTCCTGACGTTTAGTGTGTCTTGTTTCATACAAGATCGTAGTTGATTTATAGATAGCTGTGTAACTCTTGTGTGACTCTGTGCCAATCGATAGGGGCTGTTGGGTTAGAGAGAAGATAATATTCACACAATTAATAGGTATATTTATATCTTTTGCCAAATATAATGTCGATGATAAATAGGCTAGGTTAAGTAACAATAATCAAATCTAACAAAATATTAGCATTATTCTATAATACTCGAATCCGTTTGGGGTCCTCTCCCGCGATAGCAATAGGTGCTCTACAGGATAAGCTTCGCGGCTATAAATTGCTCTAAAACCTAATATAAAAGCTGGCAGGATTCTAAGTATTATTTGCAATATAAAATGAATACTAGCTGTACAGATCTAAAGAAGAGAGGTGGGGGAAGCTCTCTCTTTAGATCTAACGTATTGGGAGTCGTAACCAAGTCGAACACGAGTCATGCTCGACTTGTCGGGTTTACACTTCAAACAAGGTAATTCAGTGTACCATCCAAGCGTCTTTGAGCTTACCACTGATCGGCCAATGATATGCTTTCGAGATAGAGTAAATTAAGTCTTGAGCCAACTCTCTTCCATTATCCGAATTCGTCATGACGACAGCGCCTTGCCCTGTGTTTGGTAGACCGACTAACCAACCCTGATATCCAGCATTTTGTCCTAGTTTCATGAAATGAAGCTCATCACCTTTACCTTCGACAACATACCCCAACCCATATGGGGTGTTTGCTTGTTTAGATACAGATTGCTTGGCAAGATTAGGGCTAATGATTTGTGTTGGATCGCCTTTGTAGGCTTTGTTGATGGATACGATAAGTTTGCCCAAGTCTGTTGGTGTACTCCACAAGCCGGCTGATGCATATTCGGGAGTAATCCTCCATTTATACTTAAAGCCTATGCCGTTTTTATCGGTTGCCTCGGCAACATTAGTAACAGCGGGTCTAGTTGGTTGAAGATAACTGGTATTGGCCATTTTCAAAAGCTCAAATACATATTTATCGGGACTTTCTTGGCTAGTCATTGTTGTCATTTGGTCAGTAATTAGCTGGACAACTTGGTATCCGCCACCAGAGTAGTCGTATTTACTGCCAGGCTTATAGGCCAACTTAACAGGTGGATTATTTGCTGGCGCAGTGCCATTTAATGTGTCTAATAGGCTTGGAAGTGGCTCCTGCGGTGCGTAACCATAGTAGCCTCCAACATCAAGATCTGACGACATGCTTAATAGTGTCCGTAATGTGACGGTATCAGTGTTGTAGCCATTAGGGTTAGGTATTTGCCAATCACCTAACAAGGGCGCTACTTTTTCATCAAGCGTGATCAGCTTTTGATCTACTAGGCTTAGAGCGGTCACTGCTGCTACCGATTTCGACATGGAACCTGCTTGAAATAAGGTATCTTCATCTACCTGTCTAGTATAATTAGCATTAACGTAGCCTATAGCTTCTGACCACACGATTTCATCGTTATCCACCACAGCAAAGCTTATTGCGGGGACTTTGTAATGTGACATGGCAGATTTAAGATCGACGTTTTTAATCTTGCTACCCACTTGAATGCTTATATTGTGTAATACTTGTGTCTTCTCACTGTTATTCTCTGAATAAGCATAACAAGATAATAACAAGCCTAATATAATGCCAGAATTAGCTACTCTACTTAAATTCCTCAAACTCTATCCCTTTTAATATAAAGCCATTTTGATATCAATCATATAAAAAACAATTACATAATTAAATTTTAATTTGCTTTTACTATGTACAAAGGTGAAGTATTGATGGGTCATAGTTTTCTAGAATGGTGGTTTTGTTTGTATCTACAACTTGTTATTTTATGTTTACTATGTCTCGATACATACGAAGGAAATATATGTTTGTAGTACAAGTTGAGCAGGGTCTAGAGCTGGCATTAGTTGAAACGAATTTTGCTGCTTGCTACCTGGATATTGTTTCGAAGCAGAGAGAGTATTTAAGCCAATGGTTATCTTGGCCTATCCATGCCCAAAACGAATCGTTTTTCCTAAACTTTATCAAGCGTTCCCTACATGATTATGCTGATGGCAAGTCTCTAGTATGTGCCATGTTTTATCAAGGTAAGCTGGTCGGTAATATCAGCTTTAATTCCATAGACAAAGATCTTGCTAGGGTAGAGATAGGTTATTGGCTAAGCCAAGACTATCAGGGAAAGGGCATTGTAACCAAATCAGTGTCTAGAATGATTGAGCTTGCGTTTCACAATTATGACATGCAAAAAATCCAAATCTCAGCGGCGACCGACAACCAGCCAAGCCGGAATGTTTGCTTACGACTCGGATTTACATTAGAAGGTGTTTTAACCAGAGCGGAAAATGTCAATGGTCGTATCCTTGATCATGCCGTGTACGGGTTAAGTCGAGATGCTTGGAAAACGCGGCAAGGGGTAGCGAAATAGAAAGGCCAGAGATCAATCTGGCCTTATTTGGTATCAATGAGATTGGGTTATCTCATGGTAACAAACTCTTCTGAGCCTGTTGGGTGGATGGCGACAACAGAATCAAAGTCTGCTTTGGTCGCGCCCATTTTCATAGCTACGCCAAAGCCTTGTATCATTTCATCAACCGTAAAGCCGATACCATGTAAACCAACGACTTTTTCATTGTCACCAGCACAAATGAGCTTCATCTTACATGGCTGACGATGCTTAGTGACGGCTGTGTACATGGCGGTAAAGCCAGATGTGTATACTTTAATGTTGTCTTTACCGTATTTTTGTTCCGCTTCTTGAGTTGTAAGGCCTATAGTACCAATCGGTGGGTGGCTAAATACTACGGTAGGGACTAAATCATAATCCATCTTAGCGTTAGGCTTGTTATTAAATAGACGCTCTGAAAGCTGTCTGCCTGCCTTGACCGCAACAGGGGTAAGCTCTATGCCGCCTTCCATGATATCGCCGACGCAGTAGATACCCGCAACATTGGTTTGCTGATATTCATCTACCTTAATGTAACCGGCTTGATTGGTTTCAACTCCGGTAGTTGCAAGGTTAATTGCATCTGTGGCTGGGTGGCGGCCTATCGCCCAAATCAGAGTATCAACATTGTGTGTGTTGCCATTTTCTAGGTGTAATGTTAGGCTGCCATCGGCTTCTTTAACCACTTCTTTGGGCACAGAGTGAGTGTGTAAAGTTGGCCCTTCAGCTTGCATGACCTCTACTAGCGTTTCTACGATCATGGGATCAAAGCTACGTAATGGGGACTCTTTACGGCAGAAAAGATGAGTTTCAGTGCCAAGAGCATGCAAGACACCTGCAATCTCCACGGCAATATAACCAGCACCTATAACGGCAACACGTTTAGGTTGCTCATTTAGATCGAAGAAACCATTAGAGTCGATACCGTGCTCTGCTCCTGGGATGTTAGGAATAGTTGGGCGGCCGCCGACAGCAATAAGAATGTGATCGGCAGTGTAATGCTCACCATTAACTTCTACAGTTTTTTGGTCAACAAACTTTGCAAACCCTTTGATGACTTGGATTTTGTTATTGCCCAGAACGCGATCGTAAGACTGATGGATTCGGCCAATATACGCTTGTCTGTTTTCAACTAATTTACTCCAGTTGAAACCTTTAACATTGACATCAAAGCCATAGTCTTCAGCGTAGAGGTTGATTGCTTCAGCGACTTGGGCGCCATGCCACATAACTTTTTTCGGCACACAGCCAACGTTGACGCATGTTCCGCCTAGATCTTGAGCCTCTATAAGTGCTACTTTTGCGCCATGCATTGCTGCTCGGTTTGCTGATGCGATGCCACCACTACCACCACCGATGCAGATATAATCAAAATGAGTCGCCATTTATTTCTCCAATTATTGCGGGAGGGTTACTGAGTAAAGCTTATGCTTGCTGCATAGTGCCCGCATTTTTTCATTATCTATGATATGGAGGATAGATTGGATGAACTCAATCTATCCAGTTTAAATTTTCTTCTGTCTTGAATGTTGAAGCTAGGCCAAGGCAACTTGATTAATATTACTCAGGTACAATCCAATTTACTTTGAAGTGACCCGTTACCGGTGCAATGGATTCTTTAAGGAAGGGAAGAATCGCCTGCATTTGACTTTCAAGTTTCCATGGCGGATTAATGACAATCATACCTGATGCTGTCATACCATGTTCGCTAGTATCCGCTGCTACGCCCAGTTCAATTTGGAGTATCTTACGAATCCCCAAGCCTTCAAGAGCATCTATCATATCCTCAATATCACAACGATTGACTACTGGATACCAGATAGCAAATATACCTGTTGCCCAGCGCTTGTGACTGTGATGAATTGCTTGTACTACGTCGCGATACTCTTTGGCTAACTCATAAGGTGGATCGATGAGTACTAGACCACGACGTTCTTTAGGGGGAAGGCTCGCTTTAAGACGCTTAAAACCGTCTTCTTTATAGATGCTGACTTGTCGGTCACGAGCAAACTCTTGTTCAAGAAGTGGGTAATCACTTGGGTGAAGTTCACTTAATACCATGCGATCTTGTTGGCGAAGGTGTGTGCGTGCGACGCGTGGTGAGCCTGGGTAATAACGAAGATTTTGGTCGTTATTAAGGACCTTGATTGCGTCGAGGTAGCCTTGCAGGTCTTCTGGTATATCGGTTTGCTGCCAAACTCGCGCAATACCATTCTTATATTCACCTGTTTTTTCCGCCCATTCGTGGGTTAAGTCGTAGCGCCCAACACCAGAATGGGTATCATGGTATACAAAGGGCTTATCTTTTTGCTTGAGGGCATTGAGAATTAGGCTTTGAACGATATGCTTTAGGACATCGGCATGATTGCCAGCGTGAAAACTGTGGCGATAACTTAGCAAAATAACACTCTCTAATGGGTCAAGGTTCGGAATATTTTAATCTTGCTAGTATACGTTACTATTGAAAATTGCTGAACCTACCTATATTTACTATTTTATACCCAGTCAGAACTCAATATGACAGAGCCGTCAGTCCGCTTTTGCCAATAAAAAAGGAATACTTATGCCTAACCCTCTTCTCAGTTTTACTGATTTGCCACCTTTTTCCCAAATCAAGCCAGAGCATGTTAAACCCGCAGTTGAGCAAGCGATTATAGATTGCCGAGCAAAAATCGAGCAAGTTTTAGCAGGTAATAGTTCACCAAGTTGGGAGAATATTGTTGAACCGATTGAGGAAGCGGATGATCGCCTAAGCCGTATTTGGTCTCCTGTGAGTCATATGAATTCTGTAGTTAACAGCGATGAGTTACGCGAAGCTTATGAAAGTTGCCTGCCCCTTTTGTCCGAATACGGGACATGGGTCGGTCAGCACAAAGATTTATTTGATGCTTATAAAGCGATCAAGGCTAGTGCCGAATTTTCTGGGCTTACTCAAGCGCAGAAAAAAACTGTGGTAGATTCTTTGCGCGATTTTGAGTTATCAGGTATTGGGTTGCTTGCTGATGAGCAGCATCGCTATGGCGAGATAAGTAAGCGTATGTCTGAGCTAGGGTCTAAGTTTTCCAACAATGTGCTTGATGCGACTATGGGATGGACAAAGCACGTAGTGGACGAACAAGATCTAGCGGGTATGCCTGAGTCTGCCCTTGCTGCGGCTAAAGCGGCTGCACAAGCTAAAGATTTGGACGGTTATCTACTCACACTAGATATTCCTTCTTACCTACCAGTGATGACCTATTGTGATAATCAGGCTTTGCGTAAAGAGTTGTATGAAGCCTATGCGACGCGCGCTTCAGATCGTGGTCCAAACGCAGGTGAATGGGACAATACAGAAGTTATCAATGAGCAGTTAAAATTACGCTATGAGATTGCGCGTATGTTGGGTTTTAATACTTTCAGTGAAAAATCTTTGGCGACAAAGATGGCGGAAAATCCTGCTCAGGTCTTGAGTTTTCTTAATGATCTTGCCAATAAAGCTAAGCCCCAAGGTGAGCGAGAAGTTGAAGAATTGCGCCAGTTTGCCAAAAGCGAATACGGTGTAGAAGATTTTGAACTGTGGGATATTACTTATTACAGTGAAAAACAAAAGCAGCATTTGTTCCAGATTTCTGATGAGGAGCTACGTCCTTATTTTCCTGAGCATAGAGCGATCAGTGGTCTCTTTGAAGTCTTAAATCGTGTGTTTGGAATGAAAGTTATAGAACGCGAAGGCGTCGAAACTTGGCATGAGTCAGTACGTTTTTTCGACATATTTGATGCAAATGACAAACTGCGCGGCAGTTTTTATCTCGACTTATATGCACGCGAACATAAGCGGGGTGGAGCTTGGATGGATGAGTGTCGTGTCCGTCGTATAAATTCACAGCAAGAATTACAATCCCCTGTTGCTTATTTGACTTGTAATTTCAGCCGTCCGGTGGGGGATAAACCTGCATTATTTACTCACAACGAAGTCGTAACGCTCTTTCATGAATTTGGCCATGGAATTCACCATATGCTGACTCAGGTTGAAACAGGAGCGGTGTCAGGGATTAATGGTGTGCCTTGGGATGCGGTCGAGCTCCCGAGTCAGTTTTTAGAAAACTGGTGTTGGGAGCAAGAGGCATTAGCATTTATCTCTGGTCATTATGAAACAGGTGAGCCGTTACCTAAAGAGATGCTCGATAAGATGTTAGCAGCGAAAAACTTCCAATCAGCGATGTTTATTTTGCGTCAATTAGAGTTTGGTCTGTTTGACTTTACGCTTCATACCCAGTTTGATCCAGACGTCGGTCCTAAGGTTCTAGAAACATTGGCTGAGGTGAAAGCTAAGGTCGCTGTTTTACCGAGTTTGGAGTGGAATAGATTCTCGCACAGCTTTAGCCATATCTTTGCTGGTGGTTATAGTGCGGGGTATTATAGCTATCTATGGGCAGAAGTGCTTTCGTCAGATGCTTTCTCTCGCTTTGAAGAAGAGGGAATATTTAACACTGAAACTGGTCAGAGCTTCCTTAGTAATATTTTAGAGATGGGAGGTAGTGAGGAACCTATGGAGCTATTTAAGCGCTTTCGTGGCCGAGAGCCACAAATTGATGCCTTGCTCCGCCACTCAGGTATTGAAGCGTAGTTTTTAATTTGGCAAACAATAACGCCCTCCAGTTGAGGGCGTTATTGTTTTTAGCACTTATTCCTGAAATTTGTTTTTGATCAGCTTGTCGGCAGAAATTGGGCCGGGGCCCCAAACCACCACCACTAATATCATTAACCCCCACAGTTGATGATCATAGAAACCTTTTTCCCATAACAGTGGATAAGAGACGACCGCAATGACATTGAATACAAATAATATCGATGCCATTGGGCGAGTTAGTAAGCCTAAAGTGAGGAAGGTGGGTAGAATTAGCTCGGCGGCAGTTCCCATATAAGCGGCTAATTCCCATGGTAAAATGGGAACCTGATATTCGTATTCAAACAAATAAAGCGTGCTATCCCATGAAGCAATTTTTGTTAGACCAGAGTTGAAAAACACCCATGCTACCCATAGCCGGAAAAATAGAAGTAGGAGAGGAACAAACAGATACTGTGCTCTGGCGACTAGTGTATCGTAGTGCTTGATTATCTTGCTTATAGACTCGGGCATAGTCGTTATCCTTACTAGTATGGTGCGAGCGTAAACCCGCTAATCAATTGGTTCTCAAGTAGTGCCTCTAGGTAGGCAAGATGTGTTTGTGGGATCCGCTCTAATGTGTGGCCTGTCCTCAGATATTCAACAAGTTCAAATGACGTTTTATCGAGTCCCATTGTCCAGCATTGGCCATCGTATTGACTAATTATGATTCCTTGCTCTGCCTGATTGATATTCAGTTGTGTAAAATTGTTAGCGCTAATGGCTAGGCGTAGTGAAAAAACAGCATATTGCGATTGAAACGTTAGGGCGCTTGGTGAAAGCTGAAATCGGACATTAGCTTGTTGCTTTACAGTGAGATTTGCTAATTGTTCTATTGGTTGTGAGTGCTTGTCTGGGTCTGTTTGAGCCAAGGTTTGAGCAGAAGCATCAACCTGCCACTCAAAACAAGCGACATCTTGGATATACGGCACTGCCTCTATAACCTTGGTGAATTTTGCTATGCTGGTTGAGAAATGTTCGCCATAGTGACTCACGTCGCCTGAATTTAGTGGACACTCGAAAATATGATGACGAGCAAGTTGGGCGAAACATTCTTCTCCCACCAAAGCATGTACCATTGGATAGGTGGCTTGAAGTACATCACTTAAACCAATTATAAAGTTGTTGCGATAGATTTGGATATATTCATCAGCAGTGAACTTATCACTGCTGATATGGCATCTATCACCAGATGTCTGATATTGAAGTGCTTGCGCAAAGCGGTGTTGTAATTCAGCAAGAGTTGGCGTCATGAAGCTTTTCTCCCTGCTGGCGTGTCGTTCTGCATCAACCTATGACTGGCTTTTTGACACTCATTTAATAAGGTTTTGGGCTCGGGAATATCTAGATCCCACTCAATTAGGGTGTGACGTTGACCGTGAAGAGCCAGCCAGTGTTCAAAAAGTGCCCACACATCTTCACACACAGGTTGGCTATGGGTATCTATCCAAATTTCACCTTTTTCAAGTTGCTTAATAGTAAATCCAGCCAAGTGAATTTCATCGACTTTATCTGCTGGGATACCCTGAATGTATTCTTTGCTATCAAAACCATGGTTAAATGCTGAGACATGGATATTATTTAGGTCAAGTAAAAGCCGACACTCTGTGCGTTTTTGTACTTCAGCAAGAAACTCCCATTCGGCAATCGTGGAGTGGGAAAATTTGACATAGCTTGATGGATTTTCAATAAGTAATGGCCGTTTAATATATTCTTGGACATCGAGTACATTGCGACAGAAAACATCCAGAGCTTCTTCAGTATAGGGTAGAGGAAGCAGGTCATTGAAGTAATGACCTCCATGTTGACTCCAGCTAAGATGATCGGAGACTAGAAAAGGCTGCGTTTCATCAATAAGCATTTTAAGCTGCTTGAGATGATGAGGGCTGACAGAGTTTACACTGCCAAGAGATAATCCTATGCCATGGCAGCTAATCTGATAGCTATCCATAAGTGTACGTAAGTGATGCCTAGCAGGGGAGTGGGGCTTAAAGTAGTTTTCACTATGTATTTCCAGCCAAGATAAGGCCGGTTTGTTGGAAATAAAATAATCGATATGGGGGGAGCGTAATCCCACCCCCACTTTGTGATGGTAGCAGTCTTTACTCACTCATCCTTCCTTTGTGAGTGGATAAGGTTAAGGCGACTTGCCACTATTTACATTAAGTCGCCCCTGATGATTAAGAGGATTGAGTGCTACCACCCACTAGCCTATCACAGAGGCCTTTGGGGACCACGACAAAGGCATCTTTCTGGTTATCTTCTTTCGAGGTGCCTGCACACGAGCTAGATTTGGTTGCACAGTCGTTCTTCCCTGCTTTTGATATGCCATAGCACTTCTCTTTTTCTGCTGCAATAGCAGGGGTCGCTGTCAATGCAGTTGCACCTAAAGCAACAAGGCTGGTTACAGCAGCAGTGATGGCAAGATTTGATTTTTTCATAGTATTTTCCTCAGACTTTTCCTTTCTCAGTGAATACCTAAGTAACCCTGCCTAAATGTCCTTTAGTCGCAGGCAAAGATATATTTAGTAAGCCAATTCATAAGCTTGATCAATTTAAAGGATAGAAAAAACATCGTAAAACTTTCAAAAAAACGTCAAAAAAAACCATGATTAATATATTAATTTAGTAAAGCATTGTTTTTAATATTGTTATTTGCATTTGTTTTTGTGGTTAATATTCTAAACTCAATATGATGTTTGGGTTATAATCACTTTTCATGTATAGATAACCAGTGACTGAACTCTAATGGACCCCTCTTTACTTCTCGATGGCCTTAATGATAAGCAACGTCAAGCGGTTGCTGCCCCACTTGAAAATTTATTGGTTCTTGCCGGAGCTGGAAGTGGTAAAACGCGCGTGTTGGTTCACCGTATTGCTTGGCTGTTGTCGGTTGAGCAAGCTTCCCCTTTCTCGATTATGTCGGTGACGTTCACCAATAAGGCCGCTGCAGAAATGCGTGGCCGTATTGAAGAATTGATGATGGGTAGTGCTTCTGGGATGTGGAACGGCACTTTCCATGGGATCTGTCACCGAATTTTACGTGCGCATTATTTAGATGCGAACTTACAGGAAGATTTCCAAATACTGGACTCGGACGATCAATATCGTTTATTACGTAGGTTGATCAAAGCGCAAAATCTAGACGAAAAGCAATGGCCTGCCAAGCAGGCAGCTTGGTGGATTAATGGTAAGAAAGATGAAGGTTTGAGACCTCATCATATAGAGAGTTATAGCGATCCTATTACTCAAACATACCAACAAATCTATGGGGCTTATCAAGAAGCATGCGACCGTGCTGGACTTGTTGACTTTGCGGAAATCTTACTAAGAACATTGGAACTTCTACGAGATAAACAAGTCATTCGTGAGCATTACCAAGCTCGATTCAAGCACATACTGGTGGATGAGTTTCAAGATACCAATAATATCCAGTATGCATGGCTGAGAATGATGGCAGGGCCAGACTCGAACGTTATGATCGTCGGTGATGACGACCAATCTATCTATGGTTGGCGTGGGGCAAAAATCGAAAATATTGAAAAATTTACCCATGAATTTCCAAGTGTTAATACGATACGTTTGGAGCAAAATTACCGTTCTACTAAAACTATCCTGCAAGCTTCAAACGCTTTAATTGCCAACAATACTGAGCGTATGGGCAAGGAATTGTGGACTGAGGGCTTAGCGGGTGAACCTATTTCGGTATATTCAGCCTACAATGATTTGGATGAAGCCCGTTTTGCAGTTAGTAAGGTTAAAGATTGGCAAGAAAAAGGCGGAACGTTGAATGATGCAGCTATGTTGTATCGTAATAATGCGCAGTCACGTGTGCTGGAAGAAGCACTGATTCAGGCAGGTTTGCCTTATCGCATCTATGGTGGAATGCGATTCTTTGAGCGTCAGGAGATCAAAGATGCGTTGAGCTATTTACGTTTGATGGCTAACCGTAATGACGATGCAGCATTTGAGAGAATAGTGAACACACCGACTCGTGGCTTGGGAGACAAAACGCTAGAGACATTACGTTTAGTGGCCAGAGATAGAGGTTGTACTATGTGGGATGCTAGTGTCGCTTTGTTAGAAGAAAAAGTGCTTACGGGCAGGGCTGCTTCGGCGCTTGGGCGTTTTGTCGAGCTGATTAATGCTTTGGAAGACGATACTTGTGAAATGTCACTTCATACTCAAACAGACCATGCAATCAAATACACTGGTTTATATGCCATGTATGAGCAGGAAAAAGGTGAGAAGTCTAAAGCTCGTATCGAAAACTTAGAGGAGCTAGTAACAGCGACTCGTCAGTTTGAAAAACCCGAGGAGGCAGAAGAAATGACCTTATTGACGGCATTTCTTACTCATGCTGCATTGGAGGCTGGTGAGGGGCAAGCCGATGAATTTGATGATGCGGTACAGTTAATGACTTTGCACAGCGCCAAAGGGCTAGAGTTTCCACTGGTTTTTATGGTCGGTGTTGAAGAAGGCATGTTCCCTAGCCAAATGTCTGTTGAAGAGGCTGGTCGGCTAGAAGAGGAACGCCGTTTGTGTTATGTGGGCATGACACGGGCCATGCAAAAGCTCTATATTACTTATGCTGAAATGCGTCGTTTATATGGTCAAGATAAGTTCCATAAACCATCGCGGTTTATTCGTGAATTGCCGGAAACCTGTGTGGATGAAATTCGGATGAAGGCTCAGGTGAGCCGTCCTACTAGTTCAGGCAGGTTCAGTTCTAAAATAGTGAAAGAAAGCTTTAATGAAACTGGCTTTAGTTTGGGGGCACGTGTCAAGCATCCAAAATTTGGAGAAGGGACCATTATCAATTTTGAGGGTAGTGGCCATCAAGGTCGTGTGCAGGTTGCCTTTAACGGCGAGGGTATCAAATGGCTGGTCACGGCATACGCTAAACTAGAGCAATTGTAATATTAAAAGAAAAACCCCGAGGGCTTTCGCCCATCGGGGTTATAGTCTTACTCGCAGCAATCCAGCTACTAGAGGTGCTCCATGCATCAAATCCTTGATAGTATGCTGATTTCCTTCAGCCCAGTCCATTCATCGCCATCCTAGCGGTGTCCATGACCCTATCCTGGTCCACTAACTATCCTAGTTAGCTCGCGTCGCCTATTCCTTAAGCGGTATCCATTTCCTTTCCCTAGTAGTAACCATCCTAGTTACTATTATGAGTCCGTTCAATGTCCAATTTGCTATCCATGCCGACTGCTCATCGTAAGTAGCCGAATCTTCATCCTGAAGATAACCAATTCCTTGGTGCTTCCTGTTCCGTGTCAGTATCCTTCCGACAAGGTTCATATTACGATGCCCAAAATATTCCTCAAGGTTAACTTGTCCATTCTCTGTTAATGAAAAATGGTCAAAAATGGAGCAAACTCTTTCCTAACAGCTAGTTATATTGCTCTAATTTTAATAATCTCATTAAAAAATAGATGTTAGCGCACCATCTTGTAAGAAATATCTCACAAGGTGGTGGGCAAATTATTGCTAATGGCCGATTGCTGTTCCTTCGCGTCTTGGGTCAGCGGCTCCCTCTAATTGGTGGGGATTTATTAAGATGGCATGAAGGCCGGAATTTAAGTCACCAACATTAACATCAAAGCCCATCCTTTCTAGATCTGATTGCATCTTCTCTGCCGAGGTGCCTTGTTCAATATCAAGCGTGCCAAAACGGTTCAATATATGAGGTTGATTAATTGCTTGTTGAATATCCATGCCCCACTGTGTATGAGCAATAATGGCTTGAGCAACATAACCAATAATGCGACTTCCGCCTGGGGAACCAATGGCCATATAGGGTTTGCCATTTTCCATTATTATGGTGGGAGCCATAGAGGATCGAGGGCGCTTACCGGGTTCGAGGCGATTAGCGATAGGGTTGCCATCACTGTGGGTGCTGAATGAGAAATCGGTTAACTCATTATTGAGTATAAAACCGTTAGTCATGAGACGTGAACCAAAGGCATTTTCGACTGAAGCTGTCATGGATACTACATTTCCGTCTTTATCGACAATATTGAAGTGACTTGTCGAGGGGAGTTCAATGGATTCATCAGGGCTTTGTTGACGTGCGTAGTTCCAAGGCGGAGAGCCCGCTGATGCTCTTTCTAATGCTTTCCCGGGCGTTATTAATTGGGCGCGTTTTTTTAGATATTCTGTATCAACTAAACCTTGGGTTGGCATAGGGACAAAGTCTTCATCTGCCATATACATACCCCGGTCAGCAAATGCTAAAAGGGATGCATCAGCAATGACTTGCCAGGATTTAGCATTGTTTGGTCCCCATCCTTTTAGGTCAAATTCTTCAGACATGGTTAATATCTGATTGACTGTTAGCGCGCCAGACGCTGGTGGGCCCATACCGCAAACCTCGTAGCTCTGGTAAGAGGAACAGACAGGTTGGCGCTGCTTCACTTTATAAGTTTCAAAGTCTTCTTTGGCAAGAACTCCTGGATTCCCTTGCGCTGATTTGACTGTATTGACAATATCTGCTGCAATTTTACCTTTGTAGAAGGCGTCTGCTCCTTTTTTTGCAATAGTAGCCAGTGTCTCCGCATATGCTGGATTTTTTAGCACGGCACCATGTTTTTTCGCTGAGCCGTCAGGGTTAAAAAAATACGCTCTTGTTTCGGAGAAGCGAGAGAGGCGCTTGGCATCTTTAGCAATTAAAGTCGCAAGTCTTGGGCTGATAGAAAAACCATCCAATGCTACTTTAATTACAGGTTCAAATAGTTGTTCCCACTTTAACTTTCCATATTTTTGGTGTGTTTCCCACATCAGCTTCACTACGCCAGGAGTTCCGACAGAGCGCCCGCCGACTACAGCGTCATAAAATTTCAGTGGCTTGCCATTTTCATCTTGGAATAGTTGGGGTGTGGCCGCGAGAGGTGCGGTTTCTCTGCCATCATAAGTGGTAAGTTTCTTTTTCTTTGCATCCCAATACACAAGAAAAGCACCACCACCTATCCCTGATGACTGTGGTTCGACTAGACCTAACATAAGCTGAGTGGTGATCATGGCATCGATGGCATTACCACCTTGTTTGATAATGTCAGCGCCAGCTTGAGTCGCGAGTGGGTTCGCAGCCGTTACCATCCAGTCTTTCGATTTAACCAGTTGCTTTTGTTCTAAACCACTACTTTCTTCGGGAGCAACAGAGTCCGCTGCTTGATCAGCAATTGCAGAAATAGAGGTGAATAATAGACATGTCGCTAAAAATGGGTGTTTCCACTGCATCTTGTACTCCTTGTTAACTATGCGGTGACAGAGTGGCAGTGGAACAGTTTAGAGTCTAAGGATTTGTTATAAAAATGTAACCTTGAATCAATTTTTTATAAAATTAACATTAAACCAGAGATGGACTGCCAAAGAATGCTAGTACCTATCACTGTGAAAATCACCCCGCATAACCCATCAATATAACAGGTCATCGCCTGCACTTTGCCTTGCATGCGTTTGGTTGATAGTGCCCAGGCAAGCAATGAAAACCATACTAGAGATAGCCCCCATAATATGATGAGTGCCATTCCTTTGCCTGCAAGAGACATATCAGCTGGAACTAAGCTGGACATCAGGCTAATAAAAAATACCAGTGCCTTGGGATTGAGTATATTGGTTGATAAGCCTTGAGAGAATGCTTGGCGTTTATTGTTAAGTAGTACTCTTTTGGTTACTTGCTTCGGGCGAGGTTCGGTATCGTTTTTTGCTCTCCAACATCCATTGAGAGCACTGTAACCAAGATAGACTAAGTAGCTACCGCCGATTAATTGTAATCCAGCAAATAGGTCTGGCTGTTGGTGAACCAGATAGCTAATCCCAGTCAGGCTTAAAATAGAATGAAGGAGTATGCCAAATGAAAGTCCTAACGCTATATACAGTCCTGTTTGGCGTCCGTAGCGTGCAGCATTTTGGACCACTAGAGCAAAATCAGGTCCGGGGCTCATTAGGGCGATAAAGTGAACACTGGCCAGTGTTGTTAGGATGGTGATTTCGTTCATTGTGATACTCATTGATTAATATGAGCTCATTTTGCCTTGATGATAATAGCAATGATTGTAAATTATTAACACTGAAGCTTAGAAGGTGAAATGCCATAAGTTGACTTAAAGGCTTTGCTAAAATGTGCTTGGTCATAAAAACCAACCTGGTGTGCAACTTCGGTGCCACATACGCCAGTTTTAAGCAGTTTTAAACCATGCTCAAGTCTTAAGCGACTAAGCCAAGCGTACGGTGTTAAGCCCATCCTGGCTTTAAAATGGCGCTGAAACTGAGTGGGGCTGAGTCGGCATAACTGAGATAAATCTTCAAGCCTTACAGGTTGCGCTAAGTTTTCCAGTAAATACTCTTTTAGTGTTGAAATTGATTGATTTCCAAGTGGCACGACGTTTTTTCCCCGTACCGCACCATAATGACTAAATAACTGTTCAAAACCTTCATAAGGCAAACAGTCTTTTGCCAGCTGGCTTAGGTCATTTTTGCTCAGTGATTGATGGAGTTTAACGAGATGGATGAATAAGCCTGAATCAGAAACCACGAATTGGTTAAATTGAACTTGGTCACTGTCATTCTTGAGTTCGGCAAGCTCACTAAACCATTTGGGCTCAATAGAAAATACTCTAACTTGATAGCCATTGTCATGAATTGATCTCCCGTCATGCAGTTCATCGGGTGGCATGATGACGATTTGACCATGGCCAACGGTATGATTTGTGCCTTGATAGCAAAACTTTTGTTGACCATTCGTGACTAAACCAATGTGAAAGTCGAGATGGTAGTGCCTCCGAAAGGCGAACTTTTGATAGTGGGCTTGAATCAGGCCTATCTTTTCATTTTGTGTTGTGAGGTAACTTACCTTATCCATGATGACGGCCTGTGTGAAATTTAACCGATTTTATGTTTATTTTTATCATTTGTCTTGTAAAAAAAGATCACTATGATGATTCAACTCCGGTGAAATTTAAGGTTTCGTTACGTGTGAGCGTTTATTGTTTGTTAGTCCATCAAAGCTGAAGACTACTAAAGCACCCCAGATAAATGCAAAGGTAATGGCTTTATCAGTGGTAAAAATTTCACCGTATACTAGGACAGCAAGCATAAACATTAGGCTGGGGCCGATATATTGGAAAAAACCTAGAGTTGACAGCTTGAGCCTAGTTGCAGCACCAGTGAAACACAGTAGGGGCAGTGTGGTGACTATCCCTGCAGCGATCATTAGTATATTTAAAGTTAATGAGTTGAGTGCAAAATCAGAAGTAGGAGAATCTGCAATCCATAACAGATAAATGGCCGCTGCGGGTAGCATGACTAGGGTTTCAATAAATAGTCCTGTTTGAGCATCTAGGCTAACCTTTTTGCGCAGTAGTCCATATATACCAAAGGTGAAAGCGAGTGCAATGGCGACCATGGGTACTGATCCAAAGGCGATCAACTGAACAGCGACACCGCAAGTCGCTAATGCGACTGCAAACCATTGTAACTTGCGCAGGCGCTCTCCTAAAAATAACATCCCAAGTACCACATTGAGTAAGGGGTTGATGTAATACCCTAGACTGGCATCCAACATATGGTTGGAGTTGACTGCCCAGATAAAAATCAACCAATTAACACCAACCAGCAAAGCCGTAGAAATTAAATACAACATTTTATTCTTGGAGCGGCTTACATCTCTTACACCACGCCAGCGACGACCGATGTGCAGTAAGACAGTAAGAAGAACGAATGACCAAACGACGCGATGACTAAGGATTTCTAGCGGTGAAACTTGGCTGATAGCTTTAAAGTAAATAGGGGCAATGCCCCACATGGTATACGCACCGATGGCGAGAAGAACGCCTTGCCTTGATTGTTGCTCTGTTGTCATTGATGTTCATCCAACTACTGATTCTTATCATAGTAATCATTCAGTATACGAGTGGTAGTGTTTATCATCTAGTGTTGGATTAACTTTTGCACTGATTTGTTCGCAATTTGCAGTTTTATTCGTATCCGAACACTACTACAATGTGCGCTTTACATTTCGCTATATTTCCCAACTGAGACTTCAATGACCGCGACGCTGTTTGCTCAACAATCTGATCCAGCAATCACACCTGAAAAGGTATTAGAGGATGTGTTTGGTTATAAATCATTTCGTGATGGTCAAAGTGAGGTCATTGATGCCGTCGCCGAAGGTCAAGATTGCATTGTCATTATGCCGACAGGGGGAGGTAAGTCACTTTGTTATCAAATTCCAGCCTTGGTGCGTGAAGGGCTAACTCTGGTGATTTCACCATTGATTTCATTGATGAAAGACCAAGTCGATCAGCTGAAAGCCAATGGGGTAGTGGCGGAATGTATTAATTCGACTATGCCACGGGAAGAGTTGATTAATGTCTATAACAGGATGCATTCTGGTGAACTAAAGTTGGTGTATGCCTCGCCTGAGAGAGTGCTGATGCGTGATTTTGTTGAACGACTTGGAACGCTGTCATTGTCGATGATTGCTGTTGATGAGGCGCATTGCATCTCCCAATGGGGGCACGATTTTAGACCAGAATACGCTTTGTTGGGGCAATTAAAACAGCAATTTCCTCATGTGCCATTTATGGCTCTTACCGCGACAGCCGATGAGGCAACTCGCAATGACATTACGCATAGATTGCAACTTCAAGAGCCTCATATTTATTTGGGTAGTTTTGATCGCCCTAATATTCGCTACACCTTGATAGAAAAGCACAAACCTATTTCACAGATTATTCGCTTCGTCGCAGGACAAAAAAACCAGTGTGGCATCATTTATTGTGGTAGCCGTAAAAAAGTAGAAATGGTGACCGAAAAACTGTGTAACAACCATGTTCGTGCTGCGAGCTATCATGCTGGTTTGGACACTGATGAGCGAGCCTATGTTCAGGAGGCTTTTCAGCGTGACGATATACAAATAGTGGTGGCTACAGTGGCTTTTGGTATGGGCATCAATAAGCCTAATGTACGTTTCGTCGTTCATTTTGATGTTCCGCGTAATATTGAGTCTTACTATCAGGAAACTGGACGAGCTGGACGAGATGGTTTGCCAGCAGAGGCTATGATGCTGTATGACCCTGCAGATATGAGCTGGTTGAGAAGGATGTTGGATGAAAAAGACGAGGGTTCGCAAAAACAAGTTGAAAGTCATAAGTTAAATGCGATGAGTGCTTTTGCTGAAGCGCAGACATGCCGACGGCAAGTGTTGCTCAACTATTTTGGTGAATACAGTGATAAGCCCTGTGGGAATTGTGATATCTGCCTTGATCCACCTAAACATTTTGATGCAACCGAACAAGCGCGTAAAGCAATATCTTGTGCCTACCGAGTGAATCAGAATTTCGGTATCAGCTATGTCGTTGAAGTGTTACGTGGTATGCAGAATATTCGAATTCGAGAAAATGGACATGATAAACTGTCGACCTATGGTATAGGTCGTGAAAATAGTCATGACTATTGGGTCAGCATTTTTCGTCAATTAATACATAAAGGTATGTTGTCGCAAAACATTACTCGTAATTCGACTCTTCAATTGACTGAAGAGGCTCGTCCGCTATTGCGTGGTGATATGAACTTAGAGTTGGCTGTTCCAAGGCTTGATACTGCCGCGAGAACGGCTAAATCAGAGAAGCTGACGAGTAAGAATTACGACAAGAAGTTATTTGCTAAATTGCGAAAATTGCGTAAATCGATTGCTGATGAAGATGGATTGCCTCCATACGTTGTATTTAGCGATGCGACATTAATTGACATGGCAGAAATATTACCCACGTCATACGGTGAAATGTTAGCTGTTAATGGTGTTGGTCAGCGTAAGTTGGAGAAATATGCCGATCCATTTTTAGATTTAATCCAGGAGCATGTGTCTTACCATGGCTGACATAAAAAATGAATTTGGCCTACTGGAATATCAGCAGCAACAAGGGCGACTTATTCTTCGAGTGCCGAGTTTTGACTTCGATAGCTTCCCTTTGATGGGAGAGCGTTTATTGAAGCAGCTTTCTGCAACTTTGATTGAAAAACAGTGGGATGCAGATATTCATTCTTGGTTAATTGACTTTGAAGGTTGTCAATTATTGCTAAAGTCTGAGCATTATAGTGAGAGTGTGTGGTTGGAAGCTTTAGTTATTCAAGATAGTAAAGAAGAATTGGATTATCTTGCTAGCCTATTTCGGTATGGTTTCTAAATCTGCTCAACAAAGCTTTTGCTAACTATTGCAGCATAAAGTGGTTAATGTATAATCCCTCGCCGCGATAATTATCAAGTTGAATATCTGTAAACATTAATTTAGCAGCAGCTATTTTTATTTTTTGGAGGTGTTTGATTGGATAATTGCTGGCGTTGATTGTTAACATTATTGGTAAGAGCCCATAAGTAGTGGGTTCAATTTGGGTTCCCTCACCCCAAAATCAAATTAAAAAGGTATCTTATGAGTAGTTTTTCTCTAGCTCAGCAGCGTAAAGCGCTACTTCTGTTGGTTTTATTTCATCTAGCTATTATTGCTTCCAGTAATTATTTGGTTCAGCTTCCATTTACCGTTTATGGCTTTCATACTACTTGGGGAGCATTTACTTTCCCATTTATTTTCCTAGCTACCGATCTAACGGTACGTATTTTTGGTGCTCAGTTAGCACGTAAGATTATTGGCTTAGTAATGCTGCCGGCTCTTGCGGTTTCTTATGGATTATCTGTACTTTTCTTTGAAGGGCAGTTTCAAGGTCTTGCCCATTTGGGTGAATTTAATTTGTTTGTTGCCCGTATTGCGATTGCCAGCTTTATGGCGTATCTACTTGGACAAATATTGGATATCCATGTCTTTAATCGCCTGCGTCAGATGAGGCAGTGGTGGGTAGCGCCTACCTGTTCAACGTTACTGGGTAATGCTCTCGATACAGTCGCTTTTTTCTTGATAGCCTTTTATCAAAGTCCTGATCCTTTTATGGCTGAGCACTGGGTGGAAATTGCATTGGTAGACTACGGCTTTAAATTGGTTATCAGCTTAGGGTTATTTGTACCTATATACGGCGTTTTATTGAACGTCTTAGTAAAGAAAATTACTGCTGTTCGGCCTGAGTTTAGAGTCGTGGGTGCGAGCTAATAAGTGGAAAGTGGAGGGCCCAGCCATATTGTGCTGGGCTTTTTTATTTTTAGTCAGTGATAATAGTTAGTGGCCAGTTGAGATCGCTTTGCCTATTGGCTTCCATTTCGAGTTCAGTAGTGGTCAGGGGGTTAACCTTGCACCATTGTGAAGATAGCGTAATCGATATTTTATCTTCTCGTGACTTAAGTGAAATACTAGGTTCTAAGTCGGGGTTGCGTCGATGTGAAAGTAAGATCGATAAACGCAGTAAGCGTAGTATGCGCCTTGCGCTACTATCTGACACAGCATGCTGCTGTGGTATAGAAGTCAGATTATCACGGTAGCGGCGTATTATTTCGCTGAGGAGTTGTTTTTGAGCACGAGTATAACCTGGTAAGTCCAAGTGCTTTAACAAATAAGCACCATGCTCTCCACCCTTTTTGAAATCAATGGTTAGGCCGATTTCATGTAACCTTGCGGCCGTTTCTAGGATTGCGATTCCTTGGGCCTCGGGGATCCAGTTTTTCTCACATTGACTCAGTAATTTATGGGCCAAATTAGCGACCTGTTCACCGTATGCCATATCCAGTTGGTAACGACTTTGTACACTGGCTATGGTGCGAGCTTGAATATTATCCTGCTTGAGCTCATCAACCATTTCATACACTAAACCTTCGCGTAATGCCCCGCCAGATAGTGTCATGGAGTCAATATTAAGTAACTCAAAGATGGCGATAAGAATCGAAAGCCCACTTGGGAAAACTAGCGCTCGTTCTAATGTGAGGCCTTCAATTTCTAGTTCTTCTAAATGATTTGTCAGCATGGCCTGTTTTTGAAGGCGCTTGAGCTTAGTATGAGTGATAACTTCATCCATACCTTGTGCGAGCATAATTTCTTGTAATGCTTGTACCGTGCCTGAGGCTCCGACACATACATCCCAGCCAATTTTTGTATATTGCTTTAATACAGGTTTTAGCCTTTCTTTCGCTGCTGTTATAGCGCTCTCAAAGTTTTCTGCAGAAAGTTGACGGTCTTTAAAGTGATTTTCTAACCAAGTTACGCAGCCCATTTTCAAACTATTGAGCACCTTAGCTTCAAAACCTTGTCCAATTATTAGCTCGGTACTGGCTCCGCCAATATCAACGACTAAGCGGCGTCCACAGCCACCAGAAGTGTGGGCAACACCTTTATATATAGTGGCGGCTTCTTCTTCTCCATCAATAACATCAATTTGATAACCAAGTATTTGACTAGCTTGATTAAGAAAAACGTCTGCATTAGTTGCGGTTCGCAGAGTTGCGGTAGCGACAATGCGAATATTTTGTTGGTGAATGTCTTGAAGGCGTTCAGAAAAAAGATTCAGGCAGTCCCATCCCCTATGCATGGCTTCTTGGCTCAAACGGTTGTTTTCGTCTAACCCTGCCGCTAGACGTACTTTACGTTTAATTTTTGCCATAGTTTGTATGCTGCCATTTATATGACGCACAACCAGCATATGAAAACTGTTCGACCCTAGGTCAATGGCTGCATAAAGTGGGGATGAAGCTTCTGATCTCATAGACGGCCCTAAGAATCTTTATTTTGATGCTGACGAGAGCGATTATTTGAACGGCGATGGTTTGAGCGTGAACCGCCTGTATTAGTACGGCGTTGTTGTGACCGATTTGAACGCATGCGAAGTGGCTCAGGTAGATCTTGGATCAAAGCTGATGCATCATATTCAGAAACTGGGATCGTGTGATCTATGTATTCTTCGATTGCAGGGAGGTTGATGGCATATGCTTCGCAGGCGAAGCTGATCGAATGGCCACTTTCACCAGCACGACCAGTTCGGCCAATTCGATGAACATAATCTTCGCAATCGTCAGGTAAATCATAATTAAACACATGAGTTACCAGAGGAATATGAAGTCCTCTCGCCGCTACGTCAGTTGCTACAAGTAGATCAACTTCCCCACGTGTGAATTGGTCAAGAATTCTCTCACGCTTCTTCTGTGGTACATCACCAGTAAGCAACCCTACTCGATGCTGATCAGCAGCAAGGTGTCCCCAGATAGATTCACATTTGTGCTTGGTGTTAGCAAATACTATGGCGCGCTCAGGCCAGTCTTCTTCAATCAGTGTTTGTAGAAGTGGCATTTTATCTTCATTTGATGGATAGAAGAGTTCTTCTTGAATACGATGCCCTGTTTTTTGTTCTGGCTCCGCTGCCAGATGTTCAGGATTCTGCATATGTTCAAAAGCGAGTTCTTGTACTCGGTAAGATAGGGTTGCTGAAAACAGCATATTAAGGCGTTCTTTAGGCTCGGGCATTCCACGGAATAGAAAGCGTATATCTTTTATAAAGCCAAGATCAAACATTCGATCGGCTTCATCGAGGACAACAACCTGAATGTTCCTAAGATTAAACACGCGTTGCTTATAGAAATCGATAATACGACCTGTGGTACCGATAAGTATGTCAACGCCCTGTTCAAGCTTGGACAGTTGTTTATCGTAACTTTCGCCGCCATAAGCCAGTGCAGCCTTGATACCTGTAGTTGCAATCAAGGATTCGGCATCGTTGTATATCTGAATAGCAAGCTCTCGAGTCGGAGCCATGATGATAGCTCGCGGTTGTGTTGCCTTACGTCCTTCATGCTCAGGGGTATTGAGTAAGTGGTGGAAAGTAGCAGTCAGAAAAGCTAGAGTTTTTCCTGTTCCAGTTTGAGCCTGACCTGCAATGTCTTGGCCGGTGAGCAGTACCGGCAACGCCAAAGCTTGAATAGGGGTACAAAATTCGAACCCTTTTTTATCCAAACCTTCAATGACTTGGGGGTGTATACCCAAATCGGCGAATTTTTGCTCTGTGATGTGCGTCTTTTTCATAGCTATAGAATATCAGCTTAAGCTTGCAATACGAAGGTAAATACATTCCAATAGGGCATCTAAATACTGGTTATCATCTAACCAAGCTTAAAAAACACATTGGAGTGTAAGATGAGTGATAAGATTTTGCAGCTAACTGATGGCGATTTTGAAAATGATGTGATCAATGCTGCAGGCCCAGTTCTTGTTGATTTTTGGGCAGAATGGTGTGGTCCATGCAAAATGATTGCCCCTATTTTGGACGAAATCGCAGACGAGTACGCAGGCAAACTCACTATCGGTAAACTAAATATCGACCAGAATGCAGGTACTCCACCCAAATTTGGTATTCGTGGTATTCCGACTTTATTACTATTTAAGGATGGCGGAGTAGCAGCAACTAAAGTGGGTGCGTTGTCTAAAACTCAGCTTAAAGAGTTTTTAGACGCAAACCTTTAAGCGGTTCCTGCGATGAGACCGTGCATTGTAACTGATGCACGGTTTTGATTTTGAATATCAACAAAATCTAGACTAGGCTAGTATTTAGTGTTAGATTATTGCACGTTAAATAAACAAGTTTCTCTTCTTGGTCGATCCTGTGACCAAATTCATCTTAACTAAAAAACAGATCCTATTTTGACTAAACAAGTATCCACCACCATGAATCTAACAGAACTTAAGAATAGACCTGTGTCTGATCTTGTAAAACTAGGCGAAAGCTTGGGCCTTGAAAACCTAGCTCGTTTGAGAAAACAAGACATCATATTTGCCATCCTAAAAGCTCACGCGAAAAGCGGTGAAGATATATTTGGCGACGGGGTTCTGGAAATACTTCAAGACGGCTTTGGCTTTTTGCGCAGTGCAGATAGTTCATACTTGGCAGGCCCTGATGATATTTATGTATCCCCAAGTCAGATCCGTCGTTTTAACTTACGCACTGGTGATTCAATCGCTGGTAAGATTCGTCCACCCAAGGATGGTGAGCGTTACTTTGCTTTATTAAAAGTCAACACGGTTAATGATGACAAGCCAGACAACGCACGTAACAAAATTCTGTTTGAAAACCTAACCCCTTTGCATGCCAATGAGCGTATGGTGATGGAACGTGGTAATGGCTCTACGGAAGATATTACAGCACGTGTTCTAGATCTTGCTTCACCTATCGGTAAAGGCCAGCGCGGATTGATAGTCGCTCCGCCAAAAGCTGGTAAGACAATGTTACTGCAAAATATCGCTCAGAGCATTGCTCATAATCATCCTGAATGTGAACTCATGGTGCTTCTAATTGATGAGCGCCCAGAAGAAGTTACTGAAATGCAGCGTTTGGTGAAAGGTGAAGTTATTGCTTCCACTTTTGATGAACCTGCATCACGTCACGTTCAAGTTGCAGAGATGGTGATTGAAAAAGCTAAGCGTCTTGTTGAGCATAAGAAAAATGTAATTATCTTGCTAGACTCTATTACTCGTTTGGCTCGTGCATACAATACGGTAGTTCCTTCATCTGGCAAAGTCTTGACGGGTGGTGTTGATGCCAATGCGTTGCATCGACCTAAGCGCTTTTTCGGTGCGGCTCGTAATGTTGAAGAAGGCGGTAGTCTAACGATTATTGCAACAGCCTTAGTAGATACTGGCTCTAAGATGGATGAGGTGATCTACGAGGAATTCAAAGGCACTGGTAATATGGAGTTGCATTTGAATCGTAAGATCGCGGAAAAGCGAGTATTCCCTGCTATTGATTTTAATCGCAGTGGTACCCGTCGCGAAGAACTTCTTACCAAGACTGATGAGCTACAGAAAATGTGGATTCTGCGTAAAATTGTTCATCCTATGGGAGAAATTGACGCAATGGAATTTCTCATTGACAAGCTTGCGATGACTAAAACCAATGATGAATTTTTTGATGCGATGCGGCGTCAATAATAGTTAGTGATCTTAAACGCCATCGACATTGTCGGTGGCGTTTTTGTTTGCATTCTCGTTTGATAAGTCGCACAATGAGGGAGAATGTTAAGAGGAGGTTAACATGCAACAAGGAATGTTGTCTTCGGTTCTCCTGTGTTCATCTTTATTTATTGGAGCTCCTAGTGCATTTGCAACGGAAATGCAGCCCAAACAAGTCGAGCTATTAATTGATAATCAACAGATTAATCAAAAGGTGGCTGAATTGCTTCAATCTGCCATCCAAGGTAATACCGACTCACTCAATTTCGCTCTTGAAAGAATGGCACTCCCGCAACAAGAGGTTGCCAGATATCTACTTTTAAAGAAAATGGAAGCTCAGAATGTTCCTTTAACGCCTCGTATATCTTTGTTTATCAAACAGCAGAAAAATATGGCTCCCGTCTATCAGATATTGGAGCGCGGTGAAGGGTATGAATTTTCAATTCCAGCCTTTAACTACCCAGCGATCGCTAGTCGTATACTCAAACGGTGGAAGCAAGATACTTTAGCACTAGATTTTGTGCTTCAAGCAGAGCGAGGAGAGCTAAGTTTGAAGTACTGGTTATCTGGTGACGAATATCAACTTCAAGTGAGGGAAGCTTTATTTTTGCGTGAGCTAGGTAATTTATCTTCGGAAGCCGTTGAAGGTTTAGTATCCCAATTGACCGATGAGACTGTCACCAGTTGGCTCCCTTCCTCCCAGATTATGGTTCACTTAGCACAGGCAAGTAGCAGTTCAGAAGTCTATAAACTGTTGTGGCAGATGAGAGCGGATTATCATAGTCAAGTTGAGTTAAGTAGATTGGCGGAGGTTGGTGATGAGTTTTCTATTACGCAGATTATGAATGCATCTTTTAACCCCAGCCTAAAAGAACAAGCCATTAAGGAATTGGCTCGTATTAAGCCAATGACAGAGAATGTAAAAGAGTTTTTAGTGGCTAGAATGACGTTGCACGATGAAGCGTCTTTGGTCGCGACTGAACTAGCCAACCAAGGTTATTCACCTTGGCTTAAGGAGCTTGCTAATCGTAACCCTCAAGTTCGAAGTCATGCGATTTTAAATGCCTTATCACAATAGTATTAACCTTATTAAAAAGAGGGATCACCACATCCCTCTTTTTGTTATACTGCCTCCAATTTAATCAAGCCACAACATATCTATGATTTTAAGGGATTTACGCGATTTTATTGTTTACCTTGAACAGGAAGGAAAGCTCAAACGTATTACTGAACCTGTCGATCCACACTATGAAATGACAGAGATTAGTGACCGTACCTTGCGTGCTGGTGGGCCTGCTTTACTGTTTGAAAATCCGATTGGTTACAATATTCCCGTACTAACAAACCTTTTTGGTACCGCTGAGAGGGTGGCAATGGGTATGGGAAGAAAAGATGTTATGGATTTGCGTGATGTGGGTAAATTGCTGGCTTATTTAAAAGAACCAGAGCCTCCAAAAGGCTTTAAAGATGCCCTGCAAAAAATTCCCGTTTTTAGGCAGGCTCTTAATATGCCAGTGAAAAGATTACGTAACGCGAAATGTCAGCAAGTAATTTGGCAAGGTGATGAGGTTGATCTTGATAAGATTCCAGTGATGAGTTGCTGGCCAGATGATGTAGCACCTTTATTAACTTGGGGATTGACTATTACCCAAGGGCCACTAAAAAAACGACAAAATCTTGGTATTTATCGCCAGCAAAAACTTAGTAAGAACAAAGTAATTATGCGTTGGCTAGCACATCGTGGTGGAGCGCTTGATCTTAAAGATTGGGTGTTATCGAACCCAGGTGAGCTCTTCCCTGTTTCTGTGGCTTTTGGTGCTGATCCTGCCACCATCTTGGGTGCAGTGACTCCAGTACCTGATACTCTATCGGAGTACGCATTTGCTGGCTTGTTGCGTGGAAGTAAAACTGAGGTTGTGAAGTCTATTAGTAACAATCTGGATGTTCCTGCGAGTGCAGAAATTGTGCTTGAGGGGTACATAGACCCCAATGAATATGCAGATGAAGGCCCGTATGGAGACCATACTGGTTACTACAATGAAAAAGAAAAGCATCATGTATTTACCGTTACCCACATTACTATGCGTAAAGAACCAATATATCATAGTACTTATACTGGTAGACCCCCTGATGAGCCTGCGGTATTAGGAGTAGCATTAAACGAAGTTTTTGTCCCTATTTTACAAAAGCAATTTCCTGAAATTGTGGATTTTTATCTGCCACCTGAAGGTTGCTCCTACCGTATGGCTGTAGTAACAATGAAGAAGCAATACCCAGGACATGCAAAGCGCGTGATGATGGGTGTGTGGTCTTTCCTTCGTCAATTTATGTATACCAAATTTGTTCTTGTCTGTGATGAAGGTGTTAATGCGCGCTGTTGGGATGATGTAGTAAATGCTATGTGTGAGCATATGGACCCTGTCGCAGATTCGTTAATAATAGAAAACACTCCAATAGACTCGCTTGATTTTGCCTCCCCTGTTGTTGGGTTAGGTTCAAAAATGGGGCTGGATGCAACCGTCAAATGGGATGCTGAGAATTCTGGCTGCTCAGAGTTACAATCTTCAGCACAAGAAGTCATTACACAAAAACAGTTATTTCAACTACGAGAAGCTTTCCCTGAAATCGTAGACATTGAGATGCCCAATTCTGGTGGTGTAAGTCGCTTTGTGATTGTTTCCATGCATAAGACACATGCGATGCAATCTCAAACTGTCCTCAATGGAGTATGGAAATTCCTTCAACAATATACGGATGCTAAGTTTGTCATTCTTTGTGATAATGATGTTAATGTTCGTGATTGGAACGATATTATATGGGCCATTACAACTAGAATGGATCCAGCCCGCGACACGTCACTTGTTGAAGCGCAAAATGGGCTCAGTTCAAAATTAGGCTTAGATGCAACTAAAAAATTTGCAGGCGAGGTTCAGCGAGAGTGGGGTATTCCAATTCAGAAGGATCTTAGCTTGGTAGCGCAGGTTGATAAAAAATGGAGTAAGCTCGGTATATTGTGATGATTATTTTATCATTAAATTTCTATTTTGTGAGTACTGATATACAAGCGTGAGCCAGTATAAAAAATAAAAATGGCGTGTAAATTGTTAGATCTATGCGCAGAGTAATTTAGAAGCCTACTTAGATAAGTAGGTTAGAGGAATGTTATGACTATCCAATGCAAAGTAAAGTCTATTGAGCCTTTAGCTTGTAATACCTATCGAATTCTTTTACATCCAGAAACCCCTGTAGAATTTAAAGCTGGGCAATATTTAACAGTGGTGATGGGGGAAAAAGATAAACGTCCGTTTTCTATAGCAAGTAGTCCTTGTCGTCATCAAGGTGAGTTAGAGCTTCATATTGGTGCCGCTGAACACAATGCGTATGCGATCGAAGTGGTCGATGAGATGAAAAAAGCACGGGATAATGACGCGGAAATTAATATTGAAGCTCCTCATGGTGAAGCTTGGCTTAGAGAAGACAATGAACGACCACTACTTTTAATTGCTGGAGGAACCGGCTTTAGTTATGTACGTTCAATTTTAGATCATTGCATTGCGCAAAATAGAGCGAATAATATCTATCTCTATTGGGGGGCTCGTGATGAGTGCCAATTATACGCAATGGAAGAGCTTAATGACATTGCAAGTAAGTATGTAAATATTCAATTTGTTCCAGTTGTCGAGCAAGCCGATCCTAACTGGACAGGCAGACTAGGAAATGTCTTAACTGCAATTGGTGAAGATTTTGAATCCCTAGCTAACTATGATATCTACATTGCAGGCCGTTTTGAAATGGCAGGAGCAGCGCGAGAGCAATTTACCCAAAATAAAGGAGTAAAGAGAGAGCGGATTTTTGCTGATGCTTATGCTTTTATTTAGTGTTGAACTATTTTTGAGCATGAATATGAGGTTTTTGCCTTCTTTTCTATAGTTTTGATGGTAAATCAATCGAACGAATCATTTTGTCCATTTTTACGCAAATAAATGCTTGCGTGACAGCTATATCTCCCTATAATGCGCATCCACTGACACGGCATTAGCCACGGCGGTTTTAGCCAGAGTCAGTGAGGTAGAAAATAGCAATAAAAATTAATTTAAAAAAGTGTTTGACTCTTTAGATTATATCGCTAGAATTCACCTCCGCTTTGAGAAGTTAATACATCAAAGCAACGCTCTTTAACAATATAAACCTATCAATCTGTGTGGGCACTC
>NZ_JAHKPM010000031.1:0-1902 GCF_018860525.1 Vibrio hepatarius
TCCAACAGCGGCTACCGCCAATATTGGGGCCGAAGCCGTAACGCCTATAATCAGAGCTATACCCTCAACAGCAGCAACAGCAGCCCCTACTCCTAAGGTTCCACCTTTGGCTCCTCCATATACGCCACCAATAAAGCCTGCCACTTCACGTGTAGTCGTCTTACCACAATCACCTTTACCATCGACCTTACAGGCTTCATAGATGCTGTCTACTCCACTGACCGCACCGACCATTAAGCCTATGTATCCCAATCCTCTCGCAGATGAAATGCCAATAGAAATATTGCCGATACGCTTACCTAAATCTTTCACAAAACCTGTCTTTAGAATTTCATCCGCGTTGTGAATTACTGATTTGGTAGACAACTTTAGATTGCGCTTGATTTGAGTATAAATAGGGAGTTGAACGCTACGCTTAGACAGCATGGCAAATGAGCCATCAAGCTTTTTAAATAGGCCCGCACGTTCAGAAACAAAGGTTCCGTAGTTGACCCCGCCTGTTCTGCTTGCCATCGCTACTTGAGAAGCGTACAAATCATTTATTTCTAAAAGCACGCCTTGGATGTTTTTCAGATTCTGCTCAACAAGTGCCGATGTAGTCCCAACGCCTGTAGAGACCTGTGCATAGTAGTCGGAAGGTAAACCGTCAGCCCTAATTCGCTCATCGAGTTGATGCGAGAACAATTCAAAGTGACGGTTCAGGGTATCAACTTCCTCATCCAGAAGCTTTCCTAATTCTTTACTGGCAATCTTTGCTTGATCAAGCCACTCATCAAGCAACTTCTTATCTTCTGGTGTTTTCGGCTCTGTTGTCGGAAGAAGCACAATCTCACCCTCTCGAACAGGCTCGTTAAGGTGTGAATTACAGCTTTTTATATACTGCTTTTGATCTTCTTTAGTTTCAGCAGTAAACAAACTTGCCCATAAAGCCTCTTGAGGTTGAGTAGTTGGCGACTGCAACCAGCCAAGTTCAAAAACTCGTGCTGCTTTTTCGCGCTCAGCAATAACCCGTTCACGGTTCTCAGCCCAACGTTTCTCATCCTTCTCTGTATAGGTTAATTCTTCCCTGCGCTGTTGCCGGTGACGTGCCGCTCTTTCTCTTGTGGTTTCTTGCCTTTCTTCAGGGGCATATGGGAAAGATTTATACCGCATATAAGTTCGCTTATAAAAAAATAAAAGGGATGATACCAATAGTTTCAGCTAGTTATCATACCTAATAAAGCATTTTGATGCATTAACCAACGAAATAGTCATTTTGACTACTGAAACGCTCAAAGTGACACTTTGCATTCGGTTTTAAAGAGTAAATATTGGTAGAGGTAGTAATCGTTAACATAACCAGAGTGGGTTCTGATTATGACTTTTGGACAAAAATACGTTACTAAAAATTGAATATTAGCAATTCGTGAATAACTTCTTATAAGGCAAACATTGCCAGTCAATACGCCTTCGTACAGTGCGCACTTTGTTCAATTGTGTTCACTGCCACTTGTATCATTTAAATCTCTGACTTTTAAGAGAGTTAATTATGAAGTATCACGAAATGACCAAAAACTATATTTTTCGTGAATTTGAATGCGGCCTAACGGTAGAAGAAACAGCCGAACTTTGTTTTAAAAGTGTGAGGGCAATCAAAGAGTGGAATAAAGGCAAAGTAATCCCGAAAGAGTGTAAGCGTCTTATGAGATTTTCCAGTGGGAGACAATTGTCTGCTTATGAATGTTGGAGTGAGTTCCGAATGCTGAGTGACAAATTGGAGTTACCGACAGGTCAACTTGTTACTCCTCAAGAATAATTGCGGGTATAGCACTACTACACATTCAGTCCGAATTAGAGATCGCAACGACTACAAAACTATTGAGATTCGCCAGAGCACTCGCAAAAATATAAGTTCTAAGGGCT
>NZ_JAHKPM010000031.1:2104-4354 GCF_018860525.1 Vibrio hepatarius
AGCCCTTAGAACTTATATTTATAAATCTAGCGCTCTTAAGAGCGTAGAAACATCGTCTCCGGATTTGTAATCAACAATTCTTACCCCATTCTTGGAACAAAACTCATGTGCGTTATGAGACTCTTGCTTTTGCAATTTGTCGATTAACTCCAGAGAAATACAGTCGCCATCTCTCGAGACTAAACGCCTATGTATCTCTTGAGCGTCAGAGAACACATTTATTACTACATCTGGCTTTATGTCCTGAAACACTTGGTAATCCAATTCGATAATCGTTTCATTTTTGCCTACTAAACAAAAGTGACCATCTAATAGAATATTCTCATCATCAAGCTTAGAGATTCCCTCTAAGAGTGCTCTTTGATTAGCTTCAGCTTTATCTACCACTTTCGAGGTTTCTACGTATGCAGAATTAGCTTTAATGATATCGCTACAAGAGTATGAGCGAATATCTACAAAGCTATTTATTTGCGAACACAGCGTTGACTTACCTACGCCGTGCACACCAGAGATAAATACTAATTTATTCATTCAAATGCAAACTCCGGAAAAAGATCCCTCGACAAGTACATAAATGATTGAGGAGCCGACACTTTTGCCTTCATTTTGTCTAATCGAAAGGGATTGTTATATTTTTTAACATTACCAATTTTAATAGCGTGAGCTTCTGACTTCCCATTGAAGTAGTGATCGAAAAATTCTTTGTTGATACCAGAATTTGTTTGGGTCTGATTCCAAATCTCTTGTGGTGTGTCAGTTAAGATTCTATCGATACAAAACTCGCCGACTACTTTACCCTCGGGTAACGTAGAATAGATGATCACCTTTTCTACATCACTTCTTCGAAAGATCGCCTTACGGTATTCAAATTTCTTTTCGCCTGTAAAGATTCTTTCTACAAACTCGGGGTTAATTGATAATAAAACTTGCATCTACCTCACCTAAATCAAGCATGTGATTGAACTGGTTATCCGAAATCTCCATTGCTCCCCAGTATGCACCTTCTGAAAGACCAACTTCATTAATCAACCTGTCACGAATCACACGTTTTGTCATCGCAGTATTGTACGTGAATTGTATGATATGAGGATAGCGTTTTGAACGGTAGAAGTCCGTAAGTTCATCTTTTGAGAACACAGAATATGAGCCTGCATAAGATAAAAAAGACTCGAGAGTAGTGAAGTCACCAATGTTTCTATACTCTTCGACCACGCAAACCGAAGTGATGACAGAACGGTAGCGTGCTGGACCAGCTCCATCTGATGTTCTGTAGGTTACAATGATATCTCCCGGTCTAAAATCGGCAGTAAGCTCCATAGCACATAGATAAATTTTATGAATGCTATTTGTGTGAGAAACGTCTTGTATAATATCGTGAGACTCGTTGTTAAGAATAGAATCTGGCAGCATGCGTGTGTGAAAGTCCGGATAGATTGACATCAAGTACTTCTTATTTCCTCGAATGTTAAACTTTGGGTAGTCAGCCATTATATTATTGTGGACTTGATGCATGTTACGGACTAATACGTTCTCTATGCCATTTGGTGTAGACTTAGAACCAATTACATTAAACCCATATAGCTGCATTAACGAAATAAGGTGAGCATGCTTATCAAAAATTGTTACATAGACATCATCTACATTGGCTTTAATAGCATGGTCAAATACCTTTTTCACGAACCTTTCACCGCGTCTTGTTCCTGCCGCATCAAACTTAAAAGTGCCAATCTTTAGGTGCATGCCGTTAGGTAGGTTTGGTGTAGTATCTGTTATAACTCCGCTCTCCACCTTCAAATACATAAAACCTTCAATAAACCCCATAGGATTATAAAGTACATAAGCGCATTCACTGGCTAGAGCCTTCTTAGCGAACCATTGAGGAAACTCCTGATAGTCAGCCTTTAGTGTTGCAAAAAAATTATCATTAATGTTTATGTCGGAGAACGGTTGATAGACTAAATTTTCCATAGACAAATACTCTTTGGTTTAGAACATAGTGGGATATCAAATCTCTATAACCCACACCTTAGATATGGAATTTATCCTTACAATGCAACCATGTCCATATGGTTTGTGATCTTCTGTCTAAATATGTGACTGTCAAACGAGGTCAAAAGCTTATTATCATTGGAAGAGAAATTGATTAAAAAAAGGGCGTCTTTAAGACTTTCACCCCGTATTACATCTCGGGGATTAACAGCCAACAGCATGGGAAGAATCGATAACTTTTAGGGCTCTTCTCCGCTTTCA
>NZ_JAHKPM010000008.1 GCF_018860525.1 Vibrio hepatarius
ACCTAAGCGGAGAAGAGCCGAAAAAGTAGGTCAATTAATGACAAGAAAAATTAGTCCTGAGTCATAGGCTAGAACGTTTTGGGGCAGATATGAGCTAGAGCTGCTGTATTAATAACCTGAAGCCATGGTCGTTTGTTGTATGCCTATTTCAAATGCTGGCGAATCCTTTTGGCAAACATCCCTTTGAATTTAAGTAAGTTATCGATATGCCACAATTTAATTTCAGAGAGAGCACTTCCGTCTAAAATTGAACCCTCACGATAAACAGCCACTCTAGTAGCTCTCTTACCATCGATTGGTTCCCATGAAAGTTCACTTCCAAATTCATCCTCAATTTCTGCTTTGCTCTCGATCAAATAGTTCAAGCACGACTCGTTTTGATCAGCATTACCCAAGTCGATATAAAGCTCTGTTCGAACTTTATTGCCTTGGCAAAAATTTGCACCATAGTTTATACCAGTGATTCCTGAAGCAAATGAGTACCAATTCTGAGGTTGACCTGCCTTGGCTGACGTAAATTTATGCTCGCATCGAAGCTCATCAATTAACCCTTGGAAATACTCACGGTACTTTTCGGATTTGACACTCATTTTTTGAACAGACTTGCTGGCAGACTTACTCTTTTGCCATTCGTTTGGAAATACTACAGGTTTTAGATTAAAAGCGGGCTTTGAGTCATCAATTTGAATTACTTCAACAACAACCGCAAAAAATTGAGTCTGACTGTCTGTTCGGTGATTCAACCAATCTAAGGCTTGACGGTGCTCTTCACGAATTGTTTCAGCAACCCAAATGACGAATGAAGCATCGAAGCCAGCCGCATATGTCAGTAGCTTACCTAGGTGATCATGGTCAGTTTGAGAAAACTGGTTTTCTATAATGACGTTTTCAGCTGACCCGAGATCCTTAGCTAAGATATCAAGAGAAAAATTCCCGACACTTGCTTCTTCTTGAACTAGCTCAAGCTCCAAACCAACAGCGTTTCCCAATTCTTCGATGTTTTCCGCTAGCCAAGGAGTAAAATCTTGCGCTTCATGTGCCCAGATATTCCGTAAAGGGACTTTCTTCAACTCACCAAACATACGTAACTTCCTATTTTCTCCGACTGGCATATAACAGTATCTTTAAACTAGACATATTCCATATGAATGCAGATAAAAAACGCCAGATAAAGTCACTTATCATATTGTTTTATTTAATTAAAGATAAAACACAAAATTTAAAATAAAAATGGTTTCAGTATAACTCTTCATACAAAACTGATTGCATTTTTGGTCATTAGAAATAATAGGTTAAATGATGACAAAAGAAATGTGTACAAAATATTTTACTAAGAAACTTTGGGGCATTTCTGTGTTTTATGCCCCATCAGCAAGCCTCTGGACAAAAGCACGTTAGAACATGGATTCTAACGTGCTAATTTTAAATTATTAAGCAGACTCTATTTAAGCCGCAGTAGTGTAGATAGCAATTCTTTGGTATCAATAACGCCAGCAATATCATTTAATGCCCCTAGCCGTAACTCATATGCTCCTTGAATTTGTGGCACTTCATAAACCAACCTAAACTCTTTTTGCCATTTATAGTTAGAAAATTTGTGAAATGGAGTCAACTTAAAATGACTCTCCCCACGTTCAACATACTGAATTAAACCTGCACTTTTTAAGGAGCTATCAATAGCATAGATGGTCTCATCGTTTGCGACTCTGGCTATCAACCGCTCAAAAAAGTGCGCTAGATGTCGACCTTCGATTATCACAGCTTTATCTCCGAAATTTTTAAAACTTTGATCTAAAAAGAACGGAAATGCTAAGTCGTCAAAAGTTATAGCTGTCATGCAGTAAAGCTTAAATTCATCAACGTGGATTTCTCTACTATCAACTTTGCCAATAATTCCATCTAGCTTACGTCCATCTTTGATAATATCAACATCTCCTGCCCGAAGACTTGCTGATAACCCTTCATGTTCATCAGCCCTAAGAGCTAAGTTTTCATCTTCGTAAGTACGGAAATAGCCGAGAGTGTTCATGTAGAGTAACCCTTCATCGACAAAGCTAGACACATATTTGGAATCAATAAACTTTATTAAGCAAGCTACATTTGATAATTCAAGGCTCATTTATACTCCATACTTAGCTCTACTAAGGCGTGAAGCTCGCTACCATAAGATTTGATTAGATCACCATAAAAACGGAACTAGACTCAAACCATAGATGCCATGCGTGCAGAATCACTCTTAAATATTTGTTATACAACGTTTACGTGTTTGTCTATGATATTTCTAACTTCTTCAAGGCGATAATAACTCTTTTGCGAAAAATAGGCAGAAATGTCATTAGCCATAGGCCTAGCCAGCTCAAGAAGTTTTGCCTTTTTCATATCTTTTTCTATGCGCTGAAGTATACCCTCAGTTGATTTAGCTGCTGTAAGCCTCGAAAGAAATAGCTCGTAAGCGTAATCAGTTATTGGATTGCCATTAGGTGTGTGACCATGAACCTCTTCATCATCGTCTTCAAGAACCAGTTTTAAAGTTTGAAACTTAAAGTTGACTATAAATCAAAGTGACAATCCCAATAAGAAGCAAACAACTAGTGAATATTCTTAGATAACTTCTTCGCTTACTACTTGTAACTGTTTGTTCAAGAATGTCTATTCGTGTTTCTAGCCTATTTAGTGACGACACAACGTCAGACATATCATTCGATGACAAAGAGGCATACACGAGGTTTGTACCCACACCACCAAACAAAAAAGTAACCGATACACTCAAAAATGCAATTATTACCACAACATCTTGAATCTGATCTCTTAGATTATTGGTTGTCATATCTTCATTTGCTACGTCAATCAACATTGTTGAAGCGTAGCCTATCCCAGCGACAAGTAATGAGGCATATATAATGAGACAAATGCCGCCACAAAACTTTGCAAATTTAGTTATAAAATCGCGTGTGATAAAAAGGATAAAAAAGCCCGCGACACAATATAAAGCAAACATAAGCAATATCTTTTTCAAACTTAAATCCATAGTACTCCCTCTATATAAATCATAAGCAACAGAGCGTGCATCATACTATGGTGTTTGTGAATGGCTAGGCTATATCGCAGATGCGCTTCATAGTTTATGAAAGGAACATGTGTTGTTTTTATGGAACAACCCCCATTGTTTTACTATTTCTTCAGCAGGGCAGCGATGAGTTTATTGTAATGGGACAGGTCTTGCTTCTTGTCACCCATTAGTTTTTCTGTATCAAATATAACCGATGACCTTTATTCAAACTCCGGCTCGTAACCCCAAAAGGGGCATTAGTTAGTCATGGATGTGGGCTAAACCTTATGCTCCCTTACCTCAATTTGTTTGAGCATTGCTTCGAGTTCGACTGGTGAGGATAAGCCAACGCCGGTTTGTGATACGGCGAGTGCGCCCATGGCGGTTGCGTTGGCGAGTTGTTTCTTGGGCTGGCTAAACTGGCTGGCCCAGCAAAATGCGGCGACCACGGAATCGCCCGCGCCTACTGTGCTAACAGGCTTTAGGACTGGAGAGGTTGATAGGAGCACCTGCTTCCGGTTTACCCAAATTAGGCCTTTCTCGCCCATCGAAAGTAACACATTATCGACTCCTCGGTTTACCAGTTCCATGGCAGCCTCAGCGCCCTCGGAGATGGTAACAATAGGTTTGCCAAGTAACTCAGATATTTCTGCTTCGTTGGGTTTGATCAACCATGGCTTTGCGGCAGTCCCTTGGCGTAACATCTCCTTGCTGCTGTCCAAAACAATTTTTTTGCCAAGACGTTTTAGCTCTTTAATCCAGCTGACGACAATATGCGGGTCGAGATTACTCGGTAAACTACCGGAGAAAATAAAACCTTGATGAGTATTGGCAAGTTTAAGTAACCGCTTATGCAAGAGGTCAATATCAACTTGAGTGACGGCAAAACCATTAAAGTTGATATCGGTGGTATCGCCAGACCTATCATGGATTTTGATATTGGTTCGATTGGTTCCAGCAACCATAACAAAGTTGTTGTTTAAACCACGTTGCTTAAACATAGCTTCAAACAATTCGCTATTATTTTGCCCCAAAAAGCCGGTTAATGTGACTTGTGCGCCCAGATCAGATAACACTCGACCTACATTAATGCCTTTACCGGCAGCGTCACGCTGCTCCTCTTTCACTGTATTGACTTGGTTAACCGCAAATCCGTTAGCCGTCGCAGACAGGTCAATTGCAGGGTTGAGCGTAACTGTGACCCATTTAGTTTGTTTCACAATATTTCCTTTAGTTCATGCATAGCGTTTGTGAGAAACAGCGCTTAATCAAAAAGTCCATCCCTGACTGGCAAGATATTGAGTTAGGGTATCCACCACTAGTTGATGATCCTCATATTGAGGCAAGCCAGACACTGAAATAGCCCCAACCACACCGGTGCCTTTAACTATGAGTGGAAAGCTTCCGCCGTAAGGAGCAAACTGCTTCTCATCAACAAAAGAAGCTTGCCCTATCGTCTTTCCTTTGGTTTTGTAATATTGCCCCATATACCAAGAGCTATGCTGGAAGCGCTCAACCACATTGCGTTTTCGCTCAATCCAAGCTTGATTGTCTGGGGTTGTATTTTGCATAGCAAAGCTAAAAAGACAGTGGCAGTTTTTCACTATTTCTATCGCGACGGCAACTGAACGCTGCTCTGCATTTTCTCTTAATAAGCACCCTAACTCCCAAGCCGTTTGATGGCCAAAGGATTGAAATTGCAACTTAGCTTCTTGGGCAAGTAGTTGATTTAAGTCAGTGATCATAAACGCTCCTTCACACGAATAATACGCGGCTTATACTAGCTCAAGATCTTGTTTTAAAAGCGCTTCAATTTGTTCAGCTGTACTTGCCGTCATTAGCCTATCTCTAAAATCAGCGTGCATGATTTTACGAGCCAACTTAGAGAAAATTTTCATGTGTTGATCGCCTGCGGCATGTTTGTTTAGGGTTAACATAATAATGAATTGAGCTTGCTCATCGCCCCATTCAATTGGCTTAGCCAAACGGCACACACTAATGGCGGATTGTTCAATATGCTCACTCTTGGTATGAGGGATGGCAAAACCAAACCCTAAACCGGTTGAGAAAACATCTTCACGCGCCCAGAGATCATCTGCCAATTTATTGGGATAACGGCAGCGGCCAGTCACAAACAAGTTATCCGCCAAGGTTTTTATCACTTCTTCTTTGCTGCGAAGGTCGCGATCTAGGCTAATGCAGTCTTTCGATACCATAGGCGCCTGGGTTTGGTTCATTCGAAACTGCGCCAAAATGTGTTCTACTTCATGTATGGTGCGACAATCCATCGCTCGATTAAGCAGTTGGCGACATTCACGGCTATCGAGCTTTGCAATGCGCTCTTTGGTCGCGGCAATACTCGGAGCACTCATACTGATCTCATCAAGGCCTAAGCCAACCAATAGTGGTAATACGGAACCTTTAGCGCCTAGCTCGCCGCATAAGCCAATCCATTTACCATGCCTATGTACCTCGCGCACAACATGGTCTAAGGTACGTAAAAATGCAGGGTTCAAACTGTTGTAGTGTTTCGCCACTTTGTCATTGTCACGGTCGACCGCCATTAGATATTGAGTTAAGTCGTTGGAGCCAATTGAGAAAAAATCAATTTCTTCACAGCACTGATCGATGATAAACGCCACCGAGGGGACTTCAAGCATAATGCCAAGCGGTACTCGCTCTGCAAAAGGGGCTTCTTCTTTACGCAGTGCTTGACGCACTTCCGACAAGACATCTTTCACCCATAAAATCTCTTCCATGGAAGAAATCATCGGGATCATAATTTTTAAATTGCCGTGGGCCGACGCTCGCAAGATAGCGCGCAGCTGGGTTTTGAATAGGTCAATAAACTCAGAGTAGATGCGCACCGCGCGATAGCCCAAAAAGGGGTTATTTTCTACGGGGATGTTTAAGTAGCCAACCGGTTTATCACCACCGATATCTATGGTTCTGACGATAATGGGTTTGCCGTCAGCCGATTCAATCGCCTGACAAAAAATATTATAAAGTTCGTTTTCATCCGGCGCACATGAGCGATCCATATAAAGCATTTCAGTGCGAAACAAACCCACGGATTCAGCGCCATGTTCGAACGCTTGGGGCGCTTCCACTGAATGGGCAATATTGGCTGCAACTTCAATCGCTTTACCATCATGAGTCTTCGCTGCTAAGTCTCGATATTTCGCCTGCCGAGTGGCTACGATATCTGTTACTTTTTGCTCTTGAGAGTAATAACGCTCCACCGAGTCCGTAATTTCGGTCACAACCGCGCCCAGATGACCATCAACTATGACGGGCCGACCGATGCTTTCGTTAAGTTGTCCGGCGTCCAACCCAATAATGGTTGGGATCGCAAAAGAGCGAGCAAGAATTACAGTGTGAGATGTGCTGCCGCCACTAGTAAGAATCAGCCCTTTGAGTAAGGATTTATCGAGTTCTAAAAACTGACTGGGCGTCAAATCTTCCGCTAAGCACACCGTTGGCTCTGAAAGTTGAGTTTGGCTGGCAAAACGTTCATCACCATAAATACTCTGGAGCAATTGATAGCAAACATCTCGAATATCAAGCTCACGTTCATTCATGTAATGGCTTGTGGATTTTTTGACCATATTGGCAAAGTGCTGTGCTGTCATAATGATGGCATCAGCGCAACTTTGACCTTCAATCAGATGGCTTGTTAACGTCTGTTGAAACTCAACATCATTAGCAATCGATACATGCGCTTTCAACACTTCACTTTCCGTGCATTGCGCAGATTCCAACTGGATTGAAATTGACTTGATCACCGATTCCAAACCATTTTTCATTTGCAACTCTTCATCGCTTAGGGCGAGCATGGGTGGCAAATCATTGAGGTTGTCAAAGCTTACTGCCCCCATCATGCATAGTGTTCCACGGCCTATTCCATGACTGACTGAACGGCCTTGATGGTGTTTAACTTCAAGATTGGCAAAATTTCGTGGTAAAGGGAGCAGGTCGATCTGATGTCCATCTTCGGCGCTTTGTAACGGTGCATCACAATGAGAAAATTCATTGCTTAAAAATCGCTGTAGCTGCTCCATCGCCATATCTTCATCTTGGCCTTTGATGGTAATTAAGCACTCATCGCCAAGTAATGTGTCTGTTCCAATAAGAGACAATACACTTTTCGCATTGCCGCTCATTCCTGTGCGCTGATTTTGCCAAGTAATATCTGAGGAAAATTGGTTACATAGCGCTTCAACATGGCTAGCTGGGCGAGCATGGACCCCATTGGATAATTCACAAGAAAAAGAGAGGGTTTTCATTTCGTACTGTCCTTTTACTTCAACGCCACACATGGAGAGGATTTCAAAACAATACCAAATCACCCCATTTCAGCAATTGGACAAAAACACTAATTACTGGATTTTTGTTATATAGGGGCCTAAGTGTGAAGGAAATCAAATTTACTATCTGTGTTAATTCGTCTAGGTGTGAAATGGCAATGCGACAGTGAAAATTACAACTATTCACTTGATTTAAAAGCATATTTCTAAATATAACAGTTAAAGATGATTCTGGACAAGAATGTAGATAGAGATCAAACTTTTCCTAAACCCTAACAAATATCCAGTAAATAGCACAAAAATCCTCTAACGAGACAGCACAAATACTCACAATATTAGGTTCAAAGCTCAACTCGCCGATCCCGTTAAAACCGATCCAATAATGACACTTTGGCCACAAGGACAGGTCTATGAATGATTTAATCACCATTGTAAAGGACACCAGAAGGCACCTAATGACAGGCGTCTCCCATATGATCCCATTCGTTGTAGCAGGTGGAATTCTGCTCGCAACCTCTGTGATGCTCTACGGTGAAGGTGCTGTGCCGAAGGAAGGGACAGGGTTACACGACCTCTTTTCCATAGGAGTCGCTGGCTTTCAACTTATGATACCTATCCTAGCCGCTTACATCGGTTATTCCATTGCAGATCGCTCAGCACTGGCACCATCTGCAATCGCCGCATTTATCGGCGCTGATATGTATAACACAGGCTTCTTTGGTGCAATTTTTGCAGGTCTGCTTGGTGGCATTGTCGTGTTTTATTTGAAAAAAATAAAAGTCCCGACTTTTGCACGCTCTATCATGCCCATTTTTGTGATACCCATTGTAGGAACCTTTATTACTGCTGGAGCCATTGTATGGGGGATCGGCGAACCGATTGGTAATGCAACCGCTGCATTAACCGACTTCTTAAAGAGTATGCAAAACGAAAGCATCATTCTGCTGGCAATCATTATGGGCGGTATGATCGCATTTGATATGGGTGGCCCAGTAAATAAAGTTGCTTTTGCATTCGTCATTTTGTGTGTTGGTGAAGGTATTTACAATGTTGCAGGTATATCATCTGTGGCGATCGCCATTCCTCCAATTGGTATGGGTCTTGCGACGTTTTTAAACAAAAAGCTTTATGATGCTAGCGAACAAGAAGCTGGTCGTGCGTCTATCCTCATGGGAACTATGGGTATCACAGAAGGTGCCATTCCTTTCGCAGCAGGTGACCCTATTCGCGTTATTCCTTCCATTATGATTGGTACTGCTACTGGTGCAGTAACCGCGGCTCTCATTGGTGTAGAAAGCTATGCCGCATGGGGCGGTCTGATTGTTTTGCCTGTCGTCGATGGTCGCATAGGATTCATCCTATCTTTGGCTGTAGGCTCATTTGTAACCGCATTGATGGTCAACTTCTTAAAAGCTCGTCGACCAGTCATTAAAGAGGCTGAAGAGGAGTCCGACGATATCGACCTAGACATCGAAATAGGCTGATCTTATTCAATGGAAACTGGCCTGTAGCGCCATTAACTTCTGGCTATAAAAATAAAAGATAAGGAACAAGATTATGACTCATATTGTGGCAGTAACAGCGTGCCCGTCAGGCGTTGCACATACCTACATGGCAGCAGAAGCTATTGAAGCTGCAGCTAAAGTAAAAGGTTGGAAATGTAGAGTGGAGACCCAAGGCTCAATTGGTATAGAAAATCAACTCACGGAAGAGGACATTAAGGCAGCAAATATCGTCATTCTAACCAAAGACATTGATATTAAAAACAGTCAACGATTTGAAGGTAAAACCATTGTGCGTATTGGTGTAAGCGATGCAGTAAAACGCGCCGACACAGTCTTGAATAAAATAGAAGCTCATTTATCCAAATCGACCGCTTAAAGGGTATTAAGACTGCATTATTAATCTGGTTGGGGCTAGGCACTTTTCGCTATCACGTAGGCCCCTATTGAATTTACATTCGTCTACATAGCTTGAATCTTATCATCCAAGCTATCAAGTCACTGCAGGAGAATCATTGTGACTAAAAAAATACTCATTACAGGCGCAAGGGGCTTTTTCGGCACTCGTTTTATCAATCGATATAAGACGGAATTCAATATACTCGGTTTAGGCTCTGACCAACTTAATATCACAGATAATGACTCTGTAGCCAAAGCATTGGCTAAATTTAAGCCTGACTATGTGATTCACGCTGCGGCTATTGCCACTACTGATTTTTGTAATCAACACCCTGACCTTGCCTACAAGGTAAATGTACAAGGTGCAGTCAACGTTGCAAATGCATGTAAGGCACATGACTCTAAACTTGTTTTTATTTCTACAGAGCAAGTATTTAATGGTAACCCTGAAGCGGGTCCATACAGCGAAACGGATCAGCCAATTCCAGATACAGTCTACGGGCATAACAAACTCGAGGCAGAACAAAAGCTGCTCGCTATTCATGAGGAAACATGGGTTCTTCGTTTCACATGGTTATTTGGCTTACCAGAGCGTCATACCAGCATTAATCCCAACGTTATATGGAATGCTCTACAAGCGCTCCTCAATGGCCAAGTGATGAAAGAGCGCAGCAACGAGTTTCGTGGACTCACTTATATTCATGAACTTATTGAGCAATTCCCAAGGATATTTAATATCCCGTATGGTATCTATCACACTGGAGCTCATAACTCAGCCAGCAGGTATGAAATAGCACAACACATCCTCACTGAGCTTGGTCAAAAAGCACGTTTACCAGACATACTAGAAGTTAATGATGCGCCAAAAACACGTGATGTACGCTTGAATACGACCAAGCTCGCCCACCACGGTCTGCAATTTACTGAAAGCAAAAATGCCATCAGTCAGTGCTTAAAAGAATTCCAGTTTAGATAAATATATGCAATAGGGAGGGTGATGTTTTCGTTTTCGCAGCTTCATATAGTAAGTTCGGTCTCCCTAATTTGATCAGCGTAAAATCTACAATTAAGCGATCTTTGTTCCATTTATATAAACATTAATTAACAACCTGAACACAAACCATGCCGGGTCAGGTCAAATAGCAGTGCAATCATTGGGCATCACCACACAACCAAAACAAGGAACGCCAATTTGAAAATCGTGGGAGTTACCGCATGTATTAGTGGCGTAGCACATACCTATATGGCCGCCGAAGTACTTGAAAAAACATGCAAGAAAGCGGGCTACAACATCTCGGTTGAAACCCAAGGCGCACTTGGCAGTGAAAATCACCTTGAAGAAAACGTGATAAGTGACGCAGATGTGGCCGTTATTATCGCAGATATCAATATCGAGGGGGTTGAACGATTTAGTCATACACGCATAGTCCGTTGCTCCATCGCGCATTTTTTAAAAAACAGTAGTCATGTGTTACAGGCTATTGAAAAAATACGTAATGCTCCACCCAATGCCGAATTGATCCTTTAACTCCCTACTTTGATGCTAGAGCTTAGATACTGCGTGCGATACTCAGATGGAGATCGTGCGGTTTGATTTCTAAAGACTCGACAAAAATAATTACTGTCCTTAAATCCACAGCGATGCGCCACTTCCTTAACCTTCATATCGTACGCAATGAGTAAGTACTTTGCCCGTTCAAGTCGAACATGATTCAGGTATTCGTTAAATTTAAGTTGGCCTTCTTTTTGAAACAATTGCGATAAGTAATTAGGAGAGACATAGAAGTGCTGGGCTACAGATTCGCGTGTCAGTGGTTCATGATAATGCTGCTCTAAATGCTCCCTCACCGCTTCAAAAAGTGCGTGACTTTTCGAGATGTTTTCAACTGGCCTTTCAATAAGATCAAGGATATGGCTAAGCAAGCTGCTGATCAACAAACGTTTCGTCTCTTGACTTTCAGGCTGCTTAATAGCTTCTTCTATCGCATTGAGAATGCAAGCCCCAATTCTTGGGCCGCGACGAAAAACACTTTCTTTAATCGCCGAGTCAAACTGAACACCATCCCAGCTTAGTAAACTCATACCAAAGCTTTGTTTACCCGCCATAACTGTCAGGGTTACAACAGGCTTGTCCCACAGAGGTTTATTCCAGCTTTCTGCGGGCAAATACAACACGCCCCCTTGCTTTAAGGTACAGCGAGTGTCGACCCCTTGACTGTTACCTACCTCCATATCTAACTCACCTATCAATACCATTTCTACACGTGGAAAATGAACCTGATAGGCTAACTGAGGTGGTTTAGGTAAGCTGCCTGCAAAATAAACATTACTAATATTTTCGGTATGCTTCGCATAGTGATTTAGAGCTTCATGTAAATATTTTTTATCTAGCATAATCGATAATTATGTCTTGTGTATGAGGTAGCAACCTTCTCTATTTTAACGCTTGAAGCGTTGCTCTGTTTGCCTTTGAATACGATAATCGAACCGATAAAAATAGCATACGTTTTAAATCACACTTTCCATTAAAGCCAACAAAAATCCAGCTTTTCGAACAATTACCCTGCTTAAATACTTTGCTCAGTCTATTAACTTGGTTATCGAAGTCAGAACCCAATAACTTGAGAAGGTACCCATTATGACACAAACCGCTCAACAATATTTAAGCGCACTAGGTGCTGACCTAGAACTTCCTGAAAAGTTGAAACAAGAACTCGACACTCTTGGGTTCACTATCATCGAGAATGTAGTGGATGCAGACTGGCTCGAAGAAATGCGTCGCACCATTGACATGTTAGTTGATCGCGAAGGTGAAAACCTCGCCATTGAGCATCATCAAGAAGAAGGGGTGACCAGAGTTGCCAACCTTATCAATAAAGGAACGGTGTGGGAAAAAGTCTGGGCGCACCCACTAGCACTTGCAGCATGTAAGCACATTTTTGCCGGTGGCTTCAAAATCTCAAGTCTTAATGCTCGAGAGGCACATCCAGACTGCGGCCATCAACCACTCCATGCCGATTGGAAAAAACCACGACCGGACTTTCCCAAAGTCCACCTAGTCAATTCAATTTGGGCAATAGACGACTTAACACGTGAAAATGGTGCACCACGAATTATACCTAGTACCCACCTACGTAAAGAGTTGCCGGAAGATGTGCTAGACAACGTTGACGGCGAGCACCCAGATCAAGTCTATCTAGAGTGTCCAGCTGGCAGTGTAATGATATTTAACGCACACACGTGGCATAGCGGAACAATCAACTATTCAGGGGCGCGCCGTCGAGTATTACATGGTTTGTATATTGACCGTGATGATGTGCCTCAGCAAGACCAAAAAAAATGGCTCTCTGAATACACGGCAAGCCGATTAACCCCCGCACAGAAGTGGCTTTTAGATGTCGATTAATAGTCGCTTTTATTCATTCGTAGTTGGTAAGAATTGAGGAATAACTTCCATGTCTGTCTATAAGCTCAATAATGTCATTCAAACCTATTCGTGGGGAAGTATAAGGTCGTTGCATGAGATGTTTAATATCGAAAACCCTGACCATATGCCGCAAGCCGAAATGTGGATGGGAGCTCACCCGCTTGGGTGCTCTCGTATTTCGGAACAAGGCATTAGTCTCACCGATTTGCTGACTAAAAACTCAACCACTATGCTCGGAAGCTATACCGCAATGCGCTACGGAGAACTTCCCTATTTGCTTAAGGTTATCGCGGCAGATTCACCGCTATCTATCCAAGTGCACCCAAATAAACAACAAGCCGAGACAGGTTTCCAACGGGAAAATGAGCTTAGCATCCCCATTAACGCCAATCATCGCAACTACAAAGACGCCAACCATAAACCTGAGCTCGTCTATGCTTTAACGTTTTTTTCTGCTTTAAATGGTTTTAGGCCTATTGATGAAATCATTCACCTGTTTGAAGAAGCAAATATTGATACTTTAAGGCCATTTCTTCAAATGCTAATAAACCACCCTAATGAAACTAGCCTTCGTTCTTTTTTTAAAGAGATAATGACCCTAACAAATCACGAGAAACAAAACGCGCTGTCTGAAATTAAACGTGCGATTGAAACACCTCCCAAAAGTCGTTTGGCAAGAGAAGCATGGCAGACGACAAAAATAGTAATGACTCACTATCAGAACGATATGGGACTATTTGCACCTTTATTGCTAAACATTGTTGAATTAGCGCCCGGAGAAGCCATGTTTCTTCATGCTCAAACACCTCATGCCTATCTATCAGGAACCGCTTTAGAAATCATGGCCAACTCAGACAACGTACTAAGAGCAGGCCTTACTACAAAACACATTGATATCAAAGAGCTTATCAATAACCTGTCTGTAAAGCCGACTCAAGCTTCGCGCTTAATTATGTCGCCAATAGAAAAACCTTTTCGGCTCACTTATCCTATCCCTGTTGATGATTTTTGTTTTGATATTGTGTTATCAACAACCGAGCAGCAAGTCTTCTATATAAGAAGCGCAGAAGTACTGTTCTGCATCGAAGGGCAAATACTGATTGAGGCAGAACAGCATTCATTGAGGTTAGAAAAGGGAGAGTCTGCATTTGTCACCTGTGATTGTCACTCATATTACATCAGTGGTGTTGGTAAACTTGCACGGGCATACAACTAGAACATTTAAAAAGATCTAGCAATTGCACTATTTGAGAGAAATAATATTTTCTACAAATACAACAAACCCCAGCATTTCTACTGGGGTTTAAAATGTGGCGGTGAGTGAGAGATTCGAACTCTCGATACGTTGCCGTATACACACTTTCCAGGCGTGCTCCTTCAGCCACTCGGACAACTCACCAAATCGAATTTTGGTTGGTTTCGCTTACCAACGAGGCGCTAATTTAATGATTCTATTGGAGTAGGTCAAGCCTATTAGTTAAAAAAAGTCTTACTCAATGATTGTTTGATTATTTAATAACTGATTAGAGCGGATTTTATCCGCTCTAATGTATAAGGTATATGATTAAAAGCTAATCTTGGTGAGTATTAAGTGAGACGGTAAGTACGTCCAAATCTGATTGGGTAGGTACTTCTCCGTGGGACAATTTTTCCTGTACAGCATTAAGCGTTTGCACAAGTAAAACATCTTTTAGGTCAGCCAGTTCAGTTCTTAACCTCTGAAAATACTCTTCAGCAAGGGGAATATCTTTGTCTTCTAATGCCATGAATAGGTTAACTAGCAAAGGTTCCATCTGCTGTGGTTTCGCGTCTTTTCTTGCCAGTAGACCAGGCTTATATTGATAAAGCCTGTCAGAGAAACGATATAACGCATCATCGAGCTCAGTTTCATCAATAGGTTTTGAAATGACGTAATCTACCCCAGAACCAACCATGCGTTCACGCGTCTCTTTAAATACATCAGCGGTACAACCAAGTATAACGATTTTGGTTTTAGAGCTAGTGAGCGCTCGAATGGCAATCGTTGCTTCAACACCATCCATAATCGGCATGTGGTTATCCATAAGGATAAGATCGTAATTATGGTTCACTATTTTTTCGACGCAAATCTCCCCATTCTCAGCGACCTCACACTCAAACCCTTTGCTGGTCATAAAGGTATTCATAATTATCGCATTGGTTCGATTGTCTTCGACAATCAGTGCTTTAAGACCTTGGTAATTGAGGTTTTCATGTTCTTTGATATCCAGTAAACGAGGCTCACACTGCTCCATCTCAAGTGTCACTCTAAAACTGGTACCAATACCCACTTCACTAGTGACCGTTATCTCCCCATTCATGAGTTCACATATTTGTTTTACTATCGCGAGACCAAGACCAGTTCCACCAAAGCGTCTTGTCGTCGACGATTCAGCTTGTTCAAAAGGGTTGAAAATTTTGTTATGAGCATCTTTAGCTATACCTATTCCGGTGTCTCGGACTTTAATTTCTAGGAAATTACGTCCCTCTTGCTTAATTTCCCGAAAATAGACTTCTACGTAGCCACGTGAAGTAAATTTCACCGCATTATTGAGCAGGTTAAACAGCACTTGGCGCAAACGTGCTTTGTCAGATAAATACCACCGCCCTTTAAAGACCTCGGAGTACACTTTAAACTGCAGACCTTTTTCAGAACACAATGTAAAGTATACGCTGTTCACACTGCCTAAAATAGATTCAAGCGGAAATGGATGTTTTTCAAGCTCTAAATACCCTTGCTCGATTTTTGAAAAGTCCAAAATCTCATTCAGTAACGTCATCATATGATCGCCCGAGTCATACAGGGTTTTCATATGTTTAAGCTGTTCTTGGCTCAAGTCTGTTTTCATCAGTATTTGCGCCGTGCCAAGTACACCATTCATAGGAGTTCGTATTTCATGCGATAGCGTCGCTAAAAAAGCACTCTTTGCCTTGGTCGATATTTGAGCTTTTTGTTTTTCTTGCTCTAGGAATTTTGTCTTTTGATTGAAAGTGTCTATTAGTTGGCGTATTTCATCTTGGCTATTATAGCGAATATGGATTGAGCCTCCGGCACGAGAGTTATTTACTTTTTCAGCAATGAGTACAATCGGAGAGATCAAAAAGCGGTTAATAAGCACATAGCCCATCATGACGCATGCCAGCATAATAGGAATAATACCTGCTTCAACCTTGGTTACCACATTGAAGGCTTCTTCATCAACGAATCGATTGGAGTTGACGACATCAATATACCATTGAAAATCACCAAACTCCGTACTGCCCATATAGATATCTTTGACAACTTGGAAGTTGTAGTCTGTTATCACATCACCGTATGAATCTTTAAGTACAACTCCTAATTCATATTCTTGAGCATGTTTATTAATGAACTCGATAAGGCTTTCCAACGAGATATCAATGGTCGCCACTCCTCCCGGAGCACCATCGATAAAATATGACGACGACGCCGTAATCATTTGAACATGAGTAAACGGATCAATATAAACTTGTGACCAAATCACCGTCCCCGCAGGCTGATCAACCACAGAGGTATACCAAGATTCTTTATCGTAGCCACCAGACTCAGGATTATCCCAAGAGAAAACCTGATCCACCTGACCATCTCGAGCTCGGTTAAAGAATAAGCTCTTGTAAGCTTTATTTGGGTTAATGGAATACGGAATTGGCCATAGCCCACCACTCACAACGACGCCATCAAGCACTGAAAATAACTCAAATAACATTTCTGCTTGATGCTCCTGAGAGTCAGCGGTATTTCCAATGCCGACAACGCTCTGCAATATGCCAACAGAGCTATTAAGCGGCTCTTCAATCTCAGCTGCTATCAGTTCTGTTCGTAAGTCGAGATTCTTTTCCAACTGATCTCGAATTGGAGGCTCAACAACTAGATAACTCACTGATCCTATGATGGCAATCACTATGACTAAATAGACTGTGAGAGCTAAAAAACTTTTTCTTTTTAGCGAAGAACGTATTTCCATAAGCCTTTGAATTTTTACTGTTTCGATTAAATTATAGCGAATATACGCAAGCTGTGGCCTTTTTATGTCTAGTTTGGGCTGTTATTATTACCCCAAATTGATATGACCGTTTGGTATTTATTTTGACTTTAAACGAAATACTCGCCCAACCAGAGCTAAAAGATAAGCTAATCAACGAACCTAAAACCCAAGGTTTTGTTACTGCGATGGCCGCCGCACCTAACATTCTTCCTCCTCAAGAATGGATTCCACTTTTATGGGGAGGTGACGAAGTTGCCCCGTTCACCGATGGTGAACAACTCGAAAGTTACATTGAATTAATTATCGCAATGTGGAATCAATGTCGCCCAGATTTGCTTGAAGATCAATGGGTATGGCCACAAGAATGTAAACTGGATGACGCTGATATTGTTAATCAAGAAGCGCGTGATTTTTGTGAAGGCTTGCTGCAAGGCTGGCAACTAACCAAAGATGACTGGCAATCGATAATGCCTGAAGACAGTGAGGATAACGCATTACTTGGTGGCGTGCTGTTATCTATTAGTATGTTGTATGATCCTGAGACCTGTTTAGCCACGCTCGCTGAACAAGGGGTTGAAGGGCTAGAGCAATTTGAAGAAATCTTCAATGCTATTCCAGCCATGCTATGTGGGCTCACAGGTCGCGGTGCCCTTCTCATTGAACGATGATATATAATCAATAAAGCTGGCGCTTTGAATGCGCCAGCTTTTTATTTTCATCCATGAACAACAGCTAAAAACTTAAGATTATGCCTTGTCGCGCTTTCTAGCCCTAAGAGCGAAGCCAAACATTGCTAATAGCATCATACCAAGAGTGGTTGAACCACCTCCTTTACCACCATTATTTAACGTTTGAGCATTTCTATCTTCATAGGAATATACGATTGAAATTGGTAATTCACTCGAAATTTGGTGATCGGTCATTATTCTAACTATTGCTTTATCTGAGTTAGTATAAACGGTTGACGCATCTATTTTGATGTCTATCGTACAAACGTCACCCTTCTCCAGGAACGCAGTACAATTATTAGCCATCAAAGTAACACCTGATGGAACTTGGACCGATGTAACACTAAAAGTAGGATCATTAGGGTCATTAGGGTCAATCAAGTTTTTAACTTCCAGTGTGCGAGAATGCTCACCACTTTTAGCCTTCAATAAAATGTCAGGCGAATGACTCACGCCTGAAGTGTTTTTCTCAATCCAGCCATTGGTATTGAAGTAACCAACATTGGAATATACGCCGTAGGCATTAGCCTGCGCGCAGCCCTTTCCCCAACTAACAATTCCGACCTGTTTGACTCCTGCACCATCTTCTATTATTAACGGTCCACCACTATCTCCTTGACAAGTGTCTTTTCCTCCATGTTCTTGACCTGCACAAATCGCATCAGAACCAATATTAGCATAATCATCATCAATAATTTGGCAGGTTCCTCTGTCTACATAGGATAAATTCACTTGCCGAAGAATGTCTGAAGGGTATCCACCAAATGAAGTATCCCCCCAGCCCGCCGCCGTCAATATGCTTTTTGTATCTAAGGCACTAACTTCTACTTCAGTAGCAAGTACGACTTGGGGTGTGGTAACTGTATTTTCTAATTCAATAATCGCAATGTCATTAGCAAAGGTGGTAGCATTGTAGTCACTGTGGATATAATAGGAACGAACAGACTCAGGTGTAGCAAAAAGCCTCTCCAATGTGGTCTTAGGCCCCACATATACTTTCAAATCAGTAGGGCTCTTTTCCCTAACGCAATGTGCTGCGGTTAAAACATACCTATCACCGATAAGGCTACCGCCACAAAATTTATTACCAATGTCGACATAAGTTATAAAAGGCCACTCCGACGTAGTTGCTGGTTTACCACCAACAATTCTTGCACTAGCCATTCTTTCTGTATTTGCATGATCTTGAGCTAATGCGGTCAAAGAAGTGACTAAGCCTACCACCGCCGTCAGTACTATTTTTTGCATATAGTTATTATTCCATTCATTCATAATTAGAAAAAAGAACGAAGAATAATAAATCAAATAAATAAAGCAATATTAAAAATGTTAATTGCATAGTTTTTGCAATATAGGTCCCACTCCTGAGGCATGGAAAAGCTATGTGAATACACCTCTTCAAAAATGGTTTACTCATACAAAATAACGAGATAGATCAATAAAAAGAGGCGCTCATAAAGCGCCTCTTCATTTATTTGGTGATAGCTTCACCAATAGGATTGTTGATCGTAATGTTTTTGTTAGCCATACCACGCTCTAATGGAAGCTCGAAGCTTTGATAGGCGAACATTTTCTGCAATGATCTGCTTTTAACCGAATGATAGAAATTTTGGCGGTTTTTTCTGTCTTACTATCAACTCTAATCGCAAAGTCTTGGTTATGACTGCATCCGCTGGCAAGTGCTTCAAACACAATTGAGTCAGCGTTAATATTGTAACTAAACAGAGGAACTGCAACAGTTTCATCTAATTGCATTTCGCTCTTTGTATGGCATGCAGAGATAACCAAACCACATATTGCAACAAATAAGCTAAACCAAAGCTTACGCATTACGCTGCTCTCTTGCTCTTAGACCGAAGCCAAATAATGCTAGAAACGCCATAGCCAAAGAAATAGAACCACCTTTACCACCACCGGAACCTTGTGATTGAGATTTTGGTTCTGCAAATACAATATTCATCGACAAATCACCAGCAATCCGATGATCTGTGCTCACTTCTATTGTGGTACGATCGGAGTTTCCAAGCGCGACGGAAGCATCAACCTTAACATCAATGGAGCAATCATCACTAGTATTTAAAGTTGCTGTACAATTATTAGTGACCAAAGTAACACCAGCAGGTACGGTAATATTTGTCACATTAAAGGCTTCAGTACTAAAGTTTCTAATTGGCAAATTAATATCATACTCACCACTTCGAGTTTCAAATATCGTATTTTGCGTATAACTCACGCCAATAGTATTTCTTTCAATCCAGCCATTGGTTTTAAAGTAACCTACATTAGCATAAACACCTGGCGAATTAGGCTCTCCACAGCCTTCGCCCCAACTCACGACACCCACTTGCTTATAACTAGTGCCATCTTTAACTACTAGAGGGCCACCACTGTCTCCTTGACAAGAGTCTTTGCCTCCCGCTAGGTCACCTGCGCAGATAGCATCATCACCAATAGAGGAATAACTTCCCCCTAAATTTTGACATGTACCTCTGTCAACATAAGGCAGATCAACTTTATAAAGAGTATTAGGGAAAGACCCGAAAAAACTTGAAGTATCTTGGTTACCCCAGCCGGTAACGGTAAGCGTATCACCTGAATTCAGGTTATTCACCTCAGTTTCTGATGCTAAACCAACTCGAGGTGCTACGATTTCGCGCTCCAACTCAACGATCGCAATATCATTATCATCATTAAAGTCTTGATGCATATAATAGGAGCGAACTCCAACGCGTTGTCCTTCAGTGGAAATATGGGTGAGATCATGTGTACCCACAGCTACATCAAAATCACTCGATTTTTCACCCTCAACACAGTGAGCTGCCGTTAGAACATATCTTCCACCAATAAAGCTTGCCCCACAAAACTGTCCACTGTGTGAATCAGTGGTTGACTTAGTCACCAAAGCAGCCATAAAAGGCCAGTCGTTTTTTCCAGTAGTCGTCCCTCCGATAATTCTTGAGGTAGGACCATTTTCAGGTTTTTTCAACTCATCAGCCGCAGATATAAGCGGTAAGCATGAACTTACAGCTAGGACCATTAGCTTTTTGTGCATTTTACTTCCTATTCATTCAGTAGTTTAAAGAATTAACTATTAAATTCTCGGAAGGATTTTGCTGTGGATAGGGTTTCTGTGGTATCAGGTCAACACCTGATTTAGAGTTAAAATTCTAATATATTTGATGAATAAATGATTATTTAAAAGCTATGTATTGGAGATCAAATGTCGTTTTTTTCATCAAAAAATTGAATGGTTAAAGGCTATAAAGGGCTACAATTAGCCCTTTATAGTAATAATATGGGTATATAATTTACTATTATTTGCTTAATAACGTCCAATTAAAAGCTTCAATACGCTCGTCAGCAATATAAAATAAACGACTTCCCGCGGATACTGGGGAACTCAACTTAGGGTTAAGCTTTATACCTGAGCCAGTATCAACCGCAATTAGTGTCGCTTGGTACTCTTTTTTAATAAACGTAAACAAAGATTCTACCTTAGTGTCATTAGCATCTTGTGGGTACAATGTTGAATATTGAGTCATACCCCGAGTAGAGGCTAGTAGCTCTTGATGAAGTGCACTTGAACCCGGATCAACGGCAGCTTTGGCAAGCATTTCAGCACCCACAGCTGGAATACATTCTGCTTTAGGACAGTGCTGACTGAGAAGATGGCCTAATGCTTCATCTTTGAAGTATGCCAAAAGGTGGGCATTGGGGTTAACGCTAGAACAATAAAGCGCGGCTGAAAGGGTAATATCATCTTCTAGATTGTCAACGATGATACAACTTGCTTGTGTGACATTCGATAGCGCCATCTCCTGTGTATCGGTGTAACTGGTTACTTTTACAAAACCAATTTCCCCCGGCAATGGGTTTTCGATTTCTGAACGACAGCACAAGACGATTGGCCTCTTTCCTTCTTCTTCATGTTGCAGCATACGAATCAGATGTATTGTCCGTTGGCCGTTCCAACCTAAAAGTAATATATGATTTTCCATCCTAACTCTCCGCTTGCCCAATATTCCCGCTCGCCAATACTCAATTGCCCCCGATGCAGCTCTACCCAAAACAGCAGCAAATAAACTTAAACCACCAGGAATAACAAATAATGCGACTACCCATTTTCCCATATCTGATGCTGGTGATAGATCGCCATAACCAACCGTTGAGGCTGTCACCATCAAGTAATAAATAAACTGTGCTCGGTTTTCTATCAGTTCCTCCTCACCAGCAAACAAGAGTAACCACCAAGAAAGCACAACATATAAAACACTTAATATAAGGATGTTTTTATTACTGATATGAAAGACATGTGACTTAAACCATTTTTTAACAACTAACCATATGCCCATGAGCGCACCATAGATTCAATAAGGTGAACGAATATAAAGCACACTATGATTAATCAAAGCTAAACGACAGCACCAAAGCTATAAATGTGACTTATATCTAGATATTAGGATTGTTAACCAAGGTTCCCACTACATACACATCACCACGCACAAATGAGGCAAGGAAACCTAGTTATTGATGGCCAATTTATGATGTTATAGATTTTCAAAAGTACCAATACAAAGTTACACATTATGCCAATTATTCGAAGAGAAACCAATGAAGCTTAGAACATTCAATACCAATGATTACAACCTGCTTATTCGCTGGATTGATTCAGAGAAACTCAATTATCAATGGGGAGGCCCTAGTTTTGACTTTCCTCTCGATATCATTCAAATAGATAAGCACTGCGCTCAAGCCGCTGTTATCCCATTTATATTTGTTGTAGAGGATAGCGAAGCCGGTTACGTTGAATTAGTTAAGGTTTCAGATGAAAGCTTTCGTATATGCCGTGTGTTTTTATCAAACCATGTTCGTGGTCAAGGTATCGCTAAGATAATGTTAAAACAACTAATGGCACTCGCAAAGGAACAACTTCAAGCTAAAGTTCTATCTTTGGCAGTATTCAAAACAAATACCGTTGCCAAATGCTGTTATGAATCATTGGGCTTTGTCGTGACGTCTCACGAAATCGTAACGCCATCATGGGATGGTGAAAAGTGGGACCTGCTCATTATGGAAAAGTCGATATAAAATGAAGCTGAGTGTGTCATCGATAGAACTTAGAACATCAAATATTTTATCGTCCATTTAATAACACTATTATTTTATAAATAGCCGTTATTTTCAACAAAAACTTGTTGTAAATTAGTTAAATAGTATAAGGTCTTCACATACCACCACCTCAAATCTTTGGTTAGAAATACAAAGTGGCAGTTTTGCTGTACATCAAGAAAGCATATCACCCCATATACATTTGGGTACGATGTCGCACAAAATCGGCAGAGTGCACTAGAATGAAACTTGTTGCATTAACCTCTTTGTCAATTTGCCTTGTTGAAGGCTAAAGAAAAATTTAAGGAATAAGGCCATGCCACTACCGACAAACGTCAACTACCCAATGCCAAGTAAGACCTCTTTTTTAAATAAAACTGACTGGCAACTTGATCCCGATAGAACTGTCCTGCTGATCCATGACATGCAGCGCTATTTTGTCGATATTTATAGCTCAGACTCAGTTTTACTGCCCACACTCTTAGGAAATATAGCCAAGATTAAAGAGTGGGCAAAGCAAAAAAACATACCCATTATTTATACTCAAATAACGTTCAATGCAATCAGTAATACGCATGCTTTAATTGAGGACTTTTGGGGGTTTGAAGAAATACCACCCTGCTCAAAAATGATTGCTCCCTTTGTCGCCCCTGAAGAGGGAGATATAGTCATTAACAAATCTCATTACAGCGCTATGCAATCTGATGATCTTGCTCAACACTTACATCAGTTAGGGCGAGATCAACTTCTAATCACGGGCCTATATGCCAATTTAGGTTGCAGAATTACCGTTACAGATGCACTTAAGAAAAACATCCAAGCTTTTCTAGTCAGCGATGCGATCGCAGATCTATCTTACCAAGATCACCTTAATGCGCTCAGTTATGTAGCAAACTACACAGGGTATGTAATTAATACACAAACTGTGTTGGAGCCTAAGTCGGTAGTAAGCTATCAATGGCTGTATGAAAAGGTAGAAGCGCTGCTTGAAGAACCAACGGGGTTAGACCCAGAAAAAAACCTTCTGATGTATGGTTTAGACTCACAGCGTATGATGCGTATTGCTTCAGAACTTAATCAACTTGGAATAAATATCAATTTTGAAGAACTAAGCCATGAACCAAGTATTATTAACTGGTGGTCTCTATTAGAAGAAAAGAAAAAAACCATATTAATCGGATAATATTAAATAGCATAAAATAATTTCCGCGCACGCAACATTTGCGTGCGCTTTAAGTCCATTTCGACCACGAATCACAGGCAACGTAATGAAACTATCTAATGAAAATCTCAATAGACTTAATGAGTTTTTGTCGATATTGTTAAGAAAACCAACGTGGTGCTGATTCTCAAATTTCAGCCAGTAAAGGCATTTATCAAACGCTAGGGCATAAATGATCACAGTTACTTAGTGGAGACAAGCAAACAGTAGCGATTGCCCGAGGCCAATACATATAGCCTATGTTTTGCGCTACCGAGTAAAAGTAGACACGGCCAAACACCAAATTGTTGGCAACAAATTTTTAGTAAGGGTTTCTTATGATGTCATTAATACTTCTCATGCTCTTTATTGCAATGCTTTGTGCATTCACTGGTAAGAAGTCTTTGGGCTATGGGGTATTTACCGTCTCATTAGTATTAAGTTTATTCTGGTTTCACCATCATGCAAATGATGCGCTTTCGATATTATTATGAGGATAGGTGCAATGAATCGTAATCACATAAGCTTATTCAATACCTTAGGTCTATTTGGTATGACCTTAGTACTCCTGATTGGGTTTATTCTCCAGTTTGCACTTCACGAGTTGCCATGTCCACTATGCCTGCTCCAACGGATCGGATTTATCATGGTGATGTTCGGTTTTCTGCTCAACGTAAAATATGGTCCTGAGCAGAGACATTATGGTGTAGTGCTGATCGGTGCGTTATTTGGCGCAGCAACTTCACTGCGCCAAATATCCCTACATGTGATACCTGGAACTCCAGGTTACGGTAGTCCTGTATTAGGTATGCACTACTATACTTGGGCGTTTATTTTGTTTGCTGCAACCATTTTAGCTGTTGCAATACTTTTGATGATGTGGAATCAAGAATGGAACTCAGAATCATATACTATCAGTATGCTTGGACGCTGGGTTTGTCTCATTGCTTTGGCTGTTGTGGCACTCAACATACTGTCCACCTTTGCTGAGTGTGGACCGTACCAATGCCCTGATAATCCCATAAACTATTGGATGTTTAGTTAACCTTAACTTAATTCGGAAACTTAAGAAGCCAGCTATATTAGAGCTGGCTTTTAATGACACTATTATGCATTACCTTTTACTTTAATATTAAGTTGCTCAGCAAAATCGAGCATGCGATTAAGTGGGATCAACGATTTGACACGTATTGCCTCATCAACAAATATTTCGTGTTTCTCCCCACCATAACTCAAAGCCTCCTCTATTGCCTGTAATCCATTCATCGCCATCCAAGGACAATGTGCACAGCTACGACAGGTCGCTCCTGCACCCGCTGTTGGCGCTTCGACTAATTCTTTTTCAGGTACCAACTGTTGCATCTTAAAGAAGATACCTTTATCAGTTGCAACAATCAACTTTTGGTTTGGCAACTCTTTTGCCGCTTTTATTAGCTGACTTGTCGAACCGACGGAATCAGCTAAAGCAACTACACTTGCAGGTGATTCAGGGTGCACTAAAACAGCAGCATCAGGGAAAACACCTTTCATTTTACGCAAGGCGTCGGCAGAGAACTCATCATGAACAACACACTCACCATTCCATAGCAACATGTCCGCACCAGTCTTATTGGCAATATAGGATCCTAAATGGCGGTCTGGTCCCCAAATAATTTGCTTTCCTTCAGAATCAAGGTGCTCAACGATGTCCAATGCAATACTTGATGTCACTACCCAATCAGCACGAGCTTTAACCGCCGCCGAAGTATTGGCATAAACAACCACAGTATGATCTGGATGGTCATCACAAAACGCTGAGAACTGATCCGCTGGGCAGCCTAAGTCAAGGGAACATTCTGCTTCAAGTGTTGGCATAAGAATATTTTTTTCTGGTGTTAGAATCTTTGCAGATTCACCCATAAAGCGTACACCACCAATGACTAAAGTACTCGCAGGGTGACGATTACCAAACTTAGCCATCTCTAATGAATCGCCAACAAAACCACCCGTTTCTTCAGCTAATGCTTGGATTTCCGGGTCAGTATAATAGTGAGCAATCAGTACTGCGTCTCTTTCTTTCAGCAGCAATTTGATATTTTTTATATGTGTCTGTTTTTTTTCATCAGACAATTGGATTGGCTTCGGAGGAAATGGATATACAGTTTCAATAGTTTCTAAAACGTGACTCATTGCTCTTGCTCTGGGCAACTTTTAATAATCCGCGTATTTTAACCTTAAGCGAGTTCGAAATACCAGTATCGAACTTAATTACTTGTCAGATTCATAGTAAAAAGGAGCGACTCACGCTCCTTTATTATTATTTGATTCTTTCTTCGGCAAGCTTAGCTGAAGCGCTATTTTTGTATTCATCAATAACTTGCTGGTAGTATTTAGTCGCTTGCAGACTATTATCATTGCGTTTGGATATATCCCCGAGTTTGACTAATGCATCAGCACGTTTATTGGACTTAGGGTAAGCAACCACAGCGGCAAAGCTTTTAACTGCCTCTTTATCTTGCTTCTTGGCAAAATAGAGCTGTCCAAGCCAGTAATGCGCATTGGGAGCAAAAGTAGAATTGGGGTAGTCTTGTTGGAACTGTTGAAACGCCTTAATAGCACCGGCATAATCACGCTTCTTTAAGATAAGATCGACCGCGTTCTGGTACGCTGTTTGCTCATCTATATTGGAGCTGAACTTACCTTTAGCTGTGGACGTTTCTTTAGTTACTTCAGCAACAGGTTTAGCTGCTACTTGGCCACGAAGTTTATCAAGTTCAACAAAAAGTTCACGCTGGCGTTCAAGCATCTGCTGCATATCGTAGCTATTTTTTTCAAGCTGACCACGAAGTTCGTTAATCTCCAGTGACATATCATCAAGCTGCTGCTGCATTTGTAGCTGCACGCGATTACGATTTTCGAGAAGTCGCTCAAGGCGTTGAACCTCTGTTTCATTTTCGAAACTGGCAGAGGACGATACTGAACTGCTATTGCCACTAACATCTGATACTGGAGCTGGTACAGCGAACACTGAGTTCGCTGCACTTGCCAGTAACATAAGCATAATGACGTGCTTAAGGTTACTGAACATAAGACCTACCTTTGATTAGTATACTAAAACCGCACGACGATTCTTTGCATACACATCTTCAGACTGACCCATAAGAAGAGGTTTCTCTTCACCGTAGCTTACAATTGAAATTTGATCGGCTTGAACACCAAGTGCTTGTAGGTATTTAGCAACAGCATTTGCACGGCGCTCTCCAAGAGCGATGTTATATTCTGGCGTGCCGCGCTCATCAGCGTGACCTTCAACCGTTACCTTAAGTGATGGGTTTTTACTTAGGTAAGAAGCGTGAGCCGCTAATATTTCTTCGTAGTCGCTAGCAATAGTAGAGTTATCAAATGCAAAATAGATAGTTTGAGACTCACGAAGCGCCTGTTCCTTTAGCTCTTCTTCAGAAAGCTGACCATTTTCACCAATTGGTGAAACGACTGTGGTATCAACTCCATTTGCTGAGCCAGAAGTTGATTGGTTCGTTTCAGAGCCAGTGGAGTTTGCTGCGTCATCGCTTGAACTACATGCTGTAACAGCAAGAACCGGCAGCGCAATTAATAGCCCTTTAAGAACTTTGTTTAGTTGCATTTTTATATTTTCCTTAGTTTTGATACATATTACTGGCTACAAATAGGGTGACCATGCCGGAGCACGGACACGGCCATTTGTCGCGGGTAATCGAGCTTTAAAGCGACCATCTATCGAGACCATCGAGAGTACGTTAGTCTGATTAAAGATAGAGCTGTAAATTACCATACCACCGTTTGGTGAAATACTCGGTGACTCATCTAGCAAAGTTTTGGTCAAAATCTGTACAGACCCTGTCTCTAGATCTTGTTTTGCTAAATGGAAACCTGAGTTAGTACGATTGACCATGACCAAGAACCGCCCATCAGGCGTAATCTGCCCACCTAGATTCTGACGCCCTTGCCAAGTTAAGCGATTCGTTGAATCACTTGCCAAATCTACTTTATATATTTGTGGTTTACCACCCCGATCCGATGTAAAGATCAATGATTTACCATCAGGATGCCAAAACGGTTCTGTATTATTTGATCTACCACTTGTAATTGGTGTTAACTTCCGAGTGTTTAAATCCAATGTATACACATGCAAACTGCCCGTTTTAGAAAGAACCAGCGCAAGTTTATTCCCATCTGGCGAGAAACGAGGAGCACCATTATGACGTGGATATGATGTTATCTTCTCGCGCTTGCCAGTATAGATATTCATTATGAAAATTTCAGCCTGACCATTTTGAAAACTGACATAAGCCAGTTTTTTACCATCAGGTGACCAGGCTGGTGACATAAGCGGCTGCTTAGAACGTAATACCAACTTCTCGTTGTAGCCATCATAGTCGGCAACTCTAAGTTGGTATGCATAGGTGTCTTTGTCATTAACAACCACATAAGCAATACGCGTCAAAAAAGCGCCTCGCTCACCTGTTAGTTCTTCGTACACTAAATCAGAAATACGGTGCGCATATTCACGTAGCCTCTCACCCGGTACAGTTGCGCGCTTACTAAAAAGAACATGATCGTTAGAAAGCACTAATTGTCCATCAGAGCTCAGTGCTTTACTTTGTCCTTGAGTCAACTGCCCTCGAACGACATCAATCAACTGATATTGAATCACATAATCCCCTTCCGCATTGAGCGAAATGGTTCCAGTGAGTAAGGAGTCGACGCCAAGCCCCGTCCACTTTTCAAAATTAACTTCGCTTTCAGTATATGGCGTTTGAGGCATTTTGCTGGTTGGCACTGGGCTAAACTTACCACTGCGTTGCAAGTCTGAGGCAATAATAGCCGATACATCATGTGGTAGTGGGGTTGGCCCTTGCCATTTAAAAGGCACAATAGCAATTGGTCGAGCTGAATCGATACCATCGGTAATCACCAGCTCTAACGCAGCATTAGCTACCTGAAATACGCTCATTACAATGAGCAACCACCCTAATACTAGTCGCTTAAACACAAGCTCTTCCTTATGACTCAGGTTCTACAGTTAAATTAATATCTTTTAATTTATTGATAACATCCTGCTCTTTGGGTAATGGAAAACTACCCACTTGAGCAATCGCACGTTTGGTCGCCGAGCATAATCGGCTATCTCCATCGAGTATACTTAGATTACCAACTATAGCGCCAGTACCCGTTGGGATAAGGCGCAAATTAACCTTGCAGGACTTTCCCCTATAACTGTCCTCCAAGAGTAGGTTCTGCTCTATCAGCGACTCAATCATTGATCCATACCGCTGCGCCTCACTATCCACATAGTGCTGCCGAGCAGCACTATTATGCTCCACTTCAGTCTCTAAGCCTGAAAAGATATTATCCAGTGCCGCTTCTTGCTCTTTACGCTCTCGCTCAATTTGTTGTAGGCGTTGTTTTTCCTTGCGTGCTTTTTCAGCGGCTTCTTTAGCTGCTTTTTCCTTAGCAACACGTTCTTGTTCTGCTTTTTGGGCAGCTTTCTCTCGAATGATTCGTTCTTTTTCCGCTTTTGCAATTGCAGCCTCTTTGGCTTTGCGCTCAACTTCTAACTTTGCCGCTCGTTCCTTTTCTTGACGAACTCTCAGTTCTTCTGCCTTACGCTCTTTTTCTTTTTGCTGTCTAACTTTTTCAGCTTCACGCGTTGCTTTAGCTTCTCGTGTTTGTTGCTCTTTTAATTTACGAATACGCTCTTCTTCCGCTTTGCGATTTTTTTCTAATTGCTCACTTTCCCTGCGCAATTTGTCTAAACGATCTTGCTCTTTTTTAGCCGCAGCCTCTCGCTGGCTTCGGATTTGTTGAGCTTGCTGACGAACTAAAGTGGGGTCAATAACCACAGCCTGGACCATTTTACCTGAGGGCTCAGGTTTAGACATAGTAAAGTCTGCACCCCATATTAGAGCAATGAACAATAGTGCATGCAGCGCGATAGAGATAGCCAGAGGCTTAACGTAATCACTCTTTTTCTTCGGTTTACTATCTTTCATAACCAGAGAGCGCTTATTCCTTTATCTCGGTGAGAAGCCCAACTTTAGGGATTCCAGCTCGACTTAATTCATCCAAAACCATAACGACTTCTGCATATGGCGTCGCGGCATCCCCACCAACGGCAACCGGCGAGTCAGGTTTAAGTGATAGCTCTGCTTTTATTCGAACAATCACATCCTGCAACGAAAGACCTCGAGAGACTTCTTCATCGTTGACACTCACTCCGAGATTACCATCTCGATCAATTTCAACGATGATAAAACTCGCATCGCTGTCGCCTGCAAGTTCAGACGACGTTTTGGCTGTAGCCGTTTTAGGCAGCTCAACATCAACACCCTGAGTAACAAAAGGAGAAGTCACCATAAAAATAATCAGCAAAACTAGCATAACGTCAATATATGGAACAACGTTAATCTCTGCGGTCAATTTTCTTTTTTTAGGTTGATAACCAGCCATGACGTTAGCCCCTGCTGGCAGAATCACGACCAGCCATCGCCTGGCGGTGCAAAATACTGTGGAATTCTTCAGAGAAAGTGGCATAGCTATGTTCTAGCTTACCGACTTTGTTGCTTAGTCTGTTATAAGCCATCACGGCTGGAATCGCGGCAAATAGACCCATTGCAGTTGCAATAAGAGCTTCGGCGATACCAGGAGCAACCATGGCTAAGGTTGCTTGCTTCACTTCACCCAAAGCAATAAATGCATGCATAATCCCCCAGACCGTACCAAACAAGCCAATATATGGACTAATGGAACCCACTGTAGCGAGAAAAGGTAAGTGCATCTCTAGCTCATCAACTTCACGAGCGACAGCGACACGCATTGCTCTTCCTGTCCCTTCCATAATAAAGTCAGGCGACTCGGCATTCGATTTCCTTAAACGTGCAAATTCAGTAAATCCTGAGTAAAAAATTTCCTCTGTACCGCTGAGTTCCTCTTTACGCTTTTTGGCACTTTGATAAAGCGCTGAAAGATCGGCACCTGACCAAAATGTATCTTCAAAAGTTTCGGCACCTTTTGTAGCTTGGGATAGGACTTTGCTGCGTTTAATGATCATTGACCAAGACACAATCGACATACCCAGTAAAGTTAACATTACTATTTTTACTAACAGGCTTGCTTGAAGAAACAAATCAAACATTGAAATATCAGCGGTCACTTTGAGTAAACTCCATAATAATTTTCTGCGGGAACGCTCTAGGCTTCATTTTTTCACTATCGATGCATGCTACCTTAACCATTGCTTTACACAATATATCTCCAGCAGGATTGACGATCTCTTGACAGAAAGTAAGTGAAGCTTTCTTCACTATTGCAATAGAGGCTCTAACAATTAGACAGTCTTCTATGTAGGCACCTTGTAGAAAATCCATATCCACATGTCGGACTACAAAACTAATGTTTTGTTCCCTCAAGCTTGAATGTGTCATCCCAATTTGAATTAACCATTCAGATCGGCAACGCTCAAAATACTTAAGGTAATTGGCATGATAAACCATGCCACCTACATCAGTATCTTCATAATAGACAGTAATAGGAAACTCGAATACAGTTTCGCTTATATCCACGCTCTTCTCTATATTTGCATGAGTTAACTTACTATACCTCACTTCAATACCATTTAGGCAAGGAATAATGGCGCATTTTTATCGACTGAAACAAAAAAAGCATCGCTTACTAGGTAGCGATGCTATTGATTGAATAAAGGATGTACCCTAGGCAAATAAACTCAGACGAATTTTATAGCAGTCAAGTAGAATAGAATCGTGATCGAGACGTATGGGCTAAACAATACTTGCCAATACCATTTTCTCGGCTTGAAGCCCAAACCAAATACCATACTAGAACACATCGCCCAGATTAGCAGTGGTGAAATAACCACATTAAAGCCACCGATAGCTTCACCGTATGACTTAGGATCCCACATAACCAATGCTACATGATAAAAGCCCATAATGAGAGATAAGACTTTAAAAACAGCCTTATCTATTGGCGCATGCAACCTTTCTACCTGCTCAGTGATACTAGTCACTGTCTTTATCCATCATTTCACTGTGCTCTAGCCAAAGTGCATTAATGATGCCGAATGCGCAAGCCAGTAGAACACCTAAAATCCACGCGAAATACCACATAGTCTTTGCTCCTTAGTACAATGAATCTTTGTTGTCTTCAATGAACTTATTATCTAGACGACCAAACATCTTGTAATATGTCCAAGTGGTATAGCAGAGGATCACTGGTACCATAATGAAAGCAACACCTGTCATTAAGTTCAGTGTTAACTCCGATGATGTAGCATCCCACATAGTCAAACTATGATTTGGCATCAAATCCGATGGCATGATAAATGGAAACATAGCTAAACCCGCAGTGAAAATAATACCAGCATTACCCACACTTGATGCAAAAAAGGCAATACCACCTCGGTCGAAACGCGAAGCAACCACAGCAGCTAAAGACATCACTACTCCTAAAACTGGTGCTATCCACATTAATGGGTATTGCTCAAAATTATTCATCCACGCACCAACTTCTCGAACCACTTCTTTTGTTAATGGGTTAGAAGCTGCACTATGATCCATGGCACTCGTGATTACATAACCTTCAATAGTTTGAATCCAGAAGCCTGCCCCTACGAATGCTGCAACCGTAAGTAAACCCATAATCTGCGCAACATTTCGTGAACGTGTATGTACATCATCAGTCGTTTTCAATTGAAGCCATGTGGCCCCTTGCATGATGATCATAAACAAGCTCACCAAACCACACAAAAGAGCAAATGGATTGAGTAACTCAAAAAATGAGCCATGGTACGTCGGCATCAAGAATTCAGTCAGCTGAAAAGGTACTCCTTGGAGCAAGTTACCAAACGCAACGCCGAAGATCACAGGAGGCACAAAGCCACTGATACAAATGCAAACGTCCCATGTCGAGCGCCATTTCTCATCTTCAATTTTTGAACGATAAGCCAACCCAAGTGGGCGTAGCCACAAGGCTGCTAACGTGAGGATCATAGCTAGATAGAATCCTGAAAATGAGGTGGCATAGACCAAAGGCCATGCTGCGAATAAACCTCCACCTGCAGTCACTAGCCAAACTTGATTGCCTTCCCAATGAGGACCTATTGAGTTAATCATCACTCGACGTTCACTGTCATTTTTTCCAATGATCGGAATAAGAGCACCTACACCCATATCAAACCCATCTGTTACTGCAAAGCCGACTAGAAGGACACCAATCAAAACCCACCAGATAAGTCGTAAGATTTCATAATCAAACATATGTTTTTCTCCGTGCTTTATGCGTCTACTTGGCGGCTAACTTTATCTTCAGCAGAAACGGCTTCCTGCTCAAAGTGATAGCGTCCTGTTTTCAAACTACTTGGGCCTTTACGGGCGAATTTAAGCATGAGGTAGACTTCTGCAATAAGGAAGACCGTATACAATGCCAAAATAGCAAATAATGAAGTCAATATTTCTCCAGCGGTCAACGCAGAAGCCGCCACATTGACAGGGAGAATCTCACCCACAGCCCATGGTTGGCGACCAAACTCAGCAACAAACCACCCCGCTTCAATAGCAATCCAAGGCAAGGGAATGCTTAGTAGCGCAGCTTTAAGAACCCATGGTTTCTGTTCAATTTTTTGACGACAAGTCTGTACAAAAGAAACACCAAACACAAACAGCATAATGAAACCACACGCCACCATGATCCGAAATGACCAGAAAAGTGGCCATACTGTTGGAATAGAGTCGTCCGCTGCAGCTTGAATCTGCTCTTCGGAAGCATCAACCACATCTTCGGTATAACGCTTAAGTAAAAGCCCGTAACCTAAATCGCCTTTTACTTCATCAAAGGCCGCCTTGTTTGCTTCTGACTTGTCACCTTCACGCAGTTTTTCCAGTAAACCATAGGCATACATACCGTTACGAATTCGATCAACATGTTCATCTCGAAGATCGCGGAGTCCGGTTACTTGTTCATCGATTGAACGAGTGGCAATAATACCCATTAAATACGGAATTTTAATCGCGTAATCAGTATGCATTGTCTCTTGGTTCGGTACTCCGAACAAAGTGAATGAGGCTGGCGCAGGCTCAGTGTGCCACTCAGCTTCTACAGCAGCCAATTTTACTTTCTGGACTTCACCTAACTCGTAACCTGATTCGTCTCCCAATACAATAACCGACAAAATCGAGGCCATACCGAATGAAGCTGCAATAGCAAAAGAGCGACGAGCAAACGCAATATCACGCCCTTTTAGTAAATAGTAAGCACTAATACCGAGTACGAACATGGCACCGGTTGTATAACCAGAAGCTACAGTATGAACAAACTTAACCTGAGCGACAGGATTGAGAACAACCTCAGCGAAACTCACCATTTCCATGCGCATGGTTTCGAAATTAAATTCTGCTCCAACAGGGTTTTGCATCCAGCCGTTTGCTACCAAAATCCATAGTGCTGAAAAGTTTGAACCAAGAGCAACCAGCCAGGTTACTGCAAGGTGCTGTCGCTTAGTCAGTCGGTCCCAACCAAAAAAGAACAAACCAACAAAAGTAGACTCAAGAAAGAAAGCAACCAGTGCTTCAATAGCGAGCGGAGCTCCGAAGATGTCACCAACGTAATGAGAATAGTAGGACCAGTTTGTTCCGAACTGAAATTCCATAGTCAACCCAGTGGCGACACCAAGGACAAAGTTAATACCAAAAAGCTTGCCCCAAAACTTAGTCATGTCCTTATAGATTTGCTTGTCCGTCATTACGTACAGAGATTCCATAATGGCAAGCAGAAAGGCCATACCTAGAGTCAATGGTACGAAGAGGAAGTGATACATCGCAGTAAGTGCAAACTGCAACCGTGACAGTTCGACTACATCAAACATGTTTACTCCTATGTGCCAGCTCATGACACTTTTTACATTTATGCTCAGCTGTGCACATTGTAACGAATGAGACAATGTTGCTAAAAACAGCATATTGTTGCAAAAATGCACCCTAATGGTTAGTTAATTGTTAAGCTTTGGCTAATATAGCTTGCGCTAATACTACTGCTAATAATTGCCGCTTTCAAAAGGTTTATATTTGGACTTCGCTTTGATTTACATCAAATTTCGCTTGACCTTTCCGTTCAAAAAACAATCAATTTGATCTACATCAATAGTTTATACAAGCTTTTGTTAATTTGCGGTTATTTTGTGGGAGATTAAGGTAATCATGTAAAACAAGTAGTTAACATCTCATGTATTTAAATTACTTTATTACTAATATCAATATTTCATTATTGTGACATCTATCACTATAGATTAAGGCCAGACTACCAATTTCTGGCCATGAAAACTTATTTTTCAATACCGAAATGCAGATATGCTCTATCGGTGGCAATACGACCTCTTGGTGTTCTCTGTAAATATCCTTGCTGTATAAGGTAAGGCTCTAAAACATCCTCAATCGTATCTTTTTCTTCGCCAATAGCCGCTGCCATATTATCTAAACCCACAGGCCCACCAGAGAATTTTTCCATAATGGCTAGCAGTAATTTTCGATCCATGTAGTCAAAACCTTGTACATCAACATCAAGCATATTTAGTGCTTTATCAGCAACGTCTGAACAAATGTGGCCATTACCCTTAACTTCAGCATAATCTCGAACGCGGCGAAGTAATCGATTAGCAATACGAGGCGTTCCTCTTGCTCGTCTTGCGATTTCAAGTGCTCCTTCTTTTTCCATAGAAAGACCGAGACAGTCAGCGCTTCTCTGAACAATATGCTGTAAGTCAGCGATCTTATAGTACTCAAGCCGCTGTGTAATACCGAAACGATCGCGTAGTGGTGAAGTAAGAGATCCAGCACGTGTCGTCGCCCCAATTAGGGTAAAAGGTGGTAAATCAATCTTAATTGATCGAGCTGCTGGCCCTTCACCAATCATGATATCAAGTTGGTAGTCTTCCATGGCTGGGTACAACACTTCTTCTACCATTGGACTTAACCGGTGGATTTCATCGATAAAGAGGACGTCATTTTCCTCTAAATTGGTCAACAATGCGGCTAAGTCTCCCGCCTTTTCTAGTACAGGCCCAGAGGTAGTACGTATGCTAACGCCCATTTCATTGGCAACAATGTTTGCCAAAGTGGTTTTCCCCAAGCCTGGCGGACCAAAGATCAATAAATGGTCTAGAGCCTCTTGTCTTAAATTTGCAGCTTGTATAAATATTTCCATTTGATCACGAACGTGATCTTGACCTCGGTAATCTGACAGTCTTTTGGGACGAATAGCCCGATCAATCACATCTTCGTCTTTATAAACTTTGTTATCGGGGGCAATTAAACGATCAGCTTCAATCATTAACGGTTCCTAATCATGACCTAAACCATGGATTTCAGTGCTTCACGTATAAGTTCTTCACTGCTCATATCCTGAGATTTAACTTGAGAAATCACCTTAGAAGCTTGAGTCGGTTTATATCCAAGTGCAAGTAACGCACTGACGGCTTCTTCTTCGGCATTGTTGATACCTGTATACCCTGTAGTATCTTTAGGAGCAGCATCGGTATGGGGAGTAAACAAGTCGCCGGCTCCCCATCCTTTAAGCCTGTCTTTCATCTCAACCACCAAGCGTTCCGCAGTTTTCTTACCAACACCGGGCAGCTTAACAAGAGTAGAAATATCTTCACGTTCAACACTAGAAACAAATTGGCTTGCGGTCATGCCTGACAAAATGCCTAGACCTAATTTGGGCCCTACACCATTTGCTTTAATCACTTCTCTAAATAACGCCCTTTCATTAACAGTATTAAACCCATACAACAATTGCGCATCTTCGCGCACAACAAAATGTGTATAAATGATTGCTTCTTCACCTACATTAGCCAATTCATAAAAACAGCTCATCGGCATTTGGACTTCATAACCAATACCATTGACTTCAATTAATAGCTCTGGGGGCTGCTTTTCAAGTAAAATCCCGCGTAAACGTCCAATCACACTCAATACTCTTTACCGATGAATTTATGACAGAATAATAAAGAACTGGATAAACATCCAGTTCTTTATATGGTGAATACTACAGAGTTAACGGTACCGCCCTTTGCGCGCACCCACAGCCTGACCTGCAAGAGCAACCATCGTTTTGTTTGTATTGGCATGACATATGGCAACGCCTAATGCATCTGCTGCATCGGCTTGGGGTTTTGCCGATAACTTTAGGATAGATTGTACCATATGTTGTACTTGCTCTTTATCCGCTCCACCAGTTCCAACTACAGCTTGCTTTATAAGACGAGCTGCGTACTCATAGACGGGTAAATCTGCGTTCACAGCTGCCACAATCGCACTTCCTCTTGCCTGACCAAGCTTCAAAGCAGAATCAGCATTCCTAGCCATAAAAACCTGCTCAATAGCAAAAACATCCGGTTGAAATTGAGTGATAATTTCTGTTACACCGGCGTATATTTGTTTAAGACGCCCAGGCAATTCACTTTCCGAGGTACGGATACACCCACTACCAAGATAATGTAAATGGCGTCCCACCTGCCTAATCACGCCATAGCCGGTGACCCTAGAGCCTGGATCAATACCCAAGATAATTGACATAATATTAGCAAAACCTAATTGTTATAACAGTGGGTATATTAGCGCAGGGTAAAAACATTTGCGAGACTCACTAAAACCTATCGTTTGGTTATAAATGCTCTGCTAGTCATTGATTCCAGACTCACTTTCAGTACATCTGTACGCCCATCTGTCATTTTTTCACCACTCCAGTAATCATACCAGTTTACTGGCACATCAGATGTCAAATAAACCGTATTCGCTTGCTGTTGAAAATTGAATAGACAATGTAAATCATTTTTTTTATTCATTCTCAAATAGGCGTGTTCAAGAGATAAAGAAGAAAAGCGAGCTGCATTTTGGTTATGTTTATGACGGACAAAAAGTCGCGACAGGGTGCTTTTTGCAAGAGGTGTCATTTGTGATAGGGGGTCCCCTGACATTAAAAAACCACCGCAAGCGAGTAAAACATTACGATGAAAGTCCAAATTAGACTGTTCTATTGTCTGATTTTCTAAGGGCAATAAAGTGGCGCAGTCAGGGTCAATTTGCCAAAGCTTTCTATGTTGCCAACTACGGAAAAATGCTTCTCGAGCAACCTGTATGCATCTTGTTTTATCACGCTCCACAGCATTTGACACTCGCATACCATCGACCAAACCCAGAGAAGGCCACATAGGCGCATTACAACCTAAAATTAACGCCTTACCTACACCCTCATTAATCGCTTCCATGCCCAAGCGATAAGCTTCTACCCCTGTAATGCCACTTTGTGCACGGCAGCCTTTCAAAGCCCCCCAAAATAGAGCGTCTAGCTTGAATAGTTCAATTCCCCACTCCTTGCGCATAGTACAAATAATGGTAGTGAAATATTCTTGAACATTCGGATTTGAGGCATCCAGAAGATACCAAGGTGTACAACGCCAGCCACCATACGTAATATCTTCAGCTTTTAATAAAGAACCATCTTGATGAGTGACCAACCAATCTTTGTGATTGCAAAAAATGTCAGACTCAGCCTGAACAATAAAGGGAGCTAACCAAATTGCAGGTTTTTTTCCACAGCGTTTAATCTCTTGTGCCAGTGATTTTATTCCTGAAGGAAATTGGCTAGAAGGGGCTAACCAATCTCCCATAAACGCCTGGTGGCCATCATCAATCATCACATATTCAATAGCTTCAAGGCTTCCTTCCATATGATTGAGATTGTCGCTTACGAGTTGTTCTGAAACATTAGAATAATAGGCATACCAAGAACACCAACCAATTGGTGCATTTCTTTTTACACCTTGTCTTGGGGAGTGATTACATGAAATAAGGTGTGTATATTCGTGATAAAGTTGAGATAATGAGTCCCCCTTAAGGATAACTATTGATTCTAGCTGACTTGATGACCAGTCGCGCGGACATGTTTCTTCTCCGTCAAGACAAATTTTAACCCAATGATGATTTTCCAGTTCTACCAATTCAAAATAGCCCGCAAAACGGTGACAAGAGGTAAATCCGAACAGGGTATAAGCGGCATCTTCTTCCACTAACAAATAGTTGTAATATCGTTTGGAAGCTGACGGCGAGTAAATACGATAATATTGAGACTGTTCTGAGTGACGTCCAACATCTTCTGGGTTTTGGACAGTTCCGGTTGTTTGTGCACACATCTGAAAGCCATCAGCCAAAAGAACAGCATTATAAGCAAATGTGAACTCAGTGATCGCTAAAACATAGCCACTACTTATAGGGTCATTACTTAACCCCTGATAACTAAACCGTACCTCATTACTATTAAGCTCAGCCTGCAAGTTAATATCTCGTACTCTTAAGCTGTGACCATTCTTTAATTCTACGGAAAACGACATACAATCAGCTCTCCATAATCTTTGATGTCATCCTATTCAACTTAGGTTAAACGAATTTTAATGTCTATTTTGGTACCTAACAATGAGGCTTCTCATCACGAACATAGTTAGATTAAGCTAAACTATGGTAGAACAAAAACAAATCATACTGGGCTAGACGAGTGAAAAAATTTCAAACTACTGGATGGCGTATCCTAATAGCAATATTTATTGTATGGAGTGGTTTGAGCCAATCGGTACCTCTGAGGTTATCTCAAGATTTGTGGCCTCCTTACATTATGAATTCAGCCTACGGCAGTGGTATAGCATATGATTTAGTCACAAGCGCGCTCGACTCTGCAGGATATGAATTTGAATATACTGTAAAGCCATGGTCACGCGTCCTTAAGGAAACTTTAGGTGGACAAAATGATGTCATTATATCTCTTTGGAAATCTGAACAGAGAGAAAGAGACTATTTGATGACTGATATGTACATGTATAACAACATGGTTTTTATTTCTCGGTCTGATACTAACTTTGAATATGAATCATTGGAGAATTTAAAGGGCATGCGAGTGGCACTTATTAATAATTATGCCTATGGCGGTAATTTGCGCGAATATCCAGAAATGATCTCAATTAGATCAATTGATTTGCCTAATAGCATTCGCCAAGTATTAACTCAACGAGCCGACATCATTGTCGCAGATGAAGCGGTTGGAAAGTGGACAGTAAAAGAGATGAGAGTAGAAAAAAATAAACTCTACTTTAGTCATAGCTATCTCGATTCAACACCACTGCACGCTGCTGTAAGACGGGACCACCCACAGGCTCAAAAGATTGTTTCGGCTCTTAATCAATATTTTAAAAACCATGCACCAGAAAAATTAAAAGAACTAAAAACAAAATACGGTCTCAGTGAATAACATAGAAGCAAGACCAAGCTAAAACTTAACACTGCCCTGATGAGTCGCTAAGTTACTCCTTGGACACTCACATTAAGTCACTATTTAAGATAATAAAAATAGGCGGAACTTAGCCGTAAATTATTAACATCATTCGGTTATAAAGTGGTAAATTATAGAAAAGTATCTTCTGCTGAAAATCATTTAATTGAGAGTGTGTCATGAACGATGGAGTTATAGATATATCATGGCCACTACTAGCGCTATTTTGTTTCACGCTAGCAATTCCTCTCTCGATTAGCCGTTATTTCAAACTCAATATCGAACGAGAAGCCATAACTAGCATAGTAAGGATGTGCATTCAGCTTTTACTAGTAGGTATCTACCTTGAGTATCTATTTGATATAAATAACCCATTCGTCAATTCTATCTGGCTATTAATCATGATCTTGGTTGGGGCCAGCTCTATCATAAATAAAGCCAAACTTCCCTATAAACGGTTGATATACCCTGTAACAGCAAGCTTACTCCTAAGTTCAATGCCAGTATTGGTCATTTTATGCACTGTCATTATAAAACCGATACCATTACTCAACGCTCAGTACGTGATACCTTTGGCTGGAATGTTACTCGGTAATTCACTGAGTGGGAATATAGTGGCGCTACAAAACTTATTTACGGCCATCGACACCCGTCGCGGTGAGTATGAGGCAGCAATTGCACTGGGAGCCTCTGCACAATTTGCAACCCAAATTTTTGTCAGCGACTCTATGAGAAAATCAATGGCCCCTACTCTTGCTTCAATGGCCACAACAGGCCTAGTTACATTACCGGGAATGATGACGGGACAAATACTGGGAGGCGCAAGCCCTATAGTCGCGATCAAATATCAAATGTTGATTATGATTGCTATCTTCGTTGTCTTGTCGATATCTTTGAGCCTAACTCTATCTTTGACCATCCGAAACTGTATAACTAAGGAAGGCAAGGTATTGGTCGTTTTCACACAACAATAACAAGTTTGGATTTTATCCACAGAATCTGTGGATAACCGTGTCATCGTCTTCAGGATAAGTCGAGTTTCTATACAATAATAAATCTATATAAGAAACGACTTAACCCCTTCTTCGCATTGATAAACCATGTACAGCACAATAATCTGCCTTAACTGGGCTTTTAATATTATGTGATAGATAACATTTCTTTCTTCATGCCGTTGCCCGCTACCTAGACAAAGATTAAGGTTGTTCTGTAACACTTTTATGGAGCGAACAATAATGAAATACACTACAGAAAAAATAGCCGAACTTAACCTACTACTTCAGTTTGATATCAACAGTGCCGCAACAGGTATTAAAGTGCACAATGATGCATCAGATGATATTCAATCTGCTATAGGACGACTATTTGATAAGGGGTTGTGTACTCTTCCAGATGGTGGTTATTTAACAGACGAAGGTATTGAAGTCGCTGAACATGCAGATAAAGTACTTCGGGTACTCTCCAGCGAAATCATCTAACTCACTGATCCATGTTACCCTCATCATCGGTTGGCTTGCTCAACCGATGGATAATCGACTCGATATCAATCTTTTCCAAGCCTTGATTGAAAATCATCTTCAGATCAATTCCTTTCGGTTCGTTACGAAAAGCAACATGGATTTGTTTGTTGTCTAATAGCTTAGTGTTCATTTGCAAATGCTGTCTCAAGAAAGCTTCCTGAGTGTCCTCGCTTATCAAATGTTCTAGCACATTCGAATCTATTACCGCAGCATCTAGCCGCCTTTTCGCTACCTTGTGAATATTCATAGTATCATTACTAGATGCCTCTATATTAATATCTCCATCAGCAACCATGTCATCGAACTCTTTAGTATTGACGTACCCTTGAACTACACCAATACGAAGCGTTTTTAGATCAACTAATTTAGTCCACTTTACTGGAGAGTTTGAATTTTCAACTAGGCCCAGTGGGCCGCTACCAATCGAATCAGAAAAAACAAAGTCTTGTGTGTCAAAGATATATTCGGGGAAATAGCCGATATACTTTTCTGATTTCGTGGCCAATGAAACCGCCCTCACCCAAGGTTCGAAATCAACGATTAAGTCATAGCCCATAACGGAGAAAGCCTCACGTGCAATAGCAATGGAATAGCCATTTTCACGTAAATTCTCTCCCGAGTAAGGAGGCCAGTCTAAAGACGTCATATATACTTTGTTGCTCGCCAAGACAAGAGAAGGGATGACCCCGAGCCAACACAACAAAAGCCACTTCATCCAATTCCAACTATTTATACCTAGTTACACATCTATTAATAATAGAGTTAATGGTATGGAGACGCAGAAAAGCCATGTCTCACTAGTGAGACATTAATCCTAAAAAACTATGGTTGATTATTTATTGGATCTCTTAGATAGTAACCAATCTAGGCCAAAGCTATAACGAGATAAGTATGAAAGACATACTAATTATTGGTGGTGGGTGGCTCGGAAAACCGCTAGCTCATTACCTAGAATCAATAGGCAATAATGTCATAGTTACCCGAACTAGTAATGACGGTGTCTCTTTGCTAAAAGCAGAGTCCCTTCAAGCAAAATGTTTGGACCTATGTGGTGACTTGTCACATATAGCACAAACAGTCAAAAGTACTAAAGCCAATATAGTCATTGGCTGTTTCCCGCCTGAGTTTCGTTCTGCTTTGGGTGATCAATATATTCGTTGTTGGGAGACACTGACTAAAGCATGCCTTTTAGCTCAAGTTAAAAGAATAGTCATGGTTAGCTCAACTAGTGTTTATCCCAACCTAGCCAAGCCTATGCTAGAAGACGATGCATCTTGGTCTAAAACAGCTCAGGATAATAATTTTAGCCAGAAGGCTACAGCGATGCTGCAAGCTGAACAACATGTGATCGATTCAGGAATCAATTACGCCATTGTTCGCTGCAGCGGTCTTGTGGGCCCCGAACGACATCCAAGTCGATTTGTAAGTAAAATGAAACAAATCAGTACAAAGGCTCCGGCAAATATGTTGCATCTTAAAGATGCTATTGGCGTCATCAGTTTTATCACTGCATTCAAACAAAACGTTATCATCAACGCGACGACTCCAAATACAGTGAGTAAAGCTGAATTTTATCAAGCCGCTCTCGATAGTATCGGATCTGAAGAAATATTGCCGCCGTTTGTGCAACAAGAAGATAAACGAATTCTGTCTGACCACTTAGAGGAATTGGGGTATCGATTTCACTACAGGCATACACTGGAACTGGTTTGAATAATAAAAAACCAGAGTAAAGCGATACTCTGGTTTTTTATCTGTGGTGTGAAGCTTGTGAAAGCTAACACTAGCCTTTATAAAAGCGGTTAATGTACTGCAACGGCTTTCTGGTTCAAGTACTTAAATTTAAGCTCATCCTTCCTCAAATCAACTTTTACTGTACCACCATCGACTAGCGAGCCAAACAATAATTCATTGGCAAGTGGCTTTTTAAGCTGTTCTTGAATAACGCGCCCCATTGGTCGTGCACCCATTGCTTTATCATAACCCTTCAATGCTAACCAATGGCGGGCTTTATCTGACACTTCAAGTGAAACACCTCTCACATCCAATTGTGCTTGAAGTTCAACGATGAACTTATCGACCACTTGATGGATGACATTTTCATCTAAGCTATTGAACCAAATTATATTATCTAGACGATTACGGAACTCAGGTGTAAATACTTTCTTAATTTCTGACATCGCATCATGGCTATGATCTTGCTGAATTAAGCCAATTGAATTCTTAACGGTTTCCTGAACACCCGCATTGGTTGTCATAACAAGAATCACATTTCGAAAATCAGCTTTACGGCCATTATTATCCGTCAGAGTACCATTATCCATCACCTGAAGGAGAAGATTGAAAATATCTGTGTGCGCTTTTTCAATTTCATCAAGCAGTACGACAGAGTGTGGATGTTTAATCACGGCATCCGTTAATAAGCCACCCTGATCGTAACCAACATAGCCCGGAGGAGCGCCGATCAAACGGCTGACTGAATGTCTTTCTCCATATTCAGACATATCAAAGCGAAGTAACTCTATACCCATTAGTTTAGATAGTTGTACTGTCACTTCTGTTTTACCGACACCTGTGGGACCCGCAAAAAGAAAAGATCCCACTGGTTTGTTATCGGCGCCAAGACCCGCACGAGTCAATTTAATGGCCTCACTCAACACATCAATCGCATCATTTTGACCAAAGACCAACATCTTCATCTTTTCATCTAGGTTCTGAAGAACCTCTTTATCTGAAGAAGAAACCGATTTTTCTGGAATACGAGCCATTTTAGCGACCATGGATTCTATATCTGCAACACCAACTGTTTTTTTGCGACGGCTAGCTGGGGCAAGACGTTGACGAGCTCCAGCTTCATCTATCACATCAATTGCTTTGTCAGGTAAATGACGTTCATTGATGTATTTAGCAGAAAGCTCAACCGCTGCACGAAGTGCCTTATTGGTGTAACGAACTTCATGATGTGCTTCATATTTAGGTTTGAGGCCCATTAGAATTTTTGTCGTATCGTCAAGCGAAGGCTCAACAATATCTATTTTTTGGAATCGACGAGAGAGTGCACGCTCTTTGTCAAAAATATTGCTGTACTCCTGATAAGTCGTCGAACCTATACAACGCAGTTTACCACTACTAAGCAGAGGTTTTATTAGATTAGCAGCATCAACCTGGCCTCCAGAAGCCGCTCCTGCGCCTATAATAGTGTGAATTTCATCAATGAATAAAATTGCGTCTTCTTCTTTCTCTAATTGCTTGAGAATCGCTTTAAAACGCTTCTCAAAGTCACCTCGGTACTTGGTACCAGCCAGTAGAGAACCAATATCCAGAGAATAAATGACACTGTGTTTAATGATGTCAGGAACCTGACCTTCAACTATTCTCCAAGCTAACCCTTCAGCAATTGCCGTTTTCCCAACTCCTGCCTCACCAACCAGCAAAGGATTGTTTTTACGACGGCGGCAGAGTACTTGAACAGTACGTTCAAGCTCTTTATCTCGACCAATCAAGGGATCAATTTGTCCTTGTTTAGCCAATAAGTTAAGGTTAGATGCAAAACTTTCTAAACGCTCTTCAGAGCCAGACTCATCAGGACTATCACTGCTGCTAAACGAGTCTGAAGAAGCTGAATCATCACTTGAACTAGACGCCTTAGTAATTCCGTGAGAGATGAAGTTAACGATATCTAAACGACTAATATCATTCTTCTTCATCAAATAAGCGGCATGAGACTCCTGTTCACTAAAGATGGCAACGAGTACATTCGCCCCAGTGACTTCACTGCGCCCAGATGACTGGACATGAAACACTGCTCGCTGTAGTACGCGCTGAAAACTTAAAGTAGGTTGAGTCTCACGCGTTTCATCATTCTCTGGGATTAGTGGGGTTGTTTGATCAATAAAGATATCTAACTCATTTCTTAGCGAGTCAATATCGGCTTGACAGGCAAGCAAGGCCTCCCTCGCGGCATCATTTTCCAATAACGCTAGCAGGAGGTGCTCGACAGTCATGAATTCATGTCGTTTGTCTCTGGCACGAGAGAATGCGCCGTTCAGACTCGACTCTAACTCTTTATTCAACATAGGTACCTCCTTAGCAGCAACTTAGATTGCTTGGTTAAGCTTTACACTTGCTCCATTGTACACAGCAAGGGATGCTCATTTTCCTGAGAATACATTGTAACTTGCGCTACTTTCGTTTCAGCAACTTCTGCAGTATATGTGCCACAAATCGCTTTACCTTCGTAATGCACCTTAAGCATTACTTGTGTTGCCTGTTCAATATCCATCGAGAAAAACCGCTCTAGGATTTCGATTACAAAGTCCATCGGTGTGTAATCGTCATTATTCAAAACAACGTTATACTTTGATGGCAGCATCACCTTAGTTTTTTCTAACTCCAGTAACCCTTGGTCTGGAGACACCCATTCAATTTGCTTGCTCATGACTCTTCGTGTTGAAAACAACGTCCTTAATATAATTTTAACACTTCACTGTGTGGAAGTTATAGATCTAGATCCAGTTAGTAAGGCCAAATTGAGCCAAGCGAATTTTCGCCCATACTTAGAGACTAATGCAGCAATTGTATCGCTGCAAATAAAAGATTTCTATCTAGCGATATTATCTATCTAATTGATTAAAAAGAAACCAAAAACCAATTTTACCACTATAAAATAACAAAGCCGGAGTGAAAACAGTTGCAAAAAGGCAAACGATAAAGGTGACTTGTTTACAAATATGCACAGCCTAACCAATTTTCACTATTGACTGCGCCCTAGCATTGACTACATTGGTCAAATAGTGACTTAAAATTTAGCAGCGGCTGAATGAACATTCACTGTAATGTTTACACATGGATTGATTGTGTAATCACACAACTTCAGTAACAATATGCATGAGGGATGTATAGCATGGCTACAGGTACAGTAAAATGGTTTAACAATGCCAAAGGATTTGGTTTTATCTGTCCAGAAGGAGAAGATGGTGATGTGTTCGCCCATTACTCAACAATAGAAATGGATGGTTATCGTACACTGAAAGCGGGCCAACAAGTAACATTTGAAGTGGAGGAAGGCCCTAAAGGATACCACGCTAGATCGGTAGTTCCTGTTGAAGCCCAAGCCATAAAATAATTCGCTGCTAGATGTCATCCATATAAACAAAACACCATATGTAATAATTAAAAACCGCCGAGAAATTCGGCGGTTTTATTTACACTCACTCAGACAAATTATTAACGTAAGTTACCCATTAATAATGCTGTTGAGCGTATCACTAGGACGCATCAGCTTTGACGCTTTTTCAAAATCTAGCGCGTAATAACCGCCAAGTTCACCAGCAACACCTTGAGCCCCATTTAGTTCTGCAATAATCTCGCTTTCTTTCGCAGATAAAGCTTGTGCTATTGGGGTAAATTCTTTAGCCAAAGATGCATCAGACGTTTGAGTAGCAAGTGCTTGTGCCCAATATGTAGCAAGATAGTAATGACTACCACGGTTATCCAACTCTCCTACTTTACGGGAAGGAGATTTATTCTTGTCTAGGAATTCACCTGTCGCTTTATCTAAGGTATCCGCAAGAACCTGGGCTTTGGTATTACCAGTCACTGTACTTAAATGCTCCAAAGATGCCGCCAATGCGAGGAACTCGCCTAACGAATCCCACCTGAGGTGGTTTTCTTTTTCGACTTGCTGAACATGCTTAGGGGCTGAGCCACCTGCGCCAGTTTCAAACAAACCGCCGCCATTCATCAACGGTACAATTGACAACATCTTCGCAGAGGTACCTAACTCCAAAATAGGGAACAGATCCGTTAGATAGTCGCGCAGCACATTCCCTGTTACAGATATGGTATCTAAGCCCTGCTTAATTCGCTCTAGGGAGAAATTACACGCGTCAAGTGGTGCTAATATTTTGATTTCCAAACCAGATGTATCATATTGCGGCAAATATGCATTCACCTTTTTAATAAGCTGAGCATCATGAGCACGTTTGTCATCTAGCCAAAATACTGCTGGTACGCCTGTCGCGCGTGCGCGCGTAACGGCTAATTTAACCCAGTCCTGAATTGGTGCGTCTTTAACTTGGCACATACGGAAGATATCACCTTCCTCAACCTCTTGTTCAAGTAAGACAGAGCCAGATGCGTCCACAACACGTATCTTACCTGCTTGGTCAAGAATAAATGTTTTATCATGTGAGCCATACTCTTCTGCCTTTTGGGCCATCAAGCCTACATTTGGTACACTGCCCATAATCGTTGGGTTAAAGGCACCATTTTCTTTACAGAAATCAATGACTGCTTGATAAATACTCGCATAGCTGCGATCTGGGATCATCGCTTTAGTATCGCTTTGCTTACCATCTGGTCCCCACATCTGCCCAGATGAACGCAACATAGCGGGCATAGATGCATCAACAATAATATCACTAGGAACATGCAAGTTAGTGATACCGCGATCAGAATTTACCATAGCTAACGGTGGCTGAGTACGATATACATCTTGAATTGCGGCTTCAATCTCTGCCTTTTGGTCTGCAGGAAGGGAAGAAATTTTCGCGTAGACATCCCCAAGACCGTTATTTACATCAACACCTAATTGCTCAAACACATCGCCATATTTCGCAAAAACATCTTTGTAATACACCTTAACCGCATGGCCAAAAATCACCGGGTCAGAAACTTTCATCATCGTCGCTTTCATGTGTAGAGAAAGCAGTACACCTTGCTGTTTTGCTGCATCAATTTCTTTTTCAAAAAATTCAACTAAGGCGCGCTTATTCATAACGGAACAATCGATAATTTCTTTATCTTGCAACGCAAACGAAGCTTTCAGCTCTTTTACCGCGCCATCCGCTGCCATAAATTCGATTTTAACTTGAGTTGCACCTGCTACGGTATGTGACTTTTCACTGCCAAAGAAATCATTACCGGACATGCTTGATACATGAGATTTGGAGTCTTTTGACCACGATCCCATGGAATGAGGGTTTTTCTTGGCGTAATTCTTCACTGACAGAGGAGCACGACGATCTGAGTTACCTTCGCGAAGTACTGGGTTTACCGCGCTACCCTTAATTTTGTCATAGGTTGCTTTAACATTTTCTTCTTCTTGCGTACTGGGCTCCTCAGGATAGTTAGGCAAGTTGTAACCTTTCGCTTGTAGCTCTTTAATGACAGCTTGTAACTGAGGGATAGATGCAGAGATATTGGGCAGCTTAATGATATTTGCCTCTGGCGTTTTAGCCAGCTCACCAAGTTCAGACAGAGCATCATTTATGCGCTGTTGTTCAGTCAAATACCCAGGAAAGTTTGCAAGAATACGCCCAGCGAGAGAGATATCACGAGTCTCGAATTCAATACCTGAGGAAGCGGTAAATGATTGAATAATAGGCAATAGAGAATAAGTCGCTAATGCAGGTGCTTCATCTGTGATAGTGTAAATAATTGTAGGTTTTTCTGTAGGCATGAAATTTCCCTATCTGTTCTTGCAAAGCTCGTCGATAGACGGCTTTGATTGATGTATCCGTAATCAAGTTTGTATCGTATCTACTTACCTATTTACGGCTTTGTTGTTTCTTTTGTCTTTTCTTTACGTCTCTTTTTAGAGTAAGATCCGTGAGAATGGTTCTCTTATAATTAAACAAGATTGGTACAATAGTCTATTAATTTGCTGCTCCAATCCTGTTTTCGGCCGCGCACATGATAGCCTAAAACCACTGAATTTAGAATTTTCAACCACACTTCATTTACAATTTTGCAAGGTAGTTAACATGTCATCTCGCTCGCAACGTGAGCCGTCCAAACTCTCATCCCGTTCGCGTAAATCAGATTTTAAGTACTCTAAAAACGGCTCTCAATCAAAAAAAAATTCGATATCCTCAGACCAAAAAAATAGAAATATCAAACGCCAAAAAGAACCTGGAAATTACACTGTTATTATTTTTAATAAACCTTTTGATACTCTAAGCCAGTTCACCGATGGGGAGGGCAGGAAAACACTCGCCGACTTTATCTCAATTAAAGATGTTTATGCTGCAGGTAGACTTGATAGAGATAGTGAAGGGCTTATGGTGCTCACAAATGATGGTATGCTACAAGCCAAATTGACCCAGCCTAGATCTAAATCTCCCAAAACCTATTGGGTCCAAGTCGATGGACAACCTGAAGAAAAAGACTTAGACAAACTGCGTAAAGGTGTAGAGCTCAAAGACGGAATGACACTTCCAGCACAAATAGAAATCATCCCGCAACCCGATGTTTGGCCTCGTAATCCTCCGGTTCGTTTTCGGGCCAATATCCCGACTACATGGCTAGCGATTACCATAATTGAAGGTCGTAACCGCCAAGTCAGAAGAATGACTGCACATATTGGTTACCCTACTTTACGTCTTATTCGCTACTCACTTGGCCAATTCACACTTGGAAAGTTACAACCAGGGGAGTGGAAAGAAGTTAAGCTCTAGCGGCAAAATCGTTGACTCTGTCACATACACACATGCTGTCCATAAGACCCAAAGGGCGCTTCATTTGAAGCGCCCTTTTTGATTAAAAAAAGTCAATACTTAGGGTATTTCTGCCTAGTTTTCGTTCTTCTCTTTTGCAGCAGTAACCGCAATAGCTAATTCACCAAGTGCGGCAGGGTTAGCAACGCTTGGGGCGTCTGTGAGTAAACAAGCTGCCGCCGTTGTTTTTGGAAATGCAATAACATCACGGATGTTATCTGTACCACATAACAACATTACAAGACGGTCCAAACCGAATGCCAAGCCTGCATGTGGTGGTGTACCAAACTTTAGTGCATTAAGTAGGAAACCAAACTTTTGTTGTTGTTCCTCGGCATCAATTCCTAGGATATCAAATACAGCAGCTTGCATTTCGGCACTATGGATACGGACTGAACCACCACCCACTTCATAACCGTTAATGACCATATCATAAGCGTTTGAATTGGCTGATGCAGGGTTAGCTTTTAGCTCCTGAGCATTAACACCTAACGGCGATGTAAATGGGTGATGCATTGCATGTAGGTTGCCCTCATTGTCTTCTTCAAACATAGGGAAATCCACCACCCACAATGGAGCCCAAGCAGACTCATCTGTTAGTTCAAGATCTTTACCAATTTTAAGTCGAAGAGCACCCATAGCTTCTGCCACTGTATTGGCATTATCTGCACCGAACAATATGATATCGCCAGACTGAGCTTGGGTACGATCGAGGATACCATTAATCACATCTTCATTTAAAAACTTAGCCACAGGAGACTGTATACCTTCAATACCCGCCTCACGGTCATTGACTTTCATCCAGGCTAGGCCTTTGGCCCCATAAATTCCAACAAACTCACCATAACCATCAATTTGTTTACGAGTTAGCGTTGCACCACCTGGGACACGAATAACGGCTACGCGGCCTTTTTTATCATTCGCAGGACCAGAGAATACTTTAAATTCAACATCCTTAACCAGATCAGCAACATCAACTAATTCTAAAGGGTTGCGTAGGTCAGGTTTATCTGAGCCAAAACGACGTATAGCTTCAGCAAAAGGCATCGTGGGAAATACACCTAGATCAATATCTAATAGCTCTTGCCACATATTACGAACCATTTTTTCTGTCGTAGCTCTAACTTCCTCGGCCGTCATGAACGAAGTTTCAATATCAATCTGAGTGAATTCTGGCTGACGGTCAGCACGTAAGTCTTCATCACGAAAACATTTTACGATTTGGTAGTAACGATCAAAGCCCGACATCATTAGCAGCTGCTTAAATAGCTGTGGAGACTGGGGTAAGGCGTAAAAGCTACCTTTATGTACACGGCTTGGAACTAAATAATCCCGGGCACCCTCTGGTGTTGCTTTAGTCAAAACTGGCGTTTCGATATCAAGAAAGCCATTTTCATCGAGGAATCGACGCACAAAACTGGACGCCCTTGCGCGTAGTTTAATCCGATCACTCATTTCAGGACGACGTAAATCGAGATAGCGATACTTAAGTCGCTGTTCTTCTGTATTTTTCTGGTTGAAGTCTAGAGGAAGGATGTCTGCTCGGTTAATGATTTCTAGACTTTTGGCAATAATTTCAACTTCTCCAGTTGCCATATCTTTATTGATCTGACTGTCTGGACGAACGCGAACTTCACCCGAGAGTTTAATACAGAATTCATTACGGAGTGTATTCGCCACTTCATACGCATCTGCCATATCTGGATCGACCACTACCTGAACAATGCCTTCACGATCTCTCATATCAATGAAAATAAGTCCACCTAAATCGCGGCGGCGATTAACCCAACCGCAAAGTTCTACAGTTTGTCCTGCAAGGGACTTGTTCAAGTGACCACAGTAATGGGTACGCATAATGAATTTCCCAATCTCTTTTTGTATGTTAATTACTGTCCATCGGTGATAAGTTTACCGATAGAGCAAAGCTTCATTTATACGCTGAAAGTGTTTCAAGATCGACCACTCAACGCACAACTTATTGCGATTTATCATCTATTGATGCTTTTTAAACCAACAAAGGCCTAAAACAGCAGCAATACAAAATTTGGCGCTGATTATAGCCTTAATCAGGGTGATTCGGCAAAACTCTCATCCACTAGTACTTAAAATGGTAAATATGAAAGCTCTTCCAATCAGACTCGGACTCACTATGTGGTCTCACAGTAATTGGCAGCAAACTTTTTACGGTAGCGGCACAAAACCCAATGAAAGATTAGAAAAATATGCCAGTGTTTTTCACACCGTTGAGGGAAACACAACCTTTTATGCAACACCAAGTGCCGCTACAGTTAACAATTGGCGCATTTCGACACATGATGAGTTTCGCTTTACGTTTAAACTACCCAAAAGTATCACGCATCAGCATATGTTGCGTGGTTGCCAAACTGAGTTGAACAGCTTTATGTCAATCATGGCGCCTTTACACGGACGTATCGGTCAATGGACAATTCAGTTACCAGCAACTTTCGGCCCTGAACACATAGAACAGCTTAAAAGGTTTTGCGCTCTTTTCCCTGCGGATTTTCCAATCGGAATAGAAGTCCGCCACCCCGCTTTTTTCTCCAAAGGTGCCCCAGAACGTGAACTTAATGCTTGGCTTATGGACCAACAATACAATCGAATCATAATGGATAGTCGACCTATCTTTTCAGCCAAACCCGATAATGATGCAATTATTGATGCCCAGCAAAAAAAACCTAAATTACCAGTTCATGCCATTGCAACCGCCAATAATCCAATGATCCGATTCATCGGTCACCCACAACAGGAGAAAAACTATGACTTTTTCACTCCTTGGATAACTAAGGTGGCTGAATGGGTTAAGCAGGGTAAACAGCCTTATTTAATGATTCACACTGCCGACAACAACATAGCGCCGGAACTTGCATCAAATCTATATCAACAATTGAAATCGCGAATAACTTTACCTGACCTAAATCCCTTTCCAATTTCAAAAGGTAATACACAGATACCGATGTTTTAAGTCGGCAGTTACCCCCTCAAACAATATGGCTGAGTTAATAAATGCATTTTTTTCCATTTAGAGTGGTTGAATACTCGAGCCAATTTAGCCCATGTGTTCAATACATGACAGATGCGTAAAATTCACATAAAATATGCTGTTTTTTGATTCTGCAGGACTAGAAGGCGTAACTGCCTTGCGTTGAGAGAACCCGATATGAACCCAAAGAGTAACCCTGATACTATTTTTTCGGCCCCCATCGATAAAATTGGTGACTTCACGTTCGATGAACGTGTAGCAGAAGTCTTCCCTGATATGATTCAGCGTTCTGTGCCAGGTTATAGCAATATTATCTCAGCAATCGGTATGCTGGCTAAACGGTTTGTACAACCTCACTCAAAAATCTATGATTTGGGCTGCTCTCTTGGTGCCGCCACACTTTCAATGCGTCGGCATATCAATCAAGAAGGGTGTCAAATTATTGCTGTGGATAATTCTTCCGCTATGGTGGAACGCTGCAAACTCCATATTAACGCCTACCGCAGTAATACTCCTGTTGAGATTGTCGAAGCCGACATTCGTGATATTGATATTGACGATGCTTCCATTGTTGTTCTTAATTTCACACTTCAATTTCTTTCGTCACAAGATCGCTATTCACTTTTGGAAAAAATCTATCACGGTTTACGTCCTGGCGGAATACTGATAATTTCAGAGAAATTTATCTTTGAAGATACCGTAGCCAATGAACTGCTTGTAGACTTACATCATGATTTCAAACGTGCAAACGGTTACAGTGAACTCGAAATTAGCCAAAAACGCAACGCGATTGAAAATGTGATGTGTCCAGATTCAAAGAAAACACATAAAGAACGTTTTGCCCAAATTGGTTTTAGCAGTTTCGATGTTTGGTTCCAGTGCTTCAACTTTGGTTCTATGTTTGCAATCAAGTAACCCAAACGCCTTGTACATTTTATGTCCAAAACTAATACTCAACTCCAAAATCAGTGAAAATATGTTTAATTTCGCCAACTTTTATAAACTCATTGCAGCCGATACACGCCTTCAGCCTTGGCTTAATGTTTTACCTCAGCAACTCACCGATTGGCAAAATGCAGAACATGGAGACTTTGGCCGCTGGCTTAAAGCACTCAATAAAATTTTGCCAGGAACTCCTGATAACATTGACCTCAAAAATTCAGTATCCCTATCTAACGATAACCCAATGGCTCTTGGTGAACTCAAAAAATTAGAAAACCTTTTACGTACTTTCCACCCATGGCGTAAAGGTCCATATCACTTGCATGGCATCCATATTGATACAGAATGGAGAAGTGACTGGAAATGGGACCGTGTTCTACCCCATATTTCGCCCCTGAAAAATCGTAGTGTGCTCGATGTAGGCTGTGGTAATGGCTATCATATGTGGCGAATGCTAGGCGAAGGTGCTCGTCTTTGTGTCGGCATCGACCCATCTCATCTATTTCTCATCCAATTTGAAGCAGTACGTAAGCTCATGGGGGATCCTCAAAGAGCACACCTTTTGCCGCTTGGAATTGAGCAACTGCCTAAATTAGAAGCATTCGATACTGTATTCAGTATGGGAGTCTTATACCATCGTTGTTCACCGATTGATCACCTAATCCAATTGAGGGATCAGTTAGTTCCTGGCGGCGAATTAGTGCTAGAAACGCTTGTTATTGAAGGTGATGAAACCTCAGTACTTGTTCCAGTAGATCGCTATGCTCAAATGCGAAATGTGTACTTCTTCCCCTCAGCGAAAGCACTTAAAGTCTGGCTCGAACAAGTGGGCTTTGAGAATGTAATTATTGCTGAAGAAAATACCACAACAACAGACGAACAACGCACCACTGAATGGATGACACACAATTCATTGCAAGATTATCTCGATCCAACAGACTCAACAAAGACAATAGAAGGTCACCCCGCTCCTCGTCGTGCTACTCTTGTTGCAAAAAAACCGTATTAAGACAATTTTTGACAGACTCCTAACCTTTTGAGTCTGTCTTACCCTTAATCTGAACACCAAAAAGATTTATAATTCTCGAATGAATATTTGACTTTTTATATAAGAAGATAGAACAACTGGCAGCAGTGCAACTAGTCCCGTTCATTTATACCAATGAACGACAGCTGTTCTAGCTTCTATTAGCACACTTTAATCTATTATTGGGATTTTCAATGTTTACCAAACTGGCTCCGGTCATTGCAATAACCCTAGTTTCCGGCTGTACTCTCACTAACAGCGAGCAATATCACAAAGAAACACTTGCTGCTATCCAAACTTCTGAAACCAACTCAGCGCAAAGGTTCGACCGAATAGAAGTGCAGATGGCAGATAAAGATGTCCAAATTACCAATCTAAATACCAAAATCGACTCACTAAATGCTGAGTTACGTAGATTGAGACAACAGGCCATAAGTCAAATGGGCAAGCCACGTCAAGAAGTGAATAAATCTATTTCCATTAAAACTTCTTCCTCACTTTCAGAGGCACTAAAACTCGGTGAAATTGAAAAAATCACCATCAACTCGGTAGAGCAGAAATTTGATGCGCGCATAGATACAGGTGAAGAAACCTCATCACTTAACGCTGTTGATATTGAAGAGTTTGAACGAAATGGTAAAAACTGGATACGCTTTCATCTATCCGATGGTACGGCCTCATCAGACAAAACGAATTGGATTGAGGCTCCTATTGTTCGCTTTAAGAAAATACGCCAATCTACAAATAGCCAGATTGAACGGCGTCCGGTAGTGGAATTATGGGTTAGATTGGGCAAGATTCACGAAAAGACACAGTTTACTTTGGCAGATCGCTCCCAAATGATCCATCCTGTGTTACTAGGTCGGGATTTCATCCGTGACATTGCAGTGGTGGATGTAAGTAAAAAATACATTCAAACGGAAATTGAACAAAAATAATAAGGTAGTTTATGACGTCTAAAGTCCCCTTTTACATATCTGTCGCACTACTCATAATTGCAGGTCTTGCTCTAAGCATGTTCCGTCACCAGACATACGGTGTTCCTTGGACCCCTGGTGAAACTCGGCAAATATGGGATATAGAAGCTCGTATTGAATTTAACGCTCAAGCTAAACCCGCTAAGGCTTCTTTCGCAGTTCCTCACACACAAAATGGCTTTACACTAATTAATGAATCATCTTCATCATCAGGTTATGGAGTATCGTATATTAATTCTGAATCAGGCCGCAGAGCAGAATGGTCTATTCGACAAGCTGAAGGTGCCCAGACTATATACTATAAGGCTCAATTTCTTGTTGATCCCCAAGCAAAAGTGAAGCCACAACCACCAACCAAGAAAATTATCGCTCCAACCTTTGATGGCCCAACAGAAGCAGCGGCTATATCTATCATTGAACGAGCCAACAAAAGCTCAGCAGACGATGTGACTTTCACTCGAGAGCTTATCAAAATACTCAACGATTCTGACAGCCAAAATGCAGGTCTTCTACTAAACAAAATGTCCAAGGTATCGGCTGTTGACAAAGTCCTTGCCTATTCAAAAATCCCTAGTAAAGTCGTAGGCGTCATCGAATTAGAAGATGGTAGACGACGTCAAACAATCGATTTGATGAACCAAGTTTGGGATGGAAAACACTGGGTACTGTTTAACCCTAAGAATGCCGCCCAATCCATAGATAAGAACATCTTAATTTGGGATGAATCAAACGTATCGCTCCTCGATATCGTCGGCGGACAAAATAGCCAAGTACATTTTTCCATGATTGCTCAAGATGTCTCACCTAAACAGGCTACTATAGATAAAGTCGAAGCAGATGGATTACTCAATTTTTCCATTCATAGCCTTCCTCTGGAAGAGCAAGCTATGTTTAAGACCATTATGCTTATTCCAATTGGAGCACTCATTGTCGTATTCTTAAGAGTAATCATTGGTCTTAAAACTTCCGGTACCTTTATGCCAATCTTGATTGCAGTTGCCTTTGTACAAACTCAATTACTCACGGGGATAGTGGGTTTTCTGCTAATCGTAGGAACAGGATTAATTATCCGAAGTTACTTGTCTAGGCTCAACTTACTACTCGTCGCCAGAATATCTGCTGTTATTATCACTGTTATTATGATTATTTCCTTGTTTACGGTGGTTGCATTTAAGATTGGTTTAACAGAAGGTCTTTCTATTACTTTCTTCCCTATGATCATTTTGTCATGGACGATTGAGCGTATGTCGATTTTATGGGAAGAAGAAGGGGCTAAAGAAGTCGTTCTTCAAGGCGGTGGCTCCCTAGCGACAGCAACACTTGTGTATCTCGTCATGACAAACTCCTATATTCAGCATCTAACTTTTAATTTTATTGGTCTGCAGCTGATAGTGTTAGCTTGTATTTTATTACTTGGTACATACACAGGTTATCGCTTAACCGAGTTAAGACGTTTCAAACCATTAGCAGAGGACTAAGCTATGTTTTCACGTTTAACCTCACAGTTTACGTCGCCAAATAAGCTTCGTCATAACGGCATTATGGGCATGAACCAGCGTAACCACAGCTACATTGGTCGCTATAATGATCGATCTAAATATCCTTTAGTGGACGATAAACTTAAAACGAAGATCATCGCACAGCAACATGGTGCAACAACACCAGAGCTAATCGGTGTCATTAGCCATCAAGCAGAAGTTAAGAACATCCATAATATGGTTAAGGACTGGCCTGGCTTTGTTATCAAGCCAGCTCAAGGAAGTGGAGGTAAAGGTATATTGGTTGTTACCTCACACCAAAATGGCGTTTACACAAAGCCTTCGGGCGCAACGACCAGTAAGGAAGATGTAGAAAGACACATCAGTAATGCACTAGCAGGCCTATTTTCACTAGGTGGTAAAAATGATGTTGCTGTTGTCGAAAACTTAATTAAATTCGATGACTGCTTCAGTGGTTTTAGCTATGAAGGTGTGCCAGATGTTCGGATTATCGTCTTTAAAGGCTACCCTGTCATGGCTATGATGCGATGCTCTACAGCTGCATCAGACGGCAAAGCAAACCTTCACCAAGGGGCTGTTGGTGTGGGTATTGATATTGCGACAGGCCAAGCTATTAGAGCGGTTCAGTTTGATCAACCTATCACCCATCATCCAGATACCAACAAAGAGTTATCAACCCTACAAGTTCCACATTGGGAACGCTTGTTGACATTGGCATCTAGTGCTTGGGAGATGACTGGGCTTGGCTACATGGGTACAGATATGGTGCTTGATAAAGAAGAAGGGCCGATGGTACTCGAACTAAATGCTAGGCCAGGACTTGCCATTCAAATCGCAAATGGGGCGGGGTTATTACCACGCTTACATCACATTGAAAATCTGGGTACTCCAAGAGTCTACCCAGATGCCCAAGAACGAGTAGCTTATGCTGCCAAACAATTTGGCTCAGCAGCACAGTTCTAAATTCCCTAGCAACAATAAACTATCAAAAAAGCTGCTTCGAGAGCAGCTTTTTTATTGGACAATACTCGTTACTCACTAAGTTCCTCTACTTCCTTGCCTACGAGCTCTGGCTGACCAAAACCGCGTAAACCAACAACATGTACATGTTCGTGATCCTTAAATACTTTACGAACAAGTTTATATGTCGTCCCTTTCTCAGGGCTAATATTCTCTGGCGCAGCAATTAGTAATTGCATATCTAAGCGGTCACATAACTCAAACAAAGTTGAAATTGACTTAGCATCCAAGCGTGCTGCCTCGTCCAAGAATAAAAGGCGACATGGAACAATATCTTTACTTCGTAAGCGTCTTGATTCTTCTTCCCAACTCTGAACAACCATTAGCAATATAGATTGACCTGTACCTATTGCTTCACCTGTAGACAAGGCGCCCGATTCAGCCTGTAGCCACCCATCAGAACCGCGGCAAACCTCAACACTTAATTCTAGATAGTTACGGTAATCCAGTAATTCCTCACCCAATACTTGAGGGCTTCGTTGCCCCATATCAATATGTGGATTGACCCGCTGGAACAGTTTCGCCATCGCTTCAGAAAACGTATGACGTGTCGTTTCAAATAGGTCTTTGTGCTGATCTTGTTGTGACGCTAACCCCTTGAGTAAAACCTCATGACTTTCACGGATCTTTACATTCAGGCGGACACCTTTAACTTGACCGAAAGCGATATTTGATAACCCTTGATTAAGCATCCGAATTCGGTTTTGTTCGCGCTGAATCGTTTTCTTAATTATGCTCGCTACCGATTCCGAGCTGATAGCCAGACGGTTTTCTCGCTGGGTCAATTCTTCAGTTAATCTAGCTAACTCGACTTCCATTTCTTCAATGGCTTCAACAGGATCATCGGTACGGATGATATCTTGGCGAATTCGCTCTCTCAGGTGTTGGTATACCGCTATATAGAAGAGGACTTTTCGCTCGGGACGTGCGTTATCTTCGGACAAACGAAGCGCATCCCGAAGAGCATCATTATCCGAAACAGCAAGGCGTAAAGCACCGAGTGATTTATCTGACATCGAACGTAATTCATCCGCTGACAAATAGGCTAATTCACGTTTATGCAATCGACGTTCAACATCATTTTGCCGTGCTAAACGTAATACTGAGCACCAACCCGACTTAGCCGCAACAACAAAGGTACGAAACTCAATATAGTCCTTCTGGACCTTCTTGAGGCGTTTCACCACACCTTTCATTTCCAGTTCAGTCGACGTTATAGTACGTTCATATTCACTCTTGCGACCGCGAGATGTATGCAGACGCTCTTGCAGTTCTTGTCGACGACGTATTGCGCGTTCCTGAGCCCCCTCATCAGCGTTAACGCCAAACTCTTGAAGTTCTTGCTTAAACTCCTGAACTGTTTCCTGTTTAGCTTGATGAGCACTTTTTAGCGAAGCCAATACTTGATTGTACTGATTCATCTGGCCCTGAGATTGCTTTAATTCATTACGAGATCGCGAGCGTAGCCTCTCTGCCTCAACAAGCTTAGCTTTAAGTTGATCATTTAATTCGCTGCTTCTATCGAGTAATTCAATCGAATCTGAATACGCAAAATAGTGCCTGCGCTCAACAAGATCGGATAACGCAAATATGTGTTTTTTCAATTCTTGCAGTTGAGAATCAGCAGCGAGGTAGTCCGCTTCAAGAGCATCAAATTGTTCAGGGTCAACTTCAAGAGCAGATACCATTTTTTCCAAGTCAGCAATTGGCTTTGCGTGACTGCTTAAGAAAGCTTTTGCCTCTGATAATTGAGATATTTTGTTCTCTAATTCTTCAAAACGCGAAGTCAGAGATTCATCTTCAATTAACATCATGACTGGCGACAGTTTATCAAGTAAGGTCAATGATTGTTTACTGGATATTAACTGCGATCTGTATTGCTGTTCTTTAGAATTTAAGTCTGCTAAATCACGCGTGATTTGGTTACGTTTATCGCGGGCTAACATTAGGGTTTGTTCTGGATCAGCCTCAAAGGCAACCTGAATATGCTTTGCCACAAAGTTATTGAACGCTTGATAGAGACGCTGAAGTTTTTGCGAATCAAACGCAGCTTTTGCATGTTGTTCAACGACGTTTTCACGCTCATCACGCAGTGACTCCAGACGCTGTTCACGAGCGGCTCGACCGAATAGAGGTATCTCTGGAAAGCGCGAGTAACGCATCTGGCGAGCATTCATGCGAACACAAACAGCTCCTTGTAACTCTTCCACATCAAAAGAACTATCATCAAAGGCATCAATATCGCCCTCAATAATGTAAAGATCTTCGGGGCAGTCGTCCAACTCGACAAGTTTTTCTTCAATACCCGAGAGATCAGACACAACTATTGCTTGTCGAGATGGACCATACATAGCACTAAAATAGGGGGCGTCATTAATCGTGATATCATCATAAATTTCAGATAGCAAAACACCACCTAACGTGTCAGCTAAACCTTTGAGACGAGGATCATTTGAGCCGCCGGGTGATACTAGTCGCTCTATTTCATTTTCTAGTTGAGAACGACGATCAGCTAGCTTTTCTTTTGCTAGTGACTGTTGCTTTTCCTGCTCAAGAACCACTTGCATATGAGACATGACAGCTTGACTATTATACAACTCAACAGCACTTTGCTCTGCCAAAATTTCTAATGCGTCATGCGCAGCAATCCATGATGGGGCAATACTCTCAAGTTTTTTAATCTCAACAGAAATATCCTGCTCAGCTCGGCGTTGCTCACTGCGCAACTCACGTACCGCATCCTGATCAACTTCAAGTGACTCTACTTGCGTCTGGTGTCTTTCTCGTTCCTGTTCGAGTGTAAGTTCATCAGTTAAATGAACATGATGCTCTTTCTGATAGCTATCAACCCATTCTTGTGCTTGTTTCTGTTGGCTTAGGCGACGTTCCAAATCTCGATGCTGCGAATACCATTGATTCTCATTATTGACAACTTGTTCAGAATTTCGAGCCTGAGTAACCAATTTTTTGGCAATTTCAGCAGCTTCACTGCGCTTTATATTAGAGCCTGTAATATTGCTAACAAGCTGCAGCGCTAGTTCAAATTGTTCTGCAGCGGCGGAGGACATGTCTAACTGATGCTTAACAGCCAACAAAGACACAGTACTCTCTGACTCTTTAGCTTTTAGTTGGTGTACCAAAACATGAGCACTTTCAGCCGTCAAGCTATCATCACCCAGTAACGTTTTAGCTTTATTTAATGCTTGAACCGCTTGCTGGTATTGGAGTGCCCTTGTTTGTTGAACATCCAATGCTTGCTGGTAGTCAGCCAGTTGACTCTGGAGGCTATCAACTTCTGCTTCTGCAACCAATGCTTGCTCTTCGAGACCCAGAACGTGTTCTTGCAGTTCTTCAACAACCATCACTTGCTCTTCAAGACGTTCATTAAGCTCTGCCAGATCTGCTTGGTATCGCTCAATTTTTTCTTGCTGGCGAAGAGCATTTTGTACAAGTTGAAGATGATCGCAAGCGGCTTGGTGATCTTGCTCTAAATCAGATTCCGTTTCCACTAGAAGTTCAAGCTCTTGCTGAACTCTATTTAGTAAATCATTTTGTTCGACTATGGTTTGACGAGAACTAAAGAGTTCTGCTCTCAAGGATAGGGTCTGCTCTAGTTTACTTCGACGATCATTTGCATGGCGCATATAATCCGCCGCTACATAATTAGTTGATTCTGTAATCAAATGCTTAAATAAATCACGATCAGTTTGAGTCGTTTTGATCGCCTCCAGCGTCATTCGGTTCTCACGTAATGCAGATTCCATATCTTGGAATGCTTTTTTAACACCACCGTTTTGAGGCAATAAATAGTCACGTAGTGAACGTGTAATGGCACTGGAAATTCCGCCATATAACGACGCTTCAATCAAACGATAAAACTTAGAACGATCTCCGGAGTTACGCAATTTTTTTGGAATAACGCCAAACTCAAACATATGTGCATGGTAGTCAACAATCGAGTTGAATACTTTGAACTGAACACCTTCGTACTCAGCCACATATTGTTTTATCTCATTAATCTGACGAACACGAGCTTGAGTATCGGAAACACTTTCAATCAAGATATCCGTTGGTTTGACGCTAGCAGGCAGCCCTTGAATAACAAAGGGTTTTATATCAACTTTTTTATCTCTACCAGCTACCTGCTGCAACTTAACCGCAAACAACAGGCGCTGGTTGCGTGAGTTAACAACATCTAACACAGCATAACATGCCCCTGGCTGTAATTTACCGTAGAGCCCTTTATCACGCGAGGACTGGCTACTGCCTGCTTCGGTAGTATTTCGAAAGTGAAGTAAAGTTTGATCTGGAATCAAAGCTGTAATGAAAGCAGCCATTGTGGTTGATTTACCGGCACCATTGCCACCGGACAAAGTAGTAACTAAACCATCAATATCAAAGGTTCGGGCAAAAAAACCGTTCCAATTGATCATGGTCAATGATTGATATTTGCCTCTTTCAATCATGCATCACCTTCTTCTAAATTTTCTGATTGAAACACATCTTGATCTTGCTCGGCTACTAATAGACTGACTTGACTCGGTTCTTTAGTATGCACTACCGCTTCTCCGTCACGAATAAGACGTAGCTGAGCTTCACGTATATCATCCCCAATTCGAACATCTGCACCGAAGCGAAAAACAGATTCACTGATACTAAATTTACCAGTTTCACCAATATTAATTATCATACCAAGGCGTCTTAAACGACGTAGAGAGGTGCGTACTTTATCAAACAACTTCTCTTTATCTAAATCGGAGCCTGAAGCTCGATTAGTGACCAACTTCATGAGCTTTTTTTCATCAGATAGTGCCAGTAACTCTTCGTATAACTCTTGATTGGTAAAAATTCCCTCATGCGCTAAACGCTCAGGACTCAAATATAAGAAACACAATACTTTACCGACTAGCATATCGAGTTCAGACAAAACACTTCGATTAATTAGAGATGTAGAACGAGGGCGAAGATAGAAAAAACCTTCAGGTGCTTTAACCAATTCAGTATTGTAACGCTGATAAAACGAAGATAACTCAACTTCAAAATCTGACAATAAAGCATGGTTGTCGAGATCCTCAGTCGAAATATGTCTTCCAGATCGAAGCATACTATCTAGCATTGGAAATAATGGATTTGAAATCGCTTTAGCCAGCTTCTCTGGCAAATAATCATTAGTATCGGTCGATAACATTTGCTTGTACCTTTGCTCCATATTGATTGATAGCATGCCAATCAGGTTGAACCGCCTGATAATCGGATTCTGAGTACCCAAGGCGTACAGCTTGGTCAATAACAATACGAGCTAAATCAAAATGATGGGCTCGTGGGTGCTGGGCTAAGTAATCACGTAACACAACACCAAGATGAATTGGAGTCCCCTGCTCTTTGTGTATTTTAAGCATATTTCTAATACGTTCAGATAAGTCATCGTTTACTTTCTGATACTCCTCATACTCTACCTCCAGAGGTACCTGCCCAGTGACTTCGTCATCACGAAGGACCAAAGCTTCATCCCTTAGATCTATGAGTCTCTCTGTATCGGCATAAGTTAAGTACCAAGGTGATTCATAATAATCTTTAATTGATTGGCGAAGGCGTGTGCTAAACGCTCGATTTTTATCCATATCGATCGCAGTTCGAATAAATTTATGGACATGCCTGTCGTAACCAATCCACAAGTCGATTGCCTGCTGGCCCCAACTTGTAATACGATCTAACTTCATCTGCAAACTAAACAAAGCTTCTTCAATAAAATCCAACGACTCCTGCCCGTATACGATATGTTGAATGTCTAAGATCTGTGTTTGCAACTGGTCACTGGCTGCTTGAAGGGTATCTTGCAGCTCGCGCAAGGTACTAGAAGTCTCAGAAAGTAACGCTTCACAGTTATTAATCGCTTCCCGCCAATCTTTATTCAGTAGTTCAGCGATTTGAGTTTTTACAGATTGCTGCTGCTCATCCATCACTCGCTGGTTAAGATCAATTTGATCAAATATTTCACCGACAGAGTATTTCAATACTCCAAAGACATTTTTCTTCCAGTGGGCTGGAGTACCTCCTTGCTGCGCAGATTCAATGGTTTTCGACATTTCATCTGCCGCCATAGATAACTGGATTGAAAGGCGTAATTTAGAAAACTCTCGATGGCGGATATAATAGTCAGTAATACCCACAGCAAGTGGTGATAGTCTGTAAATACTGGCACCATCGTTAATTTCACTGGTAAAACGACTGATTAGCCTCTGCTTTACCATATCATTAATGGCATTATTGGCTCGAAAATTCGTCGTTTCACTAGTCGCTTCAAAGAGTTGAGTCACAATAGCAAACGCATCATGCAACTCACCTTCACCCAGCTCCCCATCAAATCTTTCATTGCTCAATACTGCTATTGCTATCAAAAAAGATAAGCGCTCAGTAGTTAAGTTTAATGAAAAGTCGTGTTGTTTTACCCACCCAACCAGTTCATCAATTGGCTGCTCAGCAGCGTTGGCAAGTATCTCACCCATTGTTGTTCCTGTTCTTTTTTGCCCATACATGTATGTAGCGACCTAATGAGAGATAGGGTTCCTGACGGCACAACTCTTTTTCAAGAGCCACTACATGTTCTGTTTGATAGTCTCCAATATATTCCCTGTTCCCAATATAATCATTGAAACAGCGAATACCGGCTTTACCACAAATCTCAAAGCCAGACTCCTCTATCCACTGATAAACCTCTTCAGGTTTGAGCCCTTTTTGCGGCTGTAACTTAAATCTCTTCCGGTGAGGCATTCCGGCTAATATGTGAGGAATATTGCCACACACAACGTTCTTATAAACTAGCCCATAGTGGTTATAGAACATGATAGAAGCAGCCCCACCAAGTTTAATTTCATCCAATAAGGCTTGCAATACAAGTTTTGGTTCTGCTAACCATTCCATCACAGCATGGAACATCAAAACATCAACAGGTTCACTAAGGTGCTCTGCAATACTTTGAGCAGGTGAATGAACCAAGCGATACTGCTTAAGCAATCCGTTATTTTCAATATCCTGACGTGCTAGTTGCAACATTTCCGAAGATAGATCACATAAAGTAATTCTATGTCCGAGCTTAGCTAGCTTTTGGGACATTTGTGCTAACCCTCCACCAGCATCAAGCACATGGAGACTTTTCCTGCTACCATTAATGGCAAAGAGTAATTGTTCAAGTTCTTCCCAAACAATCACTTGGCGTATGCCACCTTTATCAGAGTCGTAGATGTTTTTTGCGAATTTGTGGGCGATATCGTCGAAATTGCGATCTTCAGTCACAGTAAGTTGAGTTATCATGTCGAGTCATACTGCTATTCTGTCACATAGAAAGCAGATATAAAGAAAGATTCTCTTAAATTAAAACCAATTGGTGTTTTTTCGGACTATTTAAGTATGTTTGAGCTGAAAAAAATAGTGTCATCACTTTTAATGCCCTTGCCAGCCATGCTGATCATTGGTGTTGTGGGTTTGATGTTTATTATGTTCACAAGAAAACAAAAAACAGGCTGTTTTGTTGTTTTATTCTCCTTTGTAGGCATTTTTCTTATTGCTTTCCAGCCAGTAACCTCGCGCCTTCTACTTCCTCTTGAGCGTCAATATTCCGCCTTCTTTCCTGTAGATGAAACCATAGATTACGTCATGGTTTTAGGCAGTGGCCATGTTGTCGATGATAAAATCCCACCAACATCGGAGCTCAGCCGTACTGGTTTAATGAGACTGTCTGAAGGAATAAGAATCATGAGAATGTATCCAGGTTCTAAATTGATACTATCTGGGTACGCTGGAGGTTCAGATGTGAGTAATGCTCGCATGATGGCAAAAGTGGCGCTAGCTTTAGGGGTCACTAAATCAGATATTATTTTACTAGAAACTGCCAGAGATACCTGGGAAGAAGCTCGACAAGCCGCCGCATTTGTTAAATTGAAAAAACTTGTCGTCGTGACCTCTGCTAGTCACATGAAACGTGCTCTCAACGAGTTCTATTCAGCAGGGCTTAAACCTTATCCAGCACCAACAAATTATTTAGCGCAACATAACGTTGATCAAGCTTGGGCTAAATACTCTCCTAAAGCAGTTTATCTTGAACAGACAGAACGATACTGGCATGAAACACTTGGATTGATTTGGCAATCTCTACGTAATTGGGCTTCAAATAATGATCATAAAGCAGGTACCGCGTCAGAAAATAAAGTGTCGGAAGGTGACGTTTGATATCATTTTAAATTATTAACAATTCTAGTGTTGAGAGAATTTTAAGATAGAAACAGCATTTTTTTGATTTAAAAAATCTCTTTATTAGGTGTAGTTTTTCACTATCTTACTTTCATTACCCACTATCTATCACCACAAGAAAATCAATACATATATGTCGATTTTTCTTTTCATTGAACTAGACTACTCATGCCTTGTGGTAAGTAATTAAGTCTAATTATGTGATAGCGAACTAACTGCAAGTTGGGTTTTTGTTTGCTCTCATATCTTTTGCGATATAAAATCGAGAGCGAAAACGATAAAAACTGACAGAACTAGAGATAAACCGCTGCATAGAGCGGTTTTTGCGTTTCTGATACTTACTGCCAACCTTATACGGCTTTTAAATGACGTTTTGGGCAGTCATCGACAGGACAGAACCATATGGCAACGATTAAAGATGTTGCACGCCTAGCTGGCGTGTCAACAACCACAGTTTCTCACGTGATCAATAAAACTCGCTTTGTCGCAGAAGCGACACAAGAAAAAGTGAAGGAAGCGGTCACTGAGCTAAATTATGCTCCTAGTGCAGTAGCAAGAAGCCTCAAATGCAATAGTACTCGTACTATTGGTATGCTCGTAACTCAATCTACTAACCTTTTCTTTTCCGAAGTAATCGATGGCGTCGAGAGCTACTGTTACCGCCAAGGCTATACGCTCATTTTGTGTAACACAGGTGGCATCTATGAGAAACAACGTGACTATATCCGCATGCTCGCGGAAAAGCGAGTGGATGGTATTTTAGTAATGTGTTCTGACCTAACGGAAGAACTCAGTGAAATGCTAGAACGCCATAAAGATATTCCAAAAGTTATCATGGATTGGGGACCTGAAAGTTCACAAGCAGACAAGATCATTGATAATTCAGAAGAAGGAGGATACTTAGCAACTAAGTATCTTATTGAGCATGGGCATAAAGATATTGCTTGCCTTAGTGGACACTTTGAAAAAGCAGCATGTCAAGAACGCATACAAGGCTACCGACGTGCAATGAAAGAAGCTCATCTTAATATTAACGAAGACTGGATTCTAGAAGGTAACTTTGAGTGCGATACCGCTGTTTTAGCTGCCGATAAGATTGTAGTAATGGACAACAAGCCCACTGCAGTATTTTGCTTCAATGATACTATGGCATTAGGTCTAATGAGCCGACTACAACAAAAAGGTATAAAAATACCTCAAGATATTTCAGTCATCGGTTACGACAACATAGAACTTGCTGAATACTTCTCCCCACCATTGACTACTGTCCACCAACCTAAACGTCGTGTTGGTAAAAACGCGTTTGAAATTCTTTTAGAACGCATTAAAGATAAAGAGCATGAAAAACGGGTTTTCGAAATGCACCCTGAGATTGTCGTTCGAAATACAGTACGCCATTTATAAGAATAACAACAAAACGAGTCCGGCTGATAAGTTAAACTATTAGCCAGACCTATCATTTTAGAACGAAACATTTGAACGAACATCACACTTTTTCAATCATGATGTGATACTTACCTCAAATCTTATTTATTCTTTATATTGTTCGACTAATGCCACGAACAGGGCAAACCATCTCGAAAGAGTGGGACGCAAAGCTTCCGGCCTGAATCAGGAAACTGAAAGGTAGCGGAGTTGCCGATGGGCAAAAATGCAAACAACCATACTGTTTAAAACAAAACATGAGCTGGTGATTTAAAGTATATATAGCCAAACCTATTTGTTCTAACTTAAGTATGACATCTTGTTTAACACTTTATCTGCATTATTTTGCTAATCTCTCGGACCTGATTTTGGTGGCGTATTATTATATATACACCGAGATAATACAGCATGGATAAACCAATACTTAAACAATCGATGCGGCTTTTCGATCAACTTGGTCACATAAAATCGCGCTCGATGTTCGGCGGATTCGGTATCTTCGCAGACGACACTATGTTCGCATTAGTCGTTAACGATAAGCTACACATCCGAGCCGATGATAAACTAGCCAGCCAGTTCCAATATGAAGGTTTAACTCCCTACGTTTATAAAAAACGTGGTTTCCCAGTCGTGACCAAATATTTTGCTTTGACCAAAGATGTGTCTTCTTGTCAAGATCGCGCTCTTTCTCTCGCACAAAGTGCCTTAGAAGTAGCTAAAAAGGAGAAAACATCTCAGGAGAAAGCACGACCAACTCGACTTAAAGACCTACCAAACCTTCGACTCGCCACAGAACGAATGCTAAAGAAAGCCGGGATTGATAGTGTCGATAATTTAGAGCAAACCGGGTCTGTTGAAGCTTTTAAGGCTATTCAAGCGACTCACTCGACAGAAGTATCTATCGAACTACTTTGGGCTCTAGAAGGGGCTATTAAAGGAAAACACTGGTCTGTTATATCCTCAGCTCGCCGCACAGAACTGCAAAGTCAACTTAGTAGTTAAATGTTCCTTCAAACTGTAAAAGCCAACCAATAGGTTGGCTTTTTGTTTATTTTTGAAATTTTACCTTTATTAAGCTGTTCTTATCTTCTAACCCCCTTACTTCACATCCAGGAAATCAGTATGAATAAGAAACTTGTGTTAGGTATCCTTTTAGTTGGATTGATCGTATTTCTTGGCATCAACTTTGGCCAATACCTGACTCTAGAAAATGCTAAAGCTCAGCAAGCATCACTATCAGAAGTTATAAATAACAACTTTGTATTTGCGGCAATCACTTATTTTGTCGCATATATCACCATAACAGCATTTTCGATTCCTGGTGCTGCAGTTGTCACATTGCTCGGTGCAGCCTTATTCGGCTTTTGGACCAGTCTGCTACTTGTTTCCTTTGCTAGTACAATAGGAGCTACTCTCGCTTTTCTTAGCAGCCGTTTTTTACTCCGAGACTGGGTACAAAGCAAATTCGGTGAAAAACTAAAAGCGATCAACGAAGGTGTTGCAAAAGATGGCGCATTTTATTTGTTCTCCCTACGCCTTATTCCGGTCTTTCCATTTTTCCTAATTAACCTTTTAATGGGATTAACACCCATCTCAACCGCTCGATTTTATTTAGTAAGTCAATTAGGTATGTTACCGGGAACAGCAGTATATCTTAACGCTGGTACACAGCTTGCGAAAATTGAAAGCTTATCTGGTATTGTTTCAGCCCCTGTGTTGCTCTCATTTGCATTACTTGGGTTATTTCCTGTGGTAACCAAGTGGATAATGAGTAAAATCAAAAATACCACCCATGAACAAAATGGAAGTACGTCTTGAGGATATTTACGGCCCCAACAGCCCCAGAAGTTCATATTGTTTGTGAGCTTCTCAAATCACACTGCATAGATTGCCAAGTTATAGGGGAAGGGATTGCAGGGCTTCAAGGCGAATTACCCTTTGACGATAGCACATGCCCATCTATTTGGTTATTAGATATCAGTCAGCTTGGACAAGCACATAAAATTATTCAACAGCTTGAACAGCAAGATCAATCCACTTCAAAGTGGCAATGTCAGCAATGTGATGAATTAATTGAGATGCAATTTAGGTTATGTTGGAAATGTAATACCACTACTGACTAGTTGTTTTTGATAATAAGAGTTTTAAATAACTTACATAGAGTTTGTTTGAGATAACTGTACAGCCAAAGCCTCTATCTATATGAGGCTGGCACCAGTGCTTTTCTCTATTGTCGATCTATATTCAGCCTGACAGTTACAGAGCGATGATCACTCCCAAATGAAGATCCAATACTAGATTTTCCTTCTGGCAATATCATTGTTGAATAGTTGTTAGTGTCTGCTTTGTTTTTTGGAGTCAGTATAACGACTCCGTCTAGATAACCGCTCTGCATTTCATCATTTTCCTGCCTTTTAGAGCCTTTCTTAGCCCTAGCATTAACATCTGCTTCCCATTTATATGTATTTTCATATTGGGAAATAATGGGTAATTTAATTTCGTATTGATCTGGCACTCCTAACTCAGATCTGAAGCTTTTTACATCTTGTAAGGCTCTCACCAAGTGACCTTTCAATTTTCTATTTCGAGTATTAAAGTCACCAGAAAGAACAATATGATCCACATCAGGGTGTTTGGTTATAATTTTGCATAATAAATCATTTATTTCTTTTTTCCTTTCATCTTTATCTCGAGAATCGAGATGGATGTTTACCATGGCAACTTTCATATCCCCGATTTTTTGTATAGTAATGGTCCCACCTTTATTAGGGTTATTCAATACATCTCTATAATTAAAATAATCCATAACAATGGGTGCAGTTATACCTTTTTTAACCAAGGTTATTTGAGCTGTTGAAGAAGGGTTACAAATCAAGAATAGCAATTCCTTTGGCTTGGTTACTGTTACCATTTTTTGTGCACTATTGAAAACAATTACATATTGTGATCGCTCAATATATTCTTTGATCGCGCCTGATAGGTTTTTCATCTCTTCTGTAGATATAAATACAATATCAGAAGTACTATCTTTCACGATAGAATCGCACATAGACTTACTCATTTCCCTATTAGCATTATTATGAGTAAATACTTGGATAGTTTTCGCCGGCTTTGTCCTATCTAAAGAAATATCATTTGCATTATTATAATATTCACTGGGGTTGGAGGCTTGATTAGCTACACAACAATTAAAGACTTTAACTACACTTTTTGATAATTGAACTGACTGCCTAGTATTATCTTCTATTCTATCGTTAATAAGGTTACATGTTTGTATATTAGCTTTCATTATAATACCTATAATTGATTATTAATTAAAAATAATATAGGAATTTCATTTATAAAACTGTGCGCTCTAGCTTCTATCAAGTCAATTTATTTAATTTGACTTATAAAATTAAAACCTGGCGAATTATATAAATAAAAATAAATTTGTAATTTACAATATATGTTTTATCTAGGGCTCTAAATTACCAAATGCTCAAGTAAATATTGATTTTAAAATACTATACCCAATTATGACATACATACTTGCCTTATATGAGCAGACATATCAGATGAAGCTAGATTAGTTATACAATCATCGCTACTCAATACATACATATTGATTAATTGTGATAAAGGAATTTTTATGCACTCATTACTAGTTACGGACCATTCTGGACAGATAACGATTGTCCCCGGTACATCAAGTTCGCTGTTCATGAGTGTCGAAGAACTAGTCGTATGCCAATAAATAATATCGTGTAGCGGTATTTGATGTTCAATAAGAACACTTCGTACATAAGACTTTGTCAATGAACTTGAAAATATAACTCTAGTTGGAGTTACTGCATTAATACAGGAGCGAAAAATACTATAGCTTACGGTATCGATATGGTGAGAGACTCCCCTTCCTCTAGGCAACCTTTCAGTAGTGAATATTAAATCATACTCATCTACAGTTGGACAATGTTCAAGACTAAAGCTTGTAAAAGATAGCTCAGAATAATCGATTGTTTTGAATTCTTTCAAAATACACTCAATGACTCTCGGGCAAAATACATCTTCTACAGCAATATTTAGTCGGCGGCCTAAATTAACATTTTTCAATTTCTCAAATAAGCTTTCATTCATGCTTAACATCTTATTTGCGTGTTCAAAGAGTATTCGCCCATGCTGAGTCAACTCAAACCCACCTCTTCTATCAAATATTTTTACACCTACGATGCTTTCAATTTTTTTAATGTGCTGGGATACTGCTGGCTGAGTCATAAATAATGACTCAGCCGCAGCGGTTACACTACGATATTTAGCCACTTTAATTAGTGTAAATAGGTACTTTGAATCAATAAAACACTTTGATTTTTTCATAAAATCAGTCAACCTAATTATAAATTACAAACAAATAATATACATTTTAAAAACAATAAGTTAACAACAAGTCGAGTAGTGGACAATACTATGGACAAATCTAACTTAAGAGAAACCACACTAAAATATCAATCATATATAACAATAACTTAGAGTATGATCACCAGCCTAAAAATCATATAAACAAATGTTAAAAATCGATAAATTTTTACTTAATATATTGATAATATTAAGAAAATAAATTGAATGATTCTTTTAAAACATGACATTACTGATCATTACATAAGCTTAAATAATATAAACATATGAAAATATATATAAAAATCTTGAATTAGCATAGGGAGAGGAGATAAGAACTTTGAGAAATGGTACTCTGATAAATTTAAAGTATAGTGGATCCTTATTATAGTGCTTTGACTTCGAACTATAGAAATATGTTCCAGTCAATACCTTATTAGATTAGATTGATAATACTACTTTGGTGGGGTCTGTCCCTGAATAAACTCAATCGAATGCTGGTTAAATGTATCTGAACACTCAATATTACAGACGTGGCCACAATTAGGAATTTCTAACAAAGTACTACTGTAATGTGCCGCAACCATCTCTTTTACGGGCGGTAAAAACATGTAATCGCGCTCCCCCATAAGATATAAAGTAGGGATCGGCAACTCTTGCTCTTTAAAGTAACGCATTAGTGGGTTGACTTCTGTAGTAAGGATAAACCAACGCTTAAATTCTTTCTGGCAAAGTTTTTTCGCCTCTCTGATAAATAAATGACGTGACTCTTTCTGAGCTTTTTGAGGCATTACAATATAAGCGAATAGACTGTATAACCACATATATGGAACAATGTGCTTACATAAATTACCTATTTTCGCTAAAACCTGTGAACGAGTATTGAGCCTTGTAACTGCCCCACCCAACACCATAGACTTGACTCTATCAGCAGACATTTCTGCTAGGTTTCTTACAATAATGGTCCCCAGAGACATACCAACAAAATGCGCAGATCTAATCTTTAGGTGGTCCAGTACTTTGAGGATATCAGCAGTCACCTCCTTAAATGTGTACCGGTTTGAGATAAGCTGTTTAATAAACTGTCGAGACTGGCCATGTCCACGTAAATCAACCAGCAATAGATTGAAGTGCTGGCGATAGGCTTTGATTTGCTTAAACCAGATTGAGGAACTTCCGCCAGCACCATGAACAAAAACAACCCATTCATCACTTGTCGGGTGTAAATACGTTTTATGAAAAAGTAGCTCTTGATTCATCGTTGAGAGTAAAGCTCGCTTAGAGAGTTAATTTCGTGCAATATATCACAGATAAATCCATCCATAACTCCCAAATAGTCAACTATTTTATAAAAAAAATCCCACTCTCTACTAGAGTGCAACAATATGCCTTAGGCTAATTAAATTACCATACTATGATATAAGCTCAAATATTCATCAGCAGCAATATTCCAACTAAAATTTTGTTTCATAGCATTGAGTCGAATTCGCGTAAATTCAGCAGGTTGTTGTTCATATAGCAGTAAAGAGTGCTGTAATGTGAGCAATAGTTCATTAGATTTAGGCTGATTAAACACAAAACCTGTCGCTATCTCTGGATCAGTCGTATGATCTATAACAGTATCTTTAAGCCCACCTACACCTCGAACTACTGGCAAGGTGCCATAAGCCATACTGTATATTTGATTTAATCCACAAGGCTCAAACTCTGATGGCATCACAAAAAAATCTGCACCAGCTTCAACTAAATGTGCAAGTTCATTACTGTAAGCCTCTATAAATTTGAGCTTTGTACCATAATTAATTTCAATATTTTTCAGTTTAGATGCCAAGTGAGGATCACCTGTTCCTACAATAATAAATTGTACTTGATGACCCAAAAATCGCTCAAGTATTGGCAGTAAATACTGAATACCTTTTTGGTTTGTCAAACGACATACCATACCATAGATAGCAACATCTTTTTGCTCCAGCCCTAGCTTGTCTTGCAAATTACGTTTACATGCCCTCTTCCCTTTATCCAAGCTTTGTCGAGTAGCTTGATAATTTGCTACAAGATAGGGATCCGTTTTAGGGTTCCATGTTGAATAGTCACAACCATTTAAAATGCCAACGAAATCATTTTGACGTGCTTTAAATTCTTCTGCCATACCATGACTACCAAGCTCGGTTTTAAGCTCCTCGGCATATGTCGGGCTGACTGCATTGATTTTGTCGGCAGTCATAACTCCTGCCTTTAGCATGGTGACATGGGTAGGACTTACTGCTGCATCAGGAGCATACCTAGTTTGCATCTCTGGTAAACAAAGAAGATCGTCATAGCTAAAGACTCCCTTAAATACTGCATTATGCACTGTGATAATACTTTTTATTCCTGTATAAAATTCGGTTTGTCTATAGCGATGCTTTAAAAGGTATGGGACCAATCCAGTGTGCCAGTCGTTTGCATGGAGAATATCTGGTTGGAAACCTAATTTTGGTAACATATCCAGACAGGCAACACTAAAAAATGCAAAACGTTCACCATTATCATTGTATGCTTGATTATTAACTGCATACATTTCTGAACGATTAAAATATTTTGGGCAATCAATAGCATAGACAGTAACATTCGACACACTTAGCTGTAACACTTTATATTTGGTACGAGGCCAGTGCTCAAGCTGAGTGTCCAATATTACGGTCGCTTCATCAATTTGAGCTATTTTTTGATAGGCTGGCAAGGCAATCCGAACATCTTGCTTAAGAGCCACAAGTGCTTCTGGAAGAGCCCTAGCCACATCAGCCAAACCACCACTTTTGACTAAACCTTCAACTTCTGATGCCACAAATAAAACAGAAATGCTCTTAGTAACCAACACGTGCTCCTTTGGGAATAACTACAATGCCGTCATCTGAAACATGGAAAAGCTTTTTATCATTGTCTATATCTACTCCAATTTTTGTTCTGGGTGCAATATCAGCATTTTTGTCTATGATTACACGTCGTAACACACAACCCTCACCAACCTTTACATCACCAAGCAAAATACTCTCACTGATATCACAAGCTGAAGCAATATTACTCCTGAAACCCAGTACAGATTTTTCAATTCTTGAACAGCGAACATAGCTCCCATTGCACACTAAGCTATCGATGATCTGTACTCTTCTATTATCGGAATCACTAAATGTAGCTGGTGGTAAAGCAGGGTAGAACGTATGTAACGGCCAACTGCGGTTATATAGAGAAAAAGGGGCATCTTTCTCGAGGAGATCCATGTGGGCTTGCCAATATGAATCAATGGTACCTACATCTCGCCAGTAGACGACCTCTTTTTCACCAGGGATTCGATTTTTGCTAAAGTCATATACAAAGACATCGCCGCGAGGAAACATTTTTGGGATGATATCCTTGCCAAAATCGTGGTCAGAATCAGGGTTATCAGCATCTTCGATAAGTTCAGCAAAAAGAGGCTGTGCTTCAAATATGTAGTTCCCCATCGAAACGAGTGCATGTTCTGGATCGCCTGGAATGCATCTAGGTTCCTCTGGTTTTTCTTCAAAACCAACCATACGACCCTCTTTATCAACTTCAATAACTCCAAATTTCGATGCCTCAGAAAGGGGCATACGCAATGCGGAAACCGTTAATGAAGCTTCTTTTTGCTTATGGAAGTCTAGTACCTGCTTAATATCCATTTTATATATGTGGTCTGAACCGAAAATACACACTTGTTCAGGCTCCGCCAATTCCATAAAACGCAGATTTTGGTATATCGCGTCAGCAGTACCTTCATACCAACGTTTGCCTGTTCTCATTTGAGCTGGGATAGGATCAATAAATCTGTCTGTAATACCACTAATATTCCAGCCTTTTTTGAGGTGATGAAAAAGCGATTGAGATTTGAATTGTGTCAAAACGTAGATACGCATTAGATCAGCATTAACAAAATTATTTAACGCAAAGTCAATCAGACGGTAGCTTCCACCGAATGGAACTGCAGGCTTACTCCGGGATTCGGTTAAAGGGCGAAGACGTGAGCCTTCTCCACCAGCGAGGATCATTCCTAAAACACCAGCCATTCTATACTCTCCATACTCATTTATTGTGGAAAATTACCAATTCCAATAGTTGCCGCTACCTTCCAAGTTGCGAACTTGCCATCACACAAACATCATAAAATGTATGGTGAACGTTGATCATGCAAACCTACTGAGTATTATTAAAGCGCCATCAGAATATGCACATGATTTACTATAAGTTACCCTATTTTAGTAAATTTACAATTCAAAAGATGCATTCCAGTACGGAGTATGACCCACCTCAAGCTCCAATTAAGTGGTCATCAAATTTGTGGTAATAAAAAAGCAGCTACATAGAGTAGCTGCTTTTTTCATAATCTATTTGGCATCAGGCAAAACCTGCTTAACGGTCTAGAACTACTTAGTTGTTTTTTTGCGCTTATCGGTAATTTCCCAACGGCCATCAATATAAAGAGCTGTATACCCAGATGGCTTACCATCAATCTCTGAACGCACATAATTCTCTTTAGATTTACGACTAAAACGAATAACCATTGGACGTCCGTCAGGATCTTTTTCAGGAGCTACTGCCAAATAGTGGAACTTTGCAGAAATACGATCTTTAAATTTAGCTAACTCTTCCACAAGTGGGGCCCGAGTTTCACGAGATTTAGGAAAAGTATTCGCAGCAAGAAATAAGCCGGAAGCACCATCTCTTAACACAAAATAGGCATCTGAGTTTTCGCATGGCAGCTCAGGAAAATGGACAGGATCTTCTTTGGGAGGTGCAACCTCACCATTTTTCAGGATCTTGCGGGTATTTTTACAAGTCTCACTGGTACAATCCATATACTTACCAAATCGGCCGTTTTTCAACACCATATCAGTGCCACACTTGTCGCACTCAACAACAGGCCCGTCATAACCCTTGACCATAAACTCACCGTGTTCGACCACATACCCCTCACAGTTGGGGTTGTTACCACAAACATGCAGCTTCCGTTTATCATCAATTAAGTAAGCATCCATGGCGGTTTCACAGATAGAACAACGCTTTTTAGCACGAAGAGCCGCTGTCTCAACATCTTCTTCAAGTACGTTGATGATACCTTCTTCATCACCAAGATTAATGGTTGTTTTACAACGCTCTTTGGGAGGAAGTGCATAACCTGAGCAGCCTAAGAACACGCCTGTAGACGCTGTTCGAATTCCCATGACTCGATCACATGTTGGGCATTGGATATCGGTATAAACAATATGATTAGGCTTCATACCGCCATCTTCTTCATCCAGCTCCGCTTTTTCCAAATCGCTAGTAAAATCACCAAAGAAATTGTCTAGGACATTTTTCCAATTTGCCTCACCATCAGCAATCTGATCAAGCTTTTCTTCCATACGGGAGGTAAACTCATAATTCATCAGCTCATGGAAACTGTCATCTAAACGATCAGTAACTATTTCACCCATTTTTTCAGCGTAAAATCGACGCTGGTCAACCTTCACATACCCACGGTCTTGAATGGTAGAAATAATAGACGCATAAGTTGATGGACGACCAATGCCACACTTCTCAAGCTCTTTGACTAATGCAGCTTCAGTAAAACGCGCAGGCGGTTTGGTAAAATGTTGCTTTGGCTCTAAATTTACCAAGTCAATTTTTTCGCCCACCTTTACAGCTGGTAATATCTGGTCTTCGTTTTTGCCCAATGGACGCTGAACACGTGTCCACCCGTCAAACTTTAGAATCCTACCTTTCGCCTTAAGAGTAAACTCAGCCGCCTTAACACTGACTGTTGTAGAATCATATTTCGCTTGAGTCATTTGACAAGCAACAAACTGATTCCAAACTAGTGCGTATAGTTTATGCGCATCTGCTTCCATTCCAGCTAAGTCATCCGCTTTGACTAATACATCAGAAGGTCTTATCGCTTCATGCGCTTCTTGAGCCCCCTGTTTACTTCCGTAAACATTAGGTTTAGCTGGCAGATAAGGTTCACCAAATTCATCACAAATGAACTGACGAGCCGCATCTACGGCTTCAGAGCTTAAATTTGTCGAGTCAGTACGCATATAAGTAATATAACCTGCCTCATATAAGCGCTGGGCCAACATCATGGTTTTTTTAACACCATATCCAAGGCGAGTGCTAGCCGCCTGTTGTAACGTTGAAGTAATGAAAGGTGCAGACGGTTTACTCGATGTAGGTCTATCCTCTCGTTTACAGACTTCATAGGATGCTTTTTCGAGTACTTTAATAGCAGATAATGTTTGTGCTTCGTTGTCTGGCTTAAAAATCACACCATCTTTTTGCGCAACTTGGAGGCGAAAATCTATTTTATCTTCTGTTTTGGTATTGGCATGAACGTCCCAGAATTCTTCTGGAATAAAAGCATTAATTTCCCGTTCACGCTCGACAAGTAGCTTTACTGCGACAGATTGTACTCGACCAGCAGAGAGTCCTCGCGCAACTTTTTTCCACAGTAATGGAGAGACCATAAAGCCAACAACTCGGTCCATAAACCTACGAGCTTGCTGTGCATTAACACCGTCCATATTAAGTTCACCAGGTGTTTCAAAAGCCTGCTGAATCGCATTTTTAGTGATCTCGTTAAAGACAACTCGTTTATATCGCCCTTCATCACCACCAATAATCTCTCGAAGGTGCCAAGCGATGGCTTCTCCTTCGCGATCTAAATCGGTTGCAAGATAGACACTATCTGCATCTTTAGCTAACTTTTGTAACTCGGCAACGACTTTTTCTTTTCCAGGCAAAACCTGGTAATTGGGCTCCCAGCTATTAAAAGGGTCAATGCCCATTTTCTTTATTAGTGCTTTGCGATCTTTTTCCTTCTTGATTCGAGTTTTTTCTTCTGTACTCAAACCTTTGGTGGAGATCGCCGCAGCTTTTTGGCCGGTACTTTGTCCGGCTGTTGGTAGGTCGCGTACATGACCTACGCTGGACTTTACAATAAAGTCCTTACCTAAATACTTATTGATGGTTTTAGCCTTAGCCGGCGACTCCACAATAACGAGTGACTTACCCATATTGACTCAAGTGTCCTTTATATGACCCGGCGATATAACGCACGGCATACTTAAAATGTTACTTCTTTTTACTATCGAGCGAGAAAGCCAGAAGATCAATATCTTTTTTTAAATCCACCACTAACTGGTCGACATTTCAACGGATCGCGGTTCGCCTCTTTAAAAGGCTCCACATACTAGCCGTGACAGGGTTATTTCTGCTAATACAAGAAGAAAAATTTTGCCACCGCTCACAAAATAATAGCCAGTACGCTAACAAGCCTTGTAGTCAGTCAATTGATCTACCTCAAAGGCTAGAAATGCTATCCACTTTACAATTCCATCTACCTGCATCAAAGCATGAGTGATAATAGATGAAACACAAGAAAATCATTTCAAAATTCGAACTTTTGTTGATTGCCAATCATATGCTCCATGAACACCACGATAACCTTATTAGTATGCGAGTAGAGCATGTCGAGGAAAAAGACGACGTTCTGATTTTTAAAGGTAACCACTTTCTCGACATCAACGGATTACCAACAGAGAAAACGCCAAAGGCCTTTAATATGTTGAAATACCTATCACTCCACTTATCCAATGAGTTCACTTTAAAGCAGAGCTAGATCTTTGTTTTATAAAGAATTTCAATATATATTAAATATAGTCTCTCTATTCCCCCTGGTATCAAGGGGTATATCTTTTAACAACCCAGAGATGACAGCTTGTCAAAATAATCCGGAAAAGTCTTGGATGTACATTTTGGATCATTAATCGTAACAGGAGTATCACTCAATGCGATGAGCGAAAAACACATCGCCATTCGATGATCATCATACGTATCGATTTTTGCATGAATAAGCTTTTTAGGCGGTGTCACGACTATATAGTCTTTGCCTTCCTCAACTGCTGCACCCACTTTACGTAGTTCTGTTGCCATTGCGGCTAAACGATCGGTTTCCTTAACACGCCAATTGTAAACATTACGAATGGCCGTTGTCCCCTCTGCAAACAGGGCAGTTGTCGCAATAGTCATCGCCGCATCTGGAATGTGATTAAAATCCATATCAACCGCCTTAAGCTCTCCTACTCGTGAGATGACATAATCGTTACCCCATTCGATGTCTGCTCCCATTTTTTCTAACGCATCAGCAAATTGAATATCACCTTGAATACTGTTACGACCGATACCTGTCACTTTTATTTCACCGCCTTTAATCGCGGCAGCGGCTAAAAAATATGAAGCGGATGAAGCGTCACCCTCGACTAAAAACTCACCAGGTGAAGAATATGATTGCCCGTGTCGAATGACAAACTCTTGATAACCATTATTTTCTACCTGAACACCAAACTGTGACATAATGTGAAGGGTAATATCGATATATGGTTTTGACACCAGCTCCCCAATGATCTTGATTGTTACATCTTCTTGAGCCATTGGTGCTGACATTAAAAATGCTGTCAGAAATTGACTTGAAATAGAGCCATCAATTTCTATTACTCCACCTTTTAGACCTGTTCCTTTAATCTTAAGTGGAGGGTAGTTTGTATTCTCTAAATACTCGATCTTCGCCCCAGCTTGGCGAAGCGCCTCAACTAAATGGCCAATAGGTCTTTCCTTCATTCGAGGCTCGCCAGTTAAAACATATTCACCCTCTCCCAGGCATAAAGCAGCAGCAAGTGGACGCATCGCTGTTCCAGCATTCCCAAGGAATAACTCCAACAATTCTTGAGAATCGAATGGCTTGCCTCTACCCTCAATCTCACAGATAGTATTATCTGGGGAGAGAGTATAATTCACTCCAAGTTTAGTCAGCGCATTCAACATATGTCGGATATCATCGCTATCCAAAAGATTAGTCAAACGAGTCGTGCCTTGAGCTAAAGCTGCAAGCAATAGCGCCCGATTTGACACACTTTTTGAGCCTGGCAAGTTCACCTCGCCGTGGACTTTACTGATGGGTTGTAACGTAAGGCTTTCCATTAAATTCTAATGTCCCTTAATTAAGCAAACGCTGAAAAATTCTTAGTAACGGCAGCGTAACTAAAATTTACATCTAAAACCAGACAAAAGTCACAATTTATGGCGATCTTTTTTTGAGAGAATAGGATAGCCATTTGTAACGTTTCAATACTCTTTATCGACTCTTACACCGTTATCAAAGTACAGTATGCGGACTTTATCACCACGCTCAAAGAGCATACTATTATCCACATCTTGAATCACATCGATAAGTTTCCCTTTGTCTGTTTTAATCAGCAGTTCAACCAACTTGTATTCCACTTTATATTCTTGATTTGCAAGATTATGTGCGACCCCAGCTCCAGCAACTGCCCCTACTGCTGTCGCAACTTGTTTTCCCGTACCCCCACCGAATTGGTTGCCAACAACACCTCCTACAACAGCCCCAAGTATGGTTTCCCAGCCAGTTGATTCAGCCTTAATAACATCCTGCTGAGTTAAATACCGTACAGAGTCTATACTTCCAAATATGACCTCATTAACAGGTTTAGCCTTATTTCTCTCATAAGCGGCATTGGCAAAGAGTGGTAAAATGAATAGAATCCATAGCCATTTTTTCATCGTAATTCTCCTATATTATGGCGATTTATCTAACTGAACTCGATAACGATAAGCACTGGTTCCCCTCTCCATATGAAGCGTTAAACAACCCTAATGGTTTACTCGCCTATGGAGGTGATTTATCACCCGAACGTTTATTGCTGGCTTATCAAAATGGGATCTTTCCATGGTATGGTCTAGATGACCCTATATTATGGTGGAGCCCATCGCCACGAGCTGTCTTTAATCCTAAGACATTCAAACCCTCTAAAAGTCTTAAAAAATTTCAGAGAAAGCATCAATACCAAGTCAGCATCAATATGGCAACTAAAACTGTCATCGAGCATTGCGCTTCTACTCGAGATGCTGAAGAAACATGGCTTACCAGTGAGATGCGCAATGCATATAAAACACTCGCAGACATCGGTCATTGCCATTCTGTAGAAGTATGGCAGAACAACGAAATAGTAGGCGGGCTGTACGGTATCTCAGTCGGACAAGTATTTTGTGGGGAATCCATGTTCAGCCTTAAGACTAACGCCTCAAAAATCGCATTATGGTATTTTTGCGATCATTTTAAGTCTATGAGAGGAAAGCTAATTGATTGCCAAGTTATGAACAGGCACTTGAATTCTTTAGGTGCTGAAGAATTGGAACGAAAGGAATTTATACAAACACTGCTATCATTAAAACAGGAAAAACTTGTTGCGGGTAGTTTTAAACCGCAGTGGATTAAGCTGTCTTCAGAGGAGAATCCATGAGTTCTGACCTGCAACAAATTCGTATAGGATTAACAGATAGCCACCAGTGCAGCTATCTTGCTGATAAACAGGAACGCGTCGCGGTTGCTCTAGAACCAGCCATGCATTCCGCTTCTGGCTATGAAGTCCTTTTAGCCAATGGTTTTCGTCGCAGTGGTGACACCATTTATAAACCTCACTGTGACCAATGTAATGCGTGTCAACCCATTCGTTTGTCAGTCCCAGAAATCGAACTATCAAAAAGCCAAAAGCGTCTACTCGCAAAAGCCAAGCACCTCCGTTGGGAATTTCGAGATGAAATGATACCCGGGTGGTTCGAGTTATATTCTCAATATATTGAAACTCGTCATAAAAATGGAACCATGTACCCGCCCAAACAAGATGAATTTATCCACTTTTCTTACTGTAAATGGCTCAACACACAATATTTACATATCTACGATCAAGACAAGTTAATTGCTATTGCCGTAACCGATACCTTATCCAACTCGGTGAGCGCATTTTATACCTTTTTCGACCCTCACTTCCCATTATCCCTGGGAACATTAGCCGTTTTATTTCAAATCAAAGACTGCCAACAACAAGGGAAACAATGGCTTTATCTTGGCTATCAAATCGATGAATGCCCTGCGATGAATTATAAAGTCCGTTTTCAACGTAATCAAAGGCTAGTAAATCAGCGTTGGCAAGGGTAGAATACGTCCTAAATTTAATGATTTCATTTTAGTCAGCACTTTGCTGGCAGAAATTATCCATTTCTAAAAGAGGATTAAATGGCTAAAGAAGACGTAATTGAGATGCAAGGCACCGTCCTTGATACTCTTCCAAACACAATGTTCCGTGTTGAGCTAGAAAACGGCCACGTAGTTACTGCTCACATCTCTGGTAAAATGCGTAAAAACTACATCCGTATCCTTACTGGTGATAAAGTTACTGTTGAGATGACTCCTTACGACCTATCCAAGGGTCGTATCGTCTTCCGTGCTCGTTAATCTCAGATTATCGAATACAACAAAAAACGGAGCCTCGTGCTCCGTTTTTTGTTGTCATATTAACTTGTTATTTTCCTAACGCATCTTTGTAATGCTGGCGGCAAACAGAAACATATCGCTCATTCCCCCCAATCGCTACCTGTTCGCCCTGGGCAATTGCATTCCCAAACTCATCAGTTCGAATAACCATATTCGCTTTACGCCCACAATGGCAAATAGTTTTGAGTTCAATCAGCTTGTCTGCCCAAGATAACAGGTATCTACTGCCTTCAAATAACTCTCCCAAAAAATCGGTTCTTAACCCATAACAAAGTACTGGAATATGCAATTTATCAACAACCTCTGTTAGCTGATAAACCTGTTGCTTAGATAAAAATTGGCATTCATCAACTAAAATACAATGGCGCTTTTCCACTTCGTTCAAAGCCGTAATTTCTTGATAGAGATTGGTTTCATTTCTGAATAATTGTGCATCAGATTGTAAACCGATACGAGAACTCACTTTACCAACGTCATACCTATCATCTAAAGCCGCTGTATAGATTAATGGCGTCATTCCTCGTTCTTGATAGTTAAAAGATGACTGAAGAAGTGTGGTGGATTTACCCGCATTCATTGCTGAGTAGTAGAAATACATCTGAGCCACTGGTTGCTTACCCATTTAAAACTGTAAGTAGAAAGAAAAAAGGGCTGAATCAACAGCCCTAAATAAATTTGAATATCAGCTATTTCCGACGCCAGATGGTCCCTTCAGGGCTATCTTCAAGTACAATACCCATTGCAGTCAGCTTGTCACGCGCAACATCAGCATTCGTCCAATCCTTCGCTGCACGAGAATCATTACGTAGCTTAATAAGCGCCTCAATCTCAGGAACTTCACTGTCGTCTTCAGCTTGTCCCTTTAAGAAATCTTCTGGATCTTGATACAAAATACCAATCACATCGGCAAGTTCACGCATTAATGACCCTAGTGCACTGGCCTGCATAAGGCTATCGGCCTTAAGTCGGTTGATATCACGCGCCATGTCAAACAAAACTGAATACGCTTCCGGCGTATTGAAATCATCATTCATCGCACCAGTGTAACGCTTAACATACTCCTCACCGCCAGCAGCAGGTACTGTTAGATCTAGCCCACGTAAAGAAGTGTACAAACGCTCTAAAGATGATCTTGCCTGATTGAGATTGTCTTCACTGTAGTTAAGTTGGCTACGATAATGCCCTGACATCAAAAAGTAACGCACCGTTTCGGCGTCATAATGGTTCAGTACATCACGAATAGTGAAAAAGTTACCAAGCGATTTCGACATTTTCTCTCTATCAACCATCACCATGCCACTATGCATCCACGTATTCACATATTGAGTATCATGAGCGCAGCATGACTGAGCGATCTCATTTTCATGGTGTGGAAACTGAAGATCTGAACCTCCGCCGTGAATATCAAAATGGTTTCCTAGGACAGCAGAGTTCATTGCAGAACACTCAATATGCCATCCTGGTCGACCTGCACCCCATGGGGACTCCCAAGTCGGCTCACCTGGTTTGGACATTTTCCAAACCACAAAATCAAGTGGACTACGCTTAGCCCTATCGACATCGACCCTTGCGCCAGCTTGAAGCTGTTCAAGGTCTTGCTTAGACAGTTTTCCGTAATCATTAAATTGAGCGACTTCAAACATAACATCACCGTTATCAGCCACATAAGCAAAGCCGCGATGAATCAGCTTTTCAACCAACTCTATAATTTCATTAATATATTCTGTTGCACGTGGCTCAATATCCGGACGTTTCATATTCAGCGCATCAAAATCAGCGTGCATTTCACCAATAAGACGCTCTGTTAGCGACTGACAAGTTTCACCATTTTCATTCGCGCGCTTGATGATCTTATCATCAATATCAGTAATATTACGGACAAAGGTCAGGTCATAGCCCAGGTAACGTAAATAGCGAGAAACAACATCAAAAGAAACAAACGTTCGCCCATGGCCGATATGACAGAGATCGTAGATGGTGACTCCACAGACATACATACCAATTTTATTGGCATTGATTGGTTTAAATTCCTCTTTTTGTCTTGTGAGTGTGTTATATATCTTTAACATGATCTCTATCTAATTATTTGTCAGTACAAAATAGTGGTTCAGTATAACAAGATGCGAGGCTAGAGGTCATCCCTCAAATGTTGAAAAAAACACGATTAAATCCACTAATCCTTTAATACCTTCATTATTCACATACAAAATTGGCAAAAGTTAATATAGAATTCAGACTTTAAGTCAAAAAAGAAAACTAAGGACATCATCATGATCACCCTTCACACCAATTTTGGTGACATCAAAATTGAACTAAACGAAGCTAAAGCTCCGGAAACATGCGCTAACTTTTTGCAATATTGCCGTGACGGTTTCTATGATAATACGCTGTTTCACCGTGTTATTGATGGTTTTATGATCCAAGGTGGTGGCATGGAGTCCGGCCTACGTGAAAAAGAAACCCGTGATCCAATTAAGAATGAAGCGAACAATGGCTTAAGCAACAAAGTAGGAACTTTGGCTATGGCTCGTACCATGGAACCACACTCTGCTAGCTCTCAATTTTTTATCAATGTAAACCCTAACACCTTCTTAGACTTCCGCAGTGAAAGTATGGACGGCTGGGGCTACTGTGTTTTTGCTGAAGTTACAGAAGGCATGGACATCGTCAACCAGATTAAAGAAGTTAGTACAGGCTCACATGGTATGCATCAAGATGTACCGCTGGAAGACGTACTAATTACTAGTACCACTATCGAAGAATAATGATGGCAAGGGAGAGAAGCATCTCTCCCTTATCAAGCCTTCAGGTTAACAAATAATTATGACCACACTATTTATCTCTGATCTCCACCTCTCACCTGCTCTACCTGAAATTACCGATTGTTTTGTTCGCTTTATGCGTGAAGAGGCCATCCATGCTGATGCGCTGTATGTACTAGGTGACTTATTCGACTTTTGGATAGGTGATGACGACCGTTCAGATTTTGCTACTCAAATTCGTAGTGAATTCAAACTCCTGACATCTCATGGAGTGTCATGTTACTTCACTCAAGGCAACCGAGACTTTCTTGTTGGCAAACGTTTTGCCAAAGAAACAGGAGTCACACTATTAGGTGATGAAACTGTCATTGACCTTTATGATAAAAAGGCGCTGGTATTACATGGGGACACCCTTTGTACTGACGACCTAGAATATCTAAAGTTTCGCCAAACAGTCCATCAACCTTGGCTACAAAAACTATTCAATCGCATACCACTTTTTATCAAGAAAAAAATAATCAACAAAGTGCAGACAGATATACGATCAGACAAGCAACACAAGCCTCTAGACATCATGGATGTGAACCAATTAGAAGTAGAAAGGGTCATGGAAAAACATCAAATCGACCTCATGATTCATGGCCATACTCATAGGCCAAACATCCACAGATTCCAACCTAGCGAAAGACCAAAAATGCGCATCGTGCTCGGTGACTGGTACACTCAGGGCTCAGTTCTTGTCTTTACCAAAGAAAGATTCACGCTAGAAGTTAGGCAATTTAACCACTTTCCGTAATAAATGCCTGTCAGTTATGGCCACATGCTGATCAGTACTAGAATTGAATGACATCATGTTTAAACCACAAGGCTTATCTATTGAGTTCACGATAGTGAATTAGGATAGGCCTTGATCTTTATCCAAAAAATTCCACGTAAAACCGGAGTGAAAATGCAACCTTGTCCTTGTGGCACAAATAAATCATACAGTGATTGCTGTAAACCCATTCATATCGATCACTCCAAGGCACAAACTCCTGAGCAGTTAATGCGGTCTCGTTATAGCGCTCACGTTAAAGCCTTGCTGAACTACATTATTAAAACCTACCACCCCAGCTGCAACGCACAAATACAAAAAGAAGCTATCCAACAGTCGATTGAGAGTGACTGGAATAAGCTCGAAGTGATTAATTCTGAAGATGGTGCATATGATCAAGAAGGCTTTGTGACCTTCAAAGCTTATTACATAGAACAAGGAATACAATATTGTCTTGAAGAGCGCTCCCGCTTTATTAAAGAGGACGGCCTTTGGTACTATATTGATGGATCTTACCCTGACAACGGGTCTGATTCCAATCCGAAAAATACTAAATTGGGACGTAACGACCCATGTACCTGTGGCAGTGGTAAAAAATATAAAAAATGCTGCGGGTAGTTGGCTGAGTTGATAGATTAAAGAAAAAACACTTAAGATAGAAGGTATAAGCCCTTCTATCTTATTGGTTCAACACAGTTAAGATTGATTGGGATTAATCCTCATAATATCATCCTGATCATTTGAAAATTGCTTTTTCAACTCAGATTTTGACTTAAAACTCACCTCTCCGCCTTTGGCGACTGTCATATGTTGGGCTTCTGAGTTGTACTTTGATTGATATAACATCACAGCTTGCATACATGAATCTCGTTGCTGTTGCGAAAGTGGTGTACCCTCAGGCCACTTCCCTGTCTCAACAGCGTATAACAGACGCTCATACGCCTCGGGTGTAATGGCATTGATTAACTGCTCTGCGTCCATGGTCTATCCTTAAGTTGTAACTGATATGAGAAAAACATAACTAGCAAGCGATCTGAGTCATGATTGCATGCTGAAATAAGTGTAACGAATCATAAGCAATTATAAATATGAAGACACTAAAATTATTGGTAATAACCTTTCTAGCTGCCACAATAACTGGATGTTTCGAAAATAGAAGAAATACCGAACAGCTATGTAAAGACAACCCAAAACTACAATGTGAGAGAATGAATCAAAATGATGGCCAGTGTAAGCTACCACGCACTAAACTGATTTGGCATCGATACGATTCATTTAGAAAGCCTTCTGACATCATGCTTATCAAGGAGTATCATCTAGTCGCTGAATACAAAAAGTGTATAGAGCTAGCCTCACAAATTCAAACCATAGATCAGGCAGAGCTAAGAAGAAAAAGATTCAATGCGCTTGTCAACGCAGGTGAGGATCTCGAAATACTAGTTGAAAGGATCAGAGAATCAACATCACCAGACGCCTTATACTTTTTGTGGAGTCAGACTGGCGATGAAAGCGCACGAAGAAGCTTTTTGCAGCAAGAAGGCAAACCTGCTTTAGAAACAGCTGAAATGCAATACGCACTCGCCACTTTCTATACTAGTCGTGACCTTGATAAAACGATCAATTTACTCAACAAGTCTTTAGAACTTAGTGATGGTGAGAACCTCAATACCGATATTTTCAAATCCCTTGCAAGTATTAACTACCAACTAAATCATAAAGAACAAGCTTATATATGGGCTATGGTCGCGAGTGCATTTGAAGTTCCCGTCATAGCCTCAAAGCACGAAATGAAACTCCTTTACGGATTTAGCGAAAACAAGTACGAGCAGCTTGACGAGATCGCAGATGACATTCAGAGCGCTCTAGGGGACGGTGAATATAAGCGTAGTATGATGCCAAAATTCAATTAGTCTGAAAGTATGAAACAACGAGCGGTGATTTAATCACCGCTTTCGTCTGATTTGTTGAAAATTAACGACACTGAGTTAACACAAAATCGTTCACCTGTAGTCTGCGGGCCATCAGGAAAAACATGCCCTAGGTGACTACCACAAGCAGCACATCTAATTTCCGTTCTTACCATTCCGTGACTGAGATCTTCCAAGTAGCATATTGCTTGGTCATTGATCGGCGCATCGAAACTTGGCCACCCACATCCAGAATCATACTTATTGTCGGACTGAAATAAAGCACTATTACAACAGGTACATTCGTAAATACCCGTACTCTTATTATGCAGCAACTTACCTGAGAATGGAGCTTCAGTACCTTGCAACCTACAGACTCGATATTCTTCATCAGACAGCTTGTCACGCCAGTGTTCATCTGGTTTGTTAATTTTTATATTTGTCTGTTCCAATTCCAATATCTCCCCTAAAAAGAATTCATTTATTTGACTTTTCGGTGGCAAAACTTGCACTAGTCAGTATTTGTAGCACATACTTTAATTCCATGAAAGGATGGTTAAATATTCACTAGTTAGTGAGCACATCCGAGCTATCTTATGTCAACTGGCTAAGAAAAAAACCTACAATCCGTTCAAAAGATAGTCAAATAAGACTTGTTCTGAAAAAAAGCGACGCTTTTTTTTGACTTTAAACAAGTTAAGTCCGATTATCTGTTGCAGATTTTGACTGGATTCTGTAATTTTACTACCAGTTATCTTTAATCAGAAATTAAGTTGTGGAGCAACTATAATGACTATCAAAGTAGGTATTAACGGTTTTGGCCGTATCGGTCGTTTCGTATTTCGTGCAGCACAAGAACGTAACGACATCGAAGTTGTGGGTATCAACGACCTAATCGATGTAGAATACATGGCTTACATGCTTAAGTACGATTCAACCCATGGCCGTTTCAACGGTACTGTTGAAGTTGAAGGCGGAAACCTTATTGTTAACGGTAAAACAGTACGTGTAACAGCAGAACGCAACCCAGAAGATCTTAAGTGGGATGCAATCGACGTTGACGTAGTAGCTGAAGCAACAGGGCTTTTCCTAACTGACGAGACGGCACGTAAACACATCACTGCTGGCGCTAAGAAAGTTGTCCTTACTGGTCCTTCAAAAGACGCAACTCCTATGTTTGTTATGGGCGTAAACGACGCTACTTATGCTGGTCAAGACATCGTTTCTAACGCTTCTTGTACGACTAACTGTCTCGCACCTGTAGCGAAAGTTCTTAACGACAAGTTCGGTATCGAATCTGGTCTTATGACGACAGTTCATGCAACTACAGCAACTCAAAAAACGGTTGATGGCCCTTCTGCTAAAGACTGGCGCGGTGGCCGTGGTGCTTCTCAAAACATCATCCCATCTTCAACTGGTGCAGCTAAAGCGGTAGGCGTTGTTCTTCCAGAACTAAACGGTCTTCTTACTGGTATGGCTTTCCGAGTACCGACGGCAAACGTTTCTGTCGTTGACCTAACTGTAAACCTCAAGAATGCTGCGTCTTACGAAGCTATCTGTGCAGCGATGAAAGAAGCCTCTGAAGGCGAGCTTAAAGGCGTGCTAGGTTACACTGAAGACCAAGTAGTATCACAAGATTTCATCGGTGAAGTTCAAACTTCAGTATTCGATGCTAAAGCAGGCGTGGCACTAACTGATAAGTTCGTTAAAGTTGTTTCTTGGTACGATAACGAAATCGGTTACTCAAACAAGGTTCTTGACCTTGTCGCTCACATCTCTAAGTAATCACGACTGAGTATATCAAAATCATTTTCAATTGATTTAGTTAAAAGGCGGCCTCGAGCTGCCTTTTTTGTATCTAGAGTTAGAATATATCATCGAACAATGTTGAATCTCTGCCTTTCCATACGATAGAGGAAAACAATCTATGGATTTACAAACGCTTCCTGCCTTAACTGTATTATCGAAGAACATCACTATCGTCGAAGTAGACCAAATAAAAATCATCCGTATTACCCATGACAAAGCAACGGCAGGTATTTCGTTACACGGCGGACACCTTGTTTCCTACAAACCTGCAGGGAAAAAAGATCTCATCTGGATCAGTGAAAAAGCCGTTTTTGATGGTAAAGCGGCCCTTCGTGGGGGTATTCCTGTGTGCTGGCCATGGTTTGGTCGCATTGCTTCACCTGCTCATGGTTTTGCACGAACAACCGAGTGGTCATTAACACAGCATAGAGAAGATGCCCATGGAGTAATTATCGAACTTGGGTTAAGCCCCTCGCAAAAAAGTCTGGAGATCTGGCCATTTCAATTTGACGCACGACTTATTATCGAAATTGGTGACGAGCTAAAACTCACTTTGGACATCACAAATACAGATGTGAAGCCATGGAGATTTTCAGCTGCTCTTCACAGCTATCTCAATGTGAGTGATGTGCGCGATACCATTATCACAGGGGCTGGTTCTGAATATGAGGATAACCTGCAAAATCAATTACGCTGCATAGGACATGATCCATTACAGCTAACCGATACCATTGATAGGGTATATATTCACCCAGACCTACAAATATGCCTTAAAGATATCGGTTATAAAAGACAATTAATTATTGAAAACCAAGGGCATAACTCTGCTGTACTCTGGAACCCTTGGCGGCAAGGTTCAGCAGATTTAAACGATATGGCCGACGATGGTTACCTTACTATGATGTGTATCGAGTCGAGTCTTCATGCATCAAGTCTAGAGGAAGGAAAAGAACTACAACCCGGCGACAATCATCAACTCTCTACAAAGCTATCGATTGGTTAATCTCAAGCCACCTACCTCTACGGTATGTGGCTAGGCTATTGTCATGGTTTGAGCCGTGTCTTCCTGTTAAAATCGATTATAGTTACTCCAATGTGAAATTCTTATGTCTTATTCTTGTCCTCTTTGCGAACACAGCCTAGCTCTCAATGAGCGTTCTTACCGTTGCGATAACAATCATTCATTTGATATTGCCAAAGAAGGCTACGTCAACCTAATGCCGGTCCAAAATAAACGGTCAAAAGATCCCGGTGACAATAAAGAGATGATGCAGGCACGCCGTCATTTTTTAGAGAGAGGCTATTATAAACCAATACAGAGTAAAGTTGCTCAACTCTGCACACAGTATTTAAAAAACTCTCAGCATAAGCTCTTAGATATCGGTTGTGGCGAAGGCTATTACACCAATGAAGTGTCATACCAATTGAAGAATCAGCACCCTAATGCCGTAACTTATGGGCTTGATATATCAAAAGTAGCTATCCGTTACGCTTCAAAACGCTATCCCAGTTGCCAATTCAGCGTAGCATCAAGCGCACGGTTACCTTTTGCAAACAACTGTCTCGATGCAATACTCAGAATTTATGCGCCGTGTAGCCCAAGCGAACTCGAACGTGTTATTCACTCTGGTGGTATCGTGGTTACCGTAACTCCTGGTGCGAGACACTTATACCAACTGAGAGAGAAGCTGTATGAAACCGTTAATCTACACGACGAGAAACCCGAAGAGATAGATGGCTTCGAACTAGAGCAACAAGTGACGCTAAATTATGTTATGACGTTAGAAAATGGCGACGCAGATACATTATTGCAAATGACACCCTTCGCATGGAAGGCTGAATCATCACTCCGTCAATCATTGGCGTCTGCAGAATCATTTGAATGCGAGGCCGACTTTATCATTAGAATCTATCGTAAACGATAGTTGCTATTGGTAGGATTGATAGCTTGCAATTGTTGCCTTCTCAGGAAAAATTTATGTACCAATTTATTACCTCAGCTTTGGTCTCTTTAAGTCTAATGGCCTGTTCAACTTCATCACCAATGCAAGCAGAGACTTTCTACGACTACCAACTTTTTTCCCCTAACGCGACTCCTATTTCTTTGCAGAAGCTTCCTCAAGATATCCTTGAAGCTGATGTTATTCTCGTGGGAGAACTGCATTCACATACTGGTATTCATCATTTTCAAACCGATTTATTTAACATTCTATCCGCTCAAGGCCGGACAACTGCCTTATCCATGGAGCAGTTCTCACGTGATTCGCAACCAGTTATTGATAAATACCTAAGCGGCGAAATAGGCGAGCAAACTCTAATTAAGGATGCAGATGCTTGGCCCAACTATGAAAGTGATTACCGCTCTATAGTTGAATTAGCCAAAGCTCGTCAGCTCGATATTATTGCTGCCAATGCCCCAAAAAACATCGTGCGTTGTATCGGTAAACAAGGCATTTCATATCTGGATAAACTCAAGCCAAAACAACGCGCTACGATCGCCACTAATGTCAATACACAGCCAAGCCCATATAAAGATAAATTTATGGCGTCAATGCATCATGGTGTAAACGAAAAAGCAGAACGATACTATGCTGCACAAATCACTTGGGATGAAACTATGGCAGAAAGCATTACCGACTATGTGCAGTTAAATCCCAAATCACAAATTCTTCATATCGGGGGGAAATTTCATATCGAGCAGGGGCTAGGAATGAAAGCATCCATTTTAGCGCGTCAACCTAACTTGAAAGTCGTGGTGATTACACCAAATGACAACATTCTTTCAAACAGTCAAGATTATCAGCTTGAAGTACTACCTTTTCCTTATCGATATATAAAAGAGGAGAATTGGTTAAAAGAATCTAAAAAACTAAGTAAAAGAAATGATGACTTAACTTGTATGTAATCACAAATTCTTCGAGCGTAGCTCTGTCTGATGGCTATGAAAAATCATCTACACTCTCACACTCTAACTTAGCTCTGTTAGCTATTTTCATCATCTATCACTATTATCGGCACACTTTGTGCTTTGATGCATTTCATACCAATGCTAATTTTTGCACAAGTTTTTGTTACAATGGTCGATACAGTTGTAAGGGTGATGTAAGGAGGTCGCTATGACACCAGTAGGTATGGAGCCAGCAAAGCTTATCCCTGCCCAGCAGGTCAAGCCTCAAGCAAGTCAGAGTGAGGTAGGTAATACCTCGACTCCACTGAAAGTAGAACAAAATAAAGTCACACTTTCTGAAGAAGGTAAGGCACTACTTGCCGCTTTACAAGAGCTAGATAAAGAATCCAAAGTCGCTGAAAACGCGAATAAAACCGTTGGAGATAAGGTTGAGTCTTTTACTCATGGCGCTCTGGGTATTGATAAACCCGATGAGATTGCAAAGGAAGAAGATGGTGCCTATTCAGCGGGGCAATTTCTTTCCGCAGCGGCAACCGTAGGTGGAATATTACTGGCGTTAGTATAATTTCCCAACCTCTGAAGCCCTCTAACCCACTCTGATGATGTTATCTTCGGTGCGGTCACCTTATTTCTACTAAACTATTGCGTCTTAAAACTTAAAGAGCAGTCTATCCAACCTTGTCAGCAGAATCATCATTTATAGAAATGATATACGTCGATATGCACACAAATAGAACATTGAAATCAATATTTAATTAATAATTCATTGCTGACATAAATCTTAAATGTAACAGTGGTTTAATCTAGATACTTTTATTAACAAGGATAGATGATTAGATGAAGCACCTAACAAAACCTTTTCTCACTGCGATAGTCAGTTCTGTACTGTCTTTAGACGCACTTTCTGCACCAATTAAAAACGTTATTTTAATGATTGGCGATGGCATGGGGCCACAGCAAGTCGGTTTACTTGAAACCTATGCAAACAGAGCGCCCAATTCCATATATAAAGGGCAACCAACGTCACTATTCAAACTCGCTCAAGAAGGGGTAATTGGCTCTTCACTGACTCACCCAGAAGATGCTATCGTTGTTGACTCTGCTTGTTCTGCAACTATGCTCTCTACAGGGATCTATTCTGGCTCTGAAGTTATCGGGATCGACTCTCAAGGAAATCACGTCCAAACTGTGTTAGAAAAGGCGAAGGATTTAGGCAAATCAACCGGGTTGGTATCTGATACTCGGTTAACTCATGCCACACCAGCGTCTTTCGCTGCTCATCAAGCTCATCGTTCTTTAGAAAATGAAATTGCCGCAGATATGCTGAAAACAGGCGCTGATGTCATGCTTTCAGGAGGTCTTAGGCACTGGATTCCACAATCGACCAATAACAAAGGTAAAATATACGACCAGCTCAAAAACCTAACCCAAGGTGATATTTATCTCAAATCCAAACGTAAAGATGAACGTAATCTTTTAGTTGAAGCTCAGCAAGATGGTTACCAACTAGTATTCAACCGAGACGCGATGAAAAAAACGCCTAGTGGAAAATTGCTAGGCCTATTTTCATACTCAGGAATGGATGACGGTATCTCTTACAGTGCCAATAAATATGACCCTAAACGTACTCAGCCTAGCTTAAAAGAAATGACTGGCAAAGCTTTAGAAATACTGTCAGAGGATAAAGATGGTTTCTTTCTGATGGTTGAAGGCGGGCAAATAGACTGGGCAGCGCATAGTAATGATGCTGGAAATATGTTGCATGAAATGCTCAAGTTTGATGAAGCCATTGACACTGTTTATCAGTGGGCTAACGGTCGCAATGACACACTTATCATAGTAACAGCCGATCATGAAACTGGCTCTTTTGGCTTCAGTTATTCTTCTAAAAACCTTCCACAACCACAAAAGCGTGAGGGCGAAGCATTCTCAAGTAGGGATTATGCCCCAAACTTTAACTTTGGATCATTTGAACTACTCGACAAGTTGTATCAACAAAAAAAAAGCTATTACGGAATTGTAAGCGAATTTGAACAATTGGATAAAAGCCAGCAAACCGCCGCCATGTTTGCTGAAATTGTCAATACTAATACAGAATTTCCTATAACGTCTGCACAAGCTGAAAAAGTTTTAGCCAATAAGCCTAATCCATACCGTTTAGCGGGTCACTCGTACCTGTCTGCTGACAATATACCAGTAATCAACGACTTTGATGCCTTCTTCCCATACAACGATCGCGGTAATGTCCTTGCCAGGGAGCAAGCTGCCAGCCAAAACATTGTATGGGGAACAGGAACCCATACTCATACACCAGTAAACGTGTTTGCTTGGGGGCCTGCCGAAGCAATTATACCTGTATCAAAAATCATGCATCATTCTGAACTCGGTGAGTACATCAAAACTCAAGTAAAATAAGCTATACAAAACACATTAGGGTAATGCCAGTCAAACTGACTGGCATTACGTTAAATGCGCTTTATTTAATGATCAATGCCCAGGCATTCCGCCAACTTTCATTAGGTTTTCAATGACTGAATCTCGCCTTTGCTGGGGTTCAATGCTATCAGCATTAACACCACCTCCTTTATTAAAAGCGATCATATCATCTGTGGGATGTGCGCGACAGGCAGCAAAATGGACCACTCCCATATTGGGAACTAACAAAGATGAAAGTGTTCGAATGCTATTGAACATTACCCCACCGAGAAAAGCCGGATTATCAATGTGCCCTCCTAGCCCTTGGTGATCAAGTTCCCCAATATAGTGCTCTTTTATAGTTGCCCCTGGTCCTGCAACCTCTCGCACAGTGGGCACCTTATGTCTCCCCCACACTTCTGGACATGCTATCGCTCTAACATCTACATCGCGTAAAAAGGCCTGATCATAAGTATAAAAGTGAACACTCGTACCTTGGGGAATTTGAATATGCGTGTTGAGGGTTGTTTCACCGTGACCCAGAAAAACTATTTGCTTATCTCCGCGCCTTGAAGCTTGTTTCATGTTGGTAACTGTCGTTTTACTGATTGCCGTTGTTTTGCCTAGCATTAATGGCTTAGTCGGCGGGAGAGCTTTTTCATAAACCTTAGAGTTGCCAAGGTCGCTATTAAAATACACGCCGTATTCGTCGACAAGAGACTGCAGCGCTTTTTTGGTATTGGTATCCTTATCAAAAACCCTAAATGTGTATGAAGAGTGGCGATTTACCCAATACTTACAGGCATTATCGGCTGGCTTGAGATCTGTCGGTGCCTCTTCATTGATAGCTTCGACCAAAACATCTTTAATTTTCTTCAAATCGGTGAGTTTCACAATATCACTTTTAAGTTTAGGTAATCCAACCGTTTTCTTTCGACTACTTTTAGTACTAAGAATACAGCTATCAATCTCTCTCAAAACCAACTGTTTCGTAAACATAACTTTACCCCTCTTATCAAAGGCTTATTGACAAGAAAAAGTATAGAATCAATATTGAATATATGTGTATTTATAATCAAGTTAAGTTAACAGTATCAATATGTAACAAAGGTAATGTCTTTATTATTAAAATTATCATCATTAAATATTCACCAATATTAAATCCACAAGTCAACATATAATCAATATTAAACATTGACAAAGATCAAACCAAATATACATTTAGGTAATTCAAATAACACTAATTAATTATTTAAAAATTTTCAAAACAAAAAAATAATATACTGGTACGACCAGAATAAATAATTATATGCAATCGTTTACTTTTATTCTCCCTATGTAATAATCCTAAAAAGCACTTCAATATCAATGCCTTAAGTAACAATTAAGATTATAGATAAATATATTTTTAAAAGATCGGCTTATACAGATAAATAATATATAACGATATTTTCCATATTTAATCATTGAAAAGGTGAAATAACATGAAAGCTTATGTAATGGACGATAAAGGCAATCACTCCCTTCAAGAAAGACCGCAACCAACTTTAATTGATGACAGTGACGTTATAGTTAAAGTTGAGAAAACTACAATTTGCGGCACTGATCTTCATATATTAAGAGGTAACGTGTCTACATTTAAAAACGATACTATTCTTGGCCATGAAGGGGTTGGCATTGTAGAAGAGTGTGGTAGTCGTGTCAGCAAATTTAAGCCTGGGGATCGAGTTATCATTTCTTGTATTACTTCATGCGGTAGTTGCTCGATGTGCCAAAAGTCTCTATTTGGTCAGTGCCTAAATGGAGGCTGGATATTGGGAAATGAAATTGATGGATGCCAAGCTGAATATGTAAGAATTCCTTATGGTGATAATAGTTTATTTCATGCACCAGAAGATATAGATTCAGAATCATTAGTCTTCTTAAGCGATATTTTTCCAACTGGCTATGAAGTAGGGGTATTGGATGGAAAATTAAAACCAGCCGATTCTGTCGCCATCATAGGCTGTGGTCCAGTAGGTTTGGCTGCTTTAATGTCAGCTCAACTCTTTTCACCCAGTAAAATATACGCCATCGATAACAACCCTCACCGTTTAGAGGCAGCAAAACAGTTGGGCGCAACCCATACAATTAACAACTCAGAAAATACCGCTGTTCAACAGATCCTAGATATTACCGATGATATTGGAGTGGATGTTGTTATTGAAGCAATCGGAATTCCTGCGGGTTGGGACATGTCTCAGAAACTCGTCCGCCCAGGGGGCAATATCGCGGTTCTGGGTGTGCACGGAAAACCTGCAACAATTAACCTCGAAGATATGTGGAAGCGAAATTTCACCATGACTGCTGGGCTTGTACATACTTATACCACTCCCGCACTTATTAAACTAATTCGCGCCGGCCACTTACACCCAGAAAAACTATGTACCCACCATTTCGAGCTCAACGAAACCGAAAAGGCATACGATACCTTCATCAATGCAGAAAAGCATAACGCTCTAAAAGTGATGATCACTAACAGCTAGAAGCTTTGTGAACTCGAGAGACTCTTCTGGAGTTCACTTTTCCAACCAGAGATTTCTCTGTACAAGAGAAATAAGGAAAAGAGATGTATCAAATGTCTACTCAGACAGCATTAATTTTGTTGCTCTGTTTTTATGGGTTAACTTTTCTTGTTTCACTCACACTGGCAAGAAAAGAAGAGAATGTTGATGGCTATATGGTCTCCAATAATTCCATAGGGTTTGGTATGGCAGCAGCCAGTATGACAGCCACATGGATATGGGCAGCCTCTTTTTATGCTGCGGCCACTTCCGGGTATAAATACGGCTTATCAGGCGCGCTCCACTATGGCTTTTGGGGGGCTTTGATGATTTTCTTCATCTATCCATTTGGAAAAAGATTCAGACAAATCGCCCCAAAAGCGCATACCCTTGCAGAGATCATGCACGCTCGCCACGGCAGTGCCAGCCAGATGATCATGGCTGGCTCTAACATAGTTGGAAGCCTGATAAGTTTAACGGTAAATTTTACAGCCGCTGGTGCGCTGCTAGAAATACTGTCTCCATTGAGCTTTATCCATGGTGTCATTATTGCTGGAGTCGGCGTGCTCAGCTACACCATATGGTCTGGGTTCCGCTCTTCTGTCACAACTGATTTTGGTCAGGTGGTAGCAATGATCTTTGCAGCAGTAGTTATTATCCCGATTATATTTTTCCAACTTGGTGGAAGCAATTTATTTGAATCTGGAATGCAACTAATTACCAAGGAACAATCCAGCTTTTACTCAAAGACAGCAATACTAGAACAAGGTGCTCCCTACTTTGTCGCCGTCCTTGCCTATGCGATTGGAAACCAAACTATTGCCCAGCGCCTTTTTGCAGTAAGAGAAGATCTCTTAAAACCAACTTTTATTACCGCAACCTTTGGTTATGCCTCTATTGTTATAGGGCTCGGTATGTTGGGATTTCTCGCTCTCCTTGCTGGGATCACTCCTCAGGACGGTAATTACAACAATCTAATACCACAAATGGCGGCAACCTACCTTTCACCATTTTTAGTTGGTTTGTTTTTTATTATGGTTATTGGCTCACTTTCCTCGACAGCAGATTCTGATCTATCGGCGCTGTCAGCGCTCGTGATGACTGATATCTATGGTAAGCACTTGTCAAAAGGTAAAATCAAACCCAAAACCATGCTCTTTATTGGTCGTCTGACTATGGTTACAGCCACTTTTTCAGCCATGCTACTGGCATGTTTAAAGTTTGATATTTTGACCATGCTGGTCTTTGTCGGAGCCCTCTGGGGGGCGATAGTCTTCCCTGTGATAGCGAGCCTATATTGGGACCGAGTGAGTAATCTCGCCTTTACCAGTGCTGCCATTACCGGCTTTGGGATGTTTATCATTACTCGGTTTGAGTTCATCGAGCTGCAAGGATTAGCAGCCTTGTTCTTCGAGTGGATGGCATCTATGGGGGGAGGCGTTGTGATTGGTTTAATGGCATTTGGATTCTTTGGTTTTAGAGCAGCCTGTATCATTGGAGGCATTGCTTTTATTAGCATCGCACCTTTTGCTTTAGATTCACTACGTGATTACCCCGTATTGTTAAGTTCAATGACCGCTTATGGTGCCAGTACCCTAGTGTGCGTAGTGCTAAGCTTGAGATCTAAAGAGCACTTTGATTTCAATAGTATTGGTAATGATGTTGTTTCCTTTAATAAGGCAGACACACGCGGTAAAGAGCTAGAAGGAGTACCACAATGTCAAGTCTAGCATTAACTTTATATGTCCTAATTTGGCCTGTAATGGCGCTGAGCGTTATGGTGCTTTTGTGTGTCAGCCTCTATCGAGATATTCGCAAAGCTAAAAAAGAAGGTAAAGAACTAGTCTAGTGTCAATCTCAGGGCTCTTCGTACGGTGAGCCCTGATAACCAGATGCTTGGATGAAGATATTGCGCCAGCCTTTTATTTATCTCTACAAGTCAATATTTCATTGAACAGGCAGTTGTTAGGATTCAAAAAGCCTGAGCCTGTTCCAAACTCCAAAAAACAACCAATTGCCTAAAAACACAAAAAGATTAAAGCTGCATATAAATAAGTTGCTTATGAAAAAGCCAACATAAAAGTAAACACATTATTTTTTATATGCACCTGACATTCACACACCAAAATCGGAGCAACCAACACCACAAGCTTAACCAAAAAGATTTCAAATCATAAAATAGTGAGCAAGTACTTTTTGCATGTTCATTCCCTATCCATTCCTAACAATATTGATTTTAGAGGCATGTTAATGAAACAACATACACTTTATATCGCCGCACTTTGTCTTACTTCTCCCTTTGTCTCGGCGACCCAAAATACTGAATTACCCGAAAGCGGTGGAAACTCATTCTATCGCTCTATAGGTAAACTCAGTGGCAACATGACTTGTACATTATCTTTTGTACAATTTAGCGACAATATCAATGCACCAGCCACTTTCCTATCGAATGGGCACTGTAGCCAAAATGCTTTTAGCTCTTCAGCAAGCAACGATGTAACTGTCGGAAAAGCTGTAAACTACACGGCTAAATTTAACTACTTCCAAGACTCAATAGAGGCTGGAGAGACAATTTCAGTTGGCATTAATAAAGTCTTGTACTCAACGATGAAAGGGGTAGATATCTCAGTGTTATCGTCAGATCAAACTGTCGCTCAATTAATCGCACAAGGCTTAACACCCTATCGGATTTCCCAAGATTCGCTACCTTCTGAAACAGCCATAACCGTTGCTGGTGTTCCTATCGACGTAGGGGCATTACAGCTATCACATTGTGAATCTGGAGATACATTTAATGTGATTGAAGGCTATTGGCATTGGTATGACTTTAATGAGAATAACTGCCAAGGGATTTCTTCAGGGAGCTCAGGATCACCAGTATTCGATAACAATCAAAACATGGTCGGACTAATTAACACCACCACTAATACTGCTGTCGGAAAAACTTGCTACAGTGGCAATCCTTGCGCGGTTGATGGCGAAGGTGCTCACGTTAAGAAAAACAAGAATTACGTTGTTCCTATTCAAGACCTAAAGCAATGCTTCAATTCAAGCGGAACCTTTGCATTAAATAGTCCAGGCTGTCCATTACCTAAGTCCAGCAACATCAATATCGCTAACTACCCTTACATATTCAGTGGTGAGAACTCTAGGTATAAACAGTGGAAATTCACCGTCAACAGCGAAAGTAAAATACGCTATAAAAACATCTTATTATCTGATAACACTCAAACTTGTCAGGATCTTTCTGGCTACAGCGCTCCAATAGACGCAAGCCAAGTCAACTTCAGCGAAACCAAGATAGATATCAACAAAGAAGGCATTCATCAATACTGCATCATAGGGGAAAATGATAATGCATCTGCACCAAATGTAGTCCAAGTCCAAGTCGATAATACAGCCCCTTCAACCAAGCCGATACTTAACGTGACACCTATTGGCTTTGAACCTATCTTTATGGTTCCTGAGTATTCTGATTACTGGCTAGCTTGGGGTAACCCAGACGAGATTGACTGTGATGATGCTCGTTATATTCAATATAGAAGAAACCCTATCCGTATCCAATCAGTACCACTAAAAGTTTGTGTGTATGGATTTGATGCGGCAGGAAACCAAAGTCCAAACTTTGATTACCTTATCGAGAGTCCATTTTAACTATATTATCGACTAATTAAGTCAACGAATAACCACCCCTCTGTACCATTTTAGGGGTGGTCATTTATAAAGGGCAACGCTGCTCAAGTATAGGATTAGATGACTGCTGCGCTGCACTTATCCGTTTACCAATTTCACATTCAACGTTTGTCATAGGATATTGACTATCCCAAGCATTCATAAGCTTACGTTGGGAGCCACTCATCTGATAAATAGGATAAACAGCTTCCATGTAAAGGTAAGCCCTCGCTATCTTTCCTCGTGCATTCTCAGGTGGTTGTACTTTTTTAGCGTCAATTCTCATATCACAACTACCAAAACTTGATGTACTATTTGCCAACATAACAAAATTATAATTTTGTCTTTGTGCATTAACGCTACCAATTGCTGGATACAAGTTGAACATATCAGCCTGCATTAAACGATAATCCTTGCTCACTTTAGACGCACAATTGCGGCCTTTAAATGCCTTACCTTTACTGTCAACACAATCAGGATGTCCATCACGCCAAGCAGGGAAAGCTCGTCCAAAGTTCTCTGCTGGGACAATATGTTCAGCTTCCCATTTATTTAAACGTCCACGATATTTGTCAGTCGTAAAACCTTCTGGCAAAGTGACGTACTTGTTGATATTAAACGACGCATCACAATACAAAGTACGCTGAATCGCATCACCAACAAAGATCTCCTTCTGCATCAACTGTTTAGCCTTACTGAAAGACTCAATATGGGTATTCCCCAAAGCAAAAACTACGTGAGGAAGCAGCGCAAACCACAACACAACACATCTCGCTACTAACATCTGTTCGATAGCTCCAATTAATAAAAATCAAACATATCAATTACAAATTTACCATATGGAAGAATGAAGAGATATAGTAGGCCAGCCCAATATTATCCGATAAATTATCTGTTTGGAGAGAAATTACTGAAGAATTAAAGGTTGGCTACATAAAATGTTTTTCCAAGCTGAAAGTCTACTATTAAGGGAGATAGAATGGCCGTTTTTATGGCGCTTCATTGCTCTCCCAGTGAGTAGGTTGCTCAGCTTTTCCGTCATCACGAAAAGCCACTAGGAAAGGTAACTCGTCGGGAGAAACAACCATTTGTAGCCACACAGAGCGCTCTTTGATTAAGTCATCAAGCGCTTCACTTCTTGAAGATGGTGCATCATCAAGTATTGCTTGCCAAACACTTAAGTCTGGCGGGTTCATGATACTCCACTTACACTGCTTGAGTGGCTGTGTAGAATAGATTTTTAAAATCGTTTTTTTTGCTTTGTCGCTAAAATCTGGCTCTTGATAATTCCCCGAAACGTAACTCAACATTTTTTGCCAAGTCGTCATCTCTTGCTTTGCTTTCTCTATCTCTTGAGAACGCTCAGGCTCGGTTGCAAGCGAAGCTCCCCAGTCGGGTAACTTACCTTTCACCTTAGCCACATAAAAGCCAGGACCAATTTGTCCAGTTGGTGGTAAGCATTCCCTGCGCACTCCGGTGTTGATGATATTCACTGCTGACTTTTCACTAGTGCCATGATAACCAATAAAATACAGATCTTTTTTTGCATCATCTTCAGGCCGTGATTTTCTCTCTGGTGACTTTTTAGGTTCAGAGGCTCTCCTTTCACGGAGCACTCTCTCGCGATTTTCCGCCCAACGCTTTTCATCACTTGCGGTAAACGTCAATTCAGCTCTTCGTTCTAAACGTTGACGCTCTGCACGTTCTCTGGTGGTTTCTTGTCTTTGTTCGCTGGAATCGCCAGGTGAGGATTGATAACGCATATAAGTACACTGCCACTGTAAATAAAAAACACAGTAACAGTATTTTTGCCCGCTTAATGCTTTCACCATCACTAAGTGATAGATCACCTAATTAAAAGCACACTATCAATAGTAAAAAGCTCACAACGCTTAAGATCTGAACAGAAACTTAGGATTTATGATAAAAACCATAGTAAAAAAAATTATTTATTCGATAGATAAATAAAGAAAAACTATAACGATTTCAATATATAATCTTGCTAAATTGCTACACACATAGGCGTATTGGAAATAGGATCACGGAACACATTGGCTTTTAAGTCAAAAACATCACTAAGTAATGTCTGCGTCATCACCTCATCAGGCGAGCCTTCCTCTACAATTTCACCTTGCTTTAGCACCACTAGGTGATCGCAATAGCGGCACGCTTGATTGAGATCGTGTAACACCACAACCACAGTTTTACCCTTAGCATTCATCTGCTGAATCAGCTTCATTAGCTCAACCTGATGCGACATATCTAGGTACGTCGTTGGCTCATCAAACATCACAACATCTGTATCTTGCGCTACCACCATGGCAATCCATGCTCTTTGCCTTTGCCCTCCTGACAAAGAATCTACCGGCTTATCAGCAAATGCCAGCACGCCAGTATCACGCATGGCTTGTTCAACAATATCTTTATCAACTTGAGCCAGCCTTCCCCAATGAGAAACATAGGGAGAACGACCATATTCAACCAGTTTTCGAACAGTAATACCTTCAGGGTTCACCAGTATTTGTGGTAACAGGGATAAGGAACGAGCTAGAGCCTTATCGCCATAACTAGACAATATTTTGCCTTCAAGAAGTACTTCGCCTGACTTGGCCTTATTGATTCTGACAAGAGTTTTCAACAAGGTCGATTTACCACACCCATTTGGCCCGACTAAAGCGGTGATTTTTCCCTTGGGGATAGCAACAGACAGATTGGCAATAATGGTTTGTTTTCCATACGCGACAGAAAGGTTCTTGGTTTCAAGCATGCTTACCAACCTCGATAACGATAAAGAAGAAAAATAAAATAAGGTGCACCAATCACAGAGGTAAGTACCCCTGCAGGTAGTTCAATCGGCGGTTGTAAACCTCTAGCGAGACCATCGGCACATGTGACTAAAATAGCGCCTAGCAGCGCGGAAGCAGGGATCAACATTTTATGATCGTGTCCAAACAACAGGCGAGCTAAATGCGGCGCAAGTAACCCGACAAAGCTGATGGTTCCAGCCACAGAAACGCTAATGCTGGCCAGTAAAACCGCAGCCAGAAGTGCAAAAGTCTGAACTTTCTTTGGGGTTGTTCCAAGCGTGGTTGCACTTTCTTCGCCAAGTCCCATGACATCTAAACGCCACGCTAGCCAAAAAGCAAACGGCAGCAGTATGGATAAGGCCCCCCAAATAAAAGGCACTTGCTGCCAATTTCTTCCCCAAAGACTACCAGTGAGCCAAACCATTGCTGTATTAATTTCTAGAGGATTGGTGATAAGTAAAAAGTCGATCCCGCTTGCCAGAAACGCACTGACCGCAATACCAATGAGCGCAAGTTTTGCCGGCGTTGGTTGCGACCACCAAGCCAATAATGCAATCAGCCCCGCAGCCAAAATGCCACCCAACATGGCAACCAAAGGCAAGATATTCACTGGCGCACTTGGAAACAGAACTAAGCAAATTGTGGCCGCAAGACCCGCTCCAGCACTAATACCCATCAGGTCAGGAGAAGCCAAGGGGTTGCGTATCACTCCTTGCACCAACACGCCAGAGAGCCCAAGACCAGCGCCGACACTAATCGCCAGAAGAGCGCGTGGCAATCGGTACTGATGAATCACAAAGTCATCGCTCGACAATGCAAGCAAATGTTCAATGACTTGTGACACGCTCAGCGATGCAGCGCCCACAAATAGACCTGTGGATGCTACCAACATAAGTAGGCCAAATAAGAAAAATAGCTTTGTCCTGTGATGCATCAGGCTCTCCTCATCGCAAGCAAAATAAAGCACGGCGTGCCAATTAAAGCAGTGATCACTCCTACAGGGGTTTCGGTCGGAAAAGCAATGGCCCTTGATATCGCATCTGACCATGCCACAAGAGCCGCGCCAGCAAGCGCTGAAATAGGGATCAACAAATGATAGTTGTGGCCAATAATCGGCCGAATTAAATGAGGGACTAACAAGCCAACAAAACCAATTGGGCCAGCAATGGCAACGCTTGAACCAGCTAACAATACAATCGCGGCTCCACTTAACACGCGAGTGAGCCAGATATTACTCCCTAAGCCAATCGCGACTTCATCTCCCAACGCCAACACATTGAGATTACGGGCAAGGACAATTGCTAATATCAACCCAACCAAAACTGGCGGCCAAAGCTGCTGCCATTGATTATTGTCTACGGTCGATAAGGATCCAGTCAGCCAATGTAATACGCTATAAGCCATATCATCGCCAAGGATTAATGCCGCTCGTGTAATGCCAACAAGAAGCGCGCTAATTGCAATGCCAGCTAACACTAGACGTAAAGGATGAGAGCGAGCAGAGAAAAAGCCGCCAAGAAACATCACTGTAATAGTACTTAGCAAAGCGCCACAAACGGCATTAATAATAGGGTTTAGCTCAGAAAGGATGGGCAGACCAACAGACGCAAGCGCCATAAAACATGCGGCGCCTGCGTTAATACCAAGAATTGAAGGAGACGCTAAAGGGTTTCGGGTTAAACCTTGCATCAGAAGGCCTGACACAGCAAGGCCTGCGCCAATTAATAGCCCAGCATAAGCCCTTGGCGCTCTGAGCGTGGCTAATATCTGGTGCGTCATATTAGCTTCATCATACGCAAACCAATAATCAATCAAGTCGGAAGCGGTCAGTGTAAAGCTCGACCAGCCAAGCATAGAGGCAATATAGCCACAAAAGGCCAAACTCGATACCAATCCGACCAACAAAATGACTCGCCAAGCAAAACTCAGCGAGCGTTTATGCTTAACATCAAGCCCGCGGTTTAACAGCACCCCAGTACTCATGAGGGGTCCAAAATCTGCTCAAGGTCTGTAGCCATTTGCTCAGCGGCCAACATGCCCCTATTTAGTGACCAAAGCTCAGGTGACACTTCAACAACGCGTTTATTTTTTGCCGATGTTAGTAGAGTAAACAGTGGGTTTTTCTGCCAATCATTAATCACATTAGGATGAGAATAAGCTCCCAACAGTAGCCAATCTGGATTGGTTTTTAGCAAGAGTTCAAAACTGGTCGGCAGGTACGCTTTGTTGGTTTGCTCTTTGATAGGACTTGAAATCCCTAATGTTGTCAGCACGCCACCGGCATAAGAGGCTGGGCTATGTAGCCACATACCTTTATCTGACACCACGGCAAATTGAATAGTTTGCTTGAGAGAAAAATACCCCTTAAATTCCGCCATAGTTTGCTGGTGACGCTCAATTCTTTGCTCCATGGCAGACTGCTTATCAAGCGCTACGCCAATTTTGCGTGCCGACTCCAAATTCTCTTGGTAGGTTTCGCCACGACTCTTAAGCAGTAGTGTAGGCGCGATTCGTTGCAAATCTTTTAAAACCGTGCGGTGGCGCTCAGCATCGGCAATGATCAAATCCGGCTTTAAAACCGCAATTGCTTCTAAACTTGGTTGAGCGCGCATACCCACGGATTTCCATGGTTTGATGAGCTTGCGCACCGCAGGAATCACCCGAGAAGCGTCGTTATCATCGGCAACGCCGACAGGTGACACGCCCACCGCAGCCAATGCATCGACAAAAGAGAACTCCAACACCACAACTCGCTGCGGCGTGGTATCAATTTCAAACACGCCTTGCTCATCTTGTATGGTTCTAGGGCTAGCTGAAGTTGTAAAAGAAGATAAAGTAACCAGCAACATAGCCATAACAGATCCTAATGGCTTATGTAGCAGCATCCCAGCCAAAGGCCGAAATGAGTTTAGAAACAATCGATGCGGTAACAAACGTCGAGCGTGGTTATTCATAGCTAACTTTCCTTTAACGCTAAAACCATCAAAGTCGCCAAGAGTATTGGCGACTGTATATTTGTCAACAGTTTCAGAATTTTAAATGTTAAAACTGGTAATTAAGATCCAAAATATAGGTTCGACCTGGTGCTGGATAACGCCCTATTGGGCTAGTATCAATGCCTCGGAAATAATAATCTTCATCAAACAGGTTATTGACACCAAGGTTCATCCGCAGTTTGCTGTTTTCATCCTTATACAAGTCAGAACCTATATTCAAGTTCCACACCATATAGGCAGGGATTTTACCCGCTTTGCCGATGGAATCTTCTTGGCTGATGTTTGCGTTTTCCGAATATGCATCACTGAAGTAGTAACCAGACAGGGTCGCCTCTAACTTGCTAAAGGTGTAAGTGGCATCCCAGTTAAGCTGGTGTTTAGAGGTATACTCAAGCTGATTCCCTTTTTTATAGCCTTTAACAATGTTTTCTTCCTCCAACGTCGCATCTAAGTAGGTATAACCACCGCCTAAGCTTAAAGCAGGCAGAGATTCAGGAACATAGCGCCCTGAAAGCTCAATCCCTTGATGAAGCGTCTTACCCACATTGTCGAAGTATTGAGTGGTGGGATTCCATACCAACTGATCTTTAAAATCAATTCGATAAAGCGCAACATTAAAACTGGTGGAATCTTGGGTATAGCGAGCGCCTAACTCATAGTTCCAAGCAAGCTCACTGCCCTCTTCGCCTTTGCCACGAATATAGGCGATTTGCGGCGCACGCAAAGACTTTTGCGCATTGCTATAGGCGACCCACTGCTCGGTAAGGTTGTACGCAAGCGTTAAGCCAGGTAACCACTCAGTGACTTTGTTATCTGTAGTTGTCGCTTCGCCAAAATCATTAAATGTCATATTGACGAACTCATAACGAATGCCTGGCGTAACTTTGAATCTATCGTTAAATAAGCCAATTTCATTACTGACGTAACCCGCATACGCGTCAGTGTCTGAATGCCAATCACGAGGTACCGTTGTTGAACCGTCAGCGATTGAAGTATGGGTCAATTTATAATCAATATCTTCGTTTACGTAACGGGCGCCAAGGATCCAATTTTGCGTTACACTTGGGCCTGCAACGTAAATGGCCAACTTAGGCTCAATGCCATAAACTTCAAACTGACGCGGTGAAGTACGGATATGGGTTGAAGGTTGTGATGGGTCAGCCCAGTCGTCAGCAAGTTCACTAAAACCCCACTGGAAAAAGCGATCCGAATTGTGACCAAAAGTCAGTATCTCTAACTCAGCGCCGTCTGCAATGGCGAGATCATGCAAATACTTAAGGCTCCAACGTGTGGACTCCCCTTGATATTCATCATATGGACGCTTGGATTGGGTGCGATCATCGTCATAATCGGCTGGCGCTAAAGCGCCTGGCATTTGGGTGTCAGCATCATAGCGCTGAACGAAGGCTTGCAATTCTTGAGTATCGCTTAGTAGCCACTGCAACTTGGCTTGGAAGTTAGTTACATCGGTATCTGAGTGCTCTCGAAAGCTTTCACCGGTTAAGAAGTTACCTTCCACTTGAAGCGCAAGCGTATCACTTAGCCAACCTCCTGTGCGCAGATATACATCGTTCAGTGGCTTGTCGCCATCTTCAAAAACAGTCAAACGGTTACTGATTTCCGTTTGCCATTGATGTGGAATGGGTTTGGTCACTAAGTTGATCACGCCGCCGACATTATTGGGACCGAATTGTACCGCCGCGCCGCCGCGCACAATGTCTATTCTATCAAGCGTTGCCATCGTGGCTGGGAAAATAGATTGCCCTGTATGGGCATAGGGAGCCAGAGTCAGGGGTACGCCATCCATAAGAAACTGTGCATGACCACTTCGGCTGGCCTTCAAGCCACGAACCGAGATATTAGGTAGTACACCTGTGCCTGTCTCGTCTTGAACTTTAATTCCTGGAACACTTTGCAGCGCCGAGTCAATCGATAATGCGGACGTTTTCTTAATTTGATCTTGAGTCAAAATGTTGCGAGCACCAGGATATTCTTTCACATCCTCTAGCTCAGAGTGGCCGATCAAACTGCCCGTTACAACAAGGGTTTCCACCTCGCTAGTTTGAGTGTCATTGGCAGCAATGGCACTCATAGAAGTCACTGAAGCGATGGCGGTTGCCAGCACGCTTAGGCGCAGCGTCTGCTGCGCTTGTTTTGGTGCTGATGTCTGAGGTTTACTATCCAAGTTCTGATTAAACATGGAAATCTCCTTTAAAGGCAAAATAGGACCAAGATCTAGACATTGATCCCATGGGCTAAATAGCCTCAAGTTGAGGCAAAAAATTCGCTAATATGCTGAGAAAAAATTAGAATTGATATCCGTAGCTGAGCATAAATTCTGCTGGGGCTCCGTAACCCACTTGGTTTAAGCCACTTGTACCATCTGTCGCGCCGATAATGTATTTCTCATCAAACACGTTATAAGCATTGGCTTGAATCTTATGGCGACCCGTTGTGTACGCTGCCATCAAATCAACTGTGGTATAGTCACCCAATGCAACCGCTTCGTTATCACCAGCATAACGATCGCCAACATATTTCACGCCACCACCCATACGCCAGTTGTCATCAAACTGATAGCTACTCCAAAGTGAGAACAAGTGATCGGACACATCGTTGGGCTTTTTGCCGGTTGCTTTGACTTCGGCATCCAGATAGCTGTAGCCGACAGAGACATCCCACTGCTTTGTGATTTGACCGCGCGCTTCAAGCTCAAAGCCTTGGTGGCGTTGGTCGATTTTGCTTGTCACATCACCGTTTGTATTGGTTTGAGGTCGCTCTTGATCAATTTGGAACACAGCGGCATTAAGCATCAAGGCATTATCGAGTAGATAAGCTTTTGCGCCGACTTCCTTAAGATCGGTTTGAAAGAATTCAGCTAATGTAGGCTTAATAAAAGTTCCCGCATAAGGCAATTGCCACGAACGGGCTAAAGTCGTATACACCGACATATCACTGCTAATGCGATAAACCAAACCACCACGATAACTGAACTTGTTATCTTCAAGATTCTCTTTTGCTGAGCCGACTTTTTGCTGCTCAAGCTTCATCGCGTCGTAGCGCACATTACCGATAACCGACAAGTCACCTAGGGTATACACATCCTGAAGATAAATACCTGACGTGGTGGTGGTATTATCACGTGCCGGAGCGAAACCGGGATCGGGTGTTGGCCCAGACAAAGGGTTATAAATATCTTTATTCGGTATACCTTCATCTTTTCCAAGCGTTAGATCGATATTAATCTGGTTGTAGTCGGCACCTATCATCATTTGGTTTGAGTGCGTTTCCCATACCAGTTCAGATTGCAGTGTTGCTGTGGTTCGAGGATCATAGCCAAAGTTATTGACAGTTTGAGAAACCTCATTCCCTGTTACCACTCCTTGGCGCGTTCCTTTTTGTTTCAGTTCTATATGGTTATAAGCGGCGCGATTTGTCCACGTCCACTCGCTGTTTAGCAGCCATTCATAATTCACTCCAAGACGCAGGCTATCTGACTCTTGGTAATCATTGGTTCCGCCGTAGAAAGTACTCTCAGCGACATCGACAGGTTTACCGTCTTTGGATGGAACGCCGCGATAAGGCACCAATTCTTGATGCGCGTATTCAATATCAAAGTCGATTGTGTGGCCGCCATTGGGCATGACTCGAATGGTCGGGGCAATAAAGAAATCTCTTGAATCAACATGATCGACATACGAATCGGCTTGTCGATGTTCTAAATTAATGCGGCCATTAACCTTATCCGAAAAAGTCATCGAACTATCCAGTTGACCTACAAACTGACTATTGCTGCCTACACTGCCCTTGACGCTTGTGAAGTTATCACCGTTTGCTCGCTTAGTAACCAAGTTGATAATGCCACCCGCAGAGCCGCGCCCATAAAGTGCGCCTGCTGGACCTTTGACCACTTCAACCCGTTCGATATTTGCAAGACTACGGTAGGACTGTAAAGTGCCATCATCACGCATGCCGTCGCGATACATATCATTAAGCGCATCAAAACCACGGATCACAAAATGATCTCGACTGCCTTCTCCCAGGGTATTATTGACCCCTGCGACACCATCCAGCGTATCGACTAAACGTACAGCGCCTCTGTCTTCCATCTCGGTTTGTGTTACCACTGAGACAGCTTGCGGAACATCTAACCAATCCACATCTGTTTTCGTCCCAGATTGAGGCATATTCTCAGCATATCCTTGGTACTGATGACCAATGACTTGCAAGGTTTCGTCTGCCATCTCTTGTTCTTGCGAAAAGGCGGTTGGTGCCACTGTAGCCAAGACTCCTCCAACAGCGAAAGCCAACGGGGACAAGGTCAGTCTTATGTTCATTTTTTATTCCGTTTTTTGTTTATACAACCACTACGATGCGAATGAAAACAAATCTCATTTATATTTGCAATATTTATTTTTTTATCTATAGTGACGAACAGTGCCTAAAAGCACACAAAACAATCAATAAAACAATAAATTATAAAACTCTCTTTCCTTTAGGCTCGAAAGAGACCATTTGAAAGCTAGTCGTGAGCAGACGACAACAACGTTTTAAAATTTAGGAACCCCCCATGAAATCTACGATTATTATCGTGACTCACGTCGTAAATGACGCCGTTACTCATGGCTTCGTACCGACAGCAAAAGCGATGGGTCTTGAGGTCATTTTGATCACAGATCACAAGCTCAAGCACCTAAAGTTTAGTGAAGATGACCAAGTATTTAGCCCTGATGAAATCCTTGAATGTGACGTATTTAATCCGCTAGAGCTTATCGAGACCATCGCGAACCAAGAGCTACAGCCAAATGCTATTTTCAGTAACAGCGATCACTTACAAACCTCTACGGCAATCTGCGCGCAATTTTTTGGCGTACCCGCCAAAGACTGGAAGGTGACGCTAAAAGCGAAGAACAAATATCTAACCCGCCAAGTGCTGAATGAAAAACTGTTACCAAATGTTGCAAGTCAATTGTTATATTCAGGTAGAGCACCTGCGTTAGATTTTCCCTTCCCAGTCGTTGCAAAGCCAAAAGAAGGGGTCGCGAGCATTGACGTTCAGCGTTGTAACTCCCAAAGCGAACTTGAAAGTTATTGTGAGCATTTCTGGCAAAAACACCCGACTAACCCAATCCTAGTAGAGGCTTTTCTTGAGGGTACGGTGATCTCGGTCGAGACTCTGGGCGACGGAAAAAGTATCACGGCTCTTGGTGGGTTTGATGTTGAACTCGCCGAACCGCCATTCTTTATTGAGACAGCAGCAACATGGAATGGCCCTCTTAGTGTTGAATTTAGAAACGAGTGCGTCAGACAGCTGCAGGAGTTTGGTGTAGGTTTGGGGGTTTGTCATAGCGAGTTCATCATCACAGAATCAGGCCCTGTATTGGTTGAAATCAATTATCGAAGTGTTGGCGACGGTAAAGAGTTTTTACTTGATAATCTCACCCAAGGGAATTGGTTCAGCACCATATTAAACCTTCATCTAGGAAAAGAGTTAGACAGTGAATTTCTGATGAATGGTAGTGCAAATGTCCATTACGTGGTAGCAGACCAAAGCGGCATAATTGAAGGCACCTCCACATCTTTTCTTGAGCGCGAAGACGATATTGTCATCCAGCAGCAAGTGCTAAAAAAAGTGGGGGAAAACTTTATACAAAGCTTCTCTAATAAAGATTATTTGGCAAGAATTTCCGTCGTTTCACCGTCTGGCGAAAACCTAGAACCGACACTGCAAAAAACCATTTCTCAATTTGATCTAAAAGCAGCGAGCGAGGTAACCGCATGAACAACAATGCTTCTTACTTAACTCAGCGCCTTATTGATACCTGCCTAAGAGAAGATTTATTTGGCATAGTTTCGCAAAGCAAGTTTATGACGCAGATCCCTAAAGGGGTCAATACCGCAACTCACTCTGTAGACCAGGTATGGGCAATATTCGATAGTTCGGATTTTACTCTCTACTTACCCGTCACAGCCAGCTATTACATGCAGCGCTGGGTATATAGCTCTCCTGCTGGGGAAGATGGCAAAGGATGGATTATCGAAAAAAGTGGTCAAATAGAGCATCAATACCACTATCAAGATTGGATTGCTTTGCTCAAAGCCTGTGCTCACGAAAGCTCCCATTCATTACTCGATAATTACTTACAAGAGCTTGAATGCGCTCAGCAACACAAGACTCTGTGTGATGATGCTTTCACGCAGCACTCTGAGTCTTTGATGCAGCCAATTTCCCAATTAGATAACTGGGGTCAGAAATTACTGCTCGCCGACCAAATTGCCTCTTACCTTGACCATCCCTACTATCCGACCGCTCGGGCTAAATTCGGTCTAAATGATGAAGATCTTGCGCAATACGCACCAGAGTTTGCCCAAACTTTTTCTTTGCGCTGGCTCGCCATTGACAAGTCACTCGTCAGCCTAACAAGTTCTCAGCCAGGATGCTGGCCGACCATGGAGCAAGTTGGCCTTCCAAGCGACTTTGCTTTAAGCCATGAGCTGTTTCCAGCTCACCCTTTAACACTGCAAAGCCTAGAGTCTTTGCCAGAAAGCATCATAGCTGCGCCAAATTCATACCTTGAGGTTACCCCAACGTTATCCGTGCGCACCGTGGTGGTGAATGAAGCGCCACATATTCACATTAAGGTGCCGCTCATCATGCGCTCATTGGGGACAAAAAACATTCGCCTTATCAAGCCATCGACGATTTATGATGGACACTGGTTTGAACGTTTACTCACTCATCTAGAGCAAAGCGATAATGATTTGCAAGGCTCGCTTTTTCACTGCAATGAAAAACATGGTGGGCATGTTGGCGAGGAAAAAAGTTTCGCCTACATAGTGCGAGAATACCCGCTCAATCATTCAACAGACAAAGCCCTTGTCCCTGTTGCCGCGCTCGCAAGTCCAATGCCGGATGGACGCCTGTTCTTAGAGCACCTCGCGCACCAATATTATAAGCAAGACACCTTAGCTTGGTTCAAAGATTATGTTGAGCTGTTATCTAAGGTTCATCTTACTTTATGGATTCGCTATGGCATTGCGTTGGAGTCTAACCAACAGAACGCCATCATTGCTTTTAATGACCAAGGTAAGATGACTTTAGCCATGAAAGACAATGACGCAGCGCGCATTTGGCCAGAGCGATTTAAAGCCTATGAGCAAGCCTCTCCTGTAAAGTGCGAGCAGCTTTTGGATCAACGTATCAAGGTCGACAATGAACTGGCGCTTGGTCAGATGTTCACCACGATTACATTACAGCTCGACATTGCCGCTATTATCGAAGCGATGGCCGCTAAAGGCATTGCAAGCTCGGCTTCCCTCTACAAGGTAGTCGCTGATAGCCTTTCCCAACAGCTTGAGCAGCTTAGTAGTCAGGGCCACAACATCAAGCTTGCTAAAGAGATACTGTTTGAGTCGCCATACTTGTACGCCAAGTACTTATTAAGCTCTGGCAGCTTGTTATCCAAACAAGCGTCGGGCGCTAGCGATATAAACAAGTTCTATGGATTATCCGCGCCTAACTTCTTGCTGCTTACTAGTGAAAAAGCACAAAAAGCTTACTTAGAGACCATAAAGGAAAGCGTGAGCTAATCCATCATGACCAAACTCATATATTGCGTACTGCTTTGCCACTTTATTGCGGCATTTTCAGCATTAGGAATGCCTTTGTTCTTGCCAATGGTATTACCCACCCTTGGCGCACACATTGACGCAAATTGGGCAGGTGCCCTATTTATTCTGCCTACCTTTTGCACGGCTTTGGCTGCACGATTTTGGGGGCAGTTTGCCGATAAATATGGCAGGCGACGCTCTCTATTGCGTGCTCAGCTTGGACTCGCAGCAGGGTTTGCTCTTTGTGGCTTGGCAGACAATCTAGCAATGTTTGTGTTTGGTCTTATTATTCAAGGAACCTTTGGCGGCACAATGGCGGCTTCTAATAGCTATTTGTCTAGCCAGATTAAAGATGCAAAAACTCTCGGAGCCTCTCTTAATAAGACTCAACTCTCTGCTCGCTTGGCGCTGATCATCGCACCAATTGGGCTGGGATGGAGTTTGTCAGAAACTAGCCCGCTCAGCGCATACCTTTGGCTATCTGTTCTGCCTTTAATTGCCATGGCAATTACTTTGACATTACCGGCAGATACTATCGCTAAGCCTAATGCCCTAGGCCAAGAAAAAGGTCAGCAACAAGATAACAAAAACGCTTCATTACGCTCTCTGTATTGGGTGTTCGTGGCGCAGTTTTGCTTTGCGTTTGCAATGGTTGTTACCTTCCCCTATTTCTCGCTTTTCGTGCAGCAGTACGGGGTGACAAATCAAGCATGGGTCGGCTTTCTGTATGCTCTTCCACATGGTGTCTATTTAGTTTTTACTGGCAAAGCACAGAGTTTATCTGAGTGGCTCAATCGTCATCATAAACTCAATACTTTGCTGCTTGGTTTTGGTTTGCTCTCGCTAGGTACTCTGATGCACATCATGCCTTACCAAGAGGTGTTGATCATCGCTCGTATTCTATTTGGATTGGGCATGGTCTGTTGCTATCAAGGATTACATAAAGCTTTAGCAGACCAAATCGACAGGCAACAAAGCGGTAAGATATTCTCACGCTTTGATGCAATGTCTAAATGGGGCGGAGTTGCAGCCGGGTTAAGCGCTTCTTTTATCTCGAGTTTGGGTTGGCTTGAGGTTCTTTTCTTACTTTCTAGTCTGGTCAGCGCTTGCACTGCGATAGCGCTGCTCATCCATTCAAAATTTGGACATCGACATGTTACACACACAACCATCTCCAACTGAGAACTTAACACAGAATATAGGCCTATTAGGTCATAAAAAAACTCAGCTCAATCATGAGAAAGCCCAGCTCAATACTATTATGAGCGTCGTAAATTGTTATCTGCGTGAATACGCCATACCAAATAAGCAGGTCAAGTGGGGCTTTAGCTCGTTCTCACTTCCACAGACATTGAAAAGAAGCTATAGCCCAAGTCAGCTCTTGGCGATCTGTCTTAATGAAGGCGAACTACTGGTATTACCCGTGGAATACATAAGCCAATTAGGCAAGGTAAAGCTGTCTGACAGACCTTGGTCTAAAACATCAGGGACAGGATGGTCTAAATTGGACGCAACCCAAACTCTGACTCTGCTTCTACAATACCTAACACAAGCATTAGTGATCCCATTTAATCACGATCTGATTGAGCAAATGGAAAACAGTTTGTTGATTACTGAACAATTCCTCAACTCGGAGCCTACCCACCAGCATCACAATCAATTTATCGCCTCAGAGCAATCATTGATTTGGGGGCACTCTTTCCACCCAACGCCAAAGAGCCGCTCCGGCGTCAGTATCGATGACTTGCTCATTTGCTCACCAGAAGTTGGCGCACAAGTCCCTTTGTACTGGTTTGAAGTAGAAAGCTCACTGCTTGACGTATTGCAGTCAGATAAGCGCAAAACTCCACAGACAATGCTGGACAAACTCGCTCCTGAAAAATGTCATGCCGAATCGACAGTGCTTTATCCATGCCACCCATGGGAAAGCTATACCATTTTACAAAACCCCGCCGTCAAACGTGCGATTGAACAAGGTAAAATTACTCCTCTAGGTTTAGGCGGTGAAAAACTCCTGCCAACGTCTTCAGTGCGTACGCTTTACCATCCTGATATGGACTGGTTTGCGAAATTTTCTATCAATGTGCGTTTAACCAACTGTGTGCGCAAAAATGCGTGGTATGAACTCGACAGTGCGGTTCAGTTGACCTCGATTTTGCGCTCGATAAAAGAGAGTGAGCAACTGCGCAATCCTGTGTTTAAGGTCATGACTGAACCTTACGCAACCACGCTAAATCTAGAATCCATCGCAGGGCTAGAACATGACGATGTAATAAAAGCTCGAGAATCATTCGGTATTTTGTACCGTGAAAACTTCACTCAAAGTGAAACGGATATCTTGGAGCCGACTTTAGCCGGAGCGCTTTTTGCCTACGACCGAGATGGTAATAGTTGCATCGCCACTGAGTTAAAACAAAAAGCAAAGGGAAACCAAAGCCAATACGAGGATGTCGCAACACTATGGTTCGAACGCTACTTGCACTGCTTAATTCCGGGCGTATTTAATTATTACTTTAAACACGGTGTGGCGTTTGAACCGCATTTACAAAATACACTCATTGGATTTGACAAAGGCATGCCTTGCTGTGTTTGGATTCGTGACTTAGAAGGCACAAAATTGCTTTCTGAGTTTTGGCCTGCAGACTCCTTAAACCAATTATCTGAACGTGCTCTACAATCGGTTTATTACAGCCGCGATCAAGGGTGGAATCGCATTGGTTATTGTACTTTTATCAATAACATAAGTGAGGCAGTATTCTTTATTTGTGAAGGTAACTCAAAACTTGAGCAGGCATTGTGGAGTATTTTGAGAGACGCCATCATATGCTGGCAGTCGATCAACGGCAAGCAACCAGAATTAGAAGCACTGCTCGATGGCGGATATTTCCCAAGTAAAAACAATTTTACCACTCGATTGATGCAAAACGCTGACAAAGAGTCGAGCTATACCCAAGTGTTAGCACCATGGACGACTCGAAACGAAGGTGAAAGCCATGATTAATTCTTTGCAACTTCCTTCATACATTGAACAAGAAATAAAGCAACTGGCCAAGCAACAGGAACAACCACTGTGTGCTTATCTCTATGACCTTAAAGCACTTGAAAATCACATCAAAGGTATGCGTCACGTACTGCCCAAAAACGTTGAGTTGTTTTATGCGGCCAAAGCGAATCCTTCTGAACCGATATTACGTACTCTAGCACCTTATGTTGACGGGTTTGAAGCTGCATCTGGCGGTGAGTTAAATCATCTTCACCAACAATTACTTAACAAGCCTCTGATCTTTGGTGGCCCTGGCAAAATGGTGAGCGAATTAGAACAAGCGATTAAACTGGATGTGGATGCGATTCATGTGGAAAGTATCACCGAATTACAACGTATTGGTGCCTTAACTCAGAAACTAAACCAAAGCGCGTCTATTTTTCTGCGCATGAACATCGACATTGGTGATATCACGCTCAGCAAATTGGCCATGGGAGGCAAACCAACACCATTTGGTTTAGATGAAGCCGAGCTAGATAACGCCATCATGTTGTTGCGTGATTATCCATTAATCCAATTAAAAGGCTTTCACTTCCACTTAATGTCGCATCAGTTGGATGTGAGCCGTCACTTAGCTTTGATGGGACGGTATTTTCAAGTTGTAAAAGGTTGGAAACAGAAATACTCACTCGATGAGCTCACCATCAACCTCGGTGGCGGTATGGGCATCAATTACCAAGACCCTCAGCAGCATTTTCCGTGGAGCGAGTTCTGCGACAAACTCGAATTTTTGATTGCCAAAGAACAAATGCAAAATTGGGTATTGCGTTTCGAGTGCGGACGTTATATCTCGGCGCCTTGCGGTTACTACGTAATGGAAGTACTGGATATTAAACAAAACCTTGGTGAAAACTTTGTCATCGCTCGTGGCGGTACCCACCATTTTCGCACACCCGCTGCCCAAAGCCATGACCATCCTTTTGTGATTCTAAACAATCAGCAGCGCCCACCGATTTCGAACCCAATCGGCCACACGACAGCGACTTTGGTCGGTCAGCTGTGTACGCCTAAAGATGTCCTCGCGCGCAATCAAGTCATAGAGCGCATCGACATCGGGGATTATGTGGTGTTCACTTTGGCAGGCGCTTACGCTTGGAACATCTCCCACCAAAACTTTTTAATGCACGAACCTCCCCTGTTTCATTACTTCTAAATTTGGGTGAATACACTCAAAAGAGATAGACGGACACAGGACAAAAAGAAAGGCGGTGACAAACTCATGTTTATCATCGCCTGAATATATCTTGATGCGCCTTGCTACACCTAGTCCCTATTAGGATGATTCAAAATATGGTCTTATTCTGTGACTGATTTTTACTATTAAATATCAGCCACTTAAAATTTCAGGTACTTATCAGCATCAAAAGAAGATACACATATTTAGAAAAAACTGATTTAAATCTCCAGTTTTCAACCATTTCGATCAAGTTAGGAATTCTGTCTCGAAGTTGTATTAAAAAAGTTCGAGCAATTTATATCTAGTGGACTCTATCTTCACCTCTAACTGTTGTGCTTGGACGTGGGCACTGACAATATAAAAACCATTCGCACCTAGTCATAGCTCACACATACACATTAATATGCACGCTTGCCCATATACTAACTAGTGAATTCGGTTACAATTTAGCACTCAGTTTGTTGGTTAGGAGCTAAATATATGAATATAGGTGCGTTAATTGGCATTGCGATTTTCTTTTTACCCTTACTAATACTCATCATAAATTTAGTATTAGGTAAAAAGAGAAAAAAAGCTTTCGAAGATAAACTAACCCAATCCAGTCTAGAGCTAAAACAGACTTACGAAAAACTTGCTAATGTCGAAATCGAACGAAATGAGTTAGTTGAAAAATACTCTCCTATTTTAGATACCGAAAACTACGCGGCTAAGTTACTAGATGATATAGAAGAAGATGCAGCAGCCAAACGAGAGCAGTCACTAAAGCTTCTATCAGAAGCAGGGCTAGAAGCTGACGAAATCCGAGATGATGCCAAACAGCTCCGTTTGGAAGCTTCCCAGCGAGTAAAAGACTCAAAAGAAAAGGCGGAAACAATAAAGAATGAGGCACGTGAAGAAGCATCTAAAATTATCAGCTTTGCAGATGCTCAAGCTAGGGAAATTGCTGGAGACGCGTATGAAGCTAAGGCCAAGGCTGATTCATATGACAAAGCTATCCGTGCAATGCGCAATACTATTGATGGGTACAAAGACGACTACATCATTCCTAATCACTCTGTATTAGATGACTTAGCAGATGAATTTGGCCATAAAGAAGCAGGTGACGAACTAAAAGCAGCTAGAAAAAGAGTTCGAGAAATGGTGAAAAATGGATATGCAGGTGCATGTGACTACGCAGAGCTCCACAGAAAAACCTATGCAATCCATTTTGCCGTTGATGCCTTTAACGGAAAAGTTGATAGTGCCTTATCAAAAGTGAAGCATGATAACTATGGGAAGATAAAACAAGAAGTCATTGACGCTTTTGCTTTGGTAAACCATAACGGGAATCCTTTCAGAAATGCACGTATCAACCAAGAATATTTGGACGCTAGACTAAACGAATTGAAATGGGCCGTCGCAACATTTGAACTCAAGAAGATTGAGAGAGAAGAGCAAGCTGAAATCAAAGCACAAATTCGTGAAGAAGAACGTGCTATCCGAGAGATGGAAAAAGCCCGTAAGGAAGCAGAAAAAGAAGAACATATGCTCCAAAAAGCTCTTGAAAAGGCACGCTCTGAGTTAGCAGCTGCAAATGATGAGCAAAGATCTCAATTTGAAACACAGCTCGCTGAACTAGAAGAAAAACTAAAAGAAGCCGAAGACAAAGGTCAGAGAGCTTTATCTATGGCTCAGCAAACTCGTCGAGGACATGTTTACGTTATCAGTAACATTGGCAGCTTTGGCGAGAAAGTATTCAAAATAGGCATGACGCGTCGATTGGAGCCAATGGATCGAGTGAAAGAACTTGGAGATGCTTCCGTACCCTTCTCTTTTGACGTGCACGCAATGATTTATAGTGAAGATGCTCCAACATTGGAAAAAGAGCTTCACAGGAAGTTTGATTTAAATTCTGTAAACAAAGTAAATCCTAGAAAAGAATTCTTTAGAACTACTATTGCGGAAATCAAACGGGCAGTTGAGCAACAAGGCGTTTCAGACGTCCATTGGACTCTTAAAGCAGAGGCCTCTGAATATCGTGAGAGTATCGCAATAGCAAAAGAACAGCTATCTGAGGCGGTGGCATAGAGAAAAGCATGGGTAATTAGCAATGTTACTAAAATTCATCGAAATTATTGGCATCAATGAACTAGTTAAAACACTTAAATGATCCTATCAATTGGGTTGCTTTTATTAGGCGCTACAATCTTTCAAAAAAAGAGCAGTTCCAGTGGCGTGACAGGTTTAACCTAGACCACTTATTTGATGGTGAGATGCAGGGCTGAAGCTGATTCCGATGTTATAACAATATGATATTTGAGGGTATATCAGAAGTATGAGCAAATCATTATTACTTGGTGAGGCTATAAATCGTCTTCATGTTCCCGATTTCGTTAAATCAGGATTTGTTACTGGAGATGATAAAGATTGGGAACTTTCAAATCTAAAACCTATCAATATTTTCATTGGTGCCAATAATTCAGGAAAGAGTAGACTGCTACGCTTAATGTTTAGCAGTACTCTATCAATCTATGAATCAGATAAATTGACAGCTACGAGCTATCCTGAGTATTTAATATCATTGTTAGATAAACATAAATTATATAGTTCTCTTAATCTTAAAACCTTACCTGGTACTATTGATGAGTTTAAAGAAAAACTTGTTAGAGAATTTAAAACAAATAGTCGTCTATGTGGCTATGAAAGAATTCAGATCACTACCAAAAGTGCATTGAGTAGTACATTACAATTAATGGACATAAATGCATTTTCAAGAAGGCACTCAACACAAGAACAAAACCCACTAATTGACGGTTTAATCAAAAGAATATCCGGAGAATTACCTTCCTTTCCAAGCATTTTGGACCCCAGCCAAAAATCAATATACATACCTCTTTTAAGGGGGTTACGACCTCTTTCTACAAGTCGTAACCCATGTTTAGAACGCACTATTACTGATTATTTCAAAGAACAAAAAACAACCAGAGGAGTAAGAGAGCAGTCTAAAGAAGAGACAGATTTTCAGAGCAGAATTTTTACTGGGGAAAGTTTTTATGAAGATCTAAAAAATTCATTATTAGGAAGTTATGAACAAAGAATTAGTGTCAGAGAATATGAGGATTTTCTTTCAGATGTTTTTTTTAGAGGCGAGCCTATTTCTTTAATACCACGCGTTAAGAGTGATGTAGTTCACTTTAAACTAGGAAATTCAGAAGAACGTCCAATTTATGACTTAGGTGATGGTATACAATCAATTATCATTCTTACTTATAAGATATTCACAACGAAATATCCAACATTTTTCTATATAGAGGAGCCTGAACAACATCTACATGCAGGTATGCAGAGAGTTTTAATCAAGGCACTAACTTTACATCCAGAACATATCTACTTTTTGACATCACACTCTAATCATCTAATAGATATTGCAATGGAACGTGATGATATATCAATACAACGAGTCTACCAGACTCGAAACGAAGATAAAGAAGAGTCTAAAATTTTACCCCTAAATAAGTATTCACAAGTTCTAGAAGACCTTGACGTTCGTGCTTCCTCTGTACTATTAGCCAACTGCAGTATTTGGCTGGAAGGTGTAACTGACAAGTTATACTTACGCTCTTTTATGAATAAATATTTAAGAGAGTTGGACGATACAGAAAAAGTCGATAAATTAACTAGCTACCTAGAAAACCTTCACTACACATTTGTAGAATACCAAGGCTCCAATATAACCCATTGGTCATTTGTAGAGGATACGTCGCAAGATCAAAAAAGTATTGCAACAACATTAAGTCAAAAAATATTTTTGGTTGCTGATGGCGATATTTCATGGAAAGGAGACCGACAAAAAGATCTTACAGAAGCATTAGGCAACAGCTTTCAGCAACTAGAATATAAAGAAATAGAGAACTACATTCCAATCGAGGTCATACGAAAAACCGTAGAAAATAGATGGGAAACGTTTCAAAACAGCAGAATCGATGGCTGCTCTCTGGATGTATCAAAGTTAAATCAAAAGGATATATATAATAAAACAATCGGCATCGGTAAAAAAATAGAGACCAAGTGTATTACTAAATCAAAAGACAATACTCATACTTTTTTCGAAGAGACGTCCAAAAGTTCTACTGGCACCATTAAAGATAAAGTCAAATTTTGCCATGAAGCTGTCAAAATAATGAACGACAGTGAATTTGAGTGGAGCCTGACTCCAGAGCTTAGTGTGCTATGCGAAAAGATCTGGAAGCATATAGAAGAGGCTAACGGTTAGGCGTGAGTGTAAGAAAAATCAATACAGACGATAAAAAGCGATGGCTTATGAAAAGTTTGTTCTAAAAGAAACGGATGGCAAACCGTGGTTAGGTGAAAAAGCCAAACTCGCAGCCTACTGGATATGATTGATTTATGGCAGGAACGCCCCAGCCAGTCATTAGCCCATTCAAAATACACCTATAACAAATTAAAAGTTATTGGTTTGGCAATAGTCGATCCGCTTTATCAAAAAGTCACGTTCACGCAGACGAAAGGCAAAAAGAAACGCTCGGTACCGATCAGCCCAGAACTTTATGATGTGATTTACAAAGAGGGTTCAGGCCCATTGTTCAACATTGGCTATTCGACGGTTTACCGATTTATCGTGCGCAATGTTCCACGACTAAAGCAGCAAGCCGCCCACGTTCTGCGCCACACCTTTGCGTCTTATTACATGATGAACGGTGGTAACATTATCGCCCTACAACGAATCCTTGGTCACAGTGACATAAAACAGACCATGCGATACGCTCACCTAGCCCCCGATCACCTAGAAGATGTGGTCACGAAAAACCCTTTAGCTAACCTCAAATAAGTGGCTAATGTGGACAATGTAATGTCCACATTATGTCCACAAATTTTCATAATATAGATAAATATTGATGATTATTGATGAAGTGACCACAAGCAAAGCCTTGATATTCCTTGCTGCGCCTAGTCTCTGTTAGGGTGGTTCAAAATGTGGTCTTCCCAGTTTACCACATCAATTTCGTATACCACTTTGCTACGGACGCTTTCTCCGGCAGCGTGCATGGCGGATTTGGAGCCAGTAATGAGTGGGTGCCACTCTGGAAGAGGCTGTTTTTCTGCTAGAAGGCGGTATGCGCAAGTATGAGGCAACCAAGTGAAGTCATCGATATCATCACGAGTGAGTTTAGTGCACTCTTCACCTGATGAGAAACGGTTAGGGTAATCTTTACACGAACACGTTTTACTGTTTAACCAACTGCATGCCACATTGGTATAATAAATTTCTTCTGTATCTTCATCCATGAGTTTATGCAGGCAACACTTACCGCAACCGTCACAAAGTGCTTCCCACTCTTGTTCGGTCATTTGCTCGAGAGATTTACTTTCCCAAAATGGCAGGCTCATAAACATTATTTAGATATTGGATAAAGGGAGGGCTTTATACCGTTATGGCAGATAAAGTGCAAGCTTGAAGGTAAAAATGTCAGTTAATCGTCAATTGCGCCCTTGGGTATATTGACCGTGATACCCTTGCTTTAAATACTGAGCTTTGTAGTTGCCATTGATGTGAACCAAAGTACCTTTTAAGCGATCGAGGTAATACTCTTGTCTCTTATTACCGTGTTTAAACTCAAGCTTTGCACCGTCAAAAGAGAAATGGGTGCTGATAAGATCACCATTCCAATAAACACCCTCGTTGGCGACCTGAAGCCTATTTGCAGAATAGCTCGCGACATTCGCTTCACGCCAAGTTCCTAGTAACTCTTTGCGAGCGATCTTACTTTGGTGATCAACAACCGAGTATACCCCAATACCAATCATAACAACGCCACATAATCCTAAAACCATTACGACGATGCCTAAAGGTTTTGTCCAAAAGTTACTACTGCTCATCGTACTTCTGTCCCGACTTCTGCCTTATTTAAACGCTACTGGCGCTCCCCTAACCACTAAGTCTAGTGGAACAATGGCATAAATAACAAAAATATTAATAGTGAGGGAATTGAAATTATTTCTGAAGTTTTTGCCTTAGGGGATTAATGCGACTTGTTGGCTATCAGAATTAAATTTTAAAAGTGTGTTTTAAACACACTTTACTGCTTCGATTGCTACTTTTTGCTAGACTGCGTCTTCGAATCAATCGAGGATAACTGATATGGATTGCCGATTAGGTTGCGGGGCTTGTTGTATTGCTCCAAGTATTTCATCCCCTATACCGGGTATGCCCAATGGCAAGCCTGCCGGAATTCGCTGTATTCAGCTCAATAAAGATAACTTGTGTAACTTATTCGGTCGACCAGAACGGCCTAAAGTTTGCCATGAATTTAAGCCTTGCCCTGTTGTTTGTGGTACAACTAACCAAGAAGCTATCAACAATATTACCCAGCTTGAAAAGCTAACATAATTAAGCCGCTTATTTATAAGCGGCTTTTTCATTTCTTATAATCCGAATATTACACCAGCAACAGCTGCGCTCATTAAGTTAGCCAATACACCTGCTGCAATCGCCTTAAAACCGTATTTTGAAATAAAACTGCGACGCTCAGGCACTAAGCTCCCCAAACCACCTATTAGCATTGCCATTGTTGATATGTTCGCAAAACCACACAAAGCAAAAATAACAATAGCTTGTGAGTGCTCACTAAGTTGACTTTGCACTTCCATTAACTGAATAAATGCTACAAATTCATTCACTACTACTTTGGTTCCTATCAAAGCACCAACAGTAATTGCCTCATGCCAAGGGATTCCTAGCAGCCAAGCGATAGGTGCAAACAGGTAACCTAAAATAAGTTCGAAGCTAAGCTCCATGCCCATTAGATCGCCAACCCAGCCCAAAATACCGTTCAACATTGCAATCACACTGACAAACGCGAGCAAAGTAGCACCCACGGCAACCGCAATTCTAAGCCCAGACATAGCACCATCTGCCATCGCCTCCACCACATTGGTTGCACGAGGTAATTCAACATTCTCAAGCTCCAAATCTGCGTTCACTTGCTGAGTTTCAGGCACTAAAATTTTTGCCATCAACAAGCCAGCTGGAGCTGACATAAACGCAGCTGCAATCAAGAAGTTCAGATCCACGCCCAATGAAGCGTATCCGACAAGAGTACCACCAGCAACAGAAGCAAGCCCGCCAGTCATAACTGCAAAAAATTGAGAATCTGACATATGACGAAGATATGGCTTTACAACCAAGGGGGCTTCAATCATACCCACAAAAATATTGGCTGTGGCTGAAAGAGACTCTGCACGGCCCGTAGATAAAAGTTTTTGCAACCCTCCACCAATTAAATTGATCACTTTAGGCATTAAACCAATGTGGTAGAGGCCTGAAATCAATGCAGAGAAAAATATAATGATGCACAAAACGTTAATCGCAAATATAAAACCACCTGTTGCCAGTCCACCAAATAAAAATGCTATGCCTTCTTGTCCATAGTTAATTAAATTAGAAACAGCTTCTGTAACACTATTCAGTACTTCTTTACCAGCTGGTACATAAAGAACCAGCAAAGCAAAAGTGACTTGCAGCACAAAGGCTAATGATACCGTTCTAAAATTTATATTTTTTCTATCAGTAGACAGCAGCCAAGCTATAGCAAAGATGGCTAGGATTCCTAGGATCGAGTTCATTAAAGTATCCGATGATTAAAGCGCAAAGAATGGCGCCGGATAATATTGACTTGGGCATAAGATGCAAATCTAAGATGTTAACACCCCGTTTTTCAATAATAGCAGTGTGGATGAATACTTTTTTAACCATCTGTTTTATAAAAAGATAAACGTTTGCGCCATGGGGTTATTTTCCATATTGAAAATATGTTTATTCATATGGAAACAACATGGGCTCTATTTACGATGAATATAAGGAGCTAACTTTTCATCCCAATAGCAGGGTAGACCAATCTTATTTTTAATAAATTCAATCACAGCAATGATCTTAGGCGATAGATAACGTCGACTGGGATAAACAGCATAAAACGGCATATTTTGATTTGGGTTCCAATCAGGAAGAAGTTGGATAAGCTTACCCTGTTTAAACTCATCACCGATAAGATAAGTGGCAAGATAGGCAACGCCCCAGCCAGCTACCGCAGCATCGCGCACCGCTCCGGCTAAATCGACTGAATAATTACCTGACACCTTAACAGTTAACTGCTCATCCAACTTAGAGAAAGCCCATCGAGTATAATCTCGCTCCCAACTTCGATAAATAATACAGTTATGATCAGCAAGATCGTTAGGATGTAAAGGACTAGCGTGATTAATTAAATACTCAGGTGAAGCCGCAACAACGAACTGACTATCAGCGAGCCGTTGTGCCACATAGCCTTCGGGCAACATCTCGTTGTTGGTAATCCAAAGATCCAATCCATCCTGTAGCATATCTATCCGGTTATCGAATAAGTGCAATTCAACTTGTAAATTGGGATGTTGAACTCGCAGTTCATCAATAGTCGGCAGGATATGAAGTGTCGCAAAAGACTGAGATAAACCAATTCTAATCAAACCCGCGACTTCATCTTTTTGAACTTCCACTTCCTGCTGCGCATCCGTCACTGTTTGCACCACTTTTTGGCAATGCTGAAAAAACTGCTCCCCCTCCGCAGTAGGAGTAAACGTGCGAGTTGTTCGTTGAACAAGCTTTATTCCTAACCCGTCTTCAAGCAATGCCAATTGCTTACTCACATGAGATACGGAAACACCGAGGCTTTTTGCAGCTTGAGTAAAATTTTTATGCTTAATTAGAGTGGCAAACACCACCATTTGCGCGGCACGATCTGCTAGCACACCATCTCCATAAACTAAAAGGAGCTCTTAAGAGCTCCTTGTTAATACCTAAAGAACAATTCTATCCGCTAGATGGCTCACTGCCAGCGCAAAGTAATAGGAACGATTCCATTTCATCAAAACATTGTAGTTATTGTAAACCAAATACACTCGCCCGTTGGCATCATCTGGTGCAATCAACCACGCCTTTATATCTTTATCTAATTTAGGCAACGGACGGCCATCATAGCGAGTAACACCAAGTTCATTCCACTCATGTAGGTACTTGCCTTGGTCTTCACCACGCCCCTGGATGCTAGTGTCAAATCCTCTCGGTAATTTAACTTGTCGTCCCCAAGTACGTGAATTTATCCACCCTGATTGACTCAAGTAATTGGCTGCTGAAGCAAACACATCCGCTTCGCTATCCCAAATATCTTTCTTCCCATCCCCACTTCCATCGGCCGCGAAGGAAAGGAAAGAACTCGGCATAAACTGGCACTGACCCATGGCACCAGCCCAAGACCCTTTCATATTTTCAGGTTTAATATGCCCTTCATCTAAAATAGTCAGTGCGGCCATGGTTTCTTTGCGGAAAAACGCCTCTCGGCGGCCGTCATAAGCCATGGTGGACAGCGCATCGATTACACTGTAATTGCCTGTAAAGGTGCCAAAGTTACTTTCAATTCCCCACAGAGCAACAATAAAACGTGGTTGTACACCATATTGTTCACCGACACGTTCAAGCGCTTTCTTATGCTTGGCATACAGTTCTTTCGCCTGTTTCACTTTCCAGTCTGGTACCGCCTTGGGAATATATTCATCCAAAGTTAGTCGTTTCTCTGGTTGGTTTCGGTCAGCGGTTACTGCACGTGGTTTATAAGCTACATTGGCAAAAGCAGCACTGATCGTTTGCTCAGAGATACCTTTATTGCGTGCTTCGTTTTTTAATCCTTCGACATATTGTTCAAAGCTCTGGTCATTGGCCCAAACAGAGCTCGCAATCGTCGCACCTAGTATGACTGACAATAATTTCTTCACATTGCCCTCCTTGAGCAACATTATGATTCACTGACAACTTCCCTATTATAGATGAGAGAAGTTAGTCTGATTGCTGGCGTGCTTTTTGTTGTTTATATTCATCTAACAGATTTTTTGGCGGCGGTGGTAATTGAAGAAAAAAACCATCCTCTTTAAGAGACTGAGTCACTTTATCTATATCAACTTGAGACAACTCTCGTCCGTCCAAATTCACCATCATCACTATGCTAGGTTTGCCAAACATTTGCATCAGTGTGTCAGGAACTTGTGAAAAATCACCCTTTTTGGGTAGATATAAATATGCGCCTTCTTTTTTGGAACTTTTGTAAATTGCACAAAGCATGGGAAGCCTTTTGTCTATTTGAATTAATATAACGTCAATGTTTCGCTAATTTTGAGAGCAAAACGCTCAATTGAGCACAAGAGATCTTGCTGTGCTTATTGCGGGAATATAACATGATACCCCTAATCGCAGGCAAAGCCTTTACGAGGTCCCCAAACAAAATGTCGAATTCACCTGATCTGAAAGGCAGTAGCTTTACTTTATCAGTTTTACACCTTTCTGATAACCATGTTGAAAATACGATTCAGTTTCTCAGCGAAAAAGTCGAACAAGCTCCGGCTTTCTTTGCTCAGGCTCCTGTTGTCATCAATATTTCAAAAGTAGCGGGTGACATTGATTTTTCGCGACTAAGAAATGGTATCGCCCAAGCAGGGATGATTCCAGTTGGGATCACGGGCTGTCGTGACAAACGCACGCAAAACTTCGCATCAGACGCTGACTTCGCTATTATGTCTGCCAGTAAATCACCATCTCAAGCACCGGCGGCTATGGCTCCAACCAAAGTCATCCGCACGCCTGTACGTTCAGGCCAGCAAATTTTTGCAAAAGACAGCGACTTAGTCGTTCTAAGCCACGTCAGCGAAGGGGCAGAAGTCATAGCTGATGGCTCTATACATATTCATGGCACTCTGCGCGGCCGCGCAATTGCAGGAGCTAGTGGTAACATTGGTGCTGTCATCATCTGCGAAAAACTTAACGCCGAACTGATGTCCATTGCAGGGCATTACTGGCTAACGGAGCAATTTGCTGAAGAGTATTGGCAGCAGAAAGTTATGTTCAGTTTAGAAAACGACTCGCTTAAATTCGAGTTGTTGACCTTTTAAGAAAATAAGGAACAAATAATGGCACGCATTATTGTTGTCACGTCAGGTAAAGGTGGTGTCGGTAAAACGACATCAAGTGCCGCGATTGCTTCAGGCCTAGCACTAAAAGGAAAGAAAACGGCCGTCATCGATTTTGATATCGGCTTACGAAATCTTGATTTGATTATGGGCTGTGAACGCCGTGTAGTTTATGATTTCGTCAATGTAATTAACGGCGAAGCAACGCTAAATCAGGCACTGATAAAAGATAAACGAACTAGCAATTTGTTTATCTTACCCGCCTCTCAGACCCGTGATAAAGATGCATTAACTCAAGAAGGTGTTCGCCGAGTATTTGATGAACTTGATGAAATGGGTTTTGATTTTATCATCTGTGACTCACCAGCAGGTATAGAGCAAGGCGCTTTAATGGCACTCTACTTTGCAGATGAGGCCATAGTTACCACCAATCCTGAAGTCTCTTCAGTGCGAGACTCAGACCGTATTCTTGGTATTCTTGATTCTAAATCTCGTCGCTCTGAAGAAGGGTTAGAGCCCGTTCGGCAGCACCTTTTATTGACTCGCTATAATCCAACGCGAGTAACACAAGGAGAGATGTTAAGTGTCGAAGACGTTGAGGAGATTCTACATATTTCACTTCTCGGCGTCATTCCAGAAAGCCAAGCGGTTCTCAACGCCTCTAACAAAGGTGTACCTGTGATATTCGATAATGAGACAGACGCTGGTATGGCCTATGATGATGCTGTAGAGCGCCTATTAGGCTCTCAGGTAGACTTCCGCTTTTTAACCGAGCAGAAGAAAGGCATCTTCAAGCGACTATTTGGAGGCTAAATGTCATTACTTGAATTTTTCCGACCACAAAAGAAAACTTCTGCCAACTTAGCTAAAGAGCGCTTGCAGATTATTGTTGCAGAGCGCCGTAGTCAGGGCGATCCTGCGCCATCCTACCTGCCGCAACTCAAAGAAGACATTCTAAAAGTCATTGCAAAGTACGTTGCCGTTGACCCATCTATGGTCGACTTATCTTTTGAGCATAAAGACGATGATATTTCCGTCTTAGAGCTCAACGTCAAGCTTCCAGAAGACGAAAAATAGACATCTAGGGTTAGCATCTGTGCTAACCCTTTGGTCCAGCGGACAATGTAGCTAAAAACCGTTTGTAGCTTTAATATTTATCTAAACCTTCACTCGTCTTGGACACTTAATATTCCAATAATTTTTCCAAAGTTTTCAGCTAAAGCGATCCTTAGCATCATTATTTTCATACTTGTGGTTAAGAATAAAGCTAATGTTCTTACGGGGAAAAATCGCGTTCAGCGAAAACAAAACATAGGCTAGGAGCAGCTAGTAAAAAACGATTCAGTTGTCTCAATTTTCTTTCTTTAAACCCTAACTCGCTGTTATTTATATAGTTAAAAATTAGCACACAAATTCACACAAAACTTCTCAATTAGTCTCATGACCTTGGCTGGGCGAAATGGATAATGAGCTTCATTGAAATCAGCAATAGAGAAATGTAGAAATGAATTTTATTAATAACTTTCGAGCCCATAGAAGTGACATGCTACAAGCATCAGCAACAGCGGCAGATAAACTAGGTGAAAGTCAGCTAGCAAACGAGATCCGCGCCGTTAAACAGTTAAATAAGGACATGAAGGCATTTAACGCAGAGGCTAAATACGTTATCAAAGACAACAAAAGAGTTGGCCCCCATAAACAAATTCCATCCTATCGCTTAGATGAAGAACTATCGATCTTAAAGGAACAAGCAATTAGAATAAAACTAGACTTAAGTTCAATTGGGCCCAAACATCAGAAAGCGCAAAATATCTCCGCGTTCAAAGTAAACAGCCGTCAATTAGATAGAATCGACTTTAATCGTAATCAACCAGCTCGATCTATTGAGCCAAGCCGTCTTCCTAAAGGCGTCGAAAAAAGCTACCTAGGAGATGGAAACAGTTAATCAGTGAATTAGCCCCACACTCGCATACAGTATGGGGCTAAACAGCCAAACCGTCTATTGCCCACGGTTAACAAGTCTGTTAGCCTAGAGCCATGAATACAAAAACTACTCCAGCCACTTACCGTGCTTTAACCACAAGCATGATGATGTACATGCCTTCACAGCGAATGCTGCGAGGGATGGTCTGCGTGTTCTAAATTTATCCACCACTGCAACACCATTCCCTAATACACGGTTGGGAGGGTGATGTAACCTAATTGCAACTGGCATCTCTTTTCAACCTTAGAATTGAAAAACAAGGAGATCGGCCAATGAATATTAATCACCGCTTTAACCTAAATTTATCTAAATCTTCAAAAACAGAGTTTATTACCACCCCGATATTTTACGCCAACGGCGAACCACATTTAGGACACGCCTACACTGGCATTATCGCTGATATTTTTTGTCGATATGAGCGCCTTGCACAGACGGATATCGGCTGCAAACTCATCACAGGCACTGACGAACATGGCCAAAAAATTTCCTCAGCAGCTCAGTCAAATCATCTTCCAGCGCAAGATTTTGTCGATACGCTTTCACAAAGTTTTCAAGAGTTATGGCCAAAGCTTGCTATTGAACCAGATGCTTTTGTACGCACTACAGATACACAGCACAAACTAAACATCCAGCGTATTTGGCAGCAGCTTGAGCAGCAAGGAGATATCTATCTTGGGCACTATTCTGGACACTACTGCATCGCGTGCGAACAGTTTTATCCTGAAAAGGATCTTCTCGATGGAGCATATTGCCCAGTCCATAAGCGCGAAGTAATTTTCAGTCAGGAAGAAACCTACCTATTTCGCCTAGAGAAATATCGCCAAGCACTCCTTGATTACTATCAATCAAATAAAAATTGCCTAGAGCCCCCGCATTATCAACAAACCCTAATCGAGCAACTAAAATCAGCACCGCTCGACGACTTATCTGTTTCTCGCATTAATAATCAATGGGGAATCCAAGTACCGAGTAATCCAAACCACACTGTATACGTTTGGATTGATGCTCTGTTTAGTTACCTCTCCGCCATACAGAGCAGTGGCGCGGACAAAAGTGCGCTTGCTCATACCCAACATGTGATTGGTAAAGATATACTGCTTTTTCATGCGGTATATTGGCCTGTTTTTTTGCTGGCTTTGGATATCCCCCTGCCGCAAAAACTGATAGTCCATGGTTGGTGGACCATTGGCGGAGAGAAAATTTCTAAGTCAAACCCTGACACCACGGTGAACCCCAGCCTCTTTTCTGAGAAACTAACCAGCGATGGGCTACGCTACGCACTTACACGTCACAAGCCGCTGCATCGAGATGGTAATTTAGTCCTAGATGAGTTTGCCCAAACCATTAATGCCGATCTGCTCAATAATCTTGCCAATCTCGTCAAACGAAACCACACACTGATCACGAAAAGCTTCGCTGGCGAAGTAAAACTCGCCGAGCTATCACAACTTGATGAAGAGAACATTACTTGCATCAACAAAATAACTCCTGTGCTAGAAAGCATCATTAAAGCTTATCAAGTGCGTGATCTTCACCGCGTGACCAAAGATATAAACACGGTATTAACGGAGCTAAATAGTTTCTTTCACCAAAGGGCACCATGGCTGGTTAACAAAGATCAACCTGAAGCTAAAGCGAAGCAAACCTGCCTAGTGGTGAGTAATATTGTTCGCGAGGTTGTTTGGTTACTCTCGCCCATCACCCCCACCCTTTGTCAGGCGATCATCGAAGAAAAAGGCAACCCTTCATCATCTATCTTTGAGCATCAAGCCTTGATCTTAAAAGATGCATTAGCACTTTCTGCCAAAAGCCATTGGCAAAAAATTTAGGACAAAAATAAAGCCCCAGACTTTCGACTGGGGCTAGATATGTCTGATAATTAGCTTTCGTGCTAGCAAAAACCTAATTGATCACACATACCTCATAACACATACCGACTATGCGTTGGCTTTGGTTTTTTTCGCCTTGGGTGCAACTTTTTGATCAGCTTTTTTCTTAATCACAGTAGTGCCTTCAAAAGTATCACCTTCGACAAAAGCCTTACCGTAATATGAATCGAGCAATACCGCTTTAAGCTCGCTGATCAATGGGTAACGAGGGTTGGCCCCAGTGCATTGATCATCAAACGCTTCAACTGCTAGCTCATCAAGTTTGGCTACAAAATCCGCTTCTGTAACGCCCGCGGCTTGAATAGACATAGGAATATCAAGAGCAACTTTTAGCTCATCCAACCATGCCAGCAAACGCTCTATCTTTTGAGCAGTACGGTCACCCTCTTGACTTAAACCTAGGTGATCAGCAACTTCTGCATAGCGGCGGCGTGCTTGTGGACGATCATATTGAGAGAACGCCGTTTGCTTAGTTGGATTATCATTTGCGTTGTAACGTACCACGTTAGAAATCAATAATGCATTAGCCAAGCCATGCGGCAAATGGAACTCAGCACCAATCTTATGCGCCATTGAGTGACAAACACCTAGGAAGGCGTTAGCAAAAGCAATGCCCGCGATGGTTGCCGCATTATGTACTTTCTCACGTGCAATTGGGTCATTGGCACCATTTGCATAGCTCGATGGCAGATATTCCTTAAGCATCTTAAGTGCTTGTAGAGCTTGACCATCAGAGTATTCATTAGCTAACACTGAGACATACGCTTCCAAAGCGTGAGTCACTGCATCATAACCACCAAATGCAGTGAGCGACTTAGGCATATCCATCACTAGATTCGCATCAACGATAGCCATGTTGGGTGTGATCTCATAATCTGCTAGTGGATACTTAGCACCTGTTTTGTCATCAGTCACCACTGCAAATGGAGTGACTTCTGAACCTGTACCAGAAGTCGTGGTAATACAAACAAGCTCTGCTTTCTGGCCCATTTTAGGGAATTTATAAATACGCTTGCGAATATCCATAAAGCGCATCGCCAGTTCCTCAAAGTGTGTATCCGGATGCTCGTACATAACCCACATGATTTTCGCTGCATCCATAGGTGAGCCACCACCAAGAGCAATGATAGTATCAGGCTGGAAGCTCTTCATTGCTTCCGCACCTTTTTCTACAACAGACAACGTAGGATCAGCTTCCACATCGAAGAAAGTTTGCACTTCCATACCTTGAGCTTTAAGTAAGCTAACCACATCGTCCGCGTAGCCATTGTTAAATAAGAAACGGTCAGTCACTAGGAAAGCACGTTTTTTGCCCTCTAAATCACCCAGTGCAATTGGAAGGCTACCGCGACGGAAATAAATAGACTTAGGGAGTTTATGCCACAACATATTTTCAGCTCGCTTCGCTACAGTTTTCTTGTTGATTAGGTGCTTAGGACCTACGTTCTCAGAAATAGAGTTACCACCCCAAGAACCACAGCCTAGCGTTAAAGAAGGCGCAACGTTGAAGTTGTAGAGATCGCCAATACCACCGTGCGTGGTTGGAATATTAATCAAAATTCGCGCAGTTTTAAGCTTGTCACCAAAGTAACGAATACGATCAGCATTAGTATCTTGGTTGGTGTATAAACCAGATGTATGACCAATACCGCCAATTTCCACCATAGTAACTGCCTGAGCAACCGCATCTTCAAAGTTATCAGCACGGAATAAGCCTAAGGTTGGAGAGAGCTTTTCATGTGCAAAGGCATCGTCATAAGAAACTCTAGAAAGGCCTTCACCAACAAGCACTTTGGTATCTTCTGGAACAGAAATACCTGCCATTTCAGCAATCGCGGGGGCTGGCTGGCCAACAATTTTGGCGTTCAATGCACCTTCAATAAGAAGAACGCCACGAACTTTCTCAGCCTCAGTTGCAGTAAGAACATATGCTTTGTGAGAAGCAAAACGTGCTTTTACTTCGTCATATACTTGATCAACGACAATTGCCGCTTGTTCTGACGCACATACAACGCCGTTGTCAAATGTTTTAGACATTAAGATAGAAGCAACCGCGCGCTTAATGTCTGCCGTTTCATCAATAACAACTGGAACATTACCGGCACCAACCCCGATTGCCGGTTTACCAGAAGAGTACGCGGCTTTCACCATACCTGGACCACCCGTTGCGAGAATAAGCGCAATGTCATCATGCTTCATTAGGCCATTTGAAAGCTCAACTGATGGTTGATCAATCCAACCGATGATATCTTTGGGTGCACCAGCTGCAACAGCTGCGGCTAAAACTAGTTTTGCCGCATCATTGGTTGAGTTTTTCGCACGTGGGTGAGGTGAAAATATGATGCCGTTACGAGTCTTGAGAGAAATAAGAGATTTGAATATTGCGGTAGATGTCGGGTTAGTTGTCGGCACAATACCACAGATAATCCCTACCGGTTCAGCAATCGTCATAGTGCCAAGATTGTCATCTTGATCTAGGATGCCACAGGTTTTTTCATCTTTGTATTTGTTGTAGATAAACTCAGAAGCAAAATGGTTTTTGATCACTTTATCTTCAACGATACCCATACCCGATTCTTCAACTGCTTGCTGAGCCAGCGGAATACGTGCTTGGTTTGCAGCCAAAGAGGCAGCTCGAAAAATCTTGTCGACTTGTTCCTGAGAGTAGGTTGCGAACTCTTGCTGCGCTTTTTTAACGCGTGCGACCATTGCATCCAGTTCAGTCATATTAGTGACAGGCATAGGGAATCTCCTAAAATTAACAAATTGTAAAAACTATTTATTAACAAGACCCATCGTAGACTTACTGCTTGAATCCACCGGCATCTCTTAGTAAATAGCTTTCACGACTGATTATATTCTTTCAGGTGGTGAAAAAGATTGACCCAGATCAGTTCGGAAATACTATTTGATGACTGACTGACTGAGAAGGGCTAAAAAACTTGAAAAACCATACGTTTATAGAGTGTTAACTTATGCGGAAAAGTTTATAAATAATGTAGAATATAATTTACCTAGCTGATTTCCAGCAGTTTTGTTGTAAAAAAATTTCAGTTTCAAACTCATTAATTACATGTAAGTCACTAATATCGTGCTACTAGTTGGAGCTTTTTGAGTGATGCAAAGCCATTGAATTGTACAATTTTAGAACAAAGTGGTACTAATTATTAACCTTGCTATAAAGGACTTGCCATCAAAAGTAACTTAAAAGCATGCCGGTCAATATTTTTGCCAATAATTAGATTTTTTCACTCGTGACTCACTTAAATTTCAACTATATTCAGCATGTTATAGATAGTAGACTTTTTCATTTTTAGGCGTAGATAATGCAAACATTCGAATTCGCAATTTTTTTACAGTTTTTTCTTGGCTTAGTCGCAGCGGTAAACCCTGTCGGCATAATGCCTGTTTTTGTTTCTCTGACAGGCCACATGACAGCAGAAGAAAAACATAAAACAGCCACTACAGCGAACCTAGCAGTGGCGATTATACTGATTATTTCACTATTGGCAGGCCAACTTCTGCTCGATATGTTTAGTATTTCATTAGATTCATTTCGTGTTGCCGGTGGATTACTTTTACTTAGTATTGCGTTTTCAATGATGAGCGGTAAATTAGGTGAAGATAAGCAGAACAAACAAGAAAAATCAGAATACGTTAGCCGCGAACAAATTGGTGTCGTCCCACTGGCGATGCCTCTTATGGCTGGACCTGGTGCTATCAGCTCAACCATTGTTTATGGTGCTCGCTACCCTACTACCCTCGACACTGTGGGTATCAGCATAACTGTTGGGTTATTTTGCTTTTGTTCATGGCTACTGTTTCGCTCTGCACCACTGATTGTTCGGTTTTTGGGACAAACAGGGATCAACGTTATCACCCGAATTATGGGACTAATACTTGGCGCCTTGGGGATCGAATTTATCGCCAATGGATTACGAAATCTATTCCCTGGGTTGGCTTGAGCAAACGGATAAAGGTATGATTGGCGCTACTGATTAAAAGGTTTTTTTCATATGCCGCGTCATACTTTAAAGCACTATTTATATATCATCATTTTTGGCACGCACACCAAAGCTGGGCGAGCATTTGATATCACTCTAATCATTGCTATTTTTTCCTCTTTAGCAGTGCTTGTACTTGAGTCGATACCAAGTATTGCCTTGCAATGGAAAACCGAACTTCGATACTTAGAGTATGCCTTTACAGCTCTGTTTAGCATAGAATATCTACTTAGATTGTATTGTTCTCCCAAACCTGCTGCTTATGCGAAAAGCTTTTACGGAGTCATTGACCTTCTGGCAATTTTGCCTACTTATCTGGCATTTTTCTTCCCCGGGGCCTCAATCATGGGCGTTATTCGCCTGCTCCGAGTCATGCGGATTTTCCGCGTACTCAAATTAGTACGCTATCTACAAGACTCAAATATTTTATTGCGTTCATTATTGATGGCACGCAGAAAGATATTGATTTTTTTCAGTACGGTAGGGATACTCGTCACTATTTTCGGCTCATTAATATTTATCATTGAAGGGCCGAGTAATGGTTTTACAAGCATACCCAAAAGTATTTATTGGGCGATCGTCACTATTACTACCGTTGGCTATGGTGATATCGTACCTCAAACACATTTAGGCAAAGCGCTTGCCTCACTGACCATGCTACTGGGCTATTCCATTCTTGCAGTACCAACAGGCATTATTACTGCCGAGTTAAATAGAGAGATGAATTCACATAAAGAATTAGTTAAGTGCCCAAATTGTAATCGAGCAGGACATGACTCTGATGCTATGCACTGTAAACATTGTGGCGGTGAGCTGGCTGAGCCAGACAAGCGGATAGTCAAACAATAAAGCAAAAAAGGGCTGATATAGTATCAGCCCCAATAGGATTTAAGAGTAATTAGGCTTTCTCTGCCAAAATAATTCTTAGTGTACGTCTCAAAGGTTCTGCTGCTCCCCATAGTAGTTGGTCACCTACAGTAAACGCATTTAAAAAATCATCACCCATTGCCATCTTGCGTAATCTGCCCACAGGAACAGACAAGGTTCCTGTCACTTTCGCAGGGGTCAGCTCTTGGGCCGTAATATCCCGTTCATTTGGCACTACTTTAACCCAATCATTATGAGTAGCTATCATTTCCTCAATCTCATCCATTGGCACATTTTGCTTAAGCTTAATGGTCAGTGCCTGTGAATGACAACGCATCGCACCAATACGAACACAAGTACCATCAATAGGCACAGGAGACTCTTGGAAACCTAAAATTTTGTTCGCTTCAACACCTGCTTTCCATTCTTCTTTGCTTTGGCCGTTATCACGTTTAACGTCAATCCAAGGAATAAGAGAACCAGCTAATGGCACACCGAACTTATCCGTCGGGAAAGAGTCACAGCGCATAATGTCAGCAACTTGCTTATCAATATCGAGAATAGAGCTTGAAGGATTAGCCAACGTTGAACTTACTGAATCATTGATATTGCCCATCTGAGAAATTAGCTCGCGCATATTTTGTGCACCAGCGCCAGAAGCAGCTTGATATGTCATGGCACTCGTCCACTCAACCAAGCCTTTTTCAAATAGGCCGCCTAGGCCCATCAACATCAGACTTACAGTACAGTTACCACCAACAAAGGTGTTAGTACCTTGGTGAATACCTCGTTGAATCTGCGAGTGATTCACTGGATCTAAAGTAATGATCGAATCTGACGCCATGCGTAATGTTGAAGCAGCATCAATCCAATACCCTTTCCAGCCCGCTTTACGTAACTCAGGGTAAACTTTCTCTGTATAGCTACCACCTTGACATGTCAAAACTGCATCAAGCTGCTTTAAACTTTCAATGTCATAGGCATTTTGCAGTAAACCTTCCTCTCCTCCAACTTGACCGTCAGAAAACACAGGAGCTGGAATACCCACTTGAGATGTGCTGTAAAATACCGGCTCAATATGGTCAAAATCTTTTTCTTCAACCATGCGTTGCATAAGTACTGAACCCACCATGCCACGCCAACCGACTAAACCTACTCTCATTTCTCAACTCTCCGTGTGTAATATTTAATAAAGGGGATCATCCAATATTTCAATTTTCCACGCAAAATCTCAAGAGAAAATTGATTTATTTCTGTCTATTTTTCTGACTTTGTAAATTGCTGCGAAAAAGTTCGCAAGATTTCATTTAAGACTTTGAGCACAGCAACCAGAAAGTTAACTTAAAAACACCATTTAAAAAACAATTTATTTACATTTGATAATAAAAACAATAACGAAATTCAATATTTTTAACCAAACATAAATAGTTCGATAGATTTAAATCACATCAAGATAGTATTTGTTCGAAATATTATTCTAGCTAATGTAAAGTGCCTGCCTACTAAAAATGAGTAAGTACTCTCAATATATTCCATGAATAACTCTGTGGGGTATGCGAGACAAAACACATATAAGAGGTTCTGCATGACGCAACTCAACCCCCGCTTACCAAATCTAATGCAAGTGGTCATTGCATTAGGTCTATTCTTGCTGATGGCTTTTTCATTCACTGCCCAATTAGATTTGCCCATTCAGTTGGCGCTCTATATAGGCTGGTTCATTATTATGATGCTTGGCGTAAGGCTCGGCCATCAATATAAAGATTTGGAAAAAGCAGCACTCAATGGCATTTCTAACGGTCTTGGAGCAGTATTAATTCTACTCGCTGTTGGTGCTCTTGTCGGCACCTGGATTTCAGGTGGTATTGTACCGACGATTATTTACTACGGTCTTAACGCTATTCACCCTTCTATTTTTCTATTAGCGACCATGGTAATTTGTTCGCTAACAGCATTGGCAACAGGCACATCTTGGGGTGCAGCAGGTACGGCAGGCATTGCCATGATGGGTATCGGTCAGGGTTTGGGCGTCCCTGCCCCTATTACAGCAGGTGCGGTATTATCAGGCTGTTATTTTGGTGACAAGATGTCACCACTATCAGACTCGGTGATCTTGGCTTCATCCATGTCTAACGTTGAAGTGATGGAGCATATCAAAGGAATGCTACCAATCGCTCTTATCAGCTATATTATTACTGGGATCATGTTCACTGTGTTTGGCTTCCATTACGCTGGCAATGTCGACATGACTCAAGTTCAGTCTGTTATTGATGCGATGGACAATCAGTTTTACATTACCCCATATTCTTTTGTACCCGTTGCTATTGTCCTTGGTTTATTGGCTATGCGCATGCCTTCATTCCCAGTAATTAGCTTTGGCTCTCTGCTCGGCATCATTTGGGCTGTTATGATTCAGGATGTGGATTTCCTACAAGCTTTCAATACCGCTTGGGCACCATTTCATATCGAATCTGGGGTCAGTTTTATTGATTCCATCCTAAATCGAGGCGGGATGTCATCCATGCTAGGCTCTGTAGCCGTAATCGTATTTGGTTTAGGATTTGGTGGATTACTTGATAAAGTCGGCGTATTAGAGACGATCGCTAAGCTATTTGAACGTCGTGTACAGAGTGCAGGTTCTTTGGCAACCAGCACAATAGGGACAGCCTTCCTAGGAAACGTATTTGGTTCAGCCATGTATGTATCATTGATTCTCACACCAAAGATTTGTGCCAAGAACTATGACCGCTTAGGCTACAAACGCAAAAACTTATCTCGAAATGCAGAGTTTGGCGGCACACTAACTTCTGGTATGGTGCCTTGGAGTGATAATGGCATTTACATGGCAAGTATCCTTGGCGTCGCAACCTTATCTTATGCACCTTTCATGTGGCTAAGCTTCGTGTGTATCTTAGTGACTATATTCACCTCTTACATGGGCTGGTTTGTTGATAAATGTGAGCCTACAGCAAACGAAAATCATATCGATGACAATGTCGAGTTAACGAAACAAAGCGTTTAAATTCATCAACCAGGTAAGCGCATTTATCACGCTTACCTGGTACTTCAGATCAACTTTCCCCACTTATATTCCCAAATAGTTTCAATCATCTACCTACTTGATATAGGCTTACAGAGTGCTGTTGGTATAAACAACACATAATCATTACTTCGTTCTGATACTCAGACAGGGCCGCTATGCATGTTATCGATCGCTTAAAGATTTATTTTTTCCACAGAAACCGAAGTCAGAATTGGTATGGACTAAGCCATAAAATGCAGGGTTGGTCTAGTTTAGAAGAGCAAAAAATACGCTTTAAAGCGATAGCCAATGGCGTCGACTTTTCAAATAAACATGTACTTGATTTAGGCTGTGGATTAGGTGAACTTTATGACTATCTTAGCGAAAGTAAACACTTAGGTTTTTATTTAGGCATGGACCAACATTGGTCTTTTTTACGACAGGCAAAAGCGCGAATAGGATCAACACAGTGTCGATTTCAATATGCAGACATTAGCCGTGTAAGATTACCTAAGATGGATATTATCATCGCCAGCGGCTCATTAAACTACCGATCGAGCCAGCCTGATTATTTAGAACTCATGATTGGCCGCATGTACAACGCCGCTAAAGAAGCCGTCATTTTTAATCTATTAAATAGCAAAAGTTTTAACCAGCCTAAGCTACTCCAGCCTTATAATAAAGACACTGTAACGGAGTATTGTAAGACTCTAACACCCAACGTGATTGTTATTGATGATTATTCTGCTAACGACTTCACTATAGTCCTAAAGAAAACACCTTAGTAACATTCATAAATATTACTCACCATTTTATTGCTGGTTTAGAAATGCTTGAGCTTCATCAATCGCCTTATCAAGTCGTATCTTAAGTTCATCAAGAAGCTCACTGACTGAACCCGTACCATCCTTAATCGCTTGCTCAACTTTACCTGCAGCCTCACGAAGTTTAGGTGCCCCTAAGTTCCCACCCACACCTTTAAGGCTATGGGCTTTACGTAATGCTTCTTCAGGCGAGCTATGCAGCAGATCTGCAATTTTTTCTGCATCTCCGGTATGATCATCAACAAATACTTGCAATAACATACACACGGATTCATGGTCACCGCCAAGTGACTCTAACATAGCTTCTAAATCAATCTCAGGTTCATCAATTGCTTTTTCATCATTTATTACTGGCACTGTCTCACTCTCGCTTATGGATTCCATTTCTTGGCTTTCAATAATGTGTTCTTCAACTTCTTCAGGCTCCTCTTGCTCATACTCTAATTGAGTACCCTCTGATTTCCCTACAGGAATACGGTAACTAACACCCAGCATAGCCAACAAGCACAAACCACTCAGCACAAGCCCACTCAATACAAACTGATTTTGCTGAGCATGAAAATCACTTTCTACTAACGCGATCTGAGAATATATTGAGTTGTTCATGATTTTTTCAATTGCATAATTCCCCTGGGCATAACTACCCAAAAGTGCCGATGTTTTAGATAACAAATGCTGTAAATGTTTTTTCTGCAAAACTGGCAGTTTTTCTGATTGGGCGTAAATCTGATCAAGTTCACGAAACACTTGCGGGTTTGACTGATTAGAGCTGAACAGAGCCGCCAGAACATTAGTACCTAGCTGAGCATAATAACCTGCCAATTTGCTGTCTTTTTGATATGTGGTACGCAAGGTTTGTATCTGATCAACTAAAGCGACTAGCTCAAGTTCATTATCTAAAAACGTCTGCATCTGCTCAACAAAACGGTCCGTAGTATAAAGCAGTTGCCCCATGTCAAGCGTCAACCAATTTTGTTCATAAGTCGCAGACATTTGTAATCTCAAAGCATGGATCAATTGTAGTTTTAGCGCTTGATCATCTGTCTGATTCACCCGATAGGATGGCTCTTCGAACATAGAATACTTAAGTTCATCAATACTGTTGCTCAGTTCACTAACCTGGTTCATCGTTACAACACTAGATCGATACGCAAACATCAATGTCATCATACCCAGTACCCAGATCACCATAACCAACCAAACCAGCTTGATCATCTTGCCTTCCATATCCTGCTCTTCTTCGAATAAATTGCATAATTACAAGCATATACGCAATGGGCAAGAATAGTAGGCCAAAGTCGTGATTTCTTCGACCTAGTCCGATTTTCATCATAGAGTTCAAGGTATTTAACCGCCAATATAAATGTCTTTTCTTAAGTTTATAAGGGATTGGCTTACCCAGCATTACCTGATGTCATACGCTAATGTCAATAAACGAGGTGGAATACTGATGGAGGTTCGTCCTGTCATACCTACAAACTCACCTGCTTTGATGAGCAAATTGAGTTTTTGACCGTTCCGGAAAGTCAGGGGCACAGCGAAAGCGAACTTGATGAAACTCTATTGCTCCTTTCACCTCTGGGATAGATACAAAGCCTTCGATTCCAGCTTCTTGCAGCTCGTCGAATATATCTCCTGCACGGCACAAAGAAATTACTGAACATAAGGTATACCGAAAATCCTAGCGAATTTGTGCTAGCCGTAAAATAGGCTGAGTAACTTTGCCTGCCAGTATATGTAAGGCATGGCAAAACCTTTGAGCTACATCAGCCTTTTTCAGATCCCTTTTTCAGCTAGGTTGTTAAACAAGAATGCAGCGAGCTTCTTTTACAACTCTTAACCTTGATTTCTGGTTAATTGGTCACGTAAATTCGGCGGCGTTCCTTTGATAGTTAAGGTATCTGTTTGTGGGTCGTAAAAAATGCGTTCACCTAGTAACATACTATCAAAGCTCATATTTAGTCCGCCTCCGGCCCCAACGTATTTAGTCAGCTTTCGAACTGCTGTACGATCGCCAGGGAAACTATCTTCTAGCTCATAGCCTTGATTTTGGGTGAAATCTAAAAAGCTGGTGCCATCATCAGTTGGAGGCAATTCTCCAGACAGTTCTCTAACCTGAACTTCATCACCCATTTTGATTTGTTCATTACAATAATCAGCCACTTGTTTCTTGTAACTAATAGCGTCGTCTTTTTCGAGTTTCGAATCGGTACAAAAGTCTTCAACCGCCTGTATTAACACCTGATTTTGCTGTTTAGAATCCAGCCCCACTTCTGCCTGCAAAAAGTCTAAAAAGAAGTCCGAGACTTTTCTACCGACACGCCCTTTAATATAAGCAAGGTATCGATTAGAGTCTTTATCTGTTTCATAGCTGGTCAAGTCAATACGCGCCGCTATATCCATTTTACTCAAATCCAAATAATCGGTCGCACTAATATCAAGACCTTCGGTCACTTTGAGACTCTGATTCGATGGTACAATGGCAACAAATAAATAATCTGTCGCCAAAGACTGGTATTCTGCAATCACCAAAATACCTTCATCAGCAAAAGGGTATTTGCTTAGCTCATTTTTGAGACGATTGGCACTAAACTGAGAAAAATCATAAAAGTTTCTTTCACCTTTGCGAAGTTCATGCAACCAGATCTGAAATTCACTGTCAGACTTAAAAGAACCAAACCCTTTGCCAGCTTTAGAATTGAACACTCTGTGAAGCTCAGCCACCAAGTTTTCAGTTGATGCATCATTTGCAAGACATTCGGTTCTAAAGTTAACAATAAGCTCGTCGGAGTCGTTTTTTCGTAGCTGATGCAAGATTACATTTGAAAGATGAAGGCTCATGATGAATTTTTATCGTCGTGTAGGTTTCAGTTGCGAGGCATTGTAGGTTATCATAAGTCGCTTTACTATCACCACTAGAGTCTTTATGCCGATCACATCTAAATACAGCGATAACACAGTAGAAACTATCTTATCAGAGGTAGCTGCTGTTCTAGACAAACATGGAGCAGGACCTGAGTTATCTTTGATGATTGCAGGTAATATCGCCACCAATGTCTTAAATCAAAACGTTAATACTTCACAACGGAAAGCACTTGCTGAAAAATTTGCTCAGGCACTGTTGTCTTCTATTGAAGAAAACACTCACTAGAATAACCAACGGACAATAGAACAACACATGGTAGATAACGGAAACACATACGGCGAACGCGTTTCGCGTCTAGTAGGTTGGGGGCACTGGTTTGCCTTCTTCAATATCATAGCCGCCATGCTAATTGGCACCCGTTATATCACAGAATCCCCTTGGCCTGAGACACTACTCGGCCAATTTTATCTCGCGATATCTTGGGTCGGCCACTTTGGCTTCCTTGTATTTGCGCTCTATCTGCTCGTTCTATTTCCACTGACATTTTTAATACCGTCTCGAAAACTATTTCGATTGATCGCAGTTTGTTTTGCCACTGTAGGCCTGACAGTATTACTCATTGATACGCAAGCCTATCAAAAAATTAACCTCCACCTTACACCCGTAGTCTGGGAGGTATTACTTAATGAAGAAGGCAGTTCGATAAACATTGATTTGCAACACCTATTTGTCGTGTTACCGCTGATCTTCCTCTTGCAGATTGCTTTATCTGAATGGGTATGGAGAAAACAGCGTCGCCTTTCTCACAAACATGTAGGTAGACCAATAGCCGCGCTATTTTTCGTCAGTTTTATTGCTGGTCATCTCATTTATGTCTGGGCTGATGCTTATTTCTATAATCCGATCACTGCCCAAAAAGCCAACTTCCCTCTCTCATATCCAATGACAGCTAAATCCTTTATGGAACGGCATGGATTACTTGACAGAGAGGAATACCTTCAACGCTTAAAGGAAAGCCAAGCGCATTCAGAATTAGTTCGCTACCCACTAGAAAAACTTGAATTTAGCCGTAGAGTTAATTCTCTCAATATTCTAATAGTAAGCGTCAACAATTTGCGCAGCGATGTATTGACATCAGAGTGGATGCCCAATGCAGCAAATTTTGCATCGCAGAACCTGACTTTTACCAACCACTACAGTTCAAGTAACGATACGTTCGGCGTATTTGGTCTTTTCTATGGTCTGCCAAGTAGCTATATCAGTAGTATAAAAATGCAAGGTTCTCGTCCCATTATCCTCGATACTTTGCTAGAAAAAGACTACAGTTTCGGCCTCTTCAGTGGCGACAACTTTGGTGATAACCTGTATGGCGAAACCATTTTCCGAGGACTGAACTTCACTGGAATTGCGTTCAATGATGCCTCTTCCCCAGACACTCAGGCCATCAATGCTTGGGCTGATTGGGTTGCACAACGTAAGAAAAATCCATGGTTTAGCTTTATTGAACTGACAACCGTTGATGATTTCAGTTCATATGATACCAAAGGCAATCACTCAACGTTGGATAAGCTTCAAAATGGGTATAACACCTCTGTTAATCATGCAGATGAAGAGCTTGGTGTACTGTTTAAAAAGATTGAAGAGCTTGGGATTAGCGAGTCTACCGTCGTCATTTTGACATCCAATCATGGTACTGAATTTAACGAAACAAAGACCAACAGCTGGGGTTCTAATAGCAATTACAGCCGTTATCAACTTCAAGTCCCTATGGTTATTCATTGGCCTGGCAAAGTACCTGCCACTTATGACCATAGAACTAGCCACCTTGATTTGTCCGTCACCTTGTTGCAGGACTTGTTAGGCGTGTCATCAAATCCTTCTGATTTTAGTAGTGGACAAAATTTATTCGATGAAAGCCCCAGAAAGTGGATTCTTGCAGGAGGGACTAGAGAGCTAGCCCTAATAACCAACAAAGATACAACAGTGATAGATAAGTTTGGTAACTACAAACTATATGATGGAAACTACCAACGTTTACAAGATAAAAACCCTACTTTGCCTGTATTAATGCAGGGTTTAACCGAGTTACAGCGTTTTTATGCGAAAAGTAACTAAGTCGTTATCTTAGTATTTGACCTAAAGATAAAAAATAGGTACATTACTTCCATCGGACTGTAGCGCAGCTTGGTAGCGCACCGTCATGGGGTGTCGGGGGTCGGAGGTTCAAATCCTCTCAGTCCGACCATACACCTAGAAAAAGAGAGCTTCGGCTCTCTTTTTTGCCATCTAAATTAATGATCCTAATTGCTTTTCTTCAAAGTTAAGGTAAATATCACTCCCACGAGAAGAAATGCGAGTGGCGATTAACTTACCTTATATATCCCAATGATTATTCGCGGAAATAACTAGGCCCAACCCTTCGCCCATTTTTTAGTGGCACAGAAAGGCTCGAAAATATTTGCTATTCCCTCGTCCATTTTTCGAAAATGATAATCATATGGAGCATGATCATGATATTAAAACACTTACTGAAAACAGCAGTACTAGCCATTGGATTACTGGGTACCACTCAGCACACTTTTGCTAATGACCGTAGCTACATTCTCGCGACTGCGTCAACTGGAGGGACCTATTACCCCGTTGGCGTTGCACTGGCGACATTAAGCAAAATCAAACTGGCCCCAAAGCAACATTTCTCACTGGCCGCCATTAGCTCAGCAGGATCAGGGGAAAACATCAAACTACTTAACGATAATCAAGCTCAGTTTGCTATTTTACAAGGGCTTTATGGCGCATGGGCTTGGCAAGGAAAAGGACCTTATGAGCGTACAGGGAGCCAAAAACAATTACGCTCAGTTTCAATGCTTTGGCAAAACGTTGAACACTTTATTGTTCGATCCGATCTTGCCTCAACAGGTACAATGGCCGATCTTGAAAAGTTAAAAGATAAAAAGTTCTCCATTGGCAAAAAAAGCTCAGGAACTGAAAATTCAGGCAGACAGATCATGCGTAGTCTAGCCATCAATCCCGAGAAGTTTAATCTTGCGTACATGGGCTATGGTGGAAGTGCCAGTGCGCTGCAAAACGGCACCATTGATGGTATGAATACCCCAGCAGGGGTACCCGTCAGCGCTGTGACTCAAGCTTTTGCTGCTTTGGGTAATGAGATAAAGATATTGTCTTTTACCGACGAACAAATCAAACAAACCAATCAGCAGTACAATATCTGGTCGAAATACGACATTCCAGCTAATACCTACCCAGGTGTTGACCACGTCATCACGACCATCGCCCAGCCTAATTTTCTTGCCGTACGAGAAGATGTATCAGAAGAAGATGTTTATCAACTGACTAAAGCCATTTATGAAAACCTCTCTTTCTTACAAGGTATTCATAAAGCGACCAAAGTGATGGCGCTAGAAAGGGGCGCATCAGGCTTACCTATTCCCTTGCATCCTGGCGCTGCCCGTTACTATCGAGAAATGGGGATAGAACTTTCTCCTGATCTTACTATTCGCTAAACCTGTGCGTAATCAAACCCGAGCGAGGCGAATATGAACGACAATAATTCGATGCAGCAAGAGCTGCAAAAATTTGAACTCTCTACCCGTAATCATTTACCTATAGCGGGTAAGTGCATCACACTATTTTGCGTGCTGCTATCTTTGCTACACATTTGGTTCAATCTCACAGCCAGCTTACCTGAGCTGTGGATCTCGGCAATTCACTTCGGTGGTTTTGCGATAATATGCACGCTGCTCTACCCTGCTCATTCCTCTCTCAAGCACAGTAAAGCCGCACTATCATTTGATGTCATCCTTATATTGGCTATCGCTAGCTGCGTGCTTTATCTGCCTTTTGCGGAGGACGCGCTCTATGAAAGAGGCATGCATTTTGTCACCAGTGACTGGGTATTCTCGCTGCTAGCGATCGCAATTGTAGTGGAACTTGTACGTCGCACTATGGGGTGGTTTATCCCTGTGCTGATCGTCTTATGTTTAAGCTATGTGGTGTGGTGGGGGCAATGGGCATCAGGCTTATTCCATTTTCCGGGGCTCAGCGCTGAGACCTTGCTCTATCGCAGCTTTTACTCATCAGAGGGCATGTTTGGTCCAATTTCCCGCATCAGTTGGTCCTTTGTGTTCATGTTCATCTTGTTTGGCGCTTTTTTGGTCCGCTCTGGCGTCGGTGACTATATTATTGCCGTGGCTAAAGCGGCAGCTGGAAAAATCATTGGCGGTCCAGGTTTTGTTGCTGTGTTAGGTTCAAGTTTAATGGGGTCCGTATCTGGCTCAAGCGTCGCCAACACAGTTTCTACTGGCGTCATTACCATTCCGCTGATGAAAAAAGCCGGCTTTCCCGCCCGATTTTCCGCAGGCGTAGAAGCCGCTGCCTCAACAGGCGGGCAGCTTATGCCACCAGTAATGGGGGCAGGCGCATTTATCATAGCCTCATACACCCAAGTGCCCTACGCCGACATTATTCTACTGTCTCTTCTTCCCGCCGTGATTTATTTTTGTTCAGTGGCTTTTTTTGTGCGGATAGAAGCCAAACGCAGCGGCGTGCAAAAAGCGGCCTCAGACAATCAGTCTTTGATGCAAGTGCTCGTCTCAGGTTGGCATAATCTGATCCCCTTAGCGGTTTTAGTCGCGCTGCTTATCCAAGGTTTTACACCTACCTATGCAGCAGGATTGGCCATTTTGTCAGTCATTGTTTCATCTTGGTTTTCAAAGCATCATAAAATGGGACCAAAAGCGATATTGGAAGCGCTCGCTCAAGGGGCAAAAAATATGGCAACCACTGCTATATTGTTGATTGGGATTGGTTTAGTCGTCAACGTTATTAGTACCACAGGAATAGGCAATACGTTTTCATTGATGATTCAACAATGGGCAAACGGAGAGTTGTTCCTAATGATAGTTCTTATCGCGTTAGCCTCCCTGATCTTAGGTATGGGTCTACCCGTTACGGCATCTTATATTGTGCTCGGTACACTCTCTGCACCCGCCCTATACCAATTGCTGGCTGAAAAGCAGCTTATTGAGTTAATGATGACTGGGCAACTTCCCCAGCAAGCAAGCGCAATCTTTATGCTTAGCACTCCTGATAGCGTTAGCTTACTCAGCGGTCCAATGTCACTTGAAACCGCTCAAAGCCTGCTTGCTCAGATCCCTACCGACTTTATGCCAACCTTATATGAGCAAAGTCTAGGTATTGAAACCATCACACTGGCACTACTTTCTGCCCACCTGATCATTTTCTGGCTATCACAAGACAGTAATGTCACGCCACCTGTGTGTTTAACAGCCTTTGCAGCTGCCACCATTGCCCACACCCCTCCGATGCGAACTGGCTTTACCGCTTGGAAGATTGCCAAAGGTTTATACCTAGTGCCACTGCTGATTGCCTATACAAACATCGTCAGTTGGGGCCTTATCTCTGTGATTGAAGCTGGCGTATTCGCGGTACTCGGTACTTACGCTTTTGTTGGCGCTCTAGAAGGCTACCTAGAGGGGCAGATTAAGGTTATACATCGACTGATTCTTACAATAATTGGCTTAGTGCTGGTTTGGCCTCAAGTGGCACTAATCATAAAACTGATTAGTGCCACAATATTAGTTGGCTTGGTCGTTTACAGTCATCAAAAACATACAGCGCTATCTCTAACGCCGAGTACCTCTCCATAAACACATAAAGTGCAGCACTTTAGCTGCACTTTTTCACATCGAAACGGGCCTAATTAGGTAATAAATTAGCCAATGGTAGTAAGATCTGCTCATAAATGAAGCATTCAATAAAATTAGGGGTTTACAACAAATTCTAACCTCTATATTATGCGCTTCAACAACGGAGAGATGGCTGAGTGGTTGAAAGCACCGGTCTTGAAAACCGGCATACGTTAATAGCGTATCTAGGGTTCAAATCCCTATCTCTCCGCCACATTCTAAGCCCTAGTCGAAAGACTGGGGCTTTTTTGTTTTCTACCATAAATACCCCCACCGCTGATAATATGAAAACTATTCTTATACCCTCAGCTAAAAATCATTAGCCATATTTAAAAATAAATTAAATTCAATGATTTATAAAGTGGTATAGATTAACAGGTATTTTCATAAATAATCTCATGACACCAACACACTCGTAAAGATAATGATATCTATAGACCCTTAAATCAGTAGAGAATATCTATGAATGTGTTCACCAAAGCTAACCATATGATCCAAGTGAAAAATGGAAACTTTGAAAAAGCTTCATCATCTTATGCATTCAAGTTAGGTAAAACAGAGCTTGCGAAAGAGATTATTCGTGTTAAACACGTTCGCGATGATGAAAAACTTGAGAAGCTTGAAGAAAGAAAGAGCCAACTTTTATCTGACTAACCAAAAAGCAATGCGACAAAGATTCGACTTGTTGATAAGTCAATTGAAAAGACACAGGATAAAATAAACAAAAGAGAGCGCCAATTAAGCCAGCATGGCCTCCCTAGTTTGTTAAAAAACGATACCGCTTCAAAAGCTGTTGCTTCATCCATAACTGAGACCACCTCTAAATCAGAGTCATTTGATAAGTCTAACTATGTGTTCCTCGGCAAAGGTAGTCGCGGTAACGTGTATCGCGATGGTAGTAATGTGATCAAAGAAGTTACTGGGGCGTCTAAAGCTCAAATAGATCACGAGCTCAACACATGTAACCAATGGCACAAGAAAAGTGGAAGCTCTTATTCTGAGGCCCGCTTGCTTGGAGAACATCATCTGCAAATGCCCTTTAAAGAAGGTAAATCACCAACAAATGATCAAGTAAAAGCTACCATTTCCGACATGCATAGCAAAGGATTTATGATAGGAGATGCCAAAAGCAATAATTTTGTTGTCGATGAACAAGGTACCGTCCATCCGATCGATTTTGGACTAGTATTCCAACGTTCAGATATTGACAATATGGCTAGTGATATCGCAGCTGAGATTGTGGGTGATTACGTAAAAGGCGGATACAGACTTGTTCCGAATGAGCTTAAAGCCGAATACTCACGTTGCATCAGAGATTTAGACTCAAAGTGCAAAGTACTTGGAAAGATAAATGTCAGAGACCAAAGCAGAGCTGGCTTACTAAACTTTAATAAACGCGCATAGCTCCATTTAAGCCCTAGCCTTCGACTGGGGCTTTTTTACCGTCTACATTAGCGCAAGATCACTCTGGCCAATTGCTAAGCACCTCAGCTTCATATTTAGCTATCATGGTATCCAGTTCACCACTGTCTCTTAGCTCAATAATTTTTTTGTTAATGATCGGAACCAGTTCAGCATGATCTTTGTGGATATAATGATAGAGTCCGAGCTGAGCAAGAGAAGGGCCAACTAGCTCCATCTTATTCTCACCTAATTGTTTAACAAGTATGCTGCCAAGTAGAGGGTTTGTTAGTGCAATTTGCGCTTGCCCATTAGACACAGATTGAATCATAGCCTCTGGGCTATCCACAATTTCAATACTGCTCTTTTTCATGTCTCGAGTGATTCCAGCGGTATGCTTAACCCCTCGAATAATAACCACTTTGTATTGGCTTAACTCTTCCTTATTGTTTACCTTTATTCCACTGTTGCTCAGAGCGTAACCTACCGTTTTAAGAAAATAATAGGCTGTGGGAACACGAATAACATTGGGTGTTTGATCGCCATACTCCCAGATACGAGCAACTTCACCGGCTACCTTGCCTGAATTTGCAGAACTTTGAGCTCTCAATCCAGGTAAAGGCTTAACCTCTATATAGTAACCAAGTTGACCATATATTTCAGTCATAATGTTGGCGCTGATCGTCTGTTCAGGATGGTTTGCTAATGAAGCAAAGATGTATTCATCTGCGTGTACACTAGATGAACAAATAATCAGTCCTACTGCCCCTAAAAATAGTTTCTTTATAAGATCCATGTGCTATCACTTTGATTCCCTCAATAGACAAGTAATAGTAGATGAACTAACTAGTGGTCAAACTTATATAATTAGCAGGAAAAGGCGACAATTGGCACTTGCGTTAGCAATAGTATGAGGAGAGGCAATTTAGACTCTGAACGATTGATAACACTTCTCCTAGCTAACTTCACATTCGTAAAGTGGATTACAAGGCAGCAATCTTATCGATACACTGCCATTTTTACATCGAAAATGCCCTATTTTGAGCTGCCAACCTAAGTTTTAGAAAAGATTGTTAGGTAGATTTGCTAAAGAAAACTAATGTTTAGCAAAAATCAAGATCTGACCCAACACTATTATCTATATAGATTGCAATCTATATAGATAATAATCTATACTCTACCCCAACAAGAGTAACTAATTTCCATGTATGATATAAAACCGAGGGAAACCTTCAAAGAGTGGTTCTCTGGATTAGATGAAGCCGACAAGATAGAGGTTAGAGCCTGTATCGATGTTCTAAAGGAGTACGGTCCAAACTTGCAACGACCTCGTGTTGGCAAGATAAACGGATCAAAATATCCAAATATGAAAGAATTAGTTGTTCAAAGTAAGGGAAATCCGATAAGGATATTCTTTGCTTTTGACCCCAATCGAACTGGTATCCTTCTTTGTGGAGGGGATAAGTCAAATAAGAAACGTTTTTACGATGAACAGATCAAGATCGCAGATAAGGAATACCGCGACCACTTGAAAGGAGAGTAACATGACTAGCAAAACAGGCACTTTAGCGGAATTAGATGAGCTTATGTCACCTGAAGCGCTTGATAAAGCGAAGCACAGAGCAAAGGACATTCTACTTGGAATGCAACTGGCTCAACTTCGTGAACACCTAGGGCTAACACAAGGTGATGTAGCGAAGAAAATGGGTGTTACTCAGCCAACTATTTCAAGCATGGAGTCGAACGGACTCAACTTGAAGGTAGAGACGGTTGAGCGCTATATTGCCGCGTGTGGAGGACATCACACGACTATTCAGGCGACTATGCCTAATGGTGAGCACATCGAAATGGCGTTGTGAATAACACCCGACACCTCAAACCTGTCCAATTTTGTGTTTAAATCAGAGAACAGAATGTCACCATATTGAGTTTCTATAAGTAACCTTAAGCATTATGTCTAAGTCAATTAACTTAGACACTTGTAATCAATTTGCATGAGTAAGCGTCAAAAACTTTTATTGATAGATAACTTACAAATAATTAACCTCTTCTTGTTCACCCTGAACATAACTGCCTAAGTGGGTAGAAAATTCTTGGTTGTCGATAAGTTCGAGTAGCTTGTGCTTAAGTTCTTTGGGGTATATGCGTTTTTCGGCAAGTTCAGACAAAGGCACCCACGCGACCTTTTGAATGTAATGCTCATCATTTAGCCCAACAAGGTTATTAAGGTGGGGCTCGCCGCGATAACTTTTGACATGGTAAAACAGCTCACAGTGGTAGCGGTTTTTCTGAGTTTCTAAAAACTCACGCACACACACAAGATCGCCCACATCTATTTCTAAGCCGGCTTCTTCTTTAAACTCTCTGACTAAACACGCTTTTGAGCTTCTGTCACCTTCTTCCAACCCTCCGCCAGGTGGAACCCAGTATTCACCAGTGAAGTCTTTGACTTTTAACAGCAGTATCGAGTGATTGTCGATAAGAATGCCTGCTGCTCTTATTCTTTGTTTCATAACTCTCCTTCACGCTTAGCATAAACTTCAAAAGCGGCATGCAATAGCTGCATATGGATAGGAACCAGTTCACTGTGATCGCTACGATATCCGCCACCAACTACACATGCAATGGGCAACGATCTTTGCTTCGCTATCTGGAACATACGTTTATCGCGCACAAAAATCGCCTCAGTGCTGATGTTAAAATAGCCTAGCTCATCATCTCGGTGTATATCCACACCCGCATCATACAAAATGAGATCGGGCTGATGGAGGTTGATGGCCATTTCCACTACAGAATCAAAAGTGCTGAGAAACTCATCGTCAGTGGTATCACGAGACAAGGCGATATCCATATCTGAAGCAGGCTTTCTGGCCGGGAAGTTCTTATCACAATGAAAAGAAAGCGTGACAATCGAGTCATCATCTTTACATAGAGTTGCCGTACCATCACCATGGTGAACATCACTATCAACGATAAGGACTTTATCGATATCCTCATGATTTAGTGCCCGCTTTGCAGCCAAGACCAAATCATTGAGCAAACAAAAGCCGCTGCCAAAATCATAATGCGCATGGTGATAGCCTCCACTTAAGTGAATAGCAATGCCGTGCTCCAAGGCAAGCTCTGCGGTCAAGCAAGTCCCTCCAGCAGACGTTAATGTGCGCTCAATCAGACGCTCACTCCAAGGAAATCCGATTCGCCGCATGGGCGAAATGGGCAACGTACCAGAAAATAGTTGCTCTATATAATGTTCACAATGAGTCTGCTCTACTTCTTTTCTTAATAACGGCGCTGGCTCATGATAGCAAAACTGCTTTTGCCACTGACTGTCCTTCAGACACGTTTTCACTATTTCCTGATAAAGCAGTCGATATTTATATATCGGATACCTGTGCCCATCTGGCAAAGGAAGCTCGGAATAAATGGGGTGATAAATCAATGGAATCATAAGAGTATTTGAGCAACTATCTGCGCATATTTTGATGCTTCGCATGGTAACAAGTTGTCACCTGATTGCAAAACATGCTTAAATTGTTTTTTGCTCATATCAAGACGCAAAATGTCTTTTCTTTCGTGCTTAACGTTCCCTAACTAATAAGGATTTCCCATGACGACAGTGGTTATTACTGGTGCAAACCGAGGTATAGGCTTGAGTTTGGTTAAACATTACCTTGCCAAAAACTATCAAGTTCACGCGACCTATCGCTCACAAAGTCATGCCAGCGAACTATTTAAGCTCGAAGGATCCAACTTATATTGCCACCAACTTGATGTCACAAACTACGCGCGGTATCAAACACTCGCCAGTCAGTTACCTGAGATCGATATTCTGATTAACAATGCCGGATACTATGGCCCGAAAGGATATGGATTTGGCCACACTGATATCGAAGAGTGGCGTAAAGTATTGGAGATAAATACCATAGCGCCAATGAAATTGGTTGAAGCCCTCTACCCTAACCTTGAGCAGGGAAAGCTGAAAAAGATCGCCTGTATCTCTTCTAAGATGGGTAGCATGGGTGATAATACTTCCGGTGGTGGCTATATCTACCGTTCTTCTAAAGCTGCGCTCAATTCTGTGGTTAAGAGCTTAAGTAACGATCTCGCCAGCCAAGGTTTCACGGTACTAGCGCTACATCCTGGTTGGGTACTCACTGAAATGGGCGGGCCAAATGCGTTAATTTCAACAGACACATCGGCTGCTGGCTTAAGCGAGGTTATCGATTCTGCCAGTATCGACAATTCTGGTGAGTTTATTAACTATGACGGGACATCTCTACCTTGGTAAAGAACAAGCTAACTGGCCGCGCGCTTTTTCCCGCTGTATTTAGCGCGCCCGCCACGCTTACGTTTAAATGCAGGCCGTTCCACTTTTGGCAGGTGTCGTAGCGATTCAGGCACAGGTTGTGATTTTATTTGTTGCATCAAACCATCAATTTGGCCTTGAAGCGCCGACATAAAGGGCTGATAAGCTTGATTTCTTTCTGCCATTCCCTGCAACTGATGCTCCCAGTGGGCGGTCATGTCAGGATAGGTTGATTCAGCAGGCAGAGCATGAACTAAGCCTCTTCCTGCGGGAGAGCTAACAATCGTTTTACCCTGCCTTTTTAACAATTGGCGTTTAAATAAAGTGTCTAGAATACCGGCTCGGGTCGCCTCTGTTCCTAGACCATCTGTCTCTCTTAGAATTTTCTTTAATTCTTTGTCAGCAACAAAACGGGCAATACCTGTCATCGCTTGCAGCAAACTGGCTTCGGTAAAATATTTGGGGGGCTCTGTTTTTCTATCTTTAATTTCACCTTCCCGGCAAGTTAATACGCTGCCTTGAGGCAGAGGCGGTACGGCGTCCACTCCTGTCTCTTGTTCATCAATTTTACCCAACAGGGCTTTCCAACCGGCAGAGACAAGCTGGCGTCCCTTAGCAACAAAAGTGCCTCCCGCAATATCAAATACCAGTTTTGCTTCCGCATACACCGCCGCAGGATAGAACTGCATAAGATACTGGCGAGCAATTTGCTGATAAACCTTCATCTCGTTTGCAGATAACGCATTCACTGAGGCCTTTTTAGGCGTTGGGATAATCGCGTGGTGAGCATCCACTTTTTTATCATTCCAAGCTTTGGATTTAAGGCTTAAATTTGCTCCGGATACTGCACTAGTGAGATCCTTTGCATTCTGGCTAATCGCATCACACACACTGCTTGCCTCGGCATAATGCTCTACCGGTAAATAGCGGCTGTCAGAACGAGGATAAGTGATCAGTTTGTGTTTTTCATATAAAGCCTGACAAGTATCAAGCACTTGCTGCGCACTCAAGCCAAAACGTTTTGCAGCATCAATTTGCAAAGCAGACAAAGAATACGGTAAAGGTGGTGCTTGCTTGGTTTGCTTTTGTTCCGATTCAACCACTTTTGCGGTTTGGTTAATTATCCGGTGAGCGACATTCTCCACCAGCTTTCGATTAAGCACTCTGCCTTCTTCATCTTGCCAAGGAAGACAGGCTTCACTCGGTTTCCAACGTGCACGTATATCAAATTGACTCACACCATCTTGATAGGGGATCAGCGCGTGCAATGTGAAATAATCACGAGGTACAAAGTTTTCTATTTCTTCATCGCGACGCACGACAAGGCCAAGTACTGGGGTTTGAACTCGCCCAACCGAGAGAACTCCCTGATACCCAGCTTGCTGACCAAGCAAAGTATAAGCGCGAGACATATTCATACCATAAAGCCAATCTGCTCTTGAACGCGCCAATGCAGAGACAGAAAGCGGAATAAACTCTTGATTACTTCGCATCTGATTCAGTGCACGCTTAACCGCAGGAAGGTTGAGATCACTAATTAAGAGGCGTTGCGCACTGGCCTGCTTAGCTTTAGTTACTTTGCAATAATCTAATACTTCATCAACCAGCAATTGGCCTTCGCGGTCAGGATCGCCTGCATGAATAATATTCGAAAAATCTTTTAGTAGTTTTTTAACAACGGTTAACTGTTTACTAGCCGATTTCCTAGGCCTAAGTTGCCACTGCTGCGGAACGATGGGCAGATCAGACATACTCCACTTTTTGTATCTGTCATCGTATGCATCAGGCTCAACCTGTTCAAGCAAATGTCCAATACACCAAGTCACCACATCGCCATTTCCACAGCGAATAAAGCCTTGATCTTTTTTTTGCGGATTAGGAAGTGCCGCCGCAATTGCGCGGCCAAGGCTAGGTTTTTCAGCAATAAACAGACGCGACATAGTAATAATCCGCCAGATAAAATAAGGGCTACATTATCGAATGTAGCCCCTAAAAATCAAGAAAAACTGTAAATTTAAACAGTGGTTCTTTTATTCTTCTTCACCAGAACCCGCTCGCTCAGCCGCTTCTTTGACCAATGGCTGCAACTCACCTTTTTGGTACATCTCAATAATGATGTCACAACCGCCAATTAGCTCACCTTCTACCCATAGTTGCGGGAAAGTTGGCCACTGCGCATAAGTAGGCAGCTCTGCTCGAATATCTGGATTTTGTAGAATATCCACATAAGCAAATTTCTCACCACAAGCCATTAGGGCTTGCGACGCTTGTGATGAAAAGCCACAGCTTGGTAGCTTTGGAGAACCTTTCATGTACAACAGGATAGTGTTCTCTTCAATTTGCTGCTTAATTTTATCGATGGTTTCCATTACTTCCTCTTTATATGGCGTTACCGAAATTACTGACACATTTTAAACCATTGTCAGAGAATAAAAAGCCTATAATATCTGTGGCTTTAGATCACAAAGAAATTTCATATACAATTTAACTGCGATGCTTTTAATAAAGTAAAAACTTGCTAAACTATAGCGCAGTTACCAAAACGACATGTCATGCCAAAGGCACGACATGATAATAAATTACACTGGAAGCAATTGAGAGACCTAGCCTCTCTCACATTCAATGGAGAATCGAGCAATGGCATTTGAATTACCAGCTCTTCCTTACGCAAAAGACGCATTAGCACCACATATCTCAGCTGAAACTTTAGATTTCCACCATGGTAAGCACCACAACACTTATGTTGTAAAGCTTAACGGCCTTATTCCTGGCACTGAGTTTGAAGGCAAAACACTCGAAGAAATCATTAAGACTTCAACTGGTGGTGTATTCAATAATGCAGCTCAAATTTGGAACCACACTTTCTACTGGCACTGTCTAGCGCCAAACGCTGGTGGTGAACCTACAGGTGCGGTGGCAGATGCAATCAATAAAGCATTTGGCTCTTTCGCCGACTTTAAAGCTAAATTCACAGACTCTGCTATCAACAACTTTGGCTCTTCTTGGACTTGGCTTGTTAAAAAAGCTGACGGCTCTCTAGAGATCGTTAACACGTCTAACGCAGCAACACCTCTTACTGAAGCCGGCACAACGCCACTTCTAACGGTAGATTTGTGGGAGCACGCATACTACATTGATTACCGTAATGTGCGTCCAGATTATATGAACGGTTTCTGGGCTCTAGTTAATTGGGACTTCGTTGCAGAAAATCTAGCGAAATAACCCATAAATAAAGCAGACTCTTTTGTCGCTTAAAAAGCCAGCACATGCTGGCTTTTTTCTTTTCTAGTCAATCATTTCTCTAAAGTTTACCTTCGCAATGCCGCTAAATAACCATCAAGCGAGGTGACATGCAAACTCAGATTCATACTTTAGATAAAGCAAGCATAATTAATGAACTTCAATTCGGTAATGGTATTAACCATGCTGTTCATGAAGGGCGTCGTGCTGACTTTGCTTTGATAATATCGATGTTTTCTGAAGACGTTAGAGATAATACACCTATTGATAAAATGACTGAGACAGAAACAACGGAAGAAGCTTTAAGACGTCGTTTTGAATTGCCGCAGCCTCAACGACTAAGATCTGATCAAGAGTCTTATCCAGTTGCAGCGTTACAAGCTGAACTATTCCATGCTTCAGGGCTTCCTAGCACCAAACTCAGCCATTATATAAAACCTGATGCACTAACTTACTTGCCTGAAGATACTTTTAATCTTCCCGAGGATGTCTACCACAACCTATCTGGGCATCAGCGGCGTCAACTTGGCGAAACCGAAAACAAATCTCTCATGCCAATCGACCTCTACAACCAGTTGGTCGCAGCTCAAAGAAGCTTCCAAATTCAAACACAAGTTTAAAGATCTATTCAGATCACATTAACTTTTACCCCATTCACTTAATACTCAACAAGTTGCTTACAAGTGTGAATGAGTGCAAATTATTTACTCCAGACCAAAGATATACACAAGTTATTTGAGCTTATTCACACCAAATACACAATTAATCTACCATGATATGTGGACAAACTTTAATGCCCCAAATGGAGGCGCCGTGTATGGATATAAAAAGTGCTGTAATATTAATAACTTCTGCAGGTTCTCAACTTGGCAGCACATTAGCCATGCACTTTGCGTCTTTTGATGGCATTGTCATTATTTGTGATACAAACGCAAAGCAATTAAACGATACTTTTACAAGATGCAAAAAAATCTCATCGAATATTTATCAGCATGCAATGAATGATCATTCGTTAGGTAGCATTAACTCACTATTTGAATTTATTGAACAATCAGTCCACCAATCACCTGATGTACTTATCAATGCGATCACAAGTCAAACCATGCCAAAATTCTTTGACGAGCGAGCGAGTGATATATTTACGCAGCATTTATCTCTGATGGCAGCAACGTTGTTTACCTTTGGTCAAGCGACTGCCGAAAAGATGCGCCAAGACAAAAAAAATGGTGTGATTGTTAATGTCATTGCCCACGCTGATTACAGCGATATGTCTGGTTTTGAAAACGCAACTTCAATGGTTGCTGGGTTTACCCAAAGCTGGGCAAAAGAGCTAAACCCATTCAATATTCGAGTCGGGGGGGTCGTGCCTTGCTACGAACAAAGCAATATTCATTGGGCTAAAATTAGAGAAGATTTAATTCGAAACACCGAGTACATAGTTTCCAATGATTATTTTAGCGGCCGCGTGATGGCAGCTTAGAAACAATAAGCTATCATCATGCTCATTTATCTCTAAAGTGTTCTAAGCAGTTTATCTGAAGCTTGTTCGATTAACTCAACGACGAGTTCAAACCCGTTGTCACCGCCATAATATGGATCGGGAATTTCCTCTTGCTCGCTCTCTGCGTAGCTAAGAAATAGCTTCAACTTATTCTGATACTGTAACGGGCATTGCGCCTTAAGATCAGCTAGGTTATCTCTGTCAGCAGCCAAAATCAGATCAAAATAGGCAAAGTCTTGCTCAACCACTTTACGCGAGCGGATCCCTTTAAATGAGTATCCTCGTCGCTCTGCCGTTTCTTTAGCACGAGAGTCTGGTAAATTACCTTGGTGATAACCTATGGTTCCGGCCGAGTCGACCTCAATTTCAACGCCCATTTGTTCAGCCTTAGCACGAAGAACTGCTTCACCCGTTGGTGAACGACAGATATTGCCCATGCATACCACTAATAGTTTCTTGGCCATATTTTTCTTTCCCTTAAAAAACCATGGTTTTTTGCAGCACTGCAGATGCGTTATCATAGCCACAGTTTTCTGAAATTAAAAAGGATTTCCTGTGACATCTGAAAGTCATAAACAAGATCGCCACCAGGCAAGACAACAAAAAGTCAAACAACAAGTCGATGCTAGAGTCGCTGCGGCTCAAGATGAAAAAGGCCTGTTGCTGATTATTACGGGTAATGGCAAAGGCAAGTCCACTTCCGGTTTTGGTACCATCGCTCGCGCAGTAGGTCATGGCTTAACCTGCTCAGTGGCTCAATTTATCAAAGGGACTTGGGATAACGGTGAACGCAATTTACTAGAAAAGCTGGGCGTTGAATTTCAGGTTATGGCGACAGGGTTTACATGGGAAACGCAAGATAAATCCCTAGATACTGCAGCGGCGCAGAAAGTTTGGCAAGAGTGCAAGCGTATGCTGAGTGATACCTCTATCGATGTCATTTTATTTGATGAGCTCACTTACATGGTCAGCTATGGTTATATCGACTTAGAAGAGGTTGTTGACGCACTAAATAATAGGCCACCAATGCAGTCTGTTATCATTACTGGCCGTGGGGCTCATCGAACCCTGATTGAAATGGCCGATACAGTCTCTGAAGTCAAGAATGTAAAGCATGCTTTTGATTCTGGTATCAAAGCGCTAAAAGGCGTGGATTGGTAGCCGCTCATAAAAAAAGCTATTAAAAAGCGCACTCTGGGTGCGCTTTAGTCATTTTATGTTGTGATGTAACTAATTAAATAGACCTTTAATCAAACTATTAACCGCATCCTTGGTCTTTTGATCTTTTATCTTGTCGCCCAATTTTTCATCTAACTTTTTCAGGCCACGATCAACTTCTTTCTCCACTTTCTGTTTCAATACATCATCAAAGACCAACTTGAATTTAGGCTTAGCCCAAGAGCCAGATATATTGATTGGAATGGTTACATCTTTCAGCTCATCAATATTTTTCCCGCCTTGGCCTTCTAATGAGCCAACAATCGAAGTACTAACGGTAAAATCAACTGTTTGAGCAATATAATTAGCCTTGCCCTTGCCCAGAATACGCAGCAGCGGTGACTGCATAGATAAATCATCCGTCGACACCACACCTTTGTTAAGTTTCAACGTTGCTTTCATGGCGCTAAAGTCTGTTTTTTCGGCTTGATTAGAAGACTCTACTTTTTGGCCTTTAAACTTGGCGTAGTTTTCGCGGATCAATTGGGCGACGTTAATACCATTGACTGCACCATCGGTAAAATTAATTACCACAGTACCAACTAGGTTCTTTTGAATACCGGTTGGCGTTAGACTGCGGCCTTTAACATCAACATCAATATTACCCGTGCCTTCCAACTTATCATTATTGGCAACATCAGAGAGCAATGGTTGAACCTGAACGCCCTTAATGCGTTTTTTAACGGTGTAACTCGCTGGACTCTTTCTCGCATCAAGTTTTGCAGAAGCGGTAATCGAACCTTGATACAAGTTAGACGAGAAAGAAGTCAGTTCTGCAACGCCACGATTAACTAAGAAACGGGTTTTGACATTTTCCATCCTAGCGTTGCTGGCCTTAAACTTATCGATAGTGATATCCCCTTTAACATCCAAAGTTTTGAGCGCGGATAAATCAGGTTCAACCTCTTTTTGCTGCACTACCTTGCCAGACTCCTTTTGGCTTGATGTTTCGGATTGATTAGGTTTTTGAGTTGTTGCCTCGCCAGAATTAGCAGCATTGAGACCTAAAAATTCGTCCAAGTCTATGTCCGGGCTGTGCAGTGAAAAGCGAACTTTGGCAATATCACCTAAAGTCACGTTTGCTTTACCATCAAATGCTAGGGCGTTAGCCGTTAACTTCTCTAAAACGAAACTTAAGTGACTGTGTGTTAAATCAAATGATAAATCCGAGGCCATATCCACTTTCATAGGAGATTGCGGCAGAGCTTTACCTTTAAACGTAGCATCAAGGGTTAACTTATCCATCGTGACTTTTGAGATGGCTTTATCAATTGTTAAACTGCCACCGCCTTTCATATCGATGTCTAGGTCTGCAGCACGGCCAACAAGATGATAGGTCAGTGCATTCACTGTATCAAAGTCGAACGTCTCTAAGCCCAATTTAATCGAATCAAATTGATTAGCAGGATCGCTAAAACCAGCATTCAGTTCGATGTTACGCAAAGAATAATCGCTAAAACCTTTGGCAAGCTTAAATTCAGCGCTTCCTTGAGCGTTAAACTTCTGCTGATTGTTTTCACCTTTAACGGAAAACTCAGCCTTTGTCCACGTATCAACGGCAAACTCTGACAAGTTCAGAGAAACGTCATAAAGCTTGGTGTATGAGCCAGCTTGTTTATCCTGAATCTCAATAGCGGCGTTTGATACAGTCACCCCTGCAAGATTAATTGCCCAATCTGACGCAGGTTTTTCAGAAGATCCAGTTGGTGAAGACTCTACTGTAGAGTCATTGGCAGCAGAGTCTAGTGATGGTTGCTCACTTGGGTCAGTCTGCGCTTTGGTTAAAACGTCAATGTTCTTACGACCATCTTTAAGAGTTTCAAGATAAAACTCAGCGCCATCAAGAGTGATATTCCCGATTTCTAACTGCTGACTAAATAGAGGCGAAACTGATACATCAATACCAACCGTATCAACCTTAAATAAGTTCGGCTTAGAAAAACCTTGCGGATTTCGCAGCTCAGTCTTCCCTAACTCAAAACCAAGCGATGGAAAAAACTTCCAACTGATATCACCTTCGATAACCAACTCTAAGCCAGTTTGTTTCTCAGTTTGCTCTACGATAAGAGGTTTAAACTGGTTTGGATTGACGAACAGTATCAGTGCCACAATCCCACCAAGTAGTACGATGATAGGAATGGCAATCAATAGGAACAGTTTCTTCATCAAAATTATCCTTGCGATTCAGGGTTGTCATACATCTAGCCATCTCAGCCAATGAGTCGTTTGGGCTATTAGGCTTATTACATGTAAAAAGAAAGTGGCACCTAAGGTGCCACTTCTTGCGAAAAAAATAAAGCGCTTGAATAGGATAAAGGCTTAAGCTTTCAAAAGTTTTGCAATATGCGCTTTTAAAACATCAATCGCTATGCGGTTTTTACCACCACGAGGCACGATAATATCCGCGTGCTGCTTAGATGGTTCAATAAATTGCATGAACATCGGGCGCACAGTTTCTTGATATTGTTTCAGTACTGATTCCATTGTACGGCCACGATCTTCAACATCACGTCTCACTCGGCGTAATAGACAAATATCTAATGGTGTATCCATAAACACAGTGGCGTGCATCAGTTCACGCAGACGAGGATCGGTTAAAAGTAGAATACCTTCCAAAATAATCACCTTTTTCGGAGTCATTAGAGTGGTATTTTCAGTACGAGTATGGTCAGAATAGCTATACTCAGGCACCTCAACAGAATCACCTCTTGTAAGAGTTTTTAAATGCTCACAAAGTAAATCATGGTCAAGTGCGTTCGGGTGGTCATAGTTAGTTTTGACACGCTCTTCCATGCTCAGATGGTCTTGATCGTTATAGTAGCAATCTTCCGTAATTACACCAATTTGATGATCGCCCACTTTCTCACGAAGCTCATTATAGATAGTACTGGCGATTAAACTTTTTCCAGAAGCCGATGCGCCAGCAATACCGACGATGACGCATTGATTATTATCAGACATTATTCTTGCACCCGATGAATTGAATTGGTGTCATGTTCTAATACTAGCATCGAGCAAATATTGCCCATGTAGTATTAGTGTGTAATATATAAACCGCACGATTATAGGGAGTTCGCTCTAGACATGCTAGTGAGGATTTCACCCAAATCGCTAAATAGGATCAATAACGGTAACGCAAACGATTACCGCATCGATACCAAATTGAGCAATATTATAACAGTAATGGCTCTGTTGGACGAAAGGCCTTTCGACCAGCTGAAAATAACTTAAAAGACCAACCGCTTGTGATCATTCAACCATTTTGAACTGAATAGTTTGAGGTTTTTCTTGTCCGTGCCAATACATTCGTGCGCACACTGACTCCGCTAGCTGAATATAATAAGCAGCTTGCTCTGAATCGGGCCGAGCGACGACACTAGGACACCCATTATCGATATCTTGACGCAAAGAAATGTGTAGCGGTATCTGAGCCAATAAATCAAAGCCATATTCACTCGACATTTTTTGCGCGCCACCGACACCAAAAATGTCCTCCTTGCCACCACAATGACTGCAGATGTGGTAACTCATATTTTCCACTAAACCAATCACTGGCACCTGCACTTTCTCAAACATTGCCGCTCCCTTTCGGGCATCTGCAAGAGCAAGATCTTGTGGAGTAGTGACAATCACAGCTCCCGTAACGGGTATTTGTTGAGCTAAGGTCAACTGAATGTCCCCCGTCCCTGGTGGCATGTCTATCACAAGATAATCGAGTTCTGGCCACTGCGTTTCATTGAGTAATTGGGCTAAAGCTTTCGACGCCATAGGACCACGCCAGATAGCGGCCTCATCTTTAGAAACCAAGTAACCGATAGAATGGGTATAGATGCCATGAGCGAAAATAGGCTGCATCCATTTATCATCTCTTACTTGAGGTGATGCCCCCTGCTGACCCATCATGATAGGAACTGAAGGACCATAAATATCCGCATCTAGTAAGCCAACCTTTGCTCCCGACGTGGCAATTGCCAGTGCTAAGTTCACTGCTGTGGTTGATTTACCAACCCCACCCTTGGCTGAAGTAACGGCAATAATGTTCTTCACACCAGTCACCTGATGATCAACTTGTGTATGGAGCGGCTTAGGCACCGCTTTTATGTCACACTTAACTACCGAAACATGGCCACTTTGCTGCTGTAATTGAATCCAGTCAGATAGCATCTGCACTACTGATAGAGTCGCAAAAGGGAATGCAATGGTAAGTCTGCCCGAATCCAGAGTCACAATACCTGCAACAGAGGCCCACTGCGCAACCAAGCTTGAATGCTCAAACTGGTTGAGCCAACTACAAAAATCTTCTTTGCTAGATAATAGACGCATAGATCCTCCTTATGAGTCTAATCCTAGCATTGCTCGTTACAAGACTGAACCCCGAAAAAACTAAGATAATCACGCTGATGATACCTTGGAGTCACAATGTGGATAAGGTAGTATTAGGGTCAATTTTTAAATACCTATCAGAATAAGCGAATATTAAGTATGGCAAACGATCCAAGAAACCTTGATCCAAGGAAACTGCTGGTAACTTGTGCCCTTCCGTATGCTAACGGTTCGATCCATTTAGGTCATATGCTTGAACACATTCAGGCAGACATCTGGGTTCGCTACCAACGCCTACGTGGCAACACGGTAAACTTCATTTGTGCTGACGATGCCCACGGCACGCCAATCATGCTAAAAGCACAACAAATGGGTATTACACCAGAAGAAATGATCGCTGCCGTTAGTGAAGAACACCAGAAAGACTTTGCTGGCTTCGATATTAGCTTTGATAACTATCACAGCACTCATTCTGAAGAAAATAGACAACTAGCGTCACATATCTATCTTGAGTTAAAGAAAAATGGCTTCATTTCTAGCAGAACTATTTCACAACTCTTTGATCCAGAGAAAGAGATGTTTCTACCCGATCGCTTTGTAAAAGGCACTTGCCCGAAATGTAAGTCTGACGATCAGTATGGTGATAATTGTGATAGCTGCGGAGCAACGTATAGCACGACAGAGTTGATTGACCCTAAATCAGCCGTATCTGGTGCAACACCTGTCATGAAAGATTCTGAGCACTTCTTCTTTGATCTCCCCCAATTTGAAAGCATGCTTCAAGAGTGGACCCGCTCTGGTTCATTACAGACTGAAACCGCAAATAAAATGCAAGAGTGGTTTGAATCTGGTCTTCAACAGTGGGATATATCTCGTGATGCACCTTATTTCGGTTTTGAAATCCCAGGTGAAAAAGATAAATTCTTCTACGTGTGGCTAGACGCACCTATCGGTTATATGGGTTCGTTTAAAAACCTATGTGATAAACGTGAAGATCTAGATTTCAACGAATACTGGAAGAAAGACAGTACAACAGAGCTCTACCACTTTATTGGTAAAGATATTGTTTACTTCCACTCTCTGTTCTGGCCTGCAATGCTTGAAGGCAGTGGTTTTCGTAAACCAAATAATGTTTTCGTCCATGGTTACGTAACCGTAAACGGGGCGAAAATGTCTAAGTCAAAAGGCACATTTATTAAGGCAAGCACTTACCTAGATCACCTTGATCCTGAGTGCCTACGCTACTATTATGCAGCCAAGCTAAATAGTCGTATCGATGACCTAGACTTGAACCTTGAAGACTTTACTCAAAGAGTCAATGCTGACGTCGTCAATAAGATTGTTAACCTTGCCTCACGTAATGCCGGTTTTATCACTAAACGCTTTAAAGGTATGCTTTCAGACGAATTTGCAGAGCCTGAACTGTATGAAGAGTTTGTTGCTGCAGCCGATCGCATCGCAGAGCTATACGAAACGCGAGAATTTGGCCGTGCGATACGTGAGATCACAGCACTGGCAGATAAAGCAAACCAATATGTTGATGAGAAAGCACCATGGGTTGTAGCAAAAGAAGAAGGTAAGGACCAACACTTACAAGATATTTGCTCTGTCGGCATCAACTTATTCCGTGTACTCATTACTTACCTAAAACCTGTTATGCCAGCGCTAACTGCGCGCACAGAGGCTTTCCTCAACCAAGAGCTAACTTGGGATGGGATAACCAAGCCATTAACAGGCCATGAAATCACTAAATTCAAAGCACTTTTCAACCGTATCGACCCGAAAAAGGTTGAGTCTATGATTGAATCTTCTAAACAAGATGCTGAACTAGAAATGGCGGCTAAAGAGAAAGCTGAAGCAGCAAAGAATCGGGCAAGTCAAACTGAGCTTGATAAAGACCCTATTGTTGCAGAGATTGATTTTGATGCCTTTTCGGCTGTGGATATGCGTATCGCACGTATTATTTCTTGTGAAGAAGTACCGAAAGCGAACAAGTTACTTAAGTTCCAGTTGGATATTGGTGGTGAAACTCGCCAAGTCTTCTCTGGCATTAAGTCAGCATACAGACCTGAAGATCTAGAAGGTAAATTCACTGTGATGGTCGCCAACCTCAAACCTCGTAAGATGAAGTTTGGTATGTCAGAAGGCATGATTTTGGCTGCTGGACCAGGTGGAAGCGATCTTTGGATTCTAGAACCTCATGAAGGTGCTAAGCCAGGCATGCGTGTCATGTAAAATAAGTTCATGCAATAACTCTAAGCCCTGCTAAAAATAGCAGGGCTTTTTCGATGATATAGGACTCAAATCACTAAAAATACAAACAATGTCAAATATGAAACATAACACTTATAATTGCCTATGATAAAATTCGCTTCCTATTGTTTTACATAGAGAAGAAATACATTGAAAATCATAAGTATAGGTGACAATAATCCTTTCGCACCTCAAGAATTCGCTCAAGCTCTTCACCAATCAGGTTTTGTTGTGTTGACCGACACAGGCATTGAACAAGTAGAAATTGAAGGTTTGTATTCAAACTGGCTGAACTTTTTTTATCAAGCTGAGGAATCTAAGCAAGAGTTTCTATATAACAAAGAGACTGTCGCAGGTTTTATTCCTCGAACAGTGTCAGAAACGGCAAAAGGGTTTACGAAAAAAGATCTCAAGGAAGTTTTTCATTATTATGAAGATAAAGCGTGTCCCCCAGATCAACAAAAAAGAAGTGATGAAATAAGACACCGCCTGCTTAATTTATCTGCCAAACTACTCGGGTGGCTGAACAATCACCTGCCATCTGAAATAAAAGATGAACTCGACGAGCCATTAGATAGCATGGCAAAAGACTCGCCAAAAACCCTATTTAGAATGAACTATTATCCACCGTTGGATAACTTTTCTGATAGCGCAAAGCTCGGCGCACAACGAGCAGAATCACATGCAGATATCAACCTGATTACCTTACTACCCAATGTATCTAGTTCAGGTTTAGAAGCAAAAACCAGAGATGGAACGTGGACAGCGGTTCCTTATATTCCGAACAGTATCGTGATTAACGCTGGCGATATGCTTGCTATGCGTACCAACGATTTTTATCCCTCTTTCTATCATCGAGTAATACAGCCCTCTAACTCTACTGAAGAACGTATTTCTCTGGCCTTTTGTGTCCACCCTAAAGATGAATGCAGGCTTTCTGACCAATACACAGCCGACAGTTTTTTACAGCAACGCTACAAAGAACTTAAGGTGAAATAATTACTATGACACGCATGATGCCCCTGCTTGTTGCGGTTTTGATAGGCATTGCTTATCAGGTTTTTGTCGATATTTATTTAGTCGCTCTTCCTGATATACAAGAATCGTTGAACATGAGCTATCTCGCCGCTAATTCATCGCTAATCTTGTACCTTGGGGCTAATGCAACATTTTTGCTGCTAGCCGGTATTTTATCAGAGCAGTTAGGTCGAAAAAATATCATTATCGCCGGGTTGTGCATTAGTTTAGTAGGTACCGCGATTATACTTTCCATGCAACATTCTGTGGCCTTCTTAATTGGCCGCACACTTCAGGGAGTTGGTTTAAGTGCTTCTATTTTAGCAACCCCGGTCCTAATGGATAATTACAAGGGTAAACAACTTACCTACGGCTTTTTATGTTTCGAGTTTTTTTACTCAATTACACCCATTATTGCCCCATACATAGGAGCAACTATTACTTCGCACTATTCTTGGCAACATATTTTCACCATTTTATTCATATATCAATTAGTTACCCTACTATTTACTTTTAAGCTTAACAAACAAAATTTGGATAAAAAGAGAATAGGAAAAAAACGCAGATTGGTCATTTTTAGGCGAATATTAGCGAATAAAAAGTTCACTGTACTCACCGTTCTAATGGCTTTATTTTGGGGAGAAATGGTCATCGCTCATCTGCTCTCTCCATATATTTTTCAAAATGATTTCAACTATTCCACATATGAATATGGTTTATTCACATTAATTATGGGTGTTTTTTACGCTGTCGCCGCAATCAGTAATCTGCTTTTATTAAAATTCTATACAGAAGCACGTATTATATCTTTTTCAGTATGGGCCAATGCTATTTTAGCCGCTATATTCTTAGTCAAACAGTTGATACTTCCTCAATCAGAATGGGATATTAGTATTTACCTATGCCTGATGGCTATTTTCTGTGGGTTGTTTTTTATCAATGCAATGACCAGCTCATTAAGAATATTCGCCGACTATTACTCTGGATACGCAGCCGCATTACAAGGTTGTATATGCATTGGTTTCTGGAGCTTACTGAGTTTGGTCTGTTCACAAATTCAGCCCAATGAAATAGCACTAATTCTAATATTATCATCAATGGCAGCAGTGGCAACGACACTATTAATTAAAAAGCGTACCATCATTTTCTACGTCAAGCACGATCCTCATGAAGGGCTATCCTGCTGAACTAATCCGCTCACAATTTGAGTTTCCAAATTATAAAAATATGGCTTAAATACTAATATTTTTATTAAAATACTTCATGGAAAAATATAAAAATCCCTCACAAGCCATGGCTTATGAGGGATTTTTATATTTAGTCTGTTGCTTTGGTACTAAAGCATCTTACGCGCCGCTGCAACGACGACTTTAATTGAACGTGATTCTGTTTCTTTCAAAGTAGCATGATCAGGAGTTTCTTTTTGAGTACGATTGATAATAACCCCAGCTACACACCCCGCTTTTAAACCAGAAGTCGCACACATTGTTAACAAGGTGGCTGATTCCATTTCAAAGTTCAACACCCCCATATCTTGCCATTCTTTCATCGAACCTTGGAACCGCCTCACCACTCGACCCGAGAAAGTATCATAGCGCTCTTGCCCAGGATAAAAAGTATCACTAGAGGCGGTCACGCCCATATGAACTTGAGCACCAGACTCTTCAACTGCCGCTTTCATCGCCGTCGCCACAGAAAAATCCGCCACAGCCGGGAATTCCATTGGCGCAAAGTGTAGACTTGCACCATCTAGGCGAACCGAGCCTGTCGATACAATCATGTCACCAACATTCACATGTGGCTGGATAGCCCCCGTGGTGCCAACACGTAAAAAAGTATCGACACCAAGCTGAGCCAACTCTTCAACCGCTATTGACGTTGACGGGCCACCGATACCTGTTGAACACACAACAACAGGTTTGCCATCAAGCTCAGCACGATAAAGTGTGTACTCGCGATGACTGGCCAAAAAGACCGGATTTTCCATTTCTTCAGCAATTTTCTGAACGCGAGCAGGATCACCAGGAATAATGGCAAGCTTTGCGCCAACAAGATCATCTTGAGTGACTCCTAGGTGAAATACAGCTTGAGACATGCGGGGCTCCTTGTTTGACGAAATAGGCTGATTTCTATTGGCCTTTTCGCTCTATTCATTTGTTTGGGTACAGGCGTAATGTATCTAACTCGCCAGATAAAAATAATGACATCGATCACAAACATTGCTTGCATTATCATAAAAATTACAAATAAAATCGTTTTGCATCACATTTCAATAGTCACTAGAATAACTTAGTTGCATAAAAAACCTGAGAACGTGTCCCAGGCTTGATATGTAAAAAAGATGTCTATTATTTAGGCTTAAACTTAAGTAAGCGCAGTGCATTTAAGGTAACAATTGCTGTCGCACCACTATCGGCAAGTACCGCAACCCAAAGCCCAGTAATACCAAGCAAACTAGTCACCAAAAAGATACTTTTCAGTCCCAAAGCAAGAGCTATATTCTGGCGAATATTGTTAAGTGTGGCTCGAGACAGCTCAATCATTCCTGCTAATTCAATCAAGCGGTTATGGGTGATTGCTGCATCAGCAGTCTCAAGAGCAACATCTGTTCCTCCTCCCATCGCAATACCAATACTTGATGCTTTCATCGCCGGAGCATCATTTATGCCGTCTCCTACCATGGCGACGTTCGATGTCGATGATAAGTTTTCTACGTAAGTGACTTTATCCTGAGGTAATAAGCCCGCTTTAAAATCAATGTCTATCATTGAGCTTATCGCTTTGGCACTGCGTGCATTATCACCAGTTAGCATAATTGAGTTGATGCCAAGATTCTTAAGCGCTTTAATCGCTATTGCAGAATCGTCACGTAATGTGTCTTGCCAAGCAACCAGACCAATAACTGTAGTTTCTCCCCGAATAGCAACAACAACCGTTTTACCCTGGTCTTCCATTTTTCGAATATCTTCTACCACCTCAGAGGGCAACACAAAATTCAGCTTGCTTGGTGCAATAGCCTGATATACAACACCATTAACCAAGCCACGTACACCAAGACCAATCAAGGCTTGCTTGTCCGTTGCCTCAGGTACATCGATACCAGATGATTGCGCTTTCTTAACTAATGAAATAGCAAGTGGATGACTTGACCCCACTTCAATTGCCGCAATGCTTTTGAGCAATTCAGTGCCTTCAAACTTACCGACTGCAATAATATCTGTTACTTCCGGCTTTCCTTGAGTTAACGTCCCTGTTTTATCAAAAGCAACCGTTTCAATCTTACCCAATTGCTCAAGTGCCGCGCCTCCTTTAATTAGAGCCCCTCGCTTCGCAGCAGCAGCCAAACCAGAAGTAATCGCAGCTGGGGTGGAGATCACCAATGCACATGGGCAAGCAATGAGCAATAAAGCAAGCCCGCGGTAGACCCAAGTTTCCCAAGGCTGGGCAAAAAATAGTGGTGGAACAAGAATGACAAACAAGGATACCATCATCATCAGTGGCGTATACCAACGACTAAACTTGTCGAGAAAGCGCTCTAGTGGTGCTTTGCGCGATTCTGCTTCTTCTATAAGGTGTAAAATTCGGTCAATGGCATTTTCACCTTGCTTGGAAGTAATAACAAACCGTACGACTTTATCTACTGCCACAGCACCTGCCATCACAGAATCGTTATCAAAACGTTCAACAGGTATGGACTCACCTGTGAGTGCGCTTTCATCAAAACTGGCAGCTTGTCCGATCAACTGACCATCAGCTGGGAGCCTAGACCCAGGTGAAACCTCAATAATATCACCTGGCTGTAATTCACTTGCAGACACTTCGACACGTTGATCATTGACAATTTTAGTCGCCGTTTCAGGCACTAATTCCATCAGTGACTGCACTCCACTTCGAGCTCGTGAGGCAGCAAAAGCTTCTAACCGCTCGCCAATCATAAAGAGTAATAACACCATGGCCGCTTCTGCAGTCTCACCAAGATAAAGTGCCCCGATTGCCGCGACGCTCATCAAGGTTTCTATTGCAAAAGGTGTCCCTGATCTAGCCAATTGTAATGCTTTTTTACTGATGGGATAGAGACCCGCTAAACAGGTCAAGACAAACAGCCACTCACTAATCGTAGGTGAAAAAGGTTTAATAAAGGCAGCAACAACCATAGAAAATGCGATAGCTATGATAGCGGCATTTTGTTTAACAATCGTTTTCCAACCAGACTTTGATTGCGGCTTTGAAGAAGAGAGTACAGTACTAAAATTAAAACCAGACTTAATAATAGCTTGCTCAACCTGCGGAGCAACACTAGGACTCTCTGTTTTGACCACTAGCTTCTCAGTGGCAAATAGAACTTTAGCCTCTATAACGCCAGCGACCTTATTGACTGCGTTTTCAATTTTTTTTGCGCATGACGGACAATCCATGCCATTAATTTTCCAGCTATGGGTCACTTCTTGTGTTATGGAACTTCTGGGGTCACTTTCCTCATCAGCAGGATCAAGTCCAGCTGAACAACTATCCAAGTTGCAACAATCCGACTCCATACCATTGCTCCCTGAAATCTGTATTGTAGCCACTTTAGGGCTTGAGCAAGAAGCTGCATGTGCAGGCTTGAACGCGACTTTTTCTGAACGGCAGGCTTTATGTTTTGTGCACATAACTTTATCTCCATTGGATGTACACTCAAAGCATAAACCTTGGAGTAGACTCCAAGGTCAACTATTTTTTTCATTTGTTAACAACATTTCTTTTTGGCTAGCAACTTCATCAATTAAAACCGCATCATGGGTACAAAAAGGTTGCGAATTAATACTTGTAATAGAAGGGTCTTTGCCTTCTAACGCGACGAATTCACCTTTAATTAAATCGTTAATGTGCTTACGCAGTACAATAATTGCTAACACCCCAAATACAATCGAACCCACAGCTTGCCCATATAAGACACCAAGCGCGCCAAACCAATGTGACCCAAAATACACGAAAGGCAAGGTCCCGAGTGTCGCCTTACCTAAATTTAATGCTGTAGAATAAAAGGGTTTACCTAGATTATTGAATGACGTATTCGCCACAAACTGAGCGCCATTAAAAATGAAACTAAAAGCGACATAAGTACAAAAAGCAGAAACAATGATGGCTGCATCACCTTGTAAATTAAACCCTGTGATCACCAACGATTGGACGAAGTACAGCGAAATACAAACCACTACTGTATAAACCGTGGTGACAACCAAAGAATTCGTCAAGGTTTCACGAACTCGATCAAGCCTCTCAGCACCAAAGTTTTGGCCAATAATAGGCCCAACAGCACCTGACAGAGCAAAAAGTACCGCAAAACACACAGGGATAAGGCGTCCTATAACCGCATAACCTGCGACAAAGTCCTCTCCATACTTTGCAATAGACGTTGTGACAATCGCATTACCTATTGGCGTTGCAATATTCGTAATAATTGCTGGAACAGCGATGGTTAATATCGCCTTAAGACTATTACGCCAAGCGATTAACGAAGGAAAAGCAAGCAGGTTATGAGTACGAATTAGTGGGTATAGGGAGAAAAATAATACCGTGAACCGTGCGAATACTGTTGCCACAGCAGCACCTTCAACATTCCAGTCCAGAGCAAAGATAAAAATGGGGTCTAATATCGCATTAATTATCCCACCTGCTAAAGTCGCCCACATAGAGCGTTTTGCATCACCAGCAGCCCTTAAGCCTGCGCCCGCTGACATTGCAATCGCAATCACAGGCCCACTCGGAAGCAATATTTGCAAATACGCTTGAGCACGTTCCGCAACATAACCTTTCGCCCCAATGGCAGCGAGAAGTTCAGGAATAAACATAAACATCAAAGCGCTGATCACACTGCTGATAACAAATGCGGTAAGAATAATACTAGTGCTGAGTCTTCTAGCATGATCGCGTTGTTTTGCTCCAATAGCTTTAGATACTAAAGCTCCCATAGCTATCGAAGTACCTATCGAGATTGAAGTAGAAAAGAAAACCAATGTCCCAGCAAAACCAACTGCCGCAGCTAACTCAACCTGACCCAACATACTGATAAAAAGCATATCCAGCAAGTCAACCAAAAACAGAGCCATTAAACCGACAGAACCAGCCCCCGACATCACTAATATATGCCGCATAGTCGAACCTTCAACAAATTTAGCGCTCTGATTCTCCATGCCCAGCCTCAGTCGGTGTTGTCGGAATAATAAAAAGAGGCGCTGAACAGCGCCTCTTTATGTCACTAGATTCACTTTTTACTATACCGGATGTTTGAAGCAATCGTCTAGGTTCTTAGCAACCGCACGCAATACATCACGCCGAGTAATAATTCCAACCAACCTACCATTATCTATAACAGGGTAAACTTTAGGCTTACCTGATTTCATCATGTCGGCTAACTCAATAATCGACGTATCAGGCCCAACTGAAAGAACTTTTGAGTGCATACAATCAGAAACAATATGCGTATCTTGGCAGTAATAACTTACCTTAACCAGCTTATCAAGCAAATCATGTCCAGAGAGAAAACCAATAACTTCCTCTCTTTCATTAATCACTGGGCCACCGAGGTAACTAGATTTCAACATTTTTTCCAATGCAGCACTCAAAGACATCTCAGGCTTAAACGTTACCGCCTGCAAAGTCATGTAATCCTTCACTTTCAATGATTCCATTTGCGTCTCCTTAGCGTGCAAATCTCATCTTCTTAGTGTAATTGTTGTCTAATTTCTTGATTTTACTAAATTGAAATCAACAATTTTTCTAATAGCTCTGGCCTATCACATAAAAGTATCCATTCAATGAACGTTATGTCTACCTCAATAAAATAAGCATAAATCACGCTTACTCCACTGAATTTAAAGAGCTGCAATAGAATCACTATGAAAATTTATTGGCGTTGAAGCTTATTGGCTCTGAGGTGTACACCAAGTCCTTTGATGAGTCTCGACTTCAAATCAAGCCCAGAATCTGCACTGGATTTAAATTCTAAGTCCTTCCAGCGATTAGTATGAGCTTCCCACCAAGGGGCGGTTTGCTTCTCTAAGTAATCTTCTAAGCAGCCACGAGCAATATCAAACTTGTGCTCATTATCTTCGTCAGCTCGATATTCTGCCATAGTGTCAAAAAACGTTTGTTCTCGTTGAATAAGGTCCTGTTTTTGTGCTTCTGGGGCACGTTCAATCAACTCATTGAAGAAAAATTTCACTTCTTCTTTCATTAGGTGCTCTTCAGAACCAAGGAGAGAGAACATCTTTTTATACTGAGCTTTATTGTCAGTAAAGAATTGGTTCCATTCTGCATTATCAGTATTTAACTTAGCATCACGGTATAAACGATTAAATCGTACCATGGTAAAGGTAAGATCATCACTGGCGATTTTCTCACCGATTATCGTCGTTTTATTCTTGTTAATGCCAATATTTGCTCCCGCATGCACGCCTGCTGCAACCGTACCAGAGCCACCAACATTTGCATTCACCGATAGAGTTTTAGAGGAGCGAGTAAACTGTTTACGCCAATCTTTCTTGCCTTGGTAATCTTCGGCCTTACTATAATCTGGCTTAAAGAAACGAGTTGTGTGTGAGAATGAAACGCCAGCTCCGATATCAGGCGCAATATCAAGGTCTCCAGGTAACTCAATTCCCTGTTGAGCTATCGCTTCTTTAATTGTGGCTCCATTAACCAAACCTTGAAGTGAGCTTGCTACAGCACCGGTTAAAACAACATCAATATAACGACCTTCACGAATTCTACTAGGGTGAATACGCTGACGCTCGACTATATCCAACTGACCTTTGAATGGACCAGCGGTGATTGAGAAACTAGACCGAGTATCGGCTACCTGCAAATAGATTTCTTGCTCAAACGTGGCAATTTTGTCCAGCCTTGATTTGGAATAATCAATGGAAGGATTCTGTACTAGGACACCTGTTTGACCAATTAAGTTTGATAATTCTTGTTCTCTGCTTGAGTTTATTCCAGAGACTAGATGTTTGTTTGGCATTATTGTACTAGCAAAAAGTGCATGAGAGGCAGATGCAAACTGTAAAAACTGATGCCGTCCAATCGCTCCCCAGCGATTTTCAATTGCATGTTTTTGGTCTCGTAACGCTTTTAATTCAGATTTTTTAGCACTACCAGATGACTTAAAATAGTCGTATTTTTGAACTGCTTCATAGTAGTCACTTACTTCTCTTTTTAACAAGTTCAGCCCCCCAATGGCCGCTTTGGGGTCATTACTAGTTGCTAATATTTGTTTTGCATGGTGAGTGAAATTATCCGGTAGTTCATCTAACTTGGCTTTGTTTTTCAGCACAACATCAGCCAGCTGGTTTGGTACGAATTCGTAGATATCTGTGGTGCTTTTCGAACGACTAGCACCAAATCCACCACCAAAGTTAACATCGAGAGCGCCAACATTGAAAGAGGTACCCGCATTTACTGACACCCCGACATCACCAGCCTTTGTCGTATAAAAACCTGTAAGTGGCTTGGTTCTCTCTGGAGCGGGTGCATTAACATTAGCATTAATCTTCAAGGCAGATTTCAATAAATCATTAAGCCTATGCTGGCTATTAGAAGCTAATTGCTTTTGTTTTTTTAGCGCTTCGGTTTTTTTCGCATCGGGTCCATTTTGTGCAATATAATCTTTTGAGTTGTTCCATTCCTTAAAGTAGGTCAGATTTCCCTGCCCTGAAGCGTTAACTTGCGCATTTAGACCAACTGTTTTCGATAGATTAGCCTGTAAGCCAGCTTTCAAACCGGCACTCACCCCATGACTTTTTTCCTCAAACACTAGCCCTTCATCATCTGAATTAAATCGTCTTTCAGTTGACAAACCCCATGATAAGTCAGCAAAAGGACCTACTTTAACGTCAGTCCCCGGTACTGCCAATAAACTTGCTCCTGCATTCACACCAGCACTATATGTCGTTGCTTTACCTGCCCCAGGCTTACCTAGTTCTAGATATTCTGCTAACTGTTTAGATTGCAACTTCTCATGCTTTATTTGCATCCAATCACATTTAGTATGCTGAGTCAGAATGGTACATAACTCTTTTAGCTCGCCTTGAGGTAATTGCTTAGCCAGCTTTTTAAATGCGACATGCACTTGTTTTGTATCTTGATAAGATAAATGACCGTCTCTACCCTGATATTTTTTTAGCGTCGGTTCTAGTTGTGTCTCCAGAATACCTATTGCTTTCTGATAGCTAACCGGTGACTTCGCCATTTCTTTAGCAAATGCATGTTGAATGGTTTTGATGTCTTTTGCTATAACACGACGCTCTGGCGTACTGCCTTTACCTTTATCTAGGCTACTTAATTGAACCTCAGGTAGCGTATTATTGTCAGCGGTTGTTAACGTGGTTAGAGTCGGCGCACTATTTGACCGTGATAGACGGATAGTCTTGTTCGGTTTACAATCTTGTAAAGAAACACTTGCCGCTCGATGGCGTTTATTTGGGCTTTTATCAGACTGAGTAGAGCCAATTACCTGGGTAACATTTTTAATATTTCTTCCCACTTCCTGCCAAACATTTTTGGGTGGTGATGAATTGGCAGGACTAGTACTCTCACTTCTATTAAGGTTAACAATTGCGCTTGTTCTCATAGTAATACAACCCTCATCTTCAGGTTACAAAACACTAACTAATCCAAAATAAAAACGACTTATATCAATTCGATAGTCAGGTGTGGTGAAATAACATGCTATTCATACAACCATATAATGAATAAAAATGCACCTCGATATGTTAATGCATTGTTTCAACTGTTAAGTTGAGCTGCATTTCATAAGTTTTCCAAGATTTTCACAACCAAAATAATGACTTATTTGATAAAAGTGTACATAAAAAGTTTATTTTAAGTTAAATGAAACGGCATAAAATAAAAACCACTCAATAAAAATATGATAAGTGACTAGTTCTTGAATATGAGAATTTAATTTTACTTGTCAAATTAATACTTAAGAGAAAGAAAATAACCATGCAGCGTTAATAAAGTATTAACATAATATATAGAGCTTTTATTCAGTTTAAGAAAACATCGGCATATAGTAGAAGTTCGTATCAGGGAGGATGTTTGAAATAGGGATGTAAAATTGGCCGTTGTATTTTTTCTCCTCAGTGTTTGTCTTTGATTTAATGGATACATTCTCACTCAGCAAAATACTATCTGAATCTATTGACCATTATCCTTGGTGTCACGAACTGCCAACCAACTACTAAATAGTGAAACACAACAAGGAACACAGTACGTCAGTATTGCTTTAAGCCAGTTGAAAGAACTATCGCCCACAAATGAGTCATATTGGTTGATAATATTAAGTAATGTTCCCACCACAATAGCGATCAGTATGGCCCGTTTTATAATCTGCCTATTCATAATAGCTCCTTTAAAACAACTCATTACGGCTATATCGACAAACGGACCCTAGGCGATCACTCCCAGCGCTGAGCAGAAAGCGTGTCAGTATGTCTCGATTCAATCCACCGAGACGCTCCATCCGTGCGCTCTTTTTTCCAAAAAGGCGCCTTAGTTTTAAGGTAATCCATTATGAATTCACATGCTTCAAATCCGTCTCCTCGATGAGCACTTGACACACCGACAAATACTATTTGATCGCCAACTTCAAGATCGCCAACACGGTGAATAACACGAATACTGAAAAGGGGCCACCTTTGTTCTGCTTGATCACAAATCGCCACCAGCGCCTTTTCTGTCATTCCTGGATAATGCTCAAGAGATAAGCCAGTCACATTTTTGCCAAGATTCATATCACGCACCTTTCCTACAAATGTCACAATAGCACCGGTAGCGCTATCCCCGGCGAGCATTTGATATTCATTTCCAACTGAAAAGTCTTCATATTGTACTGACACACGTTCCATTTATCCTCCTGTAACCGGAGGGAAAAAAGCAACTTCATCACCCTCATTCAGAGGGTGTTCAAGTGAGACAATTGACTGATTAACAGCTGCAAGCAATTTACTTGGATCTAACGCCAAATCCCACTTCCCTTTTTGAGTAGCAAGACTCGCTCGCAATGCTTCCACTGTTTCAAAACAGGGTTCCACTTCTAACTTTTCAGTACCAACTAATTCCCGAGTTTGAGCAAAAAACAAAACCTTTATCATGCTATTACCTTGAATGTGCCTGACTTACCGCCTGTTTTTTCTAGTAAACGAACCTGACCAATAACCATATCTTTTTGTACGGCTTTGCACATGTCATAGATGGTTAAAGCCGCAACAGAAACTGCTGTCAACGCTTCCATCTCAACACCAGTTTTACCTGCTAATTTACACATGGACTCAATACGTACCACACTTTCTGTCTCAATTGTTTCAATCTGCACTTCAACTTTTGACAATAAAAGCGGGTGGCATAGAGGGATCAGATCCCAAGTTCTTTTCGCCGCTTGAATACCGGCTATACGAGCCGTTGCGAACACATCACCCTTGGTATGTTGACCAGAAATAATTAACTCTAGTGTTTCCGGCAACATATAGACTAATGCCTCTGCACGTGCCTCTCTCACCGTTGATGTTTTTTCAGAAACATCAACCATGTTAGCTTCACCACAAGCATTAATATGGGTTAGCTCACTCATAAAGACTCCTTATTCACCTATATGTGGCATAAAGTTGCAAGGCCGGTGCCGTGCATCCAACTGTGGCTCAATAATATTGCTCCACCCAGTGCGACAAGCGCCTGTTGAACCTGGCATAGCGAAAATGACAGTATGATTAGCAAATCCACCCACAGCACGCGATTGAATCGTTGAAGTGCCTATTTCTTGATAAGATACGTGGCGAAACAACTCACCAAAGCCTTCTATCTTCTTATCAAACAATGGGATCAGTGCTTCAGGTGTACTATCTCGAGAAGTAAAGCCCGTCCCTCCGGTGACCATTACCACTTGTACACTCGAATCTGCAATCCACTGCGACACTATGGCGCGAATCTTATACTTATCATCGATGACTATTTGCTTATCTATAACCTCATGCCCAGCATGAATAGCACTCTCGACAAGATAGGCACCAGAAGTATCGTTTTCTTCTGTGCGTGTATCAGATACTGTCAATACAGCGATATTAGCTGGTTGAAATTTACTCTCCGCGTGTCCCATTAGCCCACCTATTTATTCTAAAATTGTTATTCAACCAAACATTCCGTTTGGTTAAGCCTGAAATGATTGCAAAGGTAAAAACGTTCAGCCGCCAATAGACGCTAGGTTCGGTGTCATGCCCGAATTTCCATCATGAAGAAAATGACTGACAGCCTTAGTCTGTAAATGGCTTTGGATACGTTCTATTAATGGCACCTGCTGAGAATCTTGCTGCAATAAGTCGCGCAGATCAATACCATGTTCGCCAAACAAACATAGATGAAGCTTTCCTTTTGCTGACACTCGCAAGCGGTTGCAGCTTGAGCAAAAACCTCTTTCATAAGGCATAATCAAGCCTACCTCTCCTTGATAATCAGGATGATAATACACCTGAGCAGGTCCATCGTAATTCGCGCGCTCCTTTTGCAGCCAGCCATTTGCAATTAATAGATTACGAATTGATACTCCCGATACATGATGCTCATGGAATAACTGGTCCATCTCGCCAGTCTGCATCAATTCGATAAAGCGCAGCTGTATTGGCCTACCTTTAATCCACTGTAAAAAACTTGGCAACGATTGAGAATTCATACCTTTAAGTAACACTACATTGACTTTAATCTGCTGGAAGCCAATTTCAAATGCACGATCAATCCCTGAAAGCACATCATGAAGCTTATTTTCACCTGTAATTTGATAAAACATTCGAGGATCAATACTGTCCATACTTACATTGATATTGGTAAGCCCGGCTAACCTCCAGTTTTCAACCTGCTTTTTCATCCGGTAACCATTAGTGGTCATCGCAACACGAGTAATCCCCTCTGTTTGTGCCACAGTTTGGATAATGTCTGTAAAATCTTTACGTAAGCTTGGCTCACCACCAGTGAGACGTACTTTAGAAGTCCCACAACTAGCAAACGCATCTGCAATGCGCTGAATCTCAGAGAGAGTTAAAAATGTGTTACTTTTCCCCGAAGGTTTATAACCATCAGGAAGGCAATATTGACATTTAAAATTACAAACATCGGTCACCGAAAGACGCAAATAATAGAATTTGCGCTGAAATCTATCTTCAAAATGTTGTGCCATGGAACACCTTTCCAAATACGGGAGGCATAATCATTTCTAGTCATGCCCTGGTGACAACATGTCACTGGCTTAGCGCGCCTATTCTTAATGAACTTAGCTCGGTAAACTCGGAGTTATGGCAACTGCTTTATGACTCAAGGCCGACAGCAGTAGCTAACAATAAAATACTGAATATCTATGTCTGTTTCTACCCTAAGGAGAATAAAATTTTAACCGAACACTTAAATACGCCATATTGAGTACTTTAAGTGAATCAATTATTCTAGATTGTAGATAAAGATGAAAAACTAAGAATACGCTAAATGACTTTGTATAAAGAAAAGCATGTGGTTGCTATCGGGGGCGGACATGGCCTAGGACGTATACTCTCAGCCTTAAAGGATTTTGGAGAAAACGCTACTGGCATAGTTGCAACAACGGATAACGGTGGGTCAACAGGCAGAATTCGTCACTGTCAAGGCGGCATAGCTTGGGGAGACACTCGCAATTGTATTAACCAGCTGATTACCTCTCCTTCTATAAGTTCAATGATGTTCGAATATCGTTTCAAAGGTGCAGGTGAACTGGATGGACATAATTTAGGCAATTTAATGTTAACCGCACTCGACAACCTCTCGGTGCGCCCATTAGATGCGATTAATTTGATACGAAATATACTAAAAGTTGATATCAATATTATTCCAATGACAGAGCATCCTTCAGACCTAAAAGCACTCGCCAAAAACGGTCAATGGGTAACAGGGGAAACCAGTGTCGACGAAATGGCTGAGAGACTCGTTCGGCTAGACCTTTGGCCAGAAGTTCCAGCGACCAGCGAGGGTGTACTTGCCATCGAGCAAGCTGACGCTATTATTCTTGGACCCGGCAGCTTTCTAACCAGTATCATGCCTCCATTGCTTCTGCCCGAAATTGGTCGTGCCATAGAAGTTAATTCAGACGCAAAACTCATATTTATTGAGAATCTATCACCTGAATCTGGACCGGCAGGTAAAATGAGCTTAAAAGAAAAGCTGGAATGGTGCGAAAGAGCCTGTCGAGGACGAAAAATAGATATCATTGTGGGAGAAGGAAAACACCCAGAGTTAAGCAACTGGAACTGTTTTACGACCTCACTCGCCTCCCCTAACCGAGAATGGCGACACGACAGGGATAAACTTCAATCCGTTATTGAATCATTACTTATCGAGTAAGGTTTTATAGCGCTGCTGTGTTTCATACAGTAGCGCTATCATCTTCTCTTGCTCTTCTGTAACATCAAGTACTTCATCAAGTTTTGATTTTGCATCAATTTCTATCGCAAAAGCACACAGAGATTCAGCTCCGAAGCTAGCGGCACTACTTTTTAATGCGTGGCTAATTTCTTTTAAATACGCTTCTTGGTCTCTATCGTCATCATTAAGAGCATCTATGTACTGAGTCATTTCATTAAGAAATATGTCGAGTAATATAGGGACATTGCTGGCACCAATTTCACTCGCCAGTTGGTCTAGCTTATGTTTGTTAAGTAATTCCATTCTATTATTGTGTTTCCTTTACATTCCAATTTTGAAGCTTACGATAAAGCGTCGACGGGCTGACATCTAAATAGCCTGCGGCTTTGGGGATATTCCCATCACAGGCATCAATAGCTTGTTCAATCGCTTTCTTCTCTGTCAACCAGAGAGGGAAGATATCATTAACTGTGAAATTTTCTTCTTTATCCCAGTTTACCCTGATCTGATTATCCGTCGGCACATTAAGTGGTGGAGGTAACATATCCATTGATATATTTTCTCCATTATTCAGAACCACAACATTACGCAATACGTTTTGCAACTGACGAACATTACCAGGCCACTCATATTGCGCAAAACGATTCACCACCTCTGGTGTGAGCCTAACAAAATCTTTGCCTTCCTCCTTGGACATAAAGCCCAAAAGAGAATAAGCAATTTCTATGACATCATCTCCGCGCGCTCTCAATGGAGGTAAATGTAATGGAATAACGTATAGTCGATAGTATAGATCTTCCCTAAACCGCCCCTCTTGAACTTCCTTCCACGGATCACGGTTTGTAGCACAAACAAAACGTACATCCACACTCTTCATTTTCGAAGAACCCACTTTCTGGAATGTTCCTGTTTGGATAAAACGCAAAAGCTTAGTTTGTAAATCTAGGTCCATTTCGCACAATTCATCAAGGAACAATGTGCCACCATCCGCTAACTCTGCAGCGCCTTGTCTGTCAGTCGCAGCGCCAGTAAAAGCTCCTTTCACATGACCAAAGAGCTCACTTTCGATAAGATCTTTAGGGATTGCTGCACAGTTAATCGCGATGAAAGGTTTATCGCCACGCTTACTTGCCGCATGAATCGCTTCAGCACAAACTTCTTTCCCCGTTCCACTCTCACCTGTGATAAAGATACTAGCCTTGCTCGAAGCTGCAGAATCTATAGTTCGGTAAACAGCCTGCATAGTCTGGCTGCTACCAATAAAGCCTTGGTAGTTTTGGTTGCCAGGATTATTAGCCGCATTTCTAAGTTTGCTTGCTTTACGAATCGCATTATTGACTGTCACGCGCAGTCGATCAGCTTCACAAGGTTTGATTAGAAAATCTTGAGCTCCGTGACGCATCGCTTCAACAGCAGTGTCAATTGAGCCATGAGCAGTCATAAATATAACTGGAATATCAGCATTCTTTTGCTTTACCGCATGCAAAACATTCATCCCCGTCATATCGGGAAGCCTCAGATCAAGTAAGATTAGATCAGGAGTACGAAAGCTAAGGCTTTCAATTGCATCCCGCCCAGTACCAACAATATTGATGTCGATACCAAGGGGAGTAAGATAAGAGCGGTATAATGCTGCTACTGAAGCAGTATCTTCCACCATCAACAAATATTTTGACTTCTGTATATCAGTATCTTGTTGCATAATTAAGCCGAACTTTTTGTTGCAAGTTGTATAAATGATTGCATTACGCTTTGCATTTTGCAAATGCAAAGTATAAAAACCGCGAAAAAAACCCAGTAAATAGAGGGCTAAGTAATTGGCATGTTAAATGCATATCTAATAATTGACCCGCAAGGGTCACCTAGCCAACTGACGTTGTTAGTGAATATATTATTCACATATATAGCCATTAGAGTTTTACTACTGGCTTTTTTTTTGCCTGATAAGTAATCAGGTATATCTAAACATTCTTGAGCTGACGATATGCTCATTGTGGTCAACTCTCCCAGCTGCCCGACATATTGCTTACTTAGCTATTAGCAATAAATTGCTTGCGTAGCGCTTCTATTTCATCTCGTTTTTGCGCTGCAAACTCAAATTCCAGATCTTGAGCATGTTGGTACATTTGTGCTTCGAGCTGAGCAATCTTTTTGTCTATTTCTTGAGGCGTCATTTCTGTATATAGCTGTGTTGGCTCAGACACCTTAGATAATGGAACAAACTTCACTACTCGCTGCTTTTTGCTTCTAGCAATATCTCCAAGCTCCATAATGTCTTTAACATTACGCTTAAGCGCTTGAGGTTCAATTCCCATCTTATGATTGTGCGCCTGCTGCTTAGCTCTACGGCGGCTGGTCTCATCGATCGCTTTACGCATCGACTTGGTCACTCTATCTGCATAAAGAATCGCTTTACCATTAATATGACGAGCAGCCCTGCCAATCGTCTGGACGAGCGAACGCTCAGAACGCAAAAAACCTTCTTTGTCAGCGTCCAGAATCGCAACTAACGACACCTCCGGCATATCTAACCCTTCACGTAGCAAGTTGATACCCACTAACACATCAAACTCGCCTAATCTTAAATCCCGAATAATCTCCACCCGCTCCACTGTATCAATATCCGAGTGGAGGTATCTAACTCGTACATCATGTTCAGTGAGGTATTCAGTGAGATCTTCTGCCATACGCTTAGTTAATGTAGTCACTAATACTCGCTCGTCTTTCGCTTCACGGATACGAATTTCAGAGAGTAAATCATCAACCTGAGTTCCCACAGGCCTAACTTCCAGTTCAGGATCTAAAAGCCCAGTAGGCCGAACAACCTGATCAGCAATTTCATCTTCTGATTTTTCCAATTCATAATTGCCAGGTGTTGCGGAAACAAAAATAGTTTGAGGAGCAAGAGATTCAAATTCATCAAATTTTAGAGGCCTGTTATCGAGTGCTGAAGGCAACCGAAAGCCAAATTCTACGAGTGTTTCTTTGCGTGATCTATCACCTTTATACATAGCACCTATCTGAGGAACCGTCACATGAGATTCATCAATAACGAGTAACCCATCATGAGGTAAATAATCGAAAAGGGTCGGAGGTGGTTCACCTTCACTACGTCCACTGAGATAACGTGAGTAGTTCTCGATACCAGAACAAAAACCCAGCTCAGTCATCATCTCAACATCAAATTGTGTTCTCTGAGAAATACGTTGTTCTTCCAATAGCTTATTGTTGTCTAACAAGTATTTTTTTCTATGACCCAACTCAATTTTTATGTTTTCTATTGCATCAAGGATTTTATCCCGTGGCGTCACATAGTGTGTTTTGGGATAAATAGTGAAACGTGGTAAGTCTCTTTGCTTTATTGCGCCAGTTAATGGATCGAAAATGCTAATACAGTCAATTTCATCGTCAAACATTTCGATGCGAACTGCATCCTGATCTGACTCCGCGGGAAACACATCTATTACTTCCCCCCGAACTCGAAACTGACCCCGCTCAAATGCCACATCATTGCGACTATATTGCAGCTCCGCCAAGCGACGCAAGATGTCACGCTGAACCATGGCATCACCCCGACGAACATGCAACATCATCTGCAGGTAAGATTGAGGATCGCCAAGTCCGTATATCGCAGATACTGACGCCACTATAATGGTATCTTTACGTTCAAGTAGCGCTTTGGTTGCCGATAAACGCATTTGTTCGATATGGGCATTGACGGATGCATCTTTTTCAATGAATGTATCCGTTGTTGGAACGTAAGCTTCAGGCTGATAATAATCATAATAAGAAACAAAATATTCCACGGCATTATTTGGGAAAAAAGCTTTCATTTCTCCATATAATTGTGCAGCCAGCGTTTTATTAGGTGCAAGCAAAATCACAGGGCGTTGAGCCTTAGCTATAACATTGGCTAAGGTAAATGTTTTACCAGATCCCGTGACCCCTAACAGTGTTTGGTGAGCAAGACCAGAATCTAAACCATCAAATAGCTGTTGAATCGCTGTAGGTTGATCACCCGATGGCTGGTAATCAGAGATCAACTCAAACACTTTGCTCATATATTCCTCGATCTACTCTAACAATATGACTGAGTCTATTTTGTCTGTATATATATACAGATACAATAGCTCAAAATAAAAAAATGCATTTTCTCTTGATATCAAATCAAGCATACACCCGAAACTAGGCAGTCGACGCACTGATACATTCAGTTTCGTATACTGTAGTATTCTTAAACACCCACACAAATAAACCACAGCTTATCCACAGGGCTATGGGTGCTCTGAAATGAACCACATAGATATGTTTTTATTACTACCGATGAAAACCACCAATAAAGCCAATAAAAACATTAAAATACAAATTTTTACAAGCAATTAATTAGTATTTTTCTATACTTAGAAATACCTACCCATGTGGCTTTCTTTTATTTCCCCACATCAATCTACATGGTTATCCACAATTTTGGTGGATAACTAAATTTAGCCTTTTCTCCAAAAGGCCTACAAAAAAGTAAAGTGATTTTTGTAAAAAAAAATCACTTTTTCATACCATTTTATAGTTGACACTAAAGTGCCTCATCGCTAATATTCACGGCGCTTTAGAGCAATTCCCCCTTAGTTCAGTTGGTAGAACGGCGGACTGTTAATCCGTATGTCGCAGGTTCGAGTCCCGCAGGGGGAGCCACATTTAAAAAGACGCCTTAAGGCGTCTTTTTTCATTTTACTCTCTATCTTTTTTCTTGACTGACTGGCCAAACGCTTTCTGGCTACGTTTTTAAGCCAACCTCTATACTCAATCGCTCATTGGCCATTAAGGTTTGTTCAATTTTCAAAAACCTGATGACTGCAGCCTCCTATTTTTTCTATCGATATGCGAAAGCTAGACATCACAGCTTGCCATCCATTTACATAAACCATTGCGCTCTTTTCTGCTAAAACCATTCTCAAAATACAGCTCTATCGCTTTTTTATGACGTAATGACAAAGAAAAGAGTAAATTAACGCGGAAATTAATCCGTTTTTTTCTAAAAATACACAGCTAACCACTAAGACAAAAAATCAACAAAAAATTAAAATACAATAATAACAGCAACTTAAAATGACAAAAAACCAAAAATAAATAAAAAATTAGGCTTTGTTTTTTTTCTGCGTGATTCCGTGTAATTCCTTTCTGTTTTTAGACTCAAGGCTCTAACTTAGTCACCACTTTCACCGCAGCGTGAAACAAAATTGATAACAAGATCGATATCGATAACACCATCGATAACGACATAACAACAGAGTTAGCTACTTGTTAGCTTTAGATACTTAGGAAAACCATTATGCAAAACAAAACAGTAAAACTTTTCGCTTTAGGCGCATTGGCAGCAGCAACTACATTTGGTGCAAGTGCAGAAAATACCTATGACTACTTTGTCGGTTTTGATGCGGGTGTGCATTTAAATAGTGAAATTGAAGCAATGGGCCTAGCAGCAAAGCTTGATCGTTCCGAGATTCTGGGAATGAGTGGTGGTGTAACTATTAATGATCATCACCGTATTAAAATGGGCCTAGCGTACAACCCTCTCGAAATAGACGTAGAAGATGGAAAGGAAGACAGAGTTGATTTAAAGGTGAGCTATGACTATCTAGTCCCTATCTCTGAGAAATTAAGCTGGACTGTTGGTGGCCATGTAGGTTATGAAACATTTGAAGACTATGATGATGGTGACTCAAATGAAATGAACGGCTTTATTTACGGACTACAAACAGGTTTAGACTACAGGTTCGCAAAAAATTGGAGTGTAGGCGGGGAAATCGGTCGTACGTTCCATCATGCTGAACGTGCTGATGAATCTGACGCTCTATATGTACAAATCGTTGACGACTACACTGTAATGACTAACATTCAATACCACTTCTAATTGAAGCTAAACACTGTCCTTATCACTCCCGGCTTTTGCCGGGAGTTTTTTTATCTCAACACAGAATCACGGCTGCGAGTTAACATCACCGAACTTCTTGGCCCCTCGAGCATAACAATATCTTCATCCTGATAAACCAGTACATTACTTGACTTGCCCGATAAAAACAGCGAGGTATAACTGACCGCATGGTAGCCATCAATCACTTTTGATGTTTGAATAGGATCAGTTGAATAGGACAGCTCAAAAGCTCCGTCCTTAGCTTGTGTTACCTCACCATTAACTGCAAACAATGCCACACCTTCAAGCCCATCCCCTTCCACGGAAATGGTCGATTCAATACGCTCACGATCAAGGTTAACCTCTAGTCTCTCTCTCCACTGGCCATTGGTGGTAGAATATCCATGAATACGTGCCACATAACGCCCTTCAATCAACAGTTGCTGACTACTAAAATACCAAGAGCTGGCATAAACAAGCAGTGAGGCAATAAAAATCCCTATCCAGATTTTAAGGCTTTTCATTGATTAACTCCTTGGCTAATTGGGGGAACATAACCTCTTCTACCAAGTAGGTTTCGCTTCTGTGAGATGCCTTGTTATGTACTGAGATATGGTAACGTCCCGTATCTTTGTTGCGACCAAAGAAGAAAAGACAGTCACATTTGGATGACTTAATTGCTTCTAATACTGGTTCAGGGATCTCAGTTCCATGCTTGCGAAGTACTTTCTTGCCATCAAGATTAACTATTTCGTAATTGGGATTGAGATAAGAAACTAGACGAGTGTTGGTCACCTTAGTAAATTCAAGTGCGGACGCGCTAAGCAAGACAGCACTGGATAAACCAAGCACTAATTTGGCCCATGTAGTGGGTTGCCATTTGTTACTTTTAGGCTCTGGATGTGAAGTATTCTCTGCTTCTGCCACCCACTCAGCGCAATTACACGAGAGCATATACCCAACTCCCACCACAGTTTTTAATTCAACAGAGTTAGAAATAGCAATCACTAAACGGATCTTCTGAATCGATTTTTGCAAGGAAGAGTCCGTCACTATGGTGTCAGGCCAACCTGCCGACTTAAGCGCTTCTTTTCCCAATACCTGATTGGCATTGTCTAACAATGTTTTTAGTAATAAACATTCGTTGTAGTTAAGAGAACGACTATGGTGCGTGGTACTCACCGTCATTTTTTCTACGTTAAATATCAAATCATCACATGTATACTGGCTAGTCACGTCTATCCTTGTTCCAAATGCAAAAATGGCCTTAGTCAATCAAGAGCACATATTCCAAGCTAGGGTATCTCGCACTTGGATTTGTACGTTACCTGTCATAAAGGAACAGGTGAGTTATCTGAACTAAAGGACCTCTTTATGACAATAAAATAACATTACTTAAAGCTTAGCGCAGGTTAATATAAATAAACTTATCAAAAAAACAAAAGCCATGCGGGCAAAACACGGCTTTTTTCATTTTAATTTCAGTTCCCGTCAAGCGTATTGTTGTGCGTCTTTTTTACTTTGCTGAGGTAGTGTTTTATCATGTTTCTTCACACTCTCTAGGGGAACCACTTCGTCTATTTTTATATTCTTTGAGCTGCCCAAAAATACGCCACCTTTTTCTATCGTAAACTCGGTCGCCGAGACTTCGCCTTCAAGATATCCGTGCTCAAGTATTTGTAAGGTTTTGGAATACACTTTACCTAAAAAGCGACCATTAACAATCAAGCATTCGCAACGTATTGCACCTTCCACTGAGCCCGTAGCACTAATGGTAATACATCTATCTGTTTCTATATTACCCTTTACCTGACCATCTATCTGGATGTGGCAAGTAAGTTTGAGTTGCCCTTCGATAAAGGTGCCTTCTGCGATGACAGTTTGAGAACTGTGACCATTTGATTCTCTATTCTGTTTACTAAGTAATCCCATTGTACATCCTCGCTCGATTTAAAAATCGCATCAAAATCATTCATTTCCCACTTGGTAAAAGGCAACGGATCTAGAGAGCGCCCAACCAAGCGAATTTCATAGTGAAGGTGGTAACCCGTCGATAACCCCGAATTCCCTGCTAGGCCGATTAATTGACCCTTTTTTACATATTCACCACGCTTAACTTTAAACGCACTGAGATGTGAATAAGATGAAGTAAAACCGTAAGAATGAGCCACTCGAAGAAAGTTCCCAGAGCCCTTATTACTTTTCCTGACAACGTCAATAACACCTTCAGCAGGGGCAAATATTGGTGTCCCAACATTCACCGCGTAATCAATGCCCCGATGCATACTTTTTACCTTAGTCACCGGATGAATTCGATGTCCATAGTGTGAAGAGAGATAACCTGTCTTAACTGGTCTCCCATTTGGTATCATCTGCATCATTTGATGACGAACCGCAGTGGCCAACGCGGCATTGTCTACTCTTTCTCTTAGATTCAAAGACTCATTGGGCAAAGCCAAGGCAGATTCAATATCACTGAGCTTATCAGCGATATAGACAAGGTCCTGCTGTTTCCTATTTAGACTCAGCTCTAAATCATCTTGAGATTCATAAGAAAGATTCAATGCTTTTTCAAGTGAGTCGGCTTTATTGAGTAGGTAAGTTTTTTCTTGGCTTGAATCAGACATATTGCCTGCGAGTATTGACACTCCTGCAATTAAACTGGCGATAGTCACCAAAATAACCCCAAGACCATACTTAATGGCTGTCACCCTTGGTTGAGAAAAAATAAAAAATCGTGTTCCTTTATAACTTGGAACCATGACTGTAAAATGTGCAGGCTGCATAACATCCTCTATCACTAGGCCGATTGAACTAGCAAACTCAGTCAAATTTTATCAATGACATGGAATAGAAAAAGTGGCTTTTTCGAGAGTCTGAAGGCTCATTCCAGAGATGGTAGCGCTATTTAATCACAGCTTGGTTTAGGTCGCTTATTGATACCAACCCAATAAACGACCTAAATGGCTAACACTTTACATGCGGCGCCATTATTTATCGCCTCTTCTAACAACACATCTTCATGTTTCTGCAATGCCATTTTTTGTTCTTGGTGCCAAGCCTCTAATTGACTCTCAAGGCCTATAATTATGAGCTGCTTTTGCTTAATTGTGTTTTGCATCGAATGGTGTTGGGCATGCATCAATTGAAGTTCATATTGCTGGTGATCAATCATCTTACTGAGTGCCCCATCAACTCGGCATTGATTGAGTAATATCTCCCGATGAAAAGGCACATTTATTGAGCCTTTACGGCGAGTCTGATTTTTTAGTTCTAACAGCTGTTGCATACGCAAACTAGCTTGGTGACATTGCTGCTGTAGAGTGTCAAGTTCACTACACATTAGGTCACGTTGCTTGTATGCTAATCTACAAAGTGTCTTTATCGCTTTCTGTTTTGACTGCATTCATTTCCCTTATGTCTGCTGAAACAATTGCGCCAGTTCTGCTAAGCTTTGTGGAAAATCAACCGAGCAGTCTGCTTCTTGCTGAAGATACATACTGAGTCGAGGGTACATGACAACATAACTATCTAATTTAGGATCCTGCCCAGGCTGATAACCGCCTAAAGGGATGAGGTCTTTCACTTCAAGGTAGCTGGAATATGCTTTTCTGAACTCATTGGCAAGTGCCAAATGCTCAGTTGGTACGCATGAATTCATACAGCGGCTGATAGAAGCGCCAATATCTATTGCAGGATAATGCCCCTGCTCTGCCAATTTTCTAGACAAAACAACATGGCCATCTAGAATCGCTCGCGCTGAATCGACCACGGGATCTTGTTGATCATCCCCTGCAGCAAGAATGGTATAAATTGCTGTCAAGCTTCCAATCGGGTTCTCCCCATTACCCGAACGCTCGAGTAATTGCGGCAAAACATTAAATACCGAGGGTGGGTAGCCACGGGTTGCTGGAGGCTCTCCCAAAGATAATGCAATCTCACGTTGGGCCATGGCATAACGCGTTAGAGAGTCCATCACCAACAACACATCTTTGCTTTTATCACGAAAATACTCTGCAACTCGGTGACAGAGCAATGTCGCTCTCAATCTCATTAACGGCGATTCATCTGCGGGCGCAACAACAATAATGGCTTTACTGCGCGCTTCTTTACTTAAATTAGTTTCAATAAATTCACGAACTTCACGCCCACGCTCACCGATTAAACCCACTACAATTACATCCGCTTCGGTATTTTGAGCCATCATACCGAGCAACATACTTTTGCCTACCCCGCTTCCTGCCATCAAACCAATACGCTGACCTTTGCCAACCGTGATCAGCCCATTAATTGCTCGAACACCTATATTTAGCGGAGAGTCAACAGGCCTGCGCTTTAGCGGGTTGATGACTCTGGGTTCCAAGGAGACACGATCGCCACCGCGCAATACCGGGCCATCATCCAACACCTCTCCTAATCCGTTGACGACCCGTCCTAACCAGTGTTCCCCCAATTCAATTGTGCTATCTCCATCCAGCGGTATTACTTTTGCTCCAGCAAATAAACCGCCAAGGCGTCGTATCGGCATCAAAAAAGCGATGGCATGATCAAAGCCCACAACTTGAGCTTCAATCATATCGCCTTGAGAGGTTTCAACGAGGCAACGTTGATCCAGTTTAAAACGGCAACCCACAGCCTGAAGCATGGTGCCCGTCACTTTTACCAACCTGCCTGTAACTCGAGCAATTGGAATCGAGTCAAGTGATGCAATCGCTTCATTGGTACGCTCGGAAAGCAGATCAAAAGCTTGTGAGTTAGTCATTGGCCTCTTCACTTATTTGAGTGACTTCATCGAGCAAATGCTGCTTTACATTATCCATACAAGCCTGCAAACGCGAGTCACAGCTTGCATCAGCCTCAGCATCTTCTGTGACCAATTGGCAACCACCTGGTTGTAGATCTGGGTTTGCTACTAGCTTCCATTCTTTAGCAAATTCCGTGTTAATTTGTTCAAGACGGTCTAAATCTTGCGGATTAAGATGAACCGTAACCTTTTCGGTTTTACCCGGTATCGCCTCTAACGTTTCATCAACTAGAGATAAAATCTGTTGTGGTATCAAAGTCAACTCCGCTCGAATAACCTGTTGAGCCACCTTCTGAACCAGCTCACAAATAATATGTCTTTGTTGCTGTTCACGTTCTGCTTGCCAATGCGATAAAGATTGGTAAATGGCATTAACAGGTTTGGTAGCTTCAACAAACGCTTGCTTACCTGACTGTTCTCCTGAAACAAAGCCTTGCTGAAACCCCTCTTTCTGCCCCTCAAGTAAACCTTGTTGCTGCCCTTGAGTTAAGCCCTGGCGAAGCCCTTCTTCATGCCCTTGTTCAAGTCCCGTCTCAAAACCTTGTTGCAACTTGTGTTGAATATCAGCTTGTGGATCCTGCCAATTATCATCAAGAGCAAAACTGTCATCGACTTCTATTGGCTTGGCCAAAGGAGGAAAACGATGGATACGATAGCCTGATGCTGAGAGCTCAATAAAATCAGATTCGGTTAGTGACATGGGCTACTCCACTCTAGGTTCGTCATAAAGGACTAACTCTATTTCATCAGCTTCATCAAGCTCACGAACCATCTGCATAATATCTTGCCTTGCGCGTTCAACACGACTTAATGGAACAGCACCTCTAACCTCCATATCATCTTCCAGTGCTTTAACCATACGCTGGGGCATGGCACTTTTAATGGCAAGTTGAAGTTGAATCTCAGCTCCTTTAAGCGCTAAAGACCATAATTCCATTGGTACTTGTTGAACCAAGCGGTCCATAGTTTCTTCTGGCTGACGCCCCAAAACCATGAAATCAAACATATTTTTCTCAATTTCATTGACTACTTCTTCGTCATGTAGTTTGAGCATTTCCATCAGTGATCCTCGATCACCTTCGAATCGGTTAATAATGTCGGCTACTTGTTTTACCCCAGATAATGGTGCACTTTGGCTAACAGATGCCTGCTCAATACAGCGTTCAATAAGATCGTTAAGATCACTCGCCACTTGATGATCAATATCTTGCATTTGCGCAATCCGATACAACAACTCATCATGATCGTTTTCGGGCATACTTTTTAGCACAGCCGATGAGCTTTCTGCAGGCAAATAAGCCAGGAAAATAGCTTGCATCTGGGGGTGCTCTTTAGCAATAAATCTTGCCAAGACATCTGACTCAACCCACTGCAATCGCTGCATGTTGTTACTAATTTCATCCCCATAAAGCGTATTGAGTAATCCTTTCGCTAGATCGTTCCCTAAAGCTTTTCGTAACGTTTTAGATAGGTACTCTTTAGACGCACCTCTAATACCACTATGCTGACGAAAATCTTCAAAGAAATTTTGAATAACACCATTAGCATTATTACTTTTTATTCCATTTAACTTAGCCATGGCTTTCGTCACTCGCTGAGTTTCGTCACGAGAGAAGTGACGCAGTACCTTAGCGGCAGCATCTTCTCCCATTCCTAAAAGTACTAAAGCGGTTTGTTCGACATGGCTAAGCATTGGCTTTTGCTTTAATTCTGCTGTGTTCATTTACATTCACCCATTGTTTTAGTACTTCAGCGACTCGTTCAGGTTCTTCATTAGCGATAAGCTGCAAATGTTTGAGCTGAATTTCTAATGGTGAACCTGCCGGCGGTAACATATCGTGTCCCATATCAAGCCCAGACGATACGGAAATCCCTTTTTCTGACAGTTTTCGATTGAGCACTTCTTCTCTTTCTCTTTCTTCTCGTGTTTGTATGTCATCAAATATTGTATCTTGCTGAGGATCAACAAATTCCAGCTCTTTTGAGTTAAGATCAGATCCAGTTAAATGAAGAATCAAAGGACGCAGAACAAAGAAAATCATCGCCATTCCTAACATACCGCCAATTACGTATCTCATCGGCTGTTGAACCGTAGGATCTTGCCACCAAGGGATGCTCGGTGGTGCTTCAATCGACAATGGTGTAAAGCCAAAGCTCATTAAGCTGAGACTATCGCCTCGTGCTTCACTGATACCAATCGCATCAGTGACCATGGTGGAGATCTGAGTTTTCTCCTCATCAGTCCACGCTTGACCGTTTGGTGCAACAGCTTGATTGAGCAAAACCGAAACACTTAGCTTATCTATTTTTCCTTGCTGATATTGCGTGCGACGGACGCTACTTCCTACAGCATACTGGCGATTAACCTCTGAACGTGCGTTTGTGTTTTGACTATCATGTGTCGGTGATTCACCAGTGACTGGAGGCTGGTTACTCAAGGTACCGGGTACACCTAAAGCAATATTATCAATAGAATTGTTAGTTATGGTATGTTCTTTACGCACAATAGGCGTATTGTCCAGTACTTCCTGTGTTTCTTCGACCTGACTAAAATCCATATCCGCTGCCACCTGAACTCGAAAATTGCTCGGCCCTAGGATAGGTGTCAACATATCGGAAGCACGTTGAATAATTTGTTTCTCGACATTGCGTTGATATTCTAAATACTTGGCATTCACTTTACCCGCTTGGGCAGAACCAACATCAGCACTTAGCAAGCGCCCATATTGATCAATCACCGATACTTGCTCTGGCTTCATGGCTGTAACACTTCCGACTACTAAGTTAATAATGGCCTCAACCTGCTGTGGCTTAAGATCTTCACCTGGTTTTAGTTCCAACATCACAGAAGCAGAAGGTGCTTCACTATTTTGCCTAACAAATAAGGTTTGACGAGGTATTGCTAGATGAACTCGAGCATTGGCTACTGCATTTAAAGAGATAATCGTGCGAACTAATTCCCCTTCTAATCCATGACGATACCTCGCGGTTTCCATAAATTGACTGGTGCCCAGTGAGCTATCCTCTTTTAACGAATCAAGCCCTGTCGGCAATTTGGCTTTAACGCCTTTTGCAGCTAGAAGCATTCTGATCCTTGCTACTCCACCTTCAGGCACCAATACTTGGCCATTTTGTTCTTGCAACCGGTAATTAATTCCTTCAGATTCAAGTACCGAGATAATTTCACCAGTATCAAACCTCTCTTGCTGGCTATATAGAGGTCGATAGCTTTGAGTCGAACTCCAGAGAGCCACCACAATTATCGCTGCAACAATTGCAGCTAAAACCGCAGATAAGACCAAATTTCTCTGGCTATTTGACCAAAGCTGCTTGAGTTTATCGGTAAAGTCTTGTAATGCACTCTGGGACGACATTCCAGAACTCGTGGCATTTAACGCTGCGCCACCAGCAACTTGTGTGGTTAATTCTGACATGGGCTACACCGGCATCTTCATGATGTCTTCAAATGAGGTCACCACCTTGTTGCGTACTTGCATCAAAGCATCGAAAGACAGACTGGCCTTCTGACTCGCTATCATCGCGCCAACTAGATCATCACTCTGACCTGTTTCTACAGCGGTCACTTTTTGACTGGCAGATGATTGGTACTGATTTACTGCATCAAAAACATTCGTCATTGCATCAGAAAAAGATAAGGATGGTATGATGTTTTGTACATCTAAAGGGTTAGCCGAAACAATAAGTTCAGGCTGAACAATAGATTGCATTGCTTCCATTTTAGATAACATCAGCTGCTCTGCGCTTACCGCAGTGTGGATAGAGTTACTTGCCATTAATTTTCCTCCTTTACGCAGCCGAGCCAAGGGCTGACTGTAGATCAATACCTTGTTCACGCATTGCTGCTAATTTGTAACGTAATGCACGCGTAGTAACACCGAGTGCATTCGCCGTTTTGGTGCGGTTACCGCCATAGTGACGAAGTTTTTCGAGAATATATTGGTACTCTGCCTGCTTCTTAATTTCGACATGCCCCATACTTTTAGAAGGAACGGCATCATAATCAGAATTTAGTAATTCAACCGGTAACATCAGATCAAGTGCAGTTATGTAATCGCCATGACGCATAACTAAGGCTCGCTGTATCACGTTTTCTAATTCACGGATATTCCCAGGCCAGTGATATTGACTAAGCGCTACAGTGGCATCATGGGAAAGATGACACTGGCTGCCGTCTTGGTACTTGGAAATGAAAAACTGGCTAATAGGCAAAATATCGTCACTACGTTCACGCAGTGGTGGCCAGTGCAGAGGTAAAACATCTAATCGGTAATAAAGATCTTCACGAAAATGACCATTTTTGACTTCTTTACGCAAATCTTTATTGGTTGCTGCAATCACTCGAATATCCAGTTGAACTGCTTTATGGCTGCCAACACGCTCCACTTCTCGTTCTTGAAGTACTCGCAGCAATTTCGCTTGTACGGAAGGTGACATTTCTCCAATTTCATCGAGGAATATCGTGCCTTGATCGGCTTCTTCAAATTTTCCGCTTTGAGAATGAGTCGCTCCAGTAAATGCCCCCTTCACATGCCCGAATAATACCGCCTCAAGCATAGATTCTGGAATAGCTGCACAATTGACTGCAATGAAAGGTCCACTCACTCTAGGGGAGTGCTGATGTACATATCGGGCAAGAACTTCTTTCCCAGTGCCAGACTCTCCCGTAATTAAAACACTGGCTTTTGTGCAAGCGGCTCTATGGGCCAGTTGAAGGACTTGTTTGCTTCGCCATGAAGTAGCAACAAGATTTGCTATCGGCTTACCAACGACCTCAACGCGGCGAAGTAAACTCACTAGCTGACGACTTTCAAACGGTCTCAATAAATAATCGGTCGCTCCTGCCTTCATGGTTTCGGCAGCAAGTACACCTTGGTTTTGCTCAACAATCGCAATAACCACGCCTGTCTCTGCCTTTTTATTGTGGCAATGAACAAATTCTCGCACACACATATCTGGCAAATCTGAACTGACTAAAGTAATTGGGGTACTCGTTTCAAGCAATGCACTTCGACCCGTTCGGACATGTGTTATTTTGTATCCAGATTGTTCAAGTACTTTAATGATGGTGTGGGCAAGTTCATCCTTGGGCTCGACTAACAAAATACTAGTCTTTGTCATTTTTAAGCCTCTTCCATATCGTTAATTTTTTGAGTTTGTTGGGGGACTATCTTTTCGTCGCTTTTAACTAACCTAATGGTTACACGACGGTTTTTCGCTTGTCCTTCTATGGTGTCATTGCTGACAGTGGGATAGCGTGAACCATGTGACCTTACTTGTATCTTCTCCTTGGATATACCTTTGCCTATAAGCCCGCTAGCTATCTCGTCAGCTCTCAGCTTAGAGAGTGCTAAGTTACTTAAATCAGAACCAATATTATCGCTGTAACCATCGATGAGAATACGTGAGATGCTCTTATCAGCATGCAAATAGGTGGAAAGAGCCTTCAAGGTTTGTTTGTGTAGTTTGTTTAAAGTCCGCTCACCCTGATCGAAATTGAATGTAATGTTTCTCGCTATCGAGTAGGGCATTTGGGGAAGATAGGACAGGCAACGGCGAAATTGCGCAAGAGGCTGTTGAATACGAATGGTCGGTAGAAGTAGAGATTGAAATTCGGAAGTTTGATTTCCGCTTAAGCTAAGTTTAATCCAACTACCTTGTGTTATTTTATCCAGCAGGCTGCTTATATCAGTATGAAATGTAAAGTGGTCTTTGGTAATCGGCACATGATGCCCTATCCCCTTAGACTTATTATTGTTACTCCATGGCTCAGGAGTGCTATATAGTTGACCATACTCTAAGTGTGAATTATTTTTAACCAAATTAATTTTAAAATTAATTTTTCCTATTTCTTCTGAGCGGAAGATAAACTTCCCATAGGAAGTGTCATTAAAAACCAAACTGCACTTTAGACTGCTTCCTTTATAAATCCAATTTACTTTATCCATTGGAACTTCATATTCAAATTTAGCCATAGCTGATGAAAAATAGAAGATAATAAGTAATAAATATTTTTTCTTAATTTTGATATTCATAACTTTATTTAAGAGCCATTTTAAATTATTAAGATAGTTATCCATTGAAAGTCACTTCATACTTAGATGGTATTCACTGAAAGATTTAACCTGAAAACCTCAATGGTTTAACCATTAATCTATCAATGCGACCATTATGTACCAAATCAATAAAATTCTTTTAAAACCAATTTCATACAATGAGTAGGTGTGCATCAAGTGGCCTAACAAAGCATTCACCATCTGCATGTATTGCAAACTAACCTTTTTTATTTTTAATGAGAAGATATGGTTAAGGAATTAAAATCAACATATGGAGTAAAGTCACAAATTTTATAAACAAGACTTATTTACAACAAAAAAATCTATGTAGACTGGCATGAATTGAGGTAGAAAATTATAAAATAACTTTGTCAGAGCATGGTAAAATATAAATGGAAATATTAAGTAATAAATCTATTCCTGCTTTTCAAACTCTAAGTGTTGAATCTCTAGGAAAGCCTATTCACATTATTAGAGATAAGCTTGATATTTTAATATCAAATTCATGCAACATGTTAACTTATGATCTTCAGAATTGGCTAAAGTCCCATAATGTAACAAGTAAAATAAATATAGTTTCACTTCACACCTTTACTGCTAATGAAATGAAAAAATCATTAATAAGTACTTTTCAACACCAAGATGGGGGACGAATATTCACCTATATTGACAGTACAACACTGACTCGGCTTGCCGATAGTTTTTATGCCGCAAAAGTCGCCAGAAGCAGTAGTGAGATAAGCAATAGCGACCTACGGCTACAAGAAAAAATTGGGGGTATCATTGCCAGTTGGCTGGCACCTGCAGATATGTGGACCCGCTGTGGTTTTGAACTAGCTCAAGGGACAGGGCTTTACGCCACCATACAGGTCGATTTTGACGATCACCAAGGGATGATTCACATTAAGCTAGATGAATGTTTAGTCAAGACCTTAACACAAGAATTAGATCTTCAACCCCAAGAATCTATGTATCAACCCTTCAAGCAATCTTTAGAGTCCACCCTCGTCAACCTCAACGTTTTACTTTGCAAAAAAGACATCCCTCTAAGTGAACTTCTGGCGTTACAACCCAACGATATATTACCTGTTGAGTTGCTGTCTTCTGCTCCTGCCAGTATCGGTCAGCAACATTTATTCAACGGCACTGTGGCAGACAATGATGGCCAACTTGTATTAATTCTTAACCATGATAAGGAATCTTTTCAATGAATGAGTCAAATGATATCCCAGCTTTTAACGCTGATGAATTAGACTTCGATGACTTTCAACTCGAAGAAGCACAAAACGATATTGTCGAAACAACCCCATCCACTCCAGCGCGTGACTTGAATTTTTTCAAAAACATTCCAGTTACGGTCACATTAGAAGTCGCCAGTAAAGATATCGCGCTTGGTGACTTGATGAAAGCTGGGGAAGGGAGCGTGATCGAACTAGACAAACTTAATGGGGAGCCTCTCGATGTCAAAGTGAATGGTTCGTTAATGGGACACGCTGAAGTTGTAGTAGTCAACGAAAAATACGGTCTGAGACTCATTGACGTCGTCAATTCAGCCCTTACTTCAGCAGCTCAGTAAAGGCTTTAAAACATGAAAAAATCTTCTTCCTTAGTGAGGTGGATAACATGCATTGGCTGGTTAAGCCTGTTCATCGCCTTCCCTAGCACAGCGAATGAGTCAGGTTTAACTATCCTCTCTGTCACAGATGGAACATCACAGCAAGAATACAGCGTAAAACTGCAAATTCTACTGTTAATGACGGCACTGAGCTTTCTACCAGCATTTATTCTAATGGCCACCAGCTTCACTAGGATAATAGTCGTTTTGGCTATTCTTCGTCAGGCACTTGGCTTGCAGCAAAGCCCACCAAACCGAGTATTAGTTGGGATTGCACTCGCACTTTCTCTGTTGATCATGCGGCCTGTTTGGACTGATATCTATCAACATGCTTTCCAACCTTATGACCGTGGTGAAATCACCTTAATTCAAGCTTTTTCAATAGCAGAAAAGCCTGTAAGACACTTTATGTTGGCCCAAACACAGCAGAACTCATTAGAACAAATGCTCCGTATTGCTAATGAACCTTTAAACTCTGCCATAGAAGACATATCACTCGCAGTTATTCTTCCAGCCTTTGTAATAAGTGAGCTCAAAACGGCATTCCAAATTGGTTTCATGCTATTTATTCCTTTTCTAATCATTGACCTCGTTGTTGCAAGTGTGTTGATGGCAATGGGAATGATGATGTTGTCACCACTTATCATTTCATTACCCTTCAAACTCATGGTCTTTGTATTAGTAGACGGATGGGCAATGACTGTTGGTACCCTTTCAGCCAGCTTTGGTTAACCGGAGGAAAAATGACGCCCGAAATGACCGTTACTCTGTTTTCCAATGCAATATGGTTGATTATCTCAATGGTCGCTGTATTGGTTGTCCCCGGCCTAATTGTTGGCCTCGGTATTGCCATTTTCCAGGCTGCCACACAAATAAACGAGCAGACACTGAGCTTTTTACCACGCCTTTTAGTCACGTTACTGATGGTCATATTCGCAGGCCACTGGATGCTACGTAAAATCATGGACTTATTCGATTATTTATTTCACAACATTCCAGGAATGATCGGCTAATGGATATCACCTTTGCAGACATATCTCGCATTATTGGCCAACTTTGGTGGCCTTTTTTTCGGATTGGAGCTGTTTTTATCTCTATGCCGTTTTTTGGTGATGCCCTAATTCCTGTTTGGGTACGCAGCCTGTTAGCACTGGCCATTGTTGTCATCACTGCACCCATGATGCCGGCTATGCCAGTGGTGGATCTTTTTTCACTCACCTCGCTATTTTTAGCATTCGAGCAAGCAATTTGGGGGCTATTTTTCGGTCTGATACTTCACTTGCTATTTAGTATTTTCACTACTCTTGGCCAAATAATTTCGATGCAGATGGGGCTAGGTATGGCAATTATGAACGACCCTGTCAATGGGATGTCTGTTGCTATCCTTGGGCGAATATTCCTAATTTTTAGTACTTTACTATTTTTATCTCTTGAAGGACATCTTGTCGTTATCGACATACTCATTCAAAGTTTTGTTGTGTGGCCTGTAGGATCAGGGCTAACGTCGGCTTCACTTAAGGGCATCATCTCTCTTTTTGGCTGGATGTTTGCTTCTGCACTCGCACTTGCTCTTCCTGCCATTGTTTCTATGTTATTAGCCAATATTAGTTTTGGAGTTATGAACCGAGCAGCACCCTCTCTCAATGTCTACGCACTGGGCTTTCCTATGACCATGCTATTAGGCTTGTTCAGTGTTTTAATTTCCATATCTGGCGTTCCGAGTCGTTACACCATATTGGTCAACGATACCTTACGCTTTCTAAACCTATTTATAACGGGGGGCGGATGAGCGAGTCATCTTCTCAAGACAAAACCGAAAAAGCCTCGCCACAAAAAATAAAAAAAGCACGTGAGCAAGGCCAGGTCCCTAGAGCGAAAGAATTTACCACCGCCGCGATTTTTCTCGTAGTAGCCGTGTATTTCCATAGTCAATTAACGTTAATTTGGGACAATATTGCTGGTATCTTTCGATTCAATATGGCCTTAACAAGACAAGACCTAGAAAACCCAATGCAAATGATCGAACAGTTAGGACAAAGCCTTGGCGTGATCATTACTTTGCTCCTTCCATTGTTCATCGTCATTATTATCGTCACTCTTTCCAGTACCATGGTGCTAGGGGGCTGGATGTTTCGAGTTGCTAATGCCTTTCCAAAGCTTAGTAAGCTCGATCCTATAAGTGGTATAAAACGCATGTTTTCAAGTCGCTCTGTAGTCGAATTACTGAAATCTACAGTAAAGGTATTGGTGATTTTTGCCGTCCTTTATGCCTACCTGAGTAATCACCTTCAACCTTTACTTGGCATGCAAAGGCTACCTCTTACACAAGGTGTGATTAATCTCATGCACATACTCTTCGATGGTCTTTTACTTATGGGACTGGCTCTACTCATATTTGGGGTGATCGATATTCCTTATCAAAAATGGGAGCATGGAAAAGAACTAAAAATGACGAAGCAGGAACTCAAAGAAGAGTTTAAAAATAATGAAGGGCGCCCAGAGGTAAAACAGCGTATTCGTCAGATACAGCAGCAATTCGCTCGTAGACAAATTGACAAAATGGTACCGAGGGCTGATGTCGTTATCACCAACCCTACCCATTATGCCGTTGCCATAAAATATGACCTAAGTCGATCGGATGCCCCTTTTATTGTGGCTAAAGGCGTCGATGAAACCGCGATGCATATTCAAAGGGTCGCACGTGATAATCAGGTTGAAATAATCAACGCTCCACCATTAACTCGCGCTATTTATTACACCACCGCCATTGAACAAGCCGTACCAAGTCAGCTTTATGTGGCTATTGCACATATTCTCACTTACGTCTTGCAACTGAAAGCGTTTAAAACTGGCAAGGGAGAAAAGCCTATGCCTTTACCTCACTTAGCAATTCCAAAGCACTTGCAACATTGATCATCCGTTTTTAACCAAGGACACCTTCTCATGCTCAATCGGATAGCACAGATACAAAACTCCACCAAAGGCTATGTCGGTATACCGCTGGTCTTATTAATGATATTAGCAATGGTTATCCTCCCTCTTCCACCATTGCTACTTGATGCTTTGTTCACATTTAACATAGTACTCGCCATTTTGGTTTTATTGGTCAGTACAACAGCCAAACGTCCACTGGATTTTTCTATTTTCCCGACCATATTATTGGTCGCGACTCTACTACGATTAACGCTCAATGTTGCCTCTACACGGGTAGTATTATTGGAAGGTCACAATGGAGGTGATGCCGCTGGTAAAGTAATTCAAGCTTTTGGTGAAGTGGTTATTGGTGGCAATTATGTCGTCGGTATGGTCATTTTTGTCATTTTAATGATCATTAACTTTGTGGTTATTACCAAAGGTGGAGAACGAATTTCAGAAGTGTCAGCACGTTTTACCCTTGATGCTCTGCCGGGTAAGCAAATGGCCATTGATGCCGATCTCAATGCAGGCCTTATTGATCAGCAAGCCGCGCGGCAGAGACGACGTGAGGTTGCCAATGAAGCTGATTTCCACGGTTCAATGGATGGTGCATCGAAGTTTGTTCGCGGCGATGCGATTGCTGGTTTATTGATCCTGTTTATCAACATAATAGGTGGGATTAGCATTGGTGTTTTTGAGCATGGTCTACCCGCTTCAGAAGCCTTCAAGACTTATGCTCTACTCACTATTGGTGATGGTTTAGTCGCTCAGATCCCCTCTTTACTGCTTGCAACTGCGGCCGCAATTATAGTGACCCGTATTAACGACAGTGATAATGCATTGTCAGAAACAATGCAAAAACAGTTATTAGCCTCCCCTATTACATTATTTACAGCTTCCGCTGTCATGTTCATTATTGGTATGGTCCCTGGCATGCCACACTTGGCATTCTTTAGTTTTGCTGCTGCACTAGGTTTTGCAGGCTGGCGGCAAAACAAAACAATGCACCATGATCCCGCACTTGACCAAGTGGAAGTCATGACTCATGCGATGCAGCAAGATGACACTCCACTTAACTGGGAAGATATCCCGCACGTACACACTCTTTCGCTTGCGCTCGGCTATCGCCTAGTTCACCTAGTCAATACCGAGCAAGGCGCACCACTCACTCAGAGAATTCGAGGAGTTAGGCGTAACCTTTCAGAGCAAGTCGGTTTTTTGTTACCTGAAGTACGCATTCGCGACAATCTGAGCCTAAAGCCGAATCAATACACCATAGCCCTAAATGGTGAAGTCATTGAGCAAGGTTTTATTGAACCCCAACGTTTAATGGCCATCGCCGTGGGTGAAACCTATGGTGAAGTAGATGGTATCCTTGGTAGCGATCCAGCCTATCATTTACCGGCTGTTTGGATTGAGCATACAGATAAAGCCAAAGCATTGAATATGGGCTATCAAGTGGTCGATGATGCAACCGTAATTGCAACCCATATCAGTAAAATCATCAAAACCCATCTTGCGGAGTTATTTAATCACGATGATGTAGATGCCATGATGCAAAGGCTCACACAACAAGCACCAAAATTAGCGGAAGCTTTAGGTGCGGCACTTAACCCAGCTCAGCAGCTTAAGGTATTTCGTCAGTTACTGCTCGACCAAGTCCCGCTGCAAGATATTCGCACTATTGCCAATACAATGCTGGAATCATCAGAAAATACCAAAGACCCTATTCTACTTTCTGCCGACATTCGATGTGCTTTAAGGCGAACTTTAGTCAGCCTTATAGCAGGTTCTAACAACGAACTTAAAGTCTATGCCTTATCCGATGAATTGGAACAAATGCTTATAACTTCGCTACAACAAGCGCAAGCTAATGGCAGTATAAGCTTAGATAGTTTTCCCGTTGAACCCAATATTCTCAGTCAGTTCCAGCAACACTTGCCACTGATTAAGCAGCAATTAAAACAGCAAGGACTAGCACCTATTTTACTCGTCATGCCACAACTGCGCCCATTACTTGCCAGATACGCACGTACTTTTTCAGAGGGACTCGCCGTATTGTCATACAATGAGATCCCAGAAAATAAACAAATTAATATTGTGGGTAACTTGGGGTAATTGGTTTTTGAACAATTAAATTCATCACTAACTGGGTTTCATCTACCAGTTAGTGGGAGAAAGATCACTAAAAAGCACTGATATGATTAGAAATCAACTTTTTTGATTAATTTTGGATAGATAGCGTCCGCCTCTTGTTAGTGACCAGGGGAAATCCTGAAGCCAACATCTGAGTATTGTTACCAACCAAGGAGACCAAGATGGCCTTATCAATGCACACTAACTACGCATCACTTGTTACGCAAAACACACTAAGCAGCACAAACGACCTACTAACAACGGCTATGGAACGCCTAAGTACTGGTATGCGTATTAACTCTGCATCTGACGATGCAGCTGGCCTAACTATCGCAAATAAACTTGAAGCGCAAACTCGTGGCATGTCAGTCGCTATGCGTAACTCTCAAGATGCTATCTCTATGTTGCAAACAGCAGACGGTGCTCTTGAAGAACTGACTAATATTGCTTACCGCATGAAAGATCTTGCAACTCAAGGCGCGAACGGCACAAATGGGGCAACTGAGCTAGATGCACTCAATGCTGAGTATCAAGAGCTTGAAAGTGAAGCAGTACGAATCATGGGTGAAACCACATATGGCGCAGGTCAAAAACTACTTACTGGTGGTAAACTTGCCGCAGCAGTTGATTTTCAAATCGGAGCATCTGGCACTGAAAAACTCACTGTAGATGTCTCAGCTGCACTAGGTGACGTCGATTTTTCAACGACTGGTGGCTTAGCATCAAACGCCGATTCTAACGCACAAATCGCTGTTGTTGATGGTCTATTTGATAAAATCAACAAAGTACGTTCATCACTTGGTGCAAACATCAACCGCCTTGATCATACCATCAATAACTTAGCTAATATATCTGAAAACACAGCAGCAGCGAAAGGCCGTATCACAGACACTGACTTTGCGATTGAATCATCAAACATGACTAAGAATCAGATGTTAATGCAAGCAGGAACAACTGTTCTTTCTCAAACTAATCAGTTACCTGGTATGGCGATGTCTCTACTTCGTTAATAAATAGCTACACCCTTCTAATATTAACTCCGTAAACTGTAGGCATTCTATTTATACCAATTGAATGCCTCAGATAAATTTGCCCTCAAGCATAGCTTGAGGGTTTTTTCTGTATTGTGGATAGAAAGAGTATCTCTAGAATCCGATCAATTTACTTTCTGTTCTAGCGAGCAATATTCATTACCCCCATTACACAGTAACGAAACCCCTGCTCCCAAGATTAAAGGGTGATTTTCTCTACCATGGCCGCTCGCCGGATAAAAATAAACGGGCTTTTTGAATTTTTTAGCGAACTCAGTAATCACAGTTTTAAATATAAGCCTGTCGGCATCGTCAGCCTCTAAAGGATAATACTGACCAAACACAATAGCGCTGACGTTAAAATCATTCAAAAATAGTAACTGCTGAAGAGACCTATCAAGCTGGCGATAAGACACTCCAACATCCTCTAAAAACAACACTTTTCCGTTAAAATCTGGAGAAAATCGAGTACCAATCGTTGCCGCAACAAGAGTGTGGTTTCCACCAATCAATACGCCTTCAACAGGAGACATTTCTGCAGCTTGGTTCATCGGTAATATTTGATCATAATAAATGCCATCGCTGAAGATACGATCAATGTTTGGCAAAGGCTCCAAGTCATTGATACGAGGTTTTGAATCACCAGCAGCATTCTCCTGGGCATCTAACACATTGGCATTAAGCGTTGCTACAACACCGTGAACCGAATCCCAGCCCAATTTCTCATTCAAATAATTATGAATCGCGGTAACGTCACTAAAACCAACGATTATTTTGGGCTTTGCTTTTGCTAACTGGCTATGCGCTTGCTCTAAATATGGAAGAAGATTCATTGCTCCTCCTCCCCCTAAAACAAACCAAACAACATCAATATCATCATCGAGTAATGCATCGATTAAATTTTTTGCTCTCGATTTATCACTACCAACATAACCAAAATCTGATACAAATTGATTTAAGTATTTGGTAGATACTTTATAGTCACACTCCATTAGTGACTCTCTAATTTTACCTATTTTTTTAACATTATATTTCGATGATACTGAGACTAAAGCTACTTCTTTGTAATCGGCAGAAAAAGAAGGCGATGAACCAACGAAAAAAAATAATAATATCAAAGTTAACCTATACACTTAAAAACCTCTTCACTTTTTATCTTATATCTGATTTAATTTATCATCATTTTTAACATTATTTATTTACTATAATAAAATTTTATTTTTTATTTAATTAATTAGTCATTCATCCTTTTCAATAATATAAGAACTCTCTAACTGGGCTCATAGCACACAAAAACTATATTAGTCCTTGATATTTCTAACTTTTATTAGACTCATACAGCAGGAGGTTATCAAAAATAGCATTTCAATAATGAACAATAAATCAGGTAAACACCTGATATTTACAATAGAAAAGCCTAGTTATATAAGGCAATGTTTGAGGGATAGAAAGTTGCTTCTTAGTGCTTACTAACTTCTACGAGCTTTCATAGTATTGATATTATCTGCTGACCTCTGAGCATCAATTTTTTTCATTGCCCCATCAAAGATATAATCTACAGATTTGCTTGTAAGAAATTTATCATTGATCATAATTTTCTTCTTCACACTATACTCATCAACCACATTATTTAACTCACAATGCACAGCTTCAAACTGTTTTTTCGTTAAGTCATCTCTTACAGCCGTTCGCAAGTTTTTAAATCTATAAATCATGGTAACATCAGCCAGATTATATGGGGTTAAGACTCCCATAGTCGCGCTTTCAAGCGCACTTTTTCCTGCACCCGAACTTACACCAAGCCAATTTGAAATTGTACTCAATACAACGCTCTTTTCCTTTGTCGTGTATGTACGTGCTAACTCTGGGTTAAGGCTCTCAAGATACAAGTCCCACTTACGTGCAGCATAACTCATTAAATGTTGTATAATAGCCGATTTTTTAGTTTCTGATTCCTCTACTTGGCAGTGATGTTTATATTTTTCAGCTTGCGAAGAATTGACAAAATAGAGAGCTTTTTTTACTAACCCAACATCAGGTAACTTACCTAAACCTTCAAAGGCTTTTTTACAAGCCAATTTGACAACCTGATCCCCATCACGGCTAATCCAATATTCATTCGAAATGTCAGCAGGAACATTCTCCATTTGAAGATCCTTAAAGCTGGTAAGTTGTACTGCTTCATCTTGAGAAGACTTATTAAATGGATGTAAAGACAGGAAAAAACTCATATAAATCCTCATTTAAACTCGATATTACTGGATAAATATCTTATCCTTCGACTAAATAGTATTTATAATTTAGCACTGAGTAGACTAATAATAACTCAGGTAAACACCTGATATCATCAATAGAAATTAATTGAATAACAAAAGCGATTTTATTAGATATCTATTCATTATTGCGCTTTTATTTGTTATACCTCGCATTCATTAGAAACGAGCAGAATTTAACTGGATAAGGCCAGCAGCACCATTCAATAAATCTGTGCTCATAAGGACTAAAACCCTTTTTCAGACTTCACCGAAAAATAAGAGTAGCTTCTACTTTGTCAACTCGGAACATGAAAAGATTACCCTGCTTATTTTCCAACTTACTTACCAAATATTTTCTCAGAAATCATTAATGTCTATTTAGTAAACAATCCATCCATCCCTCATCGTGTCCTTATGACACACAAGGTCTTTTTGACCTTCATTTTAAGTGTCTTTATGACTCGTGAAATGTGTAAAACTTACTATTTTACAGCGATTTAATATATGGCATGAAAAATGTAAGTTAACTATCAGAATTAGGAGACTTTATTATGAAATTTGAAGAAAAACACTACGTGGCTAATAGCGGCTCTGAGAAAATAGCTCTACTAGTGACCAAACTACTTAAAAAAACATTAAACCTTTTCTATGGCGGGAAATACGCTAGGCGTGCGATGTTACTTGAAACCATCGCTGCTGTACCCGGTATGGTAGCAGGCGTATTTAATCACCTCAAAGCTCTGCGCAGAATGAAAGATGATGGCGGATGGATCAAAGAGTTATTGGACGAAGCTGATAATGAACGTATGCATTTGATGATTTTTTTACGCATCACCCAACCTTCGATTCTAGAACGTGCATTAGTGATGATGATCCAGTTCTGTTTCGTTTTGGTTTATGGGGTAATTTATATTTTATCTTCAAAAACCGCGCACCGCATCGTTGGCTATTTTGAAGAAGAAGCCTGTAATAGCTACAGCGAATTCATTGAAAAAGTACTGGATGGTACAGTCGAAAACTCACCAGCCCCTGAGATCGCGGTTCGTTACTACCAATTGGATGAAGGGGCCATGCTCTTGGATGTTTTAGAATGCATCCGAAAAGACGAAGCCAAACATCGTGACAAAAACCATGATATTGCAGATGCATACAAATATCGCAACCTGCCAGAACATCAAAGTTAGTTAGCTGTTAGGGGGGACCAGATAAATGACAAAAGATAACCACCATATAGATGAAACTGAGTTTGGATCATCAGTAGGCATTTCCCACTTAATGATGGAAAAAGGAGAGATTTTTTACTCTAGTGAGCGCGACAGTATCAATACCCAACATTCAGTACTGTCGGCGCAATGGAAAAAGATTAAACGGCGCTTAAGGTTATCGCATTAATATCTAAGCATTAGCCTTTTGATCTATCTCGAAATAGTTCTGGTGCAAGCTTTCTTACGTTTGCTTGCACATTCTTCTTGAGTTGTCTCGGATCCGTGTGGGGGTTACCCGTCTGAAAAGGTGGCTTGGGGTCATATTCAAATAATAGTTCAATATGTTGTGCTCGCTCTCTATTTGACAGTTCAGCCACCAAAGTTAGAGCAAAATCTATTCCTGCTGTTACGCCCCCACCTGATATCCTATTTCTATCGACAACAACACGTTTATCAACATAAGTCACTTGGGGATAGAAACTTAAAACCTCTTGATACGCCCAATGAGTCGCTGTTTTATAGCCATCAAGCAATCCCGTTTCGGCTAAAATTAAAGAGCCAGTGCATACTGAAGTGATGTATTTTTCCCTTTTCCCCACAACTTTTAGATATTGTATGACTTGGGTATCATTAATTTGTTCTATCGGATTTCCGCTGCTTGGTACCAGTAAAATATCAACCCTAGGACAGTCCAATATCAACCCTAGGACAGTCCGAAAAACCATAGTGCGGAAGCAGATCAGTTTTAGCATCTGAATAAACAGGCTTGTTATGTTTGGCAAAGGTAAACACATTGCAACTGTCACTAACAGCCAAAACCTGCAACGGCCCATATGCATCAAGCATAGTAACATTTGGATAAAGATAAATCCCAACGTTAAGTTTGTCTGGATCAATCGATAGCTTAAACTCATTGCCTGAAGGGATGGCAGCCAAACCTTTCATGCTGCTCATACTGCCATAAGCAAGTACTGAGGCGGCTGAAACATTCTTTAAAAACTTACGTCGGTCGATTGGATGACTCATACGGTTACCTATAACTAATAAACTTAATGCTAACTTAGCGGATTGCCTTCTCCAACCGTAGGGCCAATTTATCCAACCCATACCAAATGGGACACTTGAAGCAAAGCGTTCCGTTGGAGGTATTGGGCTTCGGTAAAAGGTGCGAAAAAAGCTTATAATGCGATGTCCAACCGTAATGATGAGATGAAATGACAATAAGAAGCCGACGCCGAATTATGAAGGCATTTCAGCAACTGCTGCAAGAAAACGACTATTGCGCCATATCGGTAGCCGACATAATTCAGACAGCCGATGTTGGAAAGACAACTTTCTATCGCTATTATCAACGAAAGCTAGATGTTTTTGTTGAAATGCATGACTCTATCTTTGATATCGCGCTGCAAGACTTTACGACAAAAGGTGACTGGCTTAGTGTTGACGCGAGAGCTTCTTTTATAAATATAGCGTTAATGGCAAGCAAAAAAGTGGGTCGACGTTCCTCAATGGCTCATCAACTGGGTAATGATTGGCCACTAGCACTTCGCCGATTAAAACAAAACCTTGCCCAAGTAGTTGAACAGCGTTTACTCGATACTTTTGGTCAAGATGTGTGGGGTATTTCACTCAAAGAGGTAGCCAGTGCTATCACTTCTCTATTTAACGATTACTTACAAAGAGTGAATACGTCCCCATCAAAAATATTGGCCACTGAGCGCGCTCAAGCATTACAACTTTTTACCCGTGCCATTATTCTCGCTGCTCTCATAAAGGATCTCGACTAAGGTATTCATAACCAAACTAACAAGGGAAGTAAGTACCGATTATTATATCTTCGGAAATAGCCAATACTGTTATGCTGTTTCCCTTTCGTCTTGTGTTGACCACCAACCTATTAAACCCAACTTGGTCAGAGCAACAAAAAAGACGCCAATCGTCATTACGGTAGTGCCCATTGAGATTTGCTCAGAAATAGCAGGCAAAATAAAGAATATGGCTTGAGGAATAAAAATGCACATGCTTATCATTAAGCAATCCAACAATAAATGAAATCTCGTTGACGTCTCTATTCCTTTACCAATCAAAGAAAACAAATTTACGTTCATGGTTTCTCACTCCAATAGTTCTCATATCACTTAAGGAGCATATAATGTGCCATCGCATCATAAATAAATATTATTCATATAAAAATCAAAATATTAAACCTAAATATGCAAGGAATAATTATAGCTTGCCAAAAAAACGGCACTCATAAAAGTCATGAAATTGCCGCTTTATTTACTACCATCTTATGTATTCCCAGCTTATGTATTGCCACCTTAAGTAAAGTTTCGATACCCTAATATTTGGCGAAGCTTAGATCAAAAAACACCAAGGCCTCATAATCTTTCAATCTCAACTTTAACGTAAGGTAAGGCATCACTGGTATTGATTGTTTTCCAATCGGACAAGTCACTTAAAGATCGCCTAAAGCGATTTGTATCCTCAAGTTCGATCGTCTCTCCGAAATACACCTCTGCGCCATAAACACTTTGTAGCGACAAGTCACCACCAACTTCAGTGACGATCGGCCTTTGGATTGCATCAATAACTGCTTGCGTATAGGGAAGTCCAAATAGATTAACTACCCATGGCCAGTCCCATGTATGCTCTTGTAGTGGGATATTTCGGTTATCAAATTGATCATCAAGGTTATTACCATTTGAACTTTTTCTACCAATTTCCCATTGATAATATTTGTGCGGACGGTGTGTAGGGTGTTCGATATCCGCATTACCCGACCATGATAGAAAACCGTATAAACCAAGGTCATAGCTAACTCTTGCTTGGCCCTTGTATGGATAAACCTTTGATGTTTTATACATGGTCATCAGCACTTCTTGTCTGCGCTTTGGAGGCACATTAACCACTATAGTATCAGTGACCAATTCACTAGTCGCTCCCGAGCTTTCTTCTCCCCAGCTTTGTCCAGCTGAAAATGACACTTCTACTTCACTCTCTCCAATAAATGGTAACGTAAAGTTACTCTTTACCGAGACAGCTTGCTCAAAATTAATTGAGCTTTTAAACTTCCAACTGGTTTGCTTCTTATAAGTCAAAGTTACTCTATACTGCTGATTCACATCTGAATCGTTGTTGACCATCGCCCTTCTCACTCCCAATATTTCTTGAACTTCATCAGTACTGTTTTTCTGAGTGACAGTGCTTGGCAACAATTGATATTTAAGATCCGAAATGTCGATGATAAGCCTGTCATCACAGCGATACCCTGAGCAAGGCAGGCCGCCTCCAACCGCGTCTGACTTGATATGGTATACACCCGAATCATAAATAGAAGTCACCATATCTTCACCGCTTTGTCGGCCATCAACACCACCACTCCATGCGTAACCAAGTAAGTTGGCAAGTTCAGCCAATGGCTCATAAAATTCCCTAGAATTAACCATTAACCACTCTAATTTTTGTCTATTTGGCGCCTTTAACATCAATGGTAACGATACATCAGCTTGGTAGGTTCTCTTTTTGTGAGATTCAATACACCAACTTTCATACGCCAACTGGTTAGCAATTTTGATATTACCTTTATGACCTGGCCCCATAATAATTAGACCATTGGCGATATTGGTCAGTTGCCACTCTCCCATTTTTTCAGCTAGCCTTTGTTGATACATCATGGCCGTGCTTAAGCTGATTGGTTCATAGCCACTTCGGCAGGGTTTTTTTTGTAGCTTAATGTCATCCAATTCGACATACACACTTGGAATGTTGGCCAAAAGATCCTTGGCCGGAAAGATAAAGAACACCACCAGATACAGAAACACTTTCATTGTAAAGACTCTCATTGCTTAATTTTCTTCCAAACCTGCGAGCAATCGTCGTACTTCCTTGAGTGATTCATCTCAAGGTTAAGGTATGCACCTCTATTGGGCGTTCTAGTAGAAGTATCATTTTGAAATCAAAAAGAGGTATTACCCTACGTGGGTAGACATTAAGCAGCAATGCAGTCGGCTTCTTATTTAGATTATGTGGCAAACACATCGCCACCAAATCTCTGGCTTTAACCATCCGCTGCTCTGTTGCATTGCACAGATCAACATATAAAACACGATATTCATCATAGTGAATATGGCTGATATTTCAATACACTAAAAACAGGGTCTTTAGACAAGTTAAGCACACGACTTGGAAAACGCACCTTGTTAAGCCAGCTCCCCTCTCGTAATCGATTTATCGTATTGGTTTAACCAAATTATTAGTATTTCTTATTCCATTATTAATAAATTTATCTTTAACCACATTGAAATCAGCGCTATACATAGTCTACTGCCTTGATGGCACCAGCAATTCAAATAAGGCACTTTGACCTTAGTAATTAAACTAAATATGGAAGAGATGATGACTAAAAAGCTGACAACTGCTGCGGGCTGCCCTGTTAGTGATAACCAGAATGTAATGACGGCTGGCCCTCGAGGTCCACAACTGCTGCAAGACGTGTGGTTTCTTGAAAAAATGGCACATTTTGACCGTGAAGTGATCCCCGAGCGACGAATGCATGCTAAAGGATCCGGAGCCTACGGCACATTCACTGTAACTCATGATATTACAAAATACACACGCGCTAAGATATTCTCTGAAATCGGTAAGAAGACCGAGTTATTTGCACGTTTTACCACCGTTGCTGGTGAGCGAGGCGCTGCGGACGCTGAACGTGATATCCGAGGGTTTGCACTAAAATTTTACACAGAAGAAGGCAACTGGGACTTGGTTGGTAATAATACGCCAATATTTTTCTTGCGTGACCCACTCAAATTCCCCGATCTTAACCATGCCGTTAAGCGCGATCCTCGCACCAATATGCGCAGCGCCATCAATAACTGGGATTTTTGGACGTCACTTCCTGAAGCATTTCACCAAGTCACTATTGTCATGAGCGATCGCGGCATCCCTGCTTCTTATCGTCACATGCATGGATTTGGCAGCCATACGTTTAGTTTTATTAACGCCGATAAAGAACGCTACTGGGTGAAATTTCATTTTAAAACTCAGCAAGGTATCAAAAACCTTACCGATCAAGAAGCGGCAGAAATTATAGGTAACGATCGTGAAAGTCACCATAGAGACCTATATCAAACCATCGAGAATAAAGATTTTCCGAAATGGAAAATGTATGTACAGATCATGCCTGAAATTGAAGCCGATGACGTCAATTTTAACCCATTTGATTTAACCAAAATCTGGTCACAGAAAGATTACCCGCTCATACCTGTTGGCGAGTTCGAACTCAATCGTAACCCAGAAAATTTTCATGCGGAAGTGGAACAATCAGCTTTTAACCCTGCCGCTGTCGTTCCTGGTATTAGTTTCTCGCCAGACAAGATGTTACAAGGGCGCCTATTTGCCTATGGCGATGCACAGCGTTACAGGCTTGGTGTTAATCATCATCAGATTCCGGTTAACGCGCCTAAATGCCCTGTTCACAGCTACCACCGTGACGGCGCAATGCGCGTAGATGGCAACTACGGATCAACCATAGGTTATGAGCCTAACTCTCAACAAGAATGGGCAGAACAACCTGATTTTTCTGAGCCACCAATGCGAATTAGTGGTGATGCTGATCACTACGATCACCGTGTGGATGAAGATTACTTCAGTCAAGCCGGTGATTTGTTCCGCCTGATGAATGATGATCAGCGTCAAACTCTATGTGATAACACGGCTCGCGCAATGCAAGATGTTCCAAAAGAAATACAAGAACGTCATGTAAGACATGCTTTCCTTGCAGATGAAAACTACGGCAATGGTCTCAAGAAAGCCCTTGGTCTTGATTAAGTTGTGAGGATGCTTGCTATCCTACATCCATAGCTAAGGCCCAATAAAAAAGTTCGCTTGATTTTGCCGATGGCAGCAAGCGAACTTTTCATTGGAAAGGGTTTTAGATTGGTACTACTTGTTTTGCGCGTTTACTTTTTCTTGTGCCTTTTCCATGATCAACTTCATCTGTTCTTTCTGCTTTTGGCGGCGCTCCTCTAGAGTGTTTTTTTGCTCAGGCGTTAGAATTTGGTACATATCGTGTTCAGCTTTTATTTTCATCACTTGAACATCAAGCTGCTTTTCATTGTATTGACGAAGCGTCTGTTTCACTTTTTCTTCATCAAACTTTTCGTTTTGCACTACCTTGGTCCATTGCTCAACTTCCTTCGCTACTTTCTCTTTACTTGGGCTTAAAGCTTGAGTTTTCGTCTGCAGTTCAACTTGGATCTGTCTAATTTTGCTTTCTTGCTCTAGGGTAATGCTTTCAAGTCCAAAAGGCTTGGGGGGCGCGACCTTAGCGGGCTGAATAGCCTGACCAGATGGCTGGCTAGGCACAGAAATGGCCGATTGGTTATTATTGCTAGCAAAAGTGGGTAAACTCGCAAAAGTTAGTAGTGCAGTAATTAAATAACGTTTCATATATCCTCACACATTGTTTAAATCTATAGGTAAACCATTATTCATAAAACATTGGTTATGTATATTTAAAATAAAAAGCTTGAACTCACTAGACATCTTATTAAAACAAAAAGTTCCTATTATTAGTTGAAATTTACCAAAACACAACATTACTAGGTAAATGTGACGATTTTCACAACATAAAATTGACAAAAGACCTAAGAAATTCTGTATTTTAGATTAGATTACGTCAACATATAGATATTAAATAAAATAATATAATTATAACAATAAGTTTAAAGCCATAATAATTAATAATTATCCAAAAGAGTAGGTAATTTATCCTTGGCTGTTTTTTAACAGCATTTGAAAAAAAATATAGATAGAATTCATCAGTACTGATATCACTTAAATAATAGAGAGGCTATTATTATAACTTCACATAAAAAGGTAATATTAATACCGGCATATAACCCAAGTGATGCCATTATACACCTTATATCAGATATAAAGGCACTGTGTAACTGCTCAATCGTCATTGTAAATGATGGTTCAAGTAACAATCGTAATTACATATTCAGCCATTTAAAATCTCTCAACCAAGTGAAAGTCATCGCTCATAAGTCAAATTCAGGCAAAGGCCAAGCACTAAAAACTGGTTTCTCTTATATCATTGAGCATTTACCTCAAGTTAACGGTATCATTACCGCCGATGCCGATGGTCAACACTCACCTAGAGACATTATACGTATCTTGAGTGAATCAAAACATCAATCACATTCAGTAAATAGCCTATTTATGGGCACTCGTAGCTTTAGTGGGAAAGTGCCGCTTAGAAGTAAAATAGGTAACCTCATTACTGAAAAAATTTTCCAGCTTGTGACTCGTACTCGTATCACGGACACTCAAACAGGGCTTAGATATTTATCGATTGATCTCGCCCAAAAGAGTACAAGCATTGAGTCTAATGGTTATGAGTTTGAAACAGAGATGCTACTTCTAGCTACTTGTGAAAACTGCACAATAAAACAAATAGATATTGAAACCATATACATTGACGACAATAGCTCATCTCATTTTAATCCCTTGAGGGATTCAATAAAGATATATTGGACATTCCTACGCTTTACCGGTATTTCCATTTCCAGCGCGCTTATAGATTATTTATTATTTTACCTAGTACTGTTATCAACTGACTCAACTCTAAAATCCTTTGTCATTGCAAGGCTTATCTCTGCTTGCTACAATTATATAATGTCAAAACGAATTGTATTTAAATCGGAAGAAAAAAGTTATAATACGATAGTAAGATATATAATGTTGGCAATTTTTCTACTCGTTTCATCCATGGGACTAACTAAATTACTTATCTTGTGTGGAATCAGTATCATGTATGCCAAGTTCATCGCCGAATGTTTGCTATTTATCGCTAGCTTCTTAGTACAAAAGTTTTTTGTATTCAGTCAAATTCAACGAACGTAAAACTTCCCTTATACAATAGTCCCTTTTAAAATACATCCTCCCTTCAATAAGGAAGGATGTCACACTTATTATAAAAATTTATTTAACTTATAAGAAGTTAAATGACACCGTCAATGAAACCGTATCAATATCATTATTACCAACAGCGTAGTTCATGTAGTTTGCACCAAGAGAAACCGGGCCAAATACGGCATAATCAGCCCCGACTCCCCACATAAAATCTAAGTCATCTTCGTCTTTATAACCGATAGAGCTTGAGTCTTGATCCCAATAATGTGCTCCAGCTTTGGCGTATAACTGCAAAGGACCAAAGTTAATGCTTGGCTTAAGCGCAGCATAAAATGAAGACGCTTCTACCTTACCATTACCAAAATCAAACTCACCAAAATTATTGTAACCGGCTTCAACACCGATAAAAGGTAAAATCCCAGTTCCAACATGAACTGAGTAAGTTGTAGTGTCTTCCGAGTTAAGATCGGATTGACCAATTGATGCGCCGCCATATAGCCAAGAATCAGCAGAAGCTGAAGCCGACACACTAATTAAAGCTAGCACTAAAAGAGTATTTTTCATTTAAAACCTTTGATGGACTTTCTTACATCACTTAAAAACAAAAGTGTCAAATACTATATGATCGCTGTGTTGTACACTTGTCAAATGAAAGTAATATATTAAAATATAAGGATTTTACTTGTGAATGATAAATCGCTCAACTATTAATTTTGGTAAGGTTAATCGGCGTATAGTCCCCTTCGTAAATGGCCAATTTTTCTAACTATGGACTTAATTTAAAAAACTGGTTCAACCAATTCATCAATCCTTGTAACAATTTTGGTAGCAACACTTGCTAAAAAACATATAGTACTCATTAATTATCTGAACAGTGAAATGACCCATGTATAAACCTCTTTCAGTGCCCAAAGCCAATGCACCTCTAGCGATTTGTCTTTTTGCTCTTTTAGCATTAGCTGGTTCACAAGCTAATGCGAGCTCGACCTATGTTGAGCCTGATCTTCAATTTACTTCCAAGGAAGAACAACAGATCATCGACAAATCGACCTCAGAATATGTACTTAGATACGCAAAGCTGTCTCAAGGGGCATTTGTTTCTGTAGCAAACGTCAAAAATACACAAGATGGTTTTCGACGTATCAGCACTGAAGAGGCAAATGTTATTCAAAGCTCGCACAAATCAACCGAATCTCAAAGTATCTCTTTTCCTCCTTATATCGATGTTGATAACAAAAACAACGAGCAGTTGAAATACATAGACAAACACACCGGGTTAATGGCAACCGTTCTTATGCCTATCGATGAGCAAGATAACCATGTCGTTCTCGCTTTTGCCGGAACAGATACTCGCTTTTCAATAAAGGGACGGACAGAACGAGGCGTAATAAATAGTAGCTCTGCGTATAATCAGATTAATGGTCAGCTACCTGACGATTTCAAACAGGCTGAAATTCTCGCACAAGCAATCAAGTCAGCTTATCCAGAAAAACAACTGATTGTAACGGGTACCTCTTTAGGTGGTGGCTTAGCGCAATATGCAGCTATGCTCACTGATTCAAAAGCTTATGCATTTAATGCACTCGGTCTAGGCAAAAACAGTCTTGAACACATCATACAAAAACGCCAGTTCGAAAGTTTAGAAGAACTCAACAAAGCTGCAGAGGAAAAGATTGTCAATGTGAATCTAGAGGGTGAAGCACTGACGTACTTGTTTGGCTGGTACATGCCACCTCAACTTGGTGATATATACACTCTTCCATTTTGTAAAGGTGAGGATGACTGGTACGAATATCTCACCAGTAACCGATTTTATTTGCACAATATTCCCCAAGTCATTGATAACCTTCAATGTGTTGTGGATAAATAGAAAATATTAAATATTCTTATCACAGCAAGGCGAGCAAGAGCTCGCCTAGTAACTACATAATATTATTATTTTTTTTCTGTTGAGCCCTTCAAGTTAACATCACTATGCCATGCATCAAGACCACACTAGACGTTAACCTTGTTCGCATATCAAAGTATCCTTCTGGTCCGGTACTTTGGTGCTCTAATCGCATTGATTTCTCTGCCCGCCAAACTGTGATATAGCCAATGAGTAAAATAAGCAGACTCACAGACTCGTTTTGCTCACCAAGCAATACAGACAACCACGCCGATAACACAACCAAGTTGCTAAAAATTAATGATTTATTGCTCAATCGGCTTTCAAAGTTTTCAATGCTATTTCCCCATAAAATACCCGATAAAAAGCTCAAAATAACGACGCTATATGTAATGAAAAATTCTTCACCACTATGTCCAATGAAACGGCTACCTGTCAGCGATAAAAGCAACCCAAACAAAAAAGGAACTAACCCCATGTAACCCAGCTTAGCCATGGTGTTGCGAGTGTGAGTACTTACCAAAAAGTCAGACTTCATAGCTGCTGCTCGATAGCGTTTTTGAGAGTCAAACTCACAGGCGATGTAGAACTAGGAAAAGTGGCGATGACCTTACCTTGTTTGTTAATCAAGAATTTGTAAAAATTCCACTGAGGAGAGATGCCAGCTTGCGCTTGTATCTGCATAAAGACGGGATTAGCGCCATTACCCGTTAATGGTGTTCTCGCCATCATAGGGAAAGTGACGCCGTAATCTAAATAACAAATTTTAGCCGATTGCGCCTCGCTCCCTTTATCTTGCCGAAAATCATTACTAGGAAAACCAACAACAGTGAAACCTTTAGATTTGTATGTCTGATACAGCTGCTCAAGTTCTTCAAACTGTGATGTATAACCACATTGACTAGCGGTATTAACGACCAACAACGTCTTTCCTTGAAATTCCTTACAAAGCTCAATGCTTTCAGTTGAGTTAAGCAGCCGTTGCTTGCTGTTAAGTATGTCAGGGCAAGCTGCTGAAAAAGCAAGAGGGCTCATCAAGCATGCAATTAGAGCGGTTGAAAAAACGAGTGAATAGTTCATAGAGTAAGTTTGTTTGTGTAAGTTTATTTATTAGTACTCTTACATTAGATCAAATGATCACTTTAGCTAGTATTAGCATAATGAAAGCTACCTAATTGATAGGCAGCGAGGCAATCTGATATATCTCCTTTTCATCTCGTTAATATCGCGTTTTAATACCTCTCTTTAACCTCTCCGAATTGCTTGTGTTATATCAATTAAAGATCGCCATACCTTTATTGTGTGATAAGTATTTAATTAATATGAAATGTCTATTTTAACCATTACACAATATGATCTGCACAATCACAAATAAAGGTTATTAATGTTGTTTGTATAAGGTGTATCAATAATTATCCCATTTCTTATATATGGTCATTGCTATGAAAATTATTAATATATCATTATTGCTTGCGGCATTTTCACTCTCAGCACAAGCGAACTTTGCGCCTACAAATGTTTACCTTGATGGAAAAGCCTATCCTGTTGTCGAACTGGAATCAAAAGTGGTTACCAAAAGCTCTGTCGAGATGGACCTCAACAAAGAAGAAAGCCAACAAATGAGTGATCAAGGCTTTGCTGAACTATCAAAGTCTTTTAACTTTTTATGCCGAATCAATCTGTCTAACACATTTTATTTCACCAATTTACGACCTGGTGATTCAACAAAGCTCTACTCGTTTGATCAAACGTGTGCCTATAAAAGAGCGTCTGGAGTATTGACAAACTTATCGAATGCTTGGCTTAGCCTACAGCTTGTTGACGGGAGCGGCTCTGTGATTGGGGGGCCTAGCCGCTCTGTGTATTCTAACCCGGGCAAAGGTAGATACCACTGGGTTGTCATCAATCGTTCAAGCGGCAGCCGGGGTGACGGATACATCAAAACAACAGAAATTCACTAACCATTATATCGATGGAGCATTCTGCTTCATCGATTTTTCATTGGCAGCTAAACTATGACAATTGAATGTATAACAGTGAGCACGCTGCATAATTTTAGAGGTAACCCACTTGCCGATCAGTTTCAACTTAGATATAGAAGCGTCATTGAAAGGCAATCGTGGGATGTCCCCTATATAAATTGTATGGAATACGACCAATACGATAATCCTGCAACTATTTATTTTGTCTGGCGTGAAAACGAGAAAGTGAGAGGAGTCGCTAGACTGTATCCAACAACTCGGACTTATATGTTGAAAGAAGTATTTCCACATTTAGTGACATATGAGCCTTTGCCTTGCGATGCCAATATTTGGGAAGGCAGCCGGTTCTGCTTAGATAAAGGCTTGTCACCCGCTCAAAGAAAACGTGTGATCCAGGAACTCGTTATTGCTTACCTAGAATATAGCTTGATACATGGGATCACTTCAATTGTAGGACTTATGCTTCCAGCTTACTGGAAAAGTGTTTTTATCAATAATGGCTGTCCAGTATCCTGGCTAGGGGAGTTTTCAGTTGCTGGAGATGGGAAAAAGATTCGTGCTGGAAAGTTAATCATAACTAAAGATATTCTACATTCAGCTAGAATAATAGCGGGTATCTTTGGCAGTGTACTCTCCTTTGGAGAAGAGCAGGTTATGGTTCAACACAGCTAAAAGCGATTAAAAAAGCAATCAAATGTACTGGATGTCGCTTTGGTATTATTTTATTCTCGCTTTGACATGATATTAGTTTACCAACTGGTATTTAGATATTTCCCAGTGATCCCCTTCCTATTTAAAAATATCGGAAGGCTCATATCATGCTACTTGGATATGAGCCATTCGGTGAATAATAGCTACCCAGCTATAGAATATCCTTAAGTTTCGCATTTCTGTGATGAATATGCTTATTTATTGTTTGTTTATTTTTTATTTCACCACATTGTGTTATAAAACAAAATCATAACAATAATGAGGCATTTATTTAACATCATGAATATTAAGGCTATTATTACACTCGGCATTCTGGTTTTAACATCAACAACATATGCAAATACTTCAACCTATGTTTATTGTGGCCTGCCCGACGGCAGTGATTGGGATTGGCTTCTTGATGAACATGACAATTACAAGACGATTGATGGGCAGTGGGCACGTGTGACAGAGGAAAACGGCCAATACTATAACGTTTTCCGTCTTGATGAGGTAACCTTTGAGTCAAAAGCATTTAGCTGTCCAGCAGGTTATATAACGCAACCAGCAGAGAGCGGAACTTCTCGCTGGGAAATATTTGAAATTATCAGACCGGATGGTTCGAGTTACTTTATTGATGGTTACAAAACTTACTATTCGTCAATCAATCACCAGACGACTCGTAACGATTATTTCCGTTTGTAGTTAAAATGAAGCTGGTGTTACAGGCCCATAAGGCAATAAAGAGTGGCCCGGTTCGATAGCGCTGTTAAATACTCACTTGGAGTGATAGCGGCTGCTTTAAAGCATGTTGCTATGGTGTGTGTTCCCTCCTCACTCTCCCTCAACCTTCTATTTGCATTCCTTTAACTACTTTATAAAAAGTCCCCACTTAAGTTAAGTGGGGAACGCTTTCACGTTGTTACCCAAAATACGGACAATACTATCAATTGGTTATGTAAGGGTTTCAGGGCTCTAAAACCGGATTGATATAAGGATAAAAAAACACACTTATATCTCATGCTTATCGCTATACCCTTAAGTTAGGGCCAAATAAAATAAACACCCATGCACACAATATACACTTTGATAAAATTTAACATACGGGGAAAACCCGTCTATTTTTCGAATGGATAGTTTGCAATAATTACTCGTTTATTCTTCAAAAAAATAAAAAGCACCTGCTGACTTAAATGGATTAATTATTCCAATGAACACTTTTATCCAAAAAAAACACCTACTGGCAGAAATAAGAAATGGGGACTTTACTCACCCAAAAGATAGAGAAGCGGTGAGCTTTGCAATAAACAAGATCAACTTTGCTTCAAAAGAAAGCATATTGGACGTAGGATCGGGGTTAGGCGGCACAGTAGACATGCTAAACCAAGATGTAAAAACCATTGGGGTAGATAAAGATATCCAAGCAATAAATTACGCAAGAAATCAGTACAAGGATTGCGACTTCCTCCATGGTGATGTTTTAGACATCAACAATTTAACTGAAGAAACCTTTGATCTTATTACAATGTTTTCTTCTTTTTATGCATTCGAAAACCAGAATCAAGCTTGCAATGTATTAATACCCAGAGCAAGAGAAAAGGCAGATTTACTCGTCTTTGAGTATTCATCAAAAACCCCATTTAAAGGCAACCTTTTTGATGATGACCACTCTCCTTTCAACCCCGTCGCTTTAGATAGGATCGATGCCATTTTTTCGCCTTGGTCAGTCGTTAACGTCTACGACCTTTCAGAGATGTTTTTTGACAGCTACCAAAGTGTACTGGAAAACATGAGAAACAATGAATCGTCTCTTTGCCACAATCATGGCAAAGAGGCGTATCATAGAGTCTATGATTCCTTTACTAAACTTACCGTCAATCTTGATACTGGAGTTCTCGGTGGTTGTCTAGTTCACGCTCAAACTTAACAATCACACATAAAGTCAAGATTAATACCAGCCCAATCATTAATGCTGGGATCATAAGAACTCCAGTTTGATTTATTAACCAAGTCGCAATCAATGGAGAAAAACCGCCAAAGAACACTGCGGGCAGTGTAAATGTCATGTTCATTCCAATTCCCCGTATACTCGACTTAAATAATCCGCCTAAAAATCCAAGCGCAATGGCATCAATAACCCCAATTAAAATAGAGAAAACAATACTAATGCATGCCAGTGTTACGTAACTTTGATCATGAGTAAGCCAATAGAAGGCGCCAATCACTGCAAGAACTTCAATATAAAGAAAATGAAACAGGAGCCTCTTTCCTTCAAAACGAATCAAGGCCAAAGCAGTCAATATCACTGTGATAACCATAATAAAAAGACTCATGGTATTAAACGCGGACGCAGTAAGCTTTGGCACTCCAAGAAATAAATTTAAATCACTAGGAAACCATATAAACATCAGGTAGAAAGAAATTTGCAAAGAAGCGATGACTGAAAAACCAACTAAAAAAGAATGCCTATGCTGGTAGATTTGCGCTAGATAACCGCCCTCCTTCGGGCTCTCCGTCTCTTCTTTTGCAGAAGAATCCAGTAAAAATAAATCTTTTCGCAACCAATAGATAAACATTATTAAAGGTACAGAAAGGTAAAATGGATATTTCCAGGCTCCTGCTATAATTTGATCTTGAGTGAGAAAAGCATTCATTAGCGTAATTGTCAGAGATGAAAGCAAAACACCAATCAAAGAGCTGCAATTGACTAAAGCGCAGGCAAAACGTTTAAATTTTGTTTCAGTATGGTTATAAGCAAAGGTCGCCGTCACTGGTAACTCACCGCCAGCGGCAAAGCCTTGTACCAATCGAGCAGCAACCAAGGCGATAGGAGCTGCAATACCAATACTGGCGTAACTTGGTATCAGAACAATGATAATCGGCGGTACTGCCATCATCATCATAGAAATTCTGGCTGCTTTCGATATTGAATCACTATCTGACAACCAGCCAAAGAACATACTGCCAAATGGCCTTGCTAAATAACTGAGTGCGAACACACCAAAGGTTTCTATTGCAGCGGATATAGGATCCGATGAAGAGAAAAAATGTTGTCCAATCGACGCGTATAAATAGGCAAAAATAATGTATTCATACCATTCAAAAATATTGGATACGGTAGTGATTTGTATAACTTTACTTAATTTTAAGGTTTCTGCGTTCATTTCTTATTAATTCCAAAAGTACAGACCATAGATATTCATTGGCAAGCTTATTCTGCTTAATTTTTCGTATATTTTCTTCTACTGTTCTCGTCGAGATCCCCATCTGATTTGATACTGATTTTTGATTACCTAATGCTGCTATTCGCAACACGGTTTCCATCTCTCTTAATGACGGCGTTTTAATAAATAAGGACTCGATTGATAGGTACTTTAAAAAATAGCGGACCGCCACAAGGTGTGAAGAATAAAACTCAACATAAAGACTAAGTAAAGCCAGCCTATCTATATTATCGGTTAAGTTTTCACTAAAGGTAAAAATAGAAGTGACTTTGTCCGATAGGTTACTAACCATCGGCTTTTTGATCATATCTTGGATACGTAATGTACCGTCTTGGCAAGGGATAGCTCGCATGTTATCTCGCCCTGACAAACGTTTTTTCACCACAAACGAGTCTAAATCTGAGATAGCTTGTTCGAATGTATCATGCCAGCGATGTGTCACTTTACCTTTGAGCTCTTTCGAGTTCAGACCCACCACATCATTTTGATGGCTTAAGCCAAATAAAGAGATACTTGATTGATTCGCATACAAATATCGTCCCCTGCTGTCTTTTAACATTACAGGGTTAGACATCTGTTCCGCTAAATCTACCACATCGTCGATAACACAGGCACTAAGAGCTAATTTTTTATCCAAATCGAGTAGCACAACCATAACAACCCACACGCAATGCATGCTATCACATATATATCTGTTAATTAAAGTTTATAGTTCTACTAGTAAAAAAATCGAATAAGTGAGGTGCGTGTCCTTACATTTCATTTGCTTACATTTCATTTTGTCTTCTTACATTTTTTCAATCAAAAGACGGAATAGACGCGACAGAAATATCCAAGATTACCGGATATAAAGTATCTACAGTGCATAGTAACCTTAAATAAATATCTAAATATCTAAATATCGGACACACACCAATAAAAATAATATCAAAAATAATATTGGACACACAACAATAAAGAGAAAGATAAATTATCCACGCCACTTTGAGGTTTGTTTTGATGCACTGCCAAATTTGAGAAATGTTGTTGTCGACTTAGACTAAAGGAAGGCATTTTTATTGAATATCGGTAAGTCTATTTCAAAGCTGTTTCAGCCATCAAGCTGTGGGTATTTATTTCTGAACACCTTCGAGTGACGGTTACTCAAAAGCGAATAAATGAAGCTTTTTCTTATTAAGAGCGATTTTGGCGATCATTGCTTGTGCTTGACTGCCTACCGCGGTGACGCGGAATTTCTCCAATTGAGTACAAACCTTTAGCCAGTTATTTATGTTTCCCCCGAGCCTGTCTAGTATGGGGGGCAGGCTCGAATTCATAAATGCTTTATTCGGCCGAATTTGGCGGGCTGTCCAGTCGACTAATTCAATATAATCCATCAATCGAAAAGGAATGCCGTCTTGTTTTAAGTTGCTCTCATTACCGATAAAAGGATGAAGGCAAGGGGCTGTAGCCAACTGTTTATCTAAAGCGTCAATTCGAGCTTTGATGGAAGTGAATTCTGAATCTTCTGGTTTAGTGGCAATACCTGCGCGAATAGGATTTAGGTCTACGTACGCCATTGCAGCGGCGAGGGCTTTTTCATCAAGCAGGGCTTGGCTTTTAAATCGGCTTTCCCAAAAATGGCCAGTACAGCTGTCTTCTTTGTTAGCTTTGCAAGCAATCTCGTAGTTAAGCTCTTTCATATACCAGCTCAAATTCCACAAACGTTCTCGCCAAACCTCAATGATCTCAATACATTTTTCGTGTTCAATTGGGTTTGTGAGTTGGGCACGAAGCCAGCGTTGAATAATAAGTGGTAACTTATGAGCCATTCCCCAGCGTTCAACGACCTGATGATGTGACAAGGCCAAGGCTCTCTCTCGATTGATATTGACGACTAGGTGGTAGTGATTACTCATGATGGCGTAAGCACAAATATCAATACAGTAGAGATTAGAAAGTGAGTGAATTTTATTGACGATCCATTCTCTGCGATGCTCATAACTCACTTGGCTTTGGGTGTCTTCACCACATAAAAAACTGCGTCTAACACATCGAGACACGCAGTGATAATAGGATGTCGCTTCAATCGAGATAAGTTGCTTGCGTGCAGTCGTCATGAATATGTCTCCTTATCGAATAATAAGAAGTTAGCAATCATTCAAACAGGTGGTTGTAATCAATCCCTCGAAAAGGAGTAAATCATACTTATTTAGTCCTTTTGGTGTGTGTCCTGAACTCTTGCTATGGAATTTCTGGTGCATTGATCAATAAAATTAGATGTTTGCTTCACTTCAGTGCCTTGTCAAAAGTGTTGTCTTAAATTTCTACGTTTATTCAATTTAAATTCATACGGTTTATTGTCGTAGAAACCTCCAAATGTGGCTAGAATTGTTGGCAAAAAATAATACCTAGGAGCAATATATGAACATGAGAGAGTTCTCTAACAAAGTAGGCTTGTCTTCTCATACTCTACGATATTATGAAAAGATAGGCTTACTAAAAGATATTCGTAGAAACGCCAGTGGACATAGGTACTACACAAGCCAAGATGTTGCTTGGATAACGTTTGTAAAACGTCTTAAAGAAACAGGAATGCGACTCAATGAAATAGTAGAATACGCTAGGTTATCCGATGGTGGCTCAGACACGCTCATAGATAGAGAGAGTATTCTATCAAAGCACAGAGAGGGGCTTGTTAAACAAATAAGCTTACTAGAAAATCACCTCAAAGCCTTAGATTACAAAATTAACTTATACAAAAGTGGTAAAGTATGTTGACTTAGAGTTTACTCTAACCGTTAACCTTGTTTCTCATTTCGAGGAGAAACTATGTTGAATACTAAACCTTTATCTTTAACACTGCATAACGAGCGAAAGGACAACCTTTCCTATCTTTCAAGTCTCTATGATTTCAACGATAAGCTATATCTAATCACAGGCGGGACGAGTGGTATTGGCTTAGCTACAGCAGAAGAGCTGATACGACTGGGGGCTCGGGTTATTATTACTGGACGCAACAGAGAAAAATTGAAAGCGCTATCAAATAGATTTGGCTCTTGGATTACTCCTTTAGACATTGATTCTTCAAATCCTGAATCTGGTAATGAGCTTGCACAAGCGGTGGAACAACATGGCATGCTAGATGGATTATGGCTCAATGCTGCTATCGCTGAACTAGACGGTTTACAACATGTGAATGCAGAAAACTACAGCAAGATCATGGATATAAATATAAGAGGCCCACTCCTACAGCTGGCATCACTGAGTGACTATTTGAAGGACAATGCATCTGTCATTGTCACTAGCTCTAGCTCTGTTTACGAGGGTGCAAAGCTGACCTCATTATATGCCGCTTCCAAGGGTGCTCTCTCTGCTGTCGTTAGAGTATGGAGTAATGAACTCGCCCACAAAGGAATAAGGGTCAATAGTTTAGCCCTAGGTCCTGTTGCCACTAACTTAAGGCGCTTCTTGTCTATCGAGGAACAAGTTGAATTTGAAAAAAGCATTGTCGAACAACTGCCACTGGGCAGAGCAGCTTCCGCTAACGAAATTGCGAACGTGGCGATGTTTCTTTTTTCTTCCGCATCGTCGTATATAACAGGTAGCGAGATTCCAGTCGATGGCGGCCTAATTAAGAGATAACTAAGAATGCCAACAAATACCGTAAATCCTAAGTTCTAGACAGCCTTATATCTTCACTTTATCAAATAGTTTTATATGGTAAGTTATGGACTTATAATGAGGTTTATTCTGGTAGTCATATAAATCTATCGACTCAAAAAATGTAATCATACTCAAGGAGGGGCCCATGTTCCCGATAGAAGTTTGGATAACGTATACGTTGGCATGTTTAGTTTTAGTTATATCACCGGGCCCAGATAATATTTTGGCCATTGGCCGAGGCTTGAGCCAAGGTAAACTTGCTGCAAGCTTGTCTGGGTTAGCATCTGGGGCCGGCATTTTATTCCATGTTTTAACCGCGACATTTGGATTAACACTATTAATACAAACTTCAGAGCTAGCATTTTTTATCGTAAAAACCGTAGGCGCTGGATATCTTATTTGGCTGGGCATTAAAGTACTACGGTCTCGAAGCCTTATTAACTTATCCCCCAGTGAAAAACAGCCACTCACCAGTATTTTCACGACTGGTTTCTTATCCGCATCGCTAAATCCTAAGCCAGGGATGTTCGTACTCGCTTTCATACCGCAATTTGTAAACCCGCAACTTGGCTCAGTAACAACTCAGATGATCGTCTACGGCGCGTGGTTTGCCTTGCTTACAGCGTTAGGTTTTGCGTTGATGGGAATATTTGCATCTAAATTGGCGGGTTGGCTTAATAAAAAGCCGAGGGTGGTGAATGGACTCAATATAGGAGCAGGCTTAACTTTCATCACTTCAGGTTTTGCTGTCGCCGCGTTAAAGCAAAAATACTAACCCTTGCCTGTCCTTTCTTGTATTGATTATCAAAAAGTCGCCTATGTGAAGCTAGCGCAATAAGTATAGTGCGCTAGCTAACACCTCTGATTTCAGTTCAGATTAAATGACGCCCCACCAGTTTTAGTAGTTTGAGTTAATCAGAACTTCTTCACCGTACTTACCTGCATGAGGTAGCGGAGTATAGGTAGTCTGCGCGCCTCTTAGGAAACGAATCGCTTTTACACCAGCCTCACGAGAACTGGTAATGTCTTCGTCTGAGTCACCATAGTATTGAGCAATTTTTGCCATTTTGAGTTGCTGAACTTTATCTAACGAACCTGCGAAAATGACGGGTTTAATTTGCTTACCGTACTCTTTAGGGAAAATATTGCGAAGAGTTTCAGTGACTGTCTCTTGCCCCTCTGGAGCAGTGCGACCAGTAATGAAGTAGACAGTATCCCCGTGTTTAAGGTGCATGGAGACTAATTCAATCGCTGATTTTTTGGGGATAGAAAAACGATCAAGCCCCATTGAAGCCTCATTCCAAAAATCTTGGTTTTTTAGGTAATCAAAGGAATCCGGAGAGTACTTTTGTTTACCATAGTAAAAAACCGGACTTGAGAACAGCATAGTGTCATCAATATCTAAGCCAACGTTAATAGTATGCTTTGGAAGCTCTGATGCAATCTTATCAACTGTAGTCCAAGTGATATCTGGGTACTGCGTTGATGCTTGTGCGGAAAGAGTATGCATTTCAAGGGTGGGAGGAGTATTGGCCAGTACTGATACCGAAAAAAGTGAGCTAAGTGCAATGATGGTAGACGTCTTCATTTTTCATCCTAGTGAGAGTTTGTACGCTTAAACCTTAGGTTTCACCCGATCTTACACCTTTTATAATGCTATTCATTCGAGCAAAATTAGTTTTTGTTTATGGTTTTTTTAATAAATTACTCATTGTTACTCCGAAAAATTTAAATGCAACATTATTAATCAATATAACTTTATATATAATCCACAGTGATTGAACTCGAGGGCTATCAGCTGGATTGAATCAATTAATCTTTTATAGCTCTTATCTTTAACAAAAATACCATGCCAAGTCCCATTATTATTGATGTTGCTAGGAATGAAACTTTATATGAGCCTGTTGAATTCGACAAATAACCAGTAATGACCGGTCCTAATATTTGAGAAATACCATAACCAAGTGTTATTTTTGCCATAGCTTTTGCTGGTTTTTCAGGAAACCTTCTGCCAACCGCCGTTAGCGTCATACATACAATTCCTACAAAAGTTATGCCAAATAGGATTGCTGATAACATATTTGTGAGAAGAGAATCCGAAATTACAGGTAGTAAAATTGAAACCAGTTGGACGAGATATGCGCAGACTAATGATGTTATGTTTCCAATTTTATTGGACAATGAATCCCAAAGGAATGATGACGGGATTGCCGACAAACCAACTAGAATCCAAACCAAGCCACCTCTTCCATGAAGAATAGGCGATGCCTCTAAGAATGAAACAATAAATGTAGACCCAATTACGAAACCTAGGCCGGCGCAGGTATACGCCATCATCATGAATGTCATCCATTTTTTATTTATCGTTTTCAGGTTGGGTTTACTTACCGGGCATTCAATGTGGATTTTTGACTCGGAGGTTATTGGTTTGGGAATGAATAACCATGAAGGTAATAAAAATAATATTCCAAATAGCCCTGTAGCAATCCACTGCCCGTTCCAGTCGAGTGAATTACTGGTAAGAATCACGAGCACTCCAGATATTGCTATCCCTATACCCAACCCAGAGAAGTGCATCCCTAAACCATGGTTTAGTTTATTTACCTTGAACCAGTTTAATATCAATGCAGAGGCTAATAACAATCCACCAACGCTAGAAATACCAGATACGAACCTGAGTAAACCCCAACAGTATTCATTGCTTGTTACACCCATCAGTGTCGTGCTTATCACGGCTAAAAGCAAAAATAGTTGATGTAGATTATATTTATTTTTTAGGTTGTGCATGGATGAGATTAACAAGGTCCCGACCATATACCCAGCATAATTTATAGTTGCTAGCCACCCACCTTGTATAGTCGTCAACCCAGAATGTTTTATCATTATCGGCAACATTGGCGTATATGAGAATCTAGCCAAGCCAACTGTTAGTATCAGAGCGCAGATTCCTCCAAACGTTACTTTAGCAATGTCGTAATTATTGGGTTGTGAAGTTTCTACCGTCATTTGTTCCTCTTAAAAGTATTCTTTTAAAATATAAGAAATTGATATTATTATATTTCAGTCTCACATAGCCGATAGAAATAGAGTATAACGTGCACAGAGATTAAATCTTTCGACAGTATGACCAATAGTTACTATTATTAGCCATATTTTCTCTTTTAATGTTGAGTTTAAATATGGACAAGAGAGTACCCTCTATTGGAAGCATTGATTGTGGGATAATGTTAAGGTCTGAAGACCTTCTCCCTGGAGAGGGTTTTCCGGAACATAGCCACGCTTGGTACCAATTCGTGTATGCAACAAAAGGAGATCTAATCGTCACAATCGATTCATTGAAATACTTAATCACATCTTCTCACGGGATACTGCTACCACCGGGTATAAATCATTCGACTTCAACCAAGCACGGTGCAACGTTTCGCAGCCTTTATGTAAATGATATTGAATTTATCCAAAAATCATACATTTATAAGGTCAATGATATGATGAGATGCCTAATATGTGAACTGGATAGGGCTATTCTAGCTGGTGAGCATACTGGTTATTTATCTAAGATAAAGTCATTGATATCAGACCAGTTTGAAAGACTATGTTCTGAAAGTATCAATATCCCTTGGCCAAAAGATGAGAAAATACAAAATATCTGCGATTATATCTATTCAAATATTGGTGATAATAGTTGCATTGATAGGCTTCCAGAGATCTTCTTTTTGTCAAAAAGGACCATACTTAGAAAATTTGAGTCAGAATTAGGCATGAGTATTAGAGACTGGAGACAAAAAGCAAAATTGTTTATTGCTCTTCAACTGCTAAATTCTGACAAAAGGATAACTTCTATTGCGCTTGATTTAGGTTACGCTAATGTGTCAGCCTTCACTTATATGTTTACAAATGAAATGGGTACAACGCCATCATTATGGAGAAAAACACATAAACAGTAGTCTTTACAATTTGTCTTTTAAGTCAAGCGCACCTATCGAAACAAGGTACGCCACTTATTAAAAATCTACCCGGAATACCAATGATTCACAACACCTCAGCACTATGACCAAACTCTATGTATATAAAGAACACTTGAAGATCGAATTAGTAACCGGGTCCTATCACTCTGAATAAACCAACACACAAAAGTACAAGACACGCAATGACAACTCGTATTTTCTGCGAGAGTTGCATCTTATAAACCACTCCTTGACGCTTTAGATAGACCTCACCACTTAAGACTAAGATTAATGTTAACGGAATAAAGAACAACATCGTCACACAAAGAAACCAACGACGACGATACCAAGGCGTTTGATCATAAGTAATATCTAATTGTCCAAATGAGTCTTCAGGCAATGATGTTTCACTTGTACTATCTGTCATATTTTTTTCCTTATAATTAATATTCTCAACTTCATTCCGCGTTGACTTAAAACGTATGCTTTGCGTATAGCTCTGGTAACTCATACTCTCTATCAAGAATCGCGGCCAGCCTGCTATCAAAGTCTTTCGGCTTTTTGTCTTGATACAAATATGTTTTCGGCTGCGGGCGATAAAAACTATCACCTGTGATCACCGCTTTTTTGCCTTTATCCATAAAAGCAAAGAGTTGGGCCATGAGAAAGGTATTATCATCTTCGCTGTTCATATGCGCCTTACCCGTTGGCTGCAAGCCAAATAGTGTTGGCCAATAACCGCTTTGATGCTTTTTGCTCTCTCCATATAAAAACAGGGTCAACCCTATCTTATCTTCTCTAAACCCAAGGTTTTCAAATCGGCACGCGGCTATTTTTCCAAACCGCCATGTATAGACAATGCCTCGTTGACGGTCAAAATAAATATCGGCAAGACGGGGGAAACGAAGTAAAGCGAGCGTATGTAAGAGCGTTATAAAAACAAGAATGGAAATAAATATTATATCTCCATATACTGATTTCCGATGCCTGTCTGTACCGTGGTTTAAGCTTCCACCTCATCAATATCATAAAAAGGTTTATACCCTGTTCTTCGATACTCTTGTATCCGTGCCATGGATTCGTGAGCATCTTCGGCTAGAGAGGGAAAATTGGGCCATGATTCAACAGTAAAATAGGTTGCCATAATAGACAGCATCAACATCCATGGCACAATATAATAGTTGCGCCTGTTATGGTAACCCGTTCTTACCTTCAGCACCTTATCATCCACTGACACCACAGGGTCAAATGGGTCTTCCATGGGAATTACGGTTACCTCAGAGCGAAACTCCTGCCACCATTTGGAAAAAGGCTGGGCTTTGGTGGTGAATATGCCCCAAAATCTGCGTTTCATAACTAATTAATTAGAGATATGGCTAGACGTATAGCCGCAGCAAAGCTTCTTATCCACATATCAATTAGGTACTTTTATTCGGCCGTACATAAGAGGCAGTTCATTCTCTAGCTCTAGAATTTCCTCCAATCGAACATCAAATTGATCTGGGCGTTTGTCTATCCGAAAATAGGTCATTGGGCGCTCCCTAAAAAAGTACTCTCCTGTAATTAAAGCGCTTCTGCCTTTATCCATATAGTTGAATATTTGAGCAAAGAAATAGTCGTTATCTTTCTCTCCATTCAGTGTCACCTTGCCCGTAGGCTGGATAAGGATAGGCTGAGTACAGTACCCTATTTTACCTTTTTTATTTTCGCAATAAAGGTACAGTTGCAAGCCTGTTCTATGTTCTAAAAAACCTAAATTGTCAAACCGACAAGCAGCGACACGACCAAAAAACCAAGTGTAAACAATCCCTCTTTTACGATCGAAATAGATATCAGCAGGTCTTGGTAAAGTTACAAAATAAGCGGTTGCAATTAACGCAAGGATTAAACATATAAAAAATATGGCCATATCGAATAATACAGCTTCTTGGTAATTTTTCTCACCATGATTAAAGACGGCATCCAGATAGTTAAAAAATGAACTTTGCCCTTCTTCACCTAACAAAGCCTCATGATATGCAATATCGACTCCTCTATTCTCGTAATCACTTTTTAATGCCACAACATCCCGAGCAAAAGAGATTTCACTAGAACTAGGGCCTAAACCGTCACTAAAAGTAAACGTTAAAAACCATAGGGCTATAACTAATGGAGCAAGAAATGGCAGTCGCAAGTTATCTCTTGCGCTGCGCACGGCAAGCACATCATCTGTGACCTCCATAAAAGGCTCAAGTGGATCATCTTCAGGTTTGATTGAAGCGATCTTGGCAAACTCTTGTCGCCATTTCACTAGCTTCTGTGGGTATTGATACCTAAATAAAAAACCATGACTGTTTTTTCTTTTCACCGTTATATATCACTTATAACTATATTGCATACCACTTGGCTTTAAGCGCGGCGTTAACGCGTTGCTAAAGGTTGTCTAGCTTTCAAAGCACATGCCAGAGTTTGATAGAATTATATGCCATTTTACCCGACATTCATTCAACCTCTGTCTGCGCAGATATCAATTGGGTACCTTTATTCGGCCGTACATAAGCGGAAGTTCATGCTCTAGCTCAAGAATGGTTTCTAATCGCTCTTCAAATGGCTCTGGGCGCTTGTCTATGCGAAAATAGGTCCTTGGGCGCTCTCTCAAAAAGTGCTCTCCTGTGATTAACGCGCTTTTGCCTTTATCCATATAATTGAAGAGTTGAGCAAAGAAATAGTCGTTATCTTTCTCTCCATTCAGTGTCACCTTACCCGTGGGCTGAATAAGGGTAGGCTGAGTACAGTAGCCAATTTTACCTTTTTTATTTTCGCAATAAAGGTACAGTTGCAGGCCTGTTCTGTGTTCCAAAAAACCTAAATTCTCAAACCGACAAGCAGCGACACGGCCAAAAAACCAAGTGTAAACAATCCCTTTTTTACGATCGAAATATATATCAGCGGGCCTAGGTAAGAAAATTAAATAAGCAGTTGATATTATTGATAAAACAAGAGCAATTAAAAAAATAGAAATACTGAAAAATACAGACTCTCTATGACCATCTGTACCATATCTAAACACTGCGTTGAGGTAGTTTATGAAAGAATAATTCCCGTTTTCATCAAAAAAAGCTTTCGCATATTGATAAAACTGCTCATCATACGGAACACCTCTCCTACTCTTGTCTTCATAGTAAGTGATTTTATATTCAGCATATGCTATTTCATCATTATGTGGCCCAATATCCCCCATGAATTTAAAAGCTAAAAACCAGAAGCCTAAAACTAATGGAACTAGAAATGGTAATCGCAAATTATCTCTTGCGCTGCGCACGGCAAGCACATCATCTGTGACCTCCATAAAAGGCTCAAGTGGATCATCTTCAGGTTTGATTGAAGTGATCTTGGCAAATTCTTGTCGCCATTTCACTAGCTTTTGTGGGTATTGATACCTAAATAAAAAGCCATGACTGTTTTTTCTTTTCATTCTAATCTCTGCTAAATATTGCTTGGTTTATCATCAATCATTCCGTAATACGTTTTTTCAAGAACGCCGTCCGACGTTAACATACGTTTGGGGACAATAATATCTGGGCTTTGTTGGTAGTACCAATGCAAGTGCAGCTCTTCATCTGGCTTATTGTCCATCTCAACCGAAAAATTCAAATATAAGGTTCCGTTAATCATTTCAGATTGGAAAAAGTCCTCACTATTGGCCGCCGCGCTAAGCGCCTGTTTAAATGCCTTTGTTGCGGCTTGATCCTCTACCAACTTTCCGTTGCGCATTTGATTAATTGGCAGCATGATATCAATACTTTTTTTACTGCATATCATACCAATAAGATTAGACTGTCCCTTTATATATTTGAATAATTCCGCTTGATAGTGAGATTTAAAGTTAAACAGGGATTGAGATTAGATTTAAACATGTATTACGTGTTCGGCATCATGTTACCCAGCTTTCGAAAAGTCAGAATTATTCTCTTTAGCAAATTGAAACTATGAACGATCAGTCGTAGTAAATGCCGAGACGTTTTACTTCGGATAAAAATACATTGAAGGAGAAAATGAATTTACTAAGTAAACCTTGATTCACCGCTTATTTGACCAAAAGTGGGATTGATAGATAGTAGAAACACGTAAGCAGGAATGAATTTGTCCTAATCCGTGAATAAGCCCCGCCTTTGTCTCGGTGGTTTAGTGGAGACTGCTATGTGCTTTTGATAAAGAGCACATAGCGCAGTGTTTTCTTGCCAGAGAGCTGCTTCGTTAGCCCTATTGTGAGCTGTTTTGCGATAGGGCATTTTCATAGAATAATACTTTAGGTGTGTGTCCTCGCTGAACTCACGGTTATGGAGATCCGTTAACACAGACAGCCAGTAGTTCGCTCCCTCTGACTCGGATAAGTACAACCCAAGGAGTTCTTTCTTACCCTCAACCGTGAGGCCTAAGATGGTGTAGATAGCCTTGCTGACGTAGCGGCCATCTTCTCGAACTTTATAGTGGATAGCATCAAGCCAGACAAAGGGATAAAGCGCATCTAGCGGTCGTTGCTGCCATTCCTTAAGCTCAGGTATCAAACGGTCGGTAACGCTAGTGATGGTGGCTTCAGAGACATCAATACCGTACATGTCTTCGACATGACCACGAATGTCACGATAGCTCATACCGAGCGAGAACATGGATAAGATCTTACGGTCGATCTCGTCAGTCAGCTTAGTCTGATTCTTCTTGACCAGTTTCGGCTCAAACGTGCCTTGGCGATCGCGTGGTGTATCGAGTTCAAATTCACCGACAGAAGACTTAACCGTTTTCTTACTAGAGCCATTTTTACGGTTCGGTCGCTCATCCGTTTCAAGATGTTGCTCTAGCTCTGCCTTTAAAGCAGCTTCTGTGATTTGTTTGATGAGAGGTGTTAAAAAGCCATCTTTCCCCGTCAGATCTTGTCCTGATTGGAGGGCTTTAATGGCTTGTTCTAAATCGAAGTCTTTGGTCATATGTCATTCCTGTTTTGTATATTCTACTGAAATGACACAGATTTCTAAACACTACCTCACTACTCTTTTTAGAATTTCTTCTACTCGATGGTCAGTATGCACCCATCAATTTTTCTACTGTGTTTCATGCAAGCTAGTCTTCTTTTAGGTTTACACCTATTTTTTCGCCACATGTCAAAATAAATTTTGCAATATACAATGTCAGTAAAAGTGATAAAACCACAACTAAAAATATTAGAGCGAGTTCATATATATTAGCCCCGAGAAATAGGTCAGCTAAGCTTAATTCATCCCCAATCATCATATAGCCAAAAAAGACTAAAAATTGAAGCATCATCCAATTAAATAATGAGGCCCAACGAACTCTTGATTCAAGTAAGGCACCATATCGATAGCCAATTAACACACCTGTACTTAGTGTAGGAATTATATTAGTTAAAATTGCTTCTCCAGGTATCTGAACCGACCAAAAATAATCCAAAGTCGATATGATTATCAACCAGACAATAGATGCAGCACATAGTGCCGAGGTCACAAAGCGTTCAGACTGATTATGAGCAACTATTTCTGGTGCCCGAGATTGACTACTGGTTTCTCTATCCATTTCTGCTGACTCACTGCAATCTTTTACTATGTCAGAAAACTTTTGTTTAAAGTCTTCTGGCCTTTTATCAACGCGTAAGTAAGGCACAAACATTGGGCGAAAGAAGCTGTTATCTTGGATAACGGCACTGATTCCCTTACTCATAAACGCACAGATTTGCGTCAACAGAAAGGTGTTATCATTTTCAGTGTTCATAAATACTCTACCTGTTCCCTGTACATAAAAGTAACGAGTAGTAGTATTGCCTCTGTCACTCCAGTCTTTATGATGTAAGAAAAGTTTTAACCCACATTTATCTTCCCGAAAAGTTAGGTTATTAAAACTTGAGTAGAATAACTTTCCTAAATGCCACGTATAAACTATATTATATTCCCGATCAAAGAAAATATCCGCACGTCGATAGAACCGAAAAAAAACAGTCGCAATCATTAATGACAATATAAATAGCAGACTAATAATCGCTACTTCTTCGTATATTGATTTTCGATAGTTTTCATCACCATATTTATGGACAGCAATAAATAAGTCGATACGTGATCCCTTACCACTATCTCCGACTAGAGCCCGGTAATAGTTATCATCATTCTTATCGTAATCATATCCAAATGATTTAAGCTCTAAATTACGTTGAATATTATCGTGAGCGTATGAAATCATTCCTCTATTGGGGCCAAATTCATATGCTTGATATAAAAAGACACACCATAAAGCAGCTACCCATGGTAATAAAATATACATTCTATAATTATGACTTGCATTTCTTACAGATAGAGTTGACTCATCAATAGCCATTATTGGCTCTTGAGGGTCTTTTAATGGCTCTATACTATAACATTCAGCGAAGTGATTTGTGTAATCTGCGAGTCTTCGTGTATTAGTAAGTGAATTGCGTTTGTGGTTATCTTTTCTAACAGTGCCCACTAGAGTAAAATTGATCCACCTTCTATATATCCTTTCTAATAAAGATATTTTATTTTCTTTATTCATATGCCTTTCACAATATTTTTGATTGTTTTTTTGAATGTTTATTTAGTAGAAACATTCCTATAGTTAGGATCACAGACAAAAATAAAAATGAACATGCCAAAACAAACCTAGCAAAAGCTCTTTCCATATCGCCAGTATCTAGATGCTGGAAAAACTCAATCATATTCGAACAAAAAAAATAGATAATCCCCAAGCTGAGAGAAAAATTCAACAATGCTCCTATAGACTCGGCTCTATCTCTTACCTTAAATGCATCTTTCTTAGGTATACTATGATTTTTTTCAGTTTCCACAAATATTGATCTCAGATATCTAATATGCAGTAGAAAATCATTATATAACTTTTAACCTGTTTATTTCTGCACATATCACTAAGCAAAAACACTTTTTTCATAGTCATTAAGTCTATTTAAGTAATATATGATTAAACAGGAAGCATTTTGATATAAGTTGACCTGTTTCAAACAGGCTATCAGCGGCTATAACGCGTGCCCTTTTACCCAGCGGGTTTGGTACTGATGAACAAAATCCCCTTCGGCTTTTAGGGCGGCGTTAACGCGTTGCTCAAAGTTGTCTGGTTTAGGATCCACGCGCCAGAAAAACTTGGCGGGTTTGCGCTTAAAAGAAGAGCCTGTGATCACTGCGCTTTTGCCATGGTCCATAAAGGCAAGGATTTGCGCGAGTGGATATGTGGTATCGGCTTCAGAGTGAAAGGTCAGCTTGCCGGTATCAATACCAACAATCGCCATCGGGCGGTAGCCCTTTTGTTTTTTGTTTTCAAACTGCAACACAAGGTTGATACCAACTTGGTTTTCAATTAAGCCCATTTTATCAAAGTAGGCCGCACCCACCCTGCCATGGCGCCAGCTATAAACAATTTGCCGTTGTCGGTCAAAATACACTTCGGCATCTCCGGGTTTGAGAAGAAAAAGCAGCCACATAACAATACCCACTAACAAAAAAGAACTTATCAGTAGAAAACTAGTGAGGAAACTTTCAAGCTTTCCTTCCACTTCCTTAGCCCTTAAATAAGTTGCCCATGTCACCTCACCCTCTTCATTTAGCAAAGCTCTAGCATATTTTTCGACTTCGTCAGCACCATACATTGTATCCCTAAAAGACTTTTGTTGCTCAAAATGCTCTAGCATCTCATGCGCGTATTCCTGTCGACTTTCAAAGTTAGGCAGCCAATCATAAAACATATAAAGCGGCATAAAGGTAAACACCATCATCAGCGGAACGATAATAGCATTGCGCCGATTGTGATAACCGGTTCTTACGGTAAGCACCCTATCATCGACAGAGACTATGGGGTCAAACGGGTCTTCCATGGGAATAACGGCTACCTCTGCGCGAAACTCCTGCCACCATTTGGAAAAAGGCTGGGCTTTGGTGGTGAATATGCCCCAAAATCTGCGTTTCATTTATTTAAATGGTCTTAAATTTAAAACAAATGCTTAGCATAGAGCTCTGGTAGCTCACTATCTCTTTTTAGAATTTCTTCTACTCGATGTTCGAAGTTGTCTGGCTTTTTATCAACAAATAAGTACGACTTAGGGTAAGCGCGCTCAAATCGCTCCCCTGTAATAACTGCCTTTTTTCCTTTATCCATAAAAGCAAAAACTTGTGCGATAAACTCGGTGTTATCATTCTCAGTGTTTAAGTGTGGCCTGCCAGTTGGTTGAACAGTAAAGTTCGCTGGCCAGTATTGGCGCTTTTTGTTTTCACTCATAAGTAACAAATTAAGACCATGCGCGGTTTCACGAAAACCAAGGTTATCAAAGTCACAGGCGGCCACCTTACCCAGACGCCACGTGTAAACAATTCTTCTACGGCGGTCAAAATAAATATTAGCCATGCGAGGGAATCTAAGTAGAGCCAAAGTGCTGATTATAGCAACAAGAAAGAGTACCGAGGCGATAGTAATTTTTGAATAGATTGAGCTTCGATAATTTTCGGTACCGTAGAGAGCTACTGCGCGGATAAGATCAAGTGTCGACCCTTTTCCATCATCGCCAACCATTGCTTTGTAATAAAGATCTCTTTTTGTATCATATTCTATACCATTTAGTTTATTCTTGTTATTTAGTTCAATCATATAATTGGCACTATTAATCATTCCTTGATTTGGACCAATATCGTTAACTACATAGAAAAACAGTACCCAAAATGACACCACCCAAGGAATAAAAAAAGCGAGGCGGAAATTGTTATACGGAGTACCTACAGATAAGACATGATCATCCACATACATAATGGAGTTAAGAGGATCTTGATAAGCATCAAGTGTAACTTTTTCACTAAACCAAGTACGTAGCTCGGTAAATGGCCGAGCATGCTCTAGCTTCCAGAATGGTTTAAATTTTCCACGTCTCATTTATTTACCGCTTTTATATCGCGTGCCCTTTGGGTCTGCGGGTTTGGTAGTGTTGGACTAAATCCCCTTCGGCTTTAAGCGCGGCGTTAACGCGTTGCTCAAGGTTGTCTGGTTTAGGATCGATACGCAAAAAAAACTTGACGGGTTTGCGCTTAAAAGAAGGGCCAGTGATCACTGCACTTTTGCCATGGTCCATAAAGGCAAGGATTTGCGCGAGTGGATAAGTGGTATCGGCTTCAGAGTGAAAGGTGAGCTTGCCGGTATCAATGCCAACAATCGCCATCGGGCGGTAGCCCTTTTGTTTTTTGTTTTCAAACTGCAACACAAGGTTAATGCCAAGGTGGTTTTCAATTAAACCCATTTTGTCAAAGTAGGCCGCGCCTACCCTGCCGTGGCGCCAGCTATAAACAATTTGCCGTTGTCGGTCAAAATACACTTCGGCATCTCTGGGTTTGAGAAGGAAAACTAACCATACAATCACAGAACATATGAGGAAAAAACATAACATTCCAATACTACTAAAGAAGTGGTCCAGCTCGCCGCTAAGTTCTTGTGCTTTAATGTAGCTATCAAATGTGACCTTTCCATCATCGTTCAGTAATGTCCTCATATACTGTTCAACACGATCAGCGTTATACATGGGAATAGATCCAGTCCTACGATCCTCCTGAATATTCGCCAAAGTCTTAACAGCATATTGTTCTAGTTCGTTAAAATCAGGCCATAAGTCGTGAATCAAAAAAGCTACCATAAAGGACAACATAAGCATCCATGGCACAATATAATAGTTGCGTCGATTATGATAACCCGTTCTTACGGTAAGCACCTTATCATCCACTGA